>NZ_JBIBUU010000003.1:0-228209 GCF_043079735.1 Streptomyces sp. NPDC015144 | reverse complement strand
GTCCCGCCTCCACGGGGTCACCGGTCCGGCCGCCTCCGCCCGGGGGTTAGCCGGGGGGGGGGGCGCCCCCCCCGCCCCCCCCCCCCCCCCCCCCCTCCCCCGCCCGTCGAGGGCCCCCGCCGCACCGCCGTGGAACCGTCCGCGCCGCTGCCCCGTCCCACTGCCGTCCCCGGACACCTCGGGGGCCGACCCACGGGCCGGGCGACGGCGCGTGACGGTCGTCGTACGTCAGGTGAAGGAGCGGATCCGGTGAGCACCGAGCGACCCGACAACGATGTGACCGGCCCCCGGCGGCGTTCGCCGCTCGCCGTGGCCTCGGTGGCGGCGGCCGTCCTGCTGGCCGGAGGCGGTGGGGCGTACTGGGCCGCGACGGCGGCCGACAACGGCGGCGCCGGATCCGGCAGCGGTGCGGACGCGGGCGGGCGGGCCGACCCGCCCCCGCTGGCCCTGGACGGGCCGGCCCGTACCGGCTCCGACACACCGCCCGAGGGCGCCTCGCGCGGCATCGCGCCCGGCGAGCCCGACCCGAGCGGCGGCCGGACGCTCTACCGCGCCTCCGGTGAGCTGCCCGACGGCCCGCGCACGGCCGCCGTGCGGCGGGCGGCCGGGACGGTATCGGCCGCCGAGGTGGCCCGGCTGGCGAAGGCCCTGGGCCTGGCGGGCGCTCCGCAGGAGGAGGCCACGTACTGGAAGGTGGGGTCCGAGGGCGACGGGACGGGTCCGGTCCTCCGGGTGGAGAAGCGGGCCCCGGGCACCTGGAGCTTCGCCCGCTACGGCTCGGGCGGAACGGACAACTGCAAGAAGGGCGCGACCTGTTCGGGCGGGCAGCAGTCCCCGGACGGCGGCGCCTCCCCGGTGAGCGCGAGCGCCGCACGGGCCGCCGCGGCCCCCGTCCTGAGGGCGACCGGGCAGGACGGCGCCGCCCTGGACACCCGCCAGCTCATGGGGTCCGTACGCGTGGTGAACGCCGACCCGACCGTGGACGGCCTGCCCACCTACGGCTGGTCGACCGGCATCCAGGTGGGCCCGGCCGGCCACGTGGTGGGCGGCAGCGGGCACGTGAAGGGCCTGGAGAAGGGCGACAGCTATCCGGTGATCGGCGCGGACGAGGCGCTGGCGGAGCTGAACGGCCCGGAGCCCCGCAGGAGCGCGGGCGGCTGCGCCGACCCCGTACCGACGGCGGACGGCAAGGCGCACTGCGGGGCGCTGACCGGGGCGGAGCCGTCGAAGGCCGCGGCCATGACGGTGGAGAAGGCGGTGTTCGGCCTGTCGGCGCAGTACGTGGCGGGCCGGCAGATGCTCGTGCCGTCCTGGCTCTTCTCGGTGCGCCCGGCCGCGGGTGGGGCGGCCAGCACGGTGGCGCAGGTCGCGGTGGAGCCCTCGTACCTGGCGAGGAACGCGCCCTCGACGGGGTCGGCGGTGCCCACTCCCCCGGGCAACGCGGCGAAGGGGCAGCGGCAGTCGCTGTCGTACCGGGCCGAGGGGCGGGAGCTGTCGGTGACGTTCTGGGGCGGGGTGTGCAGTACGTACACCGCGAGCGCGACCGAGACCGCGGACACCGTGACGGTGGAGATCGCGGAGTCAGCGCAGCCGGGGAAGCAGGCCTGCGTCATGGTCGCCAAGGAACTGACCCGGACGGTGACGCTCAAGGCCCCGCTGGGTGACCGGAAGGTCGTCGACGCCGTCTCGGGCGGCGAGGTGCCCCGGGGCTGAACGGGCGAAGCAACGACGACGGCGGCGGTCCCGGTTTCCGGGAACCGCCGCCGTCGTCGTTGCCGCTTCGATCGCTCCGGCCGGCCGGTGGCTCAGCTGAAGGAGTCGCCGCAGGCGCAGGAGCCGGTGGCGTTGGGGTTGTCGATCGTGAAGCCCTGCTTCTCGATGGTGTCGACGAAGTCGATGGAGGCGCCGCCCAGGTAGGGGGCGCTCATCCGGTCGGTGACGACCTTGACGCCGTCGAAGTCCTTCACCACGTCACCGTCGAGCGAGCGCTCGTCGAAGAAGAGCTGGTAGCGCAGGCCGGAGCAGCCGCCGGGCTGGACGGCGACGCGCAGCGCCAGGTCGTCGCGGCCTTCCTGCTCCAGCAGGCTCTTGACCTTGGCTGCGGCGGCGTCGGACAGGAGGATGCCGTCGCTCACGGTGGTGGTCTCGTCCGATACGGACATCTGCTTCTCTCCCGGGTTGTGTGGAGACTGCTTGCCGACGTTGCAACCGTCGGCACCGCGGATTCATTCCGGGCCGAGCGCTTGCCTGCCCTTTCATGCTCGCACACCGGCCCGCCGAGGGGATGCGTCACATCGACGCTATGGACATCGTCAAAGTGACGTGAAACGGATATGATAGATAGCGTCAATTAGACGAAAAGCATGCGGAGCTCCACGGCACCGCAGAAGCCCTCAGCAAGACCCAGCGGATTTTCAGCAGAGAAGAAAGGGTGCGTGACGTGACCACGGCCCACCCCGTCCAGGACCTCGACGTCCAGCCGACGCCCCTCGCCCTGCTCCTGCTCGGCCGGGAGGCCGACCCCAGGAGCGAGCGCGGCGTCGAGTGCCCCGGCGACCTGCCCTCCCCGTCCGACCCGGACCTGGTGGAGCGCGCCCGCGCGGCCAAGGAGAAGCTCGGGGACAAGGTCTTCGTCCTGGGCCACCACTACCAGCGTGACGAGGTCATCCAGTTCGCCGACGTCACCGGTGACTCGTTCAAGCTCGCCCGCGACGCCGCGGCGCGGCCGGAGGCCGAGTACATCGTCTTCTGCGGTGTCCACTTCATGGCGGAGTCGGCGGACATCCTGACCACCGATGCCCAGAAGGTCGTGCTCCCCGACCTGGCGGCGGGCTGCTCGATGGCCGACATGGCCACCGCCGAGCAGGTCGCCGAGTGCTGGGACGTGCTGGCCGACGCCGGGATCGCCGAGCAGGTCGTGCCGGTCGCGTACATGAACTCCTCCGCCGACATCAAGTCCTTCACCGGGCGGCACGGCGGCACGATCTGCACCTCCTCCAACGCCAAGCGGGCGCTGGAGTGGGCCTTCGAGCAGAAGGAGCCCTCGGAGGCCAAGGTCCTCTTCCTGCCCGACCAGCACCTGGGCCGGAACACCGCCGTCCGCGACATGGGCATGTCGCTGGAGGACTGCGTCGTCTACAACCCGCACAAGCCGGGCGGCGGCCTGACCGCCGAGGAGCTGCGCGGCGCGAAGATGATCCTCTGGCGCGGGCACTGCTCGGTGCACGGCCGGTTCTCGGTGCAGTCGGTCGACGACGTGCGCGAGCGGATACCGGGCGTCAACGTGCTGGTGCACCCCGAGTGCAAGCACGAGGTCGTGGCGGCGGCGGACTACGTCGGCTCGACCGAGTACATCATCAAGGCCCTGGAGGCGGCCCCGGCCGGCTCGAAGTGGGCGATCGGCACCGAGCTGAACCTGGTCCGCCGCCTGGCGAACCGTTTCGCCGCCGAGGACAAGGAGATCGTCTTCCTCGACCGGACGGTCTGCTTCTGCTCGACGATGAACCGGATCGACCTGCCGCACCTGGTGTGGACGCTGGAGTCGCTGGCGGAGGGCACCCTCGTCAACCGGATCGAGGTCGACCCCGAGACGGAGAAGTACGCCAAGCTCGCGCTGGAGCGGATGCTGGCGCTGCCGTAGCGCACCGGGCCCCGGCGGGCGGGGCGGGCCGCTCCCGCCCGCCCGCCGGGGCCGGGGCTCCCGCCCCCCGTATACCGGCAAAGCGGCCCGTACCCCGACGTCATTCGGGAGTGGCACATTCGAGGAATCTCCTGCCGGGCCGGACCATCCCCTTGCACAATCGCCCCATGGAAAGTCCCTACGCCGGAGATCATGAGAAGGCCCTCGCCACCGCGCGGGAGGCGGTCCTCGTCCAACGCGAACTCGCCGCACAGCAACCGGATGTGCTCCGGCCCGAACTGGCCGCCGCCCTCGGCACCCTGTCGGACCGGCTCGCCGACGCGGGCGACCCGGAGGGCGCGCTCGCCCCGGCGCAGGAGTGTGCCCGGCTGTACGCCAGACTCGCCGTGGGTGATCCCGAAGCGTTCAAGGCCGTCCTCGCGCTGTCCCTGGACACCCTGGCCAACCGGACGGCGGCCACGGGGGACGGGGACACCGCCGCGCAGTTCGCGGGCGAAGCCGTGCGGCTCCAGCGGGAGTTGGCCGCGGACCACCGGAGCGCGACGCTGCTCCCCCTGGCCCGGTTCCTCCGCAACTCCGCCGCGCATCACGCCTCTTCCACCGGATCCGCCGCCGCGCTGCCCCTCATCGAGGAGGCGGTCGGCATCTTCCAGCGGATCGTGTCGGAGGACCCGGCCCCGGACCCGCTCCGCCCCGAACTGGCCGCCGCGCTGAACGTCCTCGGGACGCATCGCGCGCACGTCGGCGACGTCTCGGGAGCGCTCGACGCCACGCGACGGGCCCTCGCCGTCCACCGCGATCTCGCCGCCGGCCGGCCGGACGCCTTCCGCCCCGAACTGGCCGGCACCCTCAGCAACCTCGCCGGCTGCCTCAACGACGCCGGCGACCCCGGGGCGGGGCGGCAGGCGGCGGAGGAGGCCGTCGCCCTCCACCGCGAGCTGGCCGCGCGGAACCCCGCCGCGTACCGCCCCGCCCTCGCCACCTCGCTCGACGCGCTCGCACGGAGCCTCGCCGGTTCCGGGGACCCGGAGGAGGCGCTGGCACCGGCGGAGGAGGCCGTCCGGATCCTGCGCGAACTCTCCGCCGGACAGGACGGGGTCGTCCCGCCGGAACTGGCCCGGGCCCTCCTCGGTCTCAGTGGCCACCGGGGGCTGGCCCACGACGACGAGGGCGCCGTGGGCGCGGCGCGGGAGGCGCTCGCGGCCTATCGCTCGCTGGCGCTGAGGCTCCCCGACGCCTTCGGGGACTCCTTGGTCGCCGCGGTCACCGCCCTGTCCGGGGCGCTCGTCCGTACCGACGACCAGGCGTCGGCGGTCCGGGCGTTCGACGAGACGGTGGCGGAGTTCGCCCCCGTCCACCCCGCCGTCGCCCGGCGTCTTCGCGTGGAGCGGAGCATCTTCCTGCTGAACCTCCCCGGCCCCCGGGCCGCCACCGGAATGCGCGAACTCGCGGCCTTCCTCGGCAGCGACGACGCATCGGACCCCGTGACCGTGCGGGCCCGGCGGGCGCTCCGTGCCCACGGCGACATCGAGGCCGTGAGCACGGCGTGGAAGGAGGAGACCTTCGCTCCCGTTCCCGCCTGGCTCACCCTGTCGCCGGAGACGCTGGAGGTCGTCGGTTCCTGGATGTTCGCGCCCGACTGGCCCCATTCACGCGACATCTGGTCCCGGAACGCCGAGGTGCTCGGCGGCGAGGAGGCGGCGACGGCCCTGGAGGAGCTGGCCTGCCTGGACCTTCGCACCGCCCACCGGCACGCCATGCTCCGCGAGGCCGTCCTCGTGTACGGCGTGACCGCGGCGTACGACCCGCTGATCCTCGCCGAACAGCTGGCGGTGTGGATGGACTGTGCCGACTGGGCGGAGTCGCGGGCCTTCCTGGAGGAGAACCCCCGCCTCCTCCAGGCCCACCCGCCCGAGACCACCTCTCTCGCCCACGTCGCGGTCCTCGCCGTGGCCCGCGACGAGGGGCTGGACGCCGCGTACCGCCTGGTCGAGGACCGTGCCGCCCTTCAGGCGTACGTGGAGCGGGCGTTGGCGGCCGGGGACGGCAACGCCCTGATGCACGCGGCGGCCGTCGAGGGGCAGGTCTTCGACGACAAGCTGTCCTCCCTCACCCACGCGCAGGCCGGGATGGTGCTCTCCGGGGTCACCGAAGGCATCGAGCCGAGCGATCTGGCCGTGCTCCTCCCCCGCGCCCCCGAGGAGATCCGCGTCCGGCTGCTGGAGGAGATCCAGGACCTCGGCGTCCGGTACGCCCAGCCGCACGGGGAATCGTGGCTCCGGATCGCCGAGGTCCTCACCGGCTCCGCGGCCGGATGACCGGTACCGGCCGGGCCCTGCCGGGCTCGGCCCCGGGTCCGGCACGACCGGTCGGCTCCGTCGCCTCGCTCAGGCGGTGAGGGCGCCGCGCAGCACGAACGGCCTGTCCCCGCTTCCGCGTGGGACAGGCCGTTCGGGTTTCTCGAGGGTCCTTCGGTGGGACCCCGGGAAGGACCGCTACACGCCCGAGGGCTCCGCTTCGCGGATCTCCTCGGCCGGGGCGGCGGGCGGGCCCGCCTTCTTCTCCCGCTTGGCCGCCTTCTTCTTCGCGCGGCGTTCCTTGCGGAGCTCGACCATCGCGTAGAGCGTCGGGACCAGGAGCAGGGTCAGCAGCGTCGACGTGATGAGTCCGCCGATCACGACCACCGCGAGCGGCTGCGAGATGAAGCCGCCCTCGCCGGTGACCCCGAGGGCCATCGGGAGCAGGGCGAAGACCGTGGCGAGCGCGGTCATCAGGATCGGGCGGAGGCGGTGGCGGCCGCCCTCGACGACGGCTTCGACGACGCCCATGCCCTGGGCGCGGTACTGGTTGATCAGGTCGATCAGCACGATCGCGTTGGTCACCACGATGCCGATCAGCATCAGCATGCCGATCATCGCCGGGATGCCCATCGGGGTGCCGGTGGCGACCAGCAGGCCGATCGCGCCGGTGGCCGCGAACGGGATGGAGACCAGCAGGATCAGCGGCTGGATCAGCGACTTGAAGGTGGCCACGAGCAGCATGAAGACGATCGCGATCGCCGCCAGCATGGCGAGGCCGAGCTTCAGGAAGGCGTCGTTCTGGTCCTCCGAGACGCCGCCGATGGTGACGGTGGCGCCGTCCGGGAGCTTCAGCGAGTCGATCCTCTTCTGGAGGTCCATGCTGACGGCGCCGGTGTTGTCGCTGGTGGGCCGGGCGGTGATGGTCGCGGCGCGCTGTCCGTCGATCCGGGTCATCGAGACCGGGCCGGGGACGAGTGCGACGTCGGCGACCTGGCCCAGCCTGACCGGGCCGAGCGGGAGCTTCTTCAGCTCGGCCAGGGTGGTGGCGGGGTGGGCGGACCTGACGACGATGTCGCGCTCGGTGTCGTCCATGACGGCCTTGCCGGCCGGGGTGCCGCGTACCGCTCCGGCGACGGCCGCGCCGAGGGCGGTCTGGTCGAGACCGGCTTCGGCGGCCTTGGGCGTGGCCTTGACGGAGATGCGCGGGACGCTCTGGGCGAGGTCGCTCTGGACGTCGGTGACGTCCTTGATCCCGGCGACCTCCTTGCGTACCGCCTCGGACGCCTTCTTCAGGACGTCCGCGTCGGAGGCCTTCACGACGACGCTGAGGTCCTGGCTGCCGAAGCCGTCGCCCGCGGAGATGGTGGTGTCGCCGATGCCGTCGAGCGCGGCGAGGGACTTCTCGATGCGGTCCTGGACGGCCTCGAACTCGCCCGAGTCCTTCAGGGTGATCTGGTACGACGCCTGGTTGGCGCCGGTGCCGCCGCCGAAGGCCGCCATGAAGCCGGACGAGCCGACGGTGACCTGGTAGTCCTTGACGCCCTTGTCGTCGGCGAGGACCTTCTCGACCTTCTTCGCCGCTTCGTCGGCCGCCGCCAGGCTGGTGCCGGGCGTCAGCTTCTGCTTGATGGAGAGGACTTCCTGCTCGCCCTGGTCGAAGAAGTTCGTCTTCAGCAGCGGGGCCATGCCGAAGGTGCCGAAGAGGACCACGAAGGCGATGACGATGCTGGTGATCCGGCGCCGGGTCGCGAAGCGTAGGACCGGGACGTACAGCCGCTGGAGCCGGCTGCGGGCCTCCTTCTCCTCCGCCTGGCGGCGGGCCTCGTCCGGGTCCTCTACGGTGCCCTTCGGGGCGCGCAGGAACCAGAACGAGAGGACCGGGACCACCGTCAGCGAGACCAGCAGGGAGGCCAGCAGGGCCGCCGTGACGGTCAGCGAGAACGAGCCGAACAGCTCGCCGACCATGCCGCCGACGAGGCCGATCGGGAGGAAGACGGCGACCGTGGTGAGGGTGGAGGAGGTGACCGCCCCGGCCACTTCCTTCACCGCGGTGATGATCGCGGACTGGCGCTCCTCGCCGTAGCCGAGGTGGCGCTTGATGTTCTCCAGGACCACGATCGAGTCGTCGACGACGCGGCCGATCGCGATGGTCAGCGCGCCCAGGGTGAGCATGTTGAGCGAGAGGTCACGGGTCCAGAGCACGATCAGCGCGAGGACCACGGAGAGCGGGATGGAGACCGCGGTGACCAGAGTCGAGCGCAGCGAGGCGAGGAAGACCAGGATCACGATGACCGCGAAGACCAGCCCGAGCGCGCCCTCGGTGGTGAGGCCGGAGATGGCCTTGGAGACGGCGGGGCCCTGGTCGGTGACGACGGTCAGCTCGGCACCGGAGCCGAGCTGCTTGCGCAGCTCGGGCAGCTTGTCCTTGACCGCGTCGGAGATGGCGACGGCGCTGCCGTCCTTGTCCATCGTGGCCATCACGGCGAGGCTCGGGCGGCCGTTGGTGCGGGTGAGGGCGACCGCGTCGGCCTCCTCCTGCTTCACCGTGGCGACGTCACCGAGGCGGACCGGCTTCCCGGCCTTGCCGGTGGCCGCGTCCTTGCCGGCGACCCGCAGGTCCTCGATCTGCTTCAGGGAGGTGAAGGCGGAGCCGACCTGGACGGTGCGGCTCTTGCCGGACTCGGCGAAGGAGCCGGCGGGGACGGTCGCGCCGGCCGACTGGAGCGCCTGGGCGAGCGTCATCGCGTTCAGCCCGGCGGCGGCGAGCTTCTTGTCGTCGGGGGTGACGGAGACGCGGAGGTCGCGCACACCGTCGACGGTGACCTGGCCGACGCCGTCGATGTTCTCCAGGGCGGGGACGACCGTGCGGTCCAGCTGGCCGGCGAGGGCCTGCTGGTCCTTGTCGGAGGTGACGGCGAGGACGACGGCCGGGATGTCGTCCGTCGAACCGGCGATGACCTGCGGGTCGACGTCGCCGGGAAGCTGGGAGCGGGCGCGGTTCACCGCCTGCTGGATGTCGGCGACGAGCTGCTTCGTGCCTTCCGAACCGAAGTCGAAGGTCGCCATGATGACGGCGCTGCCCTCGCTGGCGGTCGAGGTGACTCCGGTGACGCCGTCGACCGCCTTGAGGGAGTTCTCCAGCGGTTCGACGACCTGCTTCTCGACCACGTCGGGGGACGCGCCCGGGTAGGGGGCGAGGACCGACACCATCGGAAGCTCGATGGTCGGCAGCAGCTGCTGCTTGAGCTGCGGTATCGCGATCGCCCCGAACACGAGCGCGACGATCGAGATCAGTCCGATCAGGGCCCGTTGCGCGAGGCTGAATCTGGACAGCCAGGACATGGGTGAGGTCTCTCTTCTGTGGCGTGCGCGGCAGGTGGGAAGCTGACTCGGAGGGCGGAACCGGCCCATGACGCATGTGTCAGGCACCCACTCATACGATCTCCTGCCGATCGGGGTGCGGGCGTCGGCCCCAGGTCGCTTTCTTACGCCGCGCATACCGCAGGTGGAGTACGCCGTCTCTCCACCCCCCACCCCAGCGCGGGCGGCCGTGCGCCCGCCCCCGGGTGGCGTCCCTCTCCACCCCTGGGTGGTGCGTCACTCCGTCCTGGGGCGCACCAGCCCGGATTCGTAGGCGATGACCACCAGTTGGGCCCGGTCCCTGGCCCCGACCTTCGCCATCGCCCGGTTCACATGGGTCTTGACGGTGAGCGGGCTGACCGCGAGCCGTTCGGCGATCTCGTCGTTGGAGTGGCCGCCGGCCACCAGGACGAGCACCTCGCGTTCGCGGCCGGTGAGCGCGGCGATCCGCCCGGAGAACTCCGCGGTGCTCGGGCCCTCCTCCTCCGGACTGCCGCCCTGGGCGAGGAAGGTGGCGATCAGCCCCTTGGTGGCGGCCGGGGAGAGCAGGGCCTCGCCGCCCGCCGCGATCCGGATGGCGTTGAGCAGTTCCTCGGGTTCCGCGCCCTTGCCGAGGAAGCCGGAGGCCCCGGCGCGCAGCGACTGGACCACGTACTCGTCCACCTCGAAGGTGGTGAGCATGACGACCCGTACGCCGGACAGCTCCGGGTCCGCGCTGATCATGCGGGTCGCGGCGAGGCCGTCCGTACCGGGCATCCGGATGTCCATCAGCACCACGTCGGCGCCGGCCGACCGGGCCAGCTCCACGGCCTGGGCGCCGTCCGCCGCCTCTCCGACCACCTCCATGTCGGGCTCGGAGTCGACCAGCACCCGGAACGCGCTGCGCAGCAGGGCCTGGTCGTCGACGAGCAGCACCCTGATGGGCGCCGCGGTGTCGCTGGGCGGTGTCATGTGTTCTCCCCCGTCCGGCCCGCCGTGCCCTCCTGCCCGGACTCCGCGGTGCGGGCCTCGACGGGCAGGATGGCATGGACCCGGAAGCCGCCTCCGTAGCGGGGTCCGGCGGTCAGGGTGCCGCCGAGCGCGGTGACGCGTTCCCGCATCCCGAGCAGGCCGTGGCCGCCGCCGGAACCGTCCTGTGCCGCCGACCCGTCGGTGCCGGAGCCGTTGTCGAGAACCGTTATCTCGGCCGTGGAGCCGACCCGTACGACGCTCACCTCGGCCCTGGCGCCGGGGCCCGCGTGCTTGCGGACGTTGGTGAGCGCCTCCTGGACGACCCGGTACGCGGCCAGGTCGACGGCGGCGGGGAGCGGGGGCCGGTGGTCGGCGCCGACCACCTTCACGGGGAGTCCGGCCCGGCGGACGGTGTCGACCAGGGTGTCGAGCACGGCGAGCCCGGGGGCGGGTTCGGTCGGTGCCTCCGGGTCGCCGGACTGGCGCAGCAGCCCCACGGTGGCCCGCAGTTCGTCCAGGGCGGAGCGGCTGGCCTCGCGGACGTGGGCCAGCGCCTCCTTGGCCTGGTCGGGGCGGCGGTCCATGACGTGGGCGGCGACCCCGGCCTGCACGTTGACCAGGGCGATGTGGTGGGCGACGACGTCGTGGAGGTCGCGGGCGATCCGCAGTCGCTCCTCGGCGACCCGCCGCCGGGCCTCCTCGTCGCGGGTGCGTTCGGCGCGTTCGGCGCGTTCCCGGATGGCGTCGATGAAGGCGCGCCGGGAGCGGACGGCGTCCCCGGCGGCGCAGGCCAGCCCGGTCCAGGCGAAGACCCCGAAGTTCTCCTGGCTGTACCAGGGGGCCGGGCCGAAGAGCATCGCCGTGCCGGTCAGCGCGGCCATCGTGAGCACACCGACCCGCCAGGTGGTGGGCCGGTCGGTGCGGGCGGCGACGGAGAACAGGGCGATGACCGTGCTCATGACGACGGGTGCGGGCGGGTCGAAGCGCAGCAGCTCGACGACGGTCAGCGCGGTGGTGACCGCGAGCACCGGCAGCGGCCGACGGCGCCGCCAGATGAGCGCCACGGCCCCGGCCACCATGAGCAGCAGGCTGGTCGCCGCGGGCGGACGGGTGGCGAGGTCGAGCCCGTCCCGCCGGCCGGGGTGGACGAACGAGCCGATGATCATGGCGACCAGTACGGCCAGTGCCAGGGCGGCGTCGAGCGCGAGGGGGTGGCCGCGCAGCCAGTTCCGCAGGCGCGGGCCCCGGGTTCCGAGGGTGGTCACGTCGGACCACGTTACGGCGTGCCGTCCGAACGTCCTCGCGGGTCCCGTGCTTCCGTACGCGGTCGGGGTCGCCCCCGCGACGCACCCGTGCCCCGTGTCCGGCGGACCGGGCACGGGGCACGAAGGAGTGTGGAGGCGTCCCGGTGTCAGCCGGGGATGAGGCCGTCGTCGCTGAGCATGGCGCGCACCTCGTCGAGGGTCGCGTCGGGTGACGGGAGGATCAGCTCGGACGGCTCCAGGGCGTCGTCCGGCAGAGCCGTGCCGAGTTCGCGCACCCGGGCCAGGAGCGCGTGGAGGGTGGCGCGGAAGCCGGGTCCGTCACCGCTCTCCACCTCGGCGAGCAGTTCGTCGTCGAGCTTGCCCAGCTCGGCGAGATGACTGTCGGCCAGGGCGACCTGGCCCTCCCCCATGATCCGTACGATCATGACCGTCGCCTCAGCTCTTGTCGAACCTGTGGGGGGACTGCGAGGACTGGCGCTGGGCGGCGTCCTGCGGTCCTCCCTCGATCGCCTGCTGCGGGGTCGAGCCGCCGGCCAGCTCGGCCTTCATGCGCTGGAGCTCCAGCTCCACGTCCGAGCCGCCGGAGATCCGGTCCAGCTCGGCGGCGATGTCGTCCTTCGCCGTGCCGGTCGGGTCGTCCAGGGCGCCGGAGGCGAGCAGCTCGTCGATGGCACCGGCGCGGGCCTGGAGCTGCTGGGTCTTGTCCTCGGCCCGCTGGATCGCGAGGCCGACGTCGCCCATCTCCTCGGAGATGCCGGAGAACGCCTCGCCGATCCGGGTCTGCGCCTGGGCGGCGGTGTACGTGGCCTTGATCGTCTCCTTCTTCGTACGGAAGGCGTCGACCTTGGCCTGGAGGCGCTGGGCGGCGAGCGTGAGCTTCTCCTCCTCGCCCTGCAGCGTGGAGTGCTGCGTCTCCAGGTCGGTGACCTGCTGCTGGAGCGCGGCGCGCCGGGAGAGCGCCTCGCGGGCCAGGTCCTCGCGGCCGAGCGCGAGCGCCTTGCGGCCCTGGTCCTCCAGCTTGGCGGACTGGCCCTGCAACTGGTTCAGCTGCAGCTCCAGCCGCTTGCGCGAGGTCGCCACGTCGGCGACGCCGCGGCGTACCTTCTGAAGCAGCTCCAGCTGCTTCTGGTACGAGTAATCGAGGGTCTCGCGCGGATCCTCGGCCCGGTCAAGGGCCTTGTTTGCCTTCGCGCGGAAGATCATCCCCATACGCTTCATGACACCGCTCATGGGCTTCGCGCGCCCCCTTCTGACGGACTGGGCTCCAGCACTCCAACAGAACCCACACTACGGGTCCTGCCTCTATTACCGCACTGTTCGAGCACGGATGTGCTCCTCCCCAAGAACGACTGCGCCTGGTCACCGCTCCGGCCCAGGGAGTAGGAGGGGAGTCCCGGACACCCGGGTACACCGGGCAGGACGCGGGCCGTTGCCGGATCGTTCCCGACCGGTCTGGGGTCGTCGCGATCGAACCCGTACCCTTGGACCTTGTGTTCCGTAGCCGTTCGAAGGAAGAGAAGGCGCCCACCGGCAAGGTGACGGCCGACCTCTCCAAGCAGCCCCGCGACCCGCAGGCTCCCAAGGGTCGCCCCACCCCCAAGCGCAGCGACGCCCAGTCGCAGCGCCGTCGCGCCTCCAGTGGCGCGCCGCTCGACCGCAAGGAGGCGATGCGGCGGCAGCGGGAAGCGCGCCGTGCGGACCTGGCCAAGCAGCGCGAGGCGCTCTCCAACGGGGACGAGCGGTATCTGCCGGCCCGTGACAAGGGGCCGGTGCGGCGCTTCGTCCGCAACTACGTGGACTCGCGCTTCTGCGTCGCGGAGTTCTTCCTGCCGCTGGCCGTGATGATCCTGATCCTCAGCGTGATCCAGGTGCAGAACATCCAGACGATCTCGCTGCTGCTCTGGCTCGTCGTGATCGTGCTGATCGTGCTCGACTCGATCGGTCTCTCGATCCGGCTGAGGAAGCAGCTCAGGGAGCGCTTCCCCGACACCCCCAAGCGCGGCGCGGTCGCCTACGGCCTCATGCGCACGCTCCAGATGCGTCGCCTCCGGCTGCCCAAGCCGCAGGTCAAGCGGGGAGAGCGGCCCTGAGTACGCACATCTCCGGCCCGGTCGGCGGTCCCTCCGCCGACCGGCCGGACGATGCCCCGCCGGTTCCCGTCAGCGGCTTCACCGGGGCCTCCTCGGTGTGGCTGAAGGGGCTCGGCGGGTTGCGCAACACCGTCCGCCAGGAGCTGGTGGCCCGCCAGCTCGACGAGCAGATAGCCGCCCGCTTCCCGGTGGGGCAGCGGCTGCGGGTCCTCGACGTGGGCACCGGCCAGGGCACCCAGGCGCTGCGCCTGGCGCGGGCCGGGCACACGGTGACCGGCCTGGAGTCCGACCCCGAGATGCTGCGGGTGGCCCGGGAGGCGCTCGGCGGCGAGCCGGCCGGTATCCGCGAGCGGGTCCGGCTGATCGAGGGCGACGGCCTGGACACCGGGGTGCACTTCCTGCCCGGCAGCTTCGACGTGGTGCTCTGCCACGGGGTGCTGATGTACGTGCGGGACCGGGACGCGATGCTGGCGGGGCTGGCCCGGATGCTGGCCCCGGGCGGGCTGCTGTCGCTGCTGGTGCGGAACGCGGACGCGCTGGCGATGCGCCCGGGGACCGCCGGGGACTGGGACGCGGCGCTGGCCGCCTTCGACTCGGACACGTACACCAACCGGCTGGGCCTCGATGTGCGGGCCGACCGGCTGGAGGCCCTGACGGCCACCCTCGCCGGGATCGCGGCGCCGCTGCACGCCTGGTACGGGGTGCGCGTCTTCACGGACAACGTGAGCAACGACGTGGAGCTCCCGGCCGCCGCCGAGCTGGAGCAGGTCCTGGCCGCGGAGGACCGGGCCGGGCGGACCGACCCGTACCGCCGGGTCGCCGCGCTGCTGCACCTGTGCGGGGTACGGGGCTGAGCCCGGCCGCCGCCCGGGGCGGTGCGGCCGTACCCGACGGGCCGTATCCGTCAGGTCCTACCCGACAGGCCGTATCCAGCGGGCCGAAGTCGCGGCCGAACGCGACAATCCAGACATGGATGCATCCCTCACGCTCCGCCGTGCCCGACGGCTGCTGCCGCCCCTGACCGCCGGTCTCTGCGCCCTCGCCCTGGTGAGCGGCTGCTCGGGCACGTCCTCCGGTCCGTCGGCGACCTCGGCCGCGTCGCGGACGGCGGCCGGCCGCGCGGACTCCGGCGCTTCGCGGACCGGGGCCGAGGCCGCGGCCACCCCGTCCCAGGCCCTCACCGACCTGCAGAACGACTACCAGGCCGTGATCAAGAACGTGCTGCCGTCGGTCGTGCAGATCGAGGCGTCCGGCGGGCTGGGCTCGGGCGTCGTCTACGACTCCAAGGGCCATGTCGTCACCAACGCCCATGTGGTCGGCAGCGCGAAGAAGTTCAAGGTCACCGTCGCCACCGGGGAGAAGGTGGTGAGCGCCTCGCTGGTGTCCGCCTACCCGGAGCAGGATCTGGCCGTGATCAAGCTCGACCAGGTGCCGGACGGGCTCAGGCCCGCGAAGTTCGGCGACTCGGCGAAGGTCGAGGTGGGGCAGATCGTGCTGGCGATGGGCTCGCCGCTCGGGCTGTCCTCCAGCGTCACCCAGGGCATCGTCTCGGCGCTCGGCCGGACCGTCAGCGAGAGCCGGGCGGGCGGCGGCACCGGCGCGACGATCGCGAACATGGTGCAGACCTCGGCCGCGATCAACCCGGGCAACAGCGGGGGTGCGCTGGTCAACCTGGACAGCGAGGTGATCGGCATCCCGACCCTGGCGGCCACCGACCCGGACCTGGGCGGCAGCGCCGCGCCCGGCATCGGGTTCGCGATCCCGGTGTCGATGGTGAAGACGGTGGCGGACCAGATCATCAGGACCGGCCGGGTCACCGACTCGGGCCGGGCGGCCCTGGACATCACCGGGCGCACGGTCGTCGACGACAACTACCAGCCGGCCGGGGTCGCGCTGGTGAGCGTCGCGCGGGACGGCGCGGCCGACAAGGCGGGACTGCGCCCCGGTGACATCGTCACCAAGCTGGGCGACCGGCCGGTCACCACGATCACCTCGCTCCAGGAGGCGCTCGCCGCCGACAAGCCGGGCGAGAAGGTGACGGTGACCTATCTGCGCGAGGGCGCGGAACGGACCGCGAAGGTCACCCTGGGCGAGATCTAGATCCCGACCGTCCCGGTCCCCCGACTAAGGGGCCGGGACGGTACCGGGTCAGCCCTGGTCGGCGCTGAGGCTCATGGGGCCGTAGATCTTCGTCGCATCCTCGAAGAGCGTCACCTGTTCCGCCCCGCCGTCGAGGAGTTCCTTCCAGTACTCACCGATCCAGGACTCGGCGTCGCCCTGGGTGGTGAACTCCTCCGGCTGGAGGGCCGGCTCCGTCTCCGTACCGTCGGACTTCTCGAACCGCCACGTCCACGCCATGTCCGCCTCCTGAAGTCATTTCGCTGTCCCGCAGCCTAGTGCCTGGGGCGGCCGGGCGGACCGGGTCCGTCCGGCCGGAAGGCCCCAGGTCGCGCACCGTGCGCGCGTACGCGGGAGGATCGTCTCGTGGAACTGACTCTGCTCGGCACCGGAGCCCCCGACGGGCTGCCGCGGCCCGAATGTCCCTGCGCCGCCTGTGCCGCCGCCCGTGGGCCGGGGGCGCGGGCGGCGACCGCGCTGCTGGTCGACGGCGCGCTGCTGCTCGATCTGACCCCGGGCGCCGGGTTCGCCGCGGCCCGTGCGGGTCACTCGCTCGGCGGGGTGCGTCAGGTGCTGCTCACCCATCCGCACGACGGCCCGGCCGTGGAGCTGCCCGCCGGGCTGCCGCCGGCCGGCCGGGTGCCGGACGGGCGGGAGCTGACGCTGATCAGCGGGCACCGGGTGCGGGCGGTGCCGATGGACGCGCCGGGTACCGGGTACGAGGTCGTGGGGCCGGAGGGTTCCCGGCTGCTGTACCTGCCCCGGGCGGCCGCGCCCGCCGGGCTGCCGGAGCGGGTCGCGGAGCCGTACGACATGGTGGTCGGCGACGTGGTGGGGCGGCCGGACGCGGTGGCGCGGCTGCGGGCCGCCGGGGCGGTCGGCCCGGCCACCGGGATCGTCGCCGTGCACCTGGACCACGACGCGCCGCCCGGCGCCGAGCTGGAGCGGCGGCTCGCCGCGGCCGGGGCGCGGGCCGTGCCGGACGGGACGACGCTGGTGGTGGGCGGGGACGCGGCGGCCCCCGCGGTGCCCCGGCGCACGCTGGTGACGGGCGGGGCCAGGTCCGGCAAGTCGGTGGAGGCGGAGCGGCGGCTGGAGACCTTCCCCGAGGTGGTGTACGTGGCGACCGGCGGGGACCGGGAGGGGGACGCCGAGTGGGCGGCCCGGGTCGGGCTGCACCGGGAGCGGCGGCCGGCCGTCTGGCGGACCGAGGAGACCTGTGAGCTGGCGGAGCTGCTGACGGCGGACGGTCCGCCGCTGCTGATCGACTGCCTGTCGCTCTGGCTGACCGACGCGATGGACCGGGTGGGCGCCTGGGACGACGCGGTGTGGGCGGGCGGCGGCGAGGCGGCGCTGCGGGAGCGGACGGGCGAGCTGGTGGCGGCGGTGCGGGCCACCCGCCGCACGGTCGTCGCCGTCACCAACGAGACCGGTTCGGGGGTGGTGCCCGCGACGGCCGCCGGGCGGCGGTTCCGGGACGAGCTGGGCCGGCTGAACGCGGCGGTCGCCGGGGAGTGCGAGCAGGTGCTGCTGGTGGTGGCCGGGCAGGTGCTGACGCTGCGCGGCTGAGCCCGCGCGGGCGCGGTGAGCGGGTGGCGGAGGGAAGACCTCGCTCCGGGCGGGTGCCGGAAGGGCTGCGGGTACTGTTCCGCAGTGAGCCCGCCGCCGGGCTCGCCGGCCCACCAGACGCATCGACCGCGAGGCAGACCCCCGTGAATCTGGACGACTTCTCCGATCTGATCGAACGCCCCGACGGCGGCGTACGGCGCGATGCCGAGGAACGCCGGGAGCGCATGACCGTTCCCGTGGGCGCCCTCGGCCGCCTGGACGAGCTGGGGGAATGGCTCTCGGCCGCGCAGCAGTCCGTCCCGGTCAAGGCGATCGAGCAGCCGCGCGTGGTGCTCTTCGCCGGTGATCACGGGGTGGCCTCGCTGGACGTCTCCGGGCGTCCGGCCGGGAGCGCGCACGAGCTGGTGCGGGCCACGCTGGAGGGCACGACGCCGCTCGCGGTGCTGGCCCGCCAGTTCGGCGTGCCGGTGCGGATCGTCGACGCCGGTCTGGACTGCGACCCGGAACTGCTGCCCGAGCCGGTGGTGCGGCACCGGGTGCGGCGCGGCAGCGGGCGGATCGACATCGAGAACGCGCTGACGGCCGAGGAGGCCGAGCAGGCGGTCCGGCTCGGCATGCGGATCGCCGACGAGGAGGCCGACTCGGGCACCGATCTGGTGGTGCTCGGCGATCTGAGCGTGGGCGGGACGACGGCCGCGGCCACCCTGATCGCGGCGCTCTGCGGCACGGACGCCTCGGTGGTGACCGGGCGCGGCGGCGCGGGCATCGACGACCTGGCGTGGATGCGCAAGTGCGCGGCGATCCGGGACTCGTTGCGGCGGGCCCGGCCGGTCCTCGGGGACCAGCTGGAGCTGCTGGCCACGGTGGGCGGCGCGGACCTGGCGGCGACGACCGGGTTCCTGCTCCAGTGCGCCGTGCGGCGGCTGCCGGTGATCCTGGACGGGGTGGTCTCCGCGGCCTGTGCGCTGGTGGGGCAGCGGGCCGCGTTCCGGGCGCCGGACTGGTGGCTGGCGGGCCAGAGCAGCGGTGAGCCGGCCCAGGCCAAGGCCCTGGACCGGATGGCGCTCAACCCGTTGCTCGACCACGGCGTCATGGTGGGCGAAGGAAGCGGGGCCCTGCTCGCCCTCCCGCTCGTCCGGGCCGCCGCGGCACTCGCCGCGGAGCTGCCCGAGCGCGAGGCCGACGCGGAGGACGAGGCGGCGGGCGCCGCGTACGACGACGCGACGTAGGTCGCGTCCGGCGGTCTCGGGGCCGGGCACGGCCCGACTCCGGTACCGCCGGGCACGGCCCGGGCTCGCGGACCGGTGGTACCGCGAACCGGGACACCGGGCCGCAGCACGAACCCTCTCGCGCGTTGTGCCCCATATCATCGCTTTTCATGGGAGAGGTCGGCGTGACCACCGAAGTACCCGGACGGGGTGGCGTCCGGCCGCCGAGCACCACACTGTCGCGGCGCGGCGCGGCCTTCGCGATCTGGTACCTGCGGGTCGTCTGCTTCATCAACTTCCTGAGCGCCGTCTGGGTCACGCTCGGGAACGACCTGCGCCGCCACAACACGGAGAACTACTTCACCCCCTACCTGCTCACCGCGGGTTTCTCCTCCGGGGTCGTCGCGCTCTTCCTGGCGATCACGATGCGCCGCCGCAAGCGGGCCGCCTGGATCGTGAACCTGGTGGTCGGCGGCCTCTTCCTGCTGATCTTCGCCCTGGCGCTGATGTTCCCGGACGTCCGGGCGTACGCGCAGAACTGGGTCTCGCTCCTGCTGACCGCCGCCTTCGTGCTGGCGCTGATCCTCGGCCGGCGGGAGTTCTACGCGAAGGGCGACCGGTCCAACCCGAAGCTGGCGGCCGCCGTCGCGGCCGGCGGACTGCTGGTCACCTCGCTGATCGCCGCGGGGCTGGTCACCCTCACCAACACCGCGCCGCACAGCGGCCGGGCGTCCTTCCCGGACCGCTGGCGATACGGGGCGCTGCGGCTGGTCTCGGTCGCCGACAACGACGCCGCCTTCCCCGGGATCGTCACCCCGGGCTGGGTCGACGTCTCGATCAACGTCCTCTCCACGCTGCTGCTGATCGCCGTGGTGTACGCGGCGTTCCGCTCCCGCCGGGCGGTCGACCCGCTCACCCCCGAGGACGAGGCCCGGCTGCGCGCGCTGCTCGACCGGCACGGCGAGCGGGACTCGCTCGGGTACTTCGCGCTGCGCCGGGAGAAGAGCGTCATCTGGTCCCCGACCGGCAAGGCCGCGGTCGTCTACCGGGTGGTGGGCGGGGTGTCGCTGGCCTCCGGGGATCCGATCGGCGATCCGGAGGCCTGGCCCGGGGCGATCGAGCCCTGGCTGGCCGAGGCGCGCGAGCACGGCTGGATCCCGGCCGCGATGGGGGTGAGCGAGGAGGCCGGCACGATCTACGCCCGGCACGGCCTGGACGCCCTGGAGCTGGGCGACGAGGCGATCGTGGAGACCGCCGACTTCACCCTGGAGGGGCGGGCGATGCGTACCGTCCGCCAGGCGTACAACCGGGTCCGCCGGGCCGGGTACGAGGTGACCGTACGCCGTCACGCGGACATCCCCGAGGCGGAGATGGCCGAGCTGGTGCGGTGCGCCGACGACTGGCGCGACGGGGCGACCGAGCGCGGGTTCTCGATGGCGCTGGGCCGTCTCGGCGACCCCGCCGACGGGCAGTGCGTGATGCTGGAGTGCCGGGACGCCCCGGACGCGGACGGGGAACCGGGCCGGCTGCGGGCGGTGCTGAGCTTCGTGCCGTGGGGGCCGCACGGGCTGTCGCTGGACCTGATGCGCCGTGACCGGGACTCCGAGAACGGGCTGATGGAGTTCATGGTCATCGAACTCCTGCGGCGCGCCGACGAGATCGGGATCACCCAGGTCTCGCTGAACTTCGCGATGTTCCGGTCCGTCTTCGAACGGGGTTCGCGGCTCGGGGCCGGACCGGTGCTGAGGCTGTGGCGCTCGCTGCTCAGTTTCTTCTCCCGGTGGTGGCAGATCGAGTCGCTGTACCGCGCCAACGCCAAGTACCGGCCGATCTGGGAGCCACGTTTCATGCTGTTCGAGAAGAGCGCCGACCTGCTGCGCATCGGCATCTCGGCCGGTCGTGCCGAGGGGTTCCTGGAGGCGCCCGGACTGCCCAAGTGGCTGCACCGCTCGCAGCTCGGGACGCGTGGATGAGAGGTCCGGGCGCCCTGCGGCGGGCGGCCCGCCGGGAGTGGGGTCCGCTGGTGGGGACCGTACGCGGGGCGCTGGTGGCCGAGCGCTGGCGGGCGGTGCCCATGACGCTCGCCGCCGTCTGTCTGACCGCGCTGCTCCAGGTGGTGCAGAACCAGTCGTGGGGTGCCGGGCCGGTGCGGACGCTGGGGGCGGTGCGGGCCGAGGACCCGTGGTGGGCGGCGCTGGCGCGTACCCCGCTGTCGCTGTTCGTGCCGGCGCCGGACCTGCCGGTCTGGGGGGCGCTGATCCAGATCCTGGTGGTGTTCGGGACGGCCGAGATCTGCCTGGGCCGGTGGCGCACGCTGACGATCGCGTACCTGGCGACGCTGGTGGGCACGCTGTACGCGCGGCTCGGTGTCGCGCTCGGCCCCGACCTTCCGCTGGGGCTGCCGGGTTCCGACGCCCGGATCGTGGACACCGGCCCGTCCGCCGCGGTGGTCGGCCTCGCCGTCTACGTCTGCTTCGTCCACCGGGCCCGGTTCACCGGGGCCCTGGTGATCGTCGCGATGGCGGTCGAGGTGGTCGTGAAGGACAATCTGGCGGGCAAGGAGCACCTGGTGGCGATCGCCGCGGTGCTCATGCTCTGCGCCTGCGTGGGGCGCCGGGACCGGCGCCGGGCTCAGGACCCGCGGGGCGGGAGCGGCACCCGGTCGGGGGCGCCGCCGATCAGGTCCTGAAGTCTGCGTTCGGGTCCCGCCCAGCGCACGTCGTGGTGGTACTCGCGCAGCAGGGCGCGGGCCCGCGCCCGGGGCCGGCCGCGGTAGCAGCGCTTCGCCCACGCCGAGGCGGGGCGGGCCAGCCGGACCGCCGCGACCAGGGCGACGAACGGGACGAGCGTGCCGACGACCGCGAGCCGCGCCTTGCCCTTGACGAGGGCGATCAGGACGAAGCAGAAGTTCACGGCCACGGTCAGCAGGACCCCGAGCCGGCCCTGCTGCTCGTCGCTGCTCACCTCGTTCACACCGAGCGGCGAGAACCCGGCCAGGACGAGCAGGACGAGCGCGGCGGTGAGGGCGACCACCTCCACGCTCCGGCGCCCCTCCTCGGTCCAGTACACGTCGTCGAGATGGACGATCAGCGCGAACTCGTCCAGCACCAGCCCCGCCCCCGCGCCGAAGATCACGGCGCAGATCCCCGCGGTGACGCCGTGGCGCCCGCTGGCGACCGCGCCGAAGCCGCCGACGACGCTCAGCACCACACCGGGGACCACGTGGTGGATGTGCAGGCCGCCGGGGGTGAAGTCGCGGAACGGGCCCTTCCCCGCCCGGATCATGCGGGTGATGACCCGGGTGACGGCGAAGGTGAGCACGAAGGCGGCCAGGGCGAGGAGCAGCGGCAGCTTTCCCGGCTCGACGATGTTCCGATCGAACCAGTGACCCATGCCACCCACTCCCGATAAGCCGGTTCTGTAGTGTTTTGCCGCGTTACGGGCAATCTATCGGCCGGGGGCAGGGGTTAGCCTGCGCGCCGTGACCTCCCTGAACAGCCACGGCGTCCGTTTCGCCTTCGGCACCCTGACCGTGCTCCCCGTCCGCGTCACCCGCTGGGACCGGGAGACCGCCCGGACCGGGATGCTGTGCGCGCCGCTCGCCGGGCTGGTGGTGGGGGTGCTCGCGGCGGCGGCCGGCTGTCTGTCGCTGCTGCTCGGCTCGAGTCCGCTGATGGCCGCCGTCGCCTCGGCCGCCGTTCCCGCGGTGCTGACCCGCGGGCTGCATCTGGACGGTCTCGCGGACACCGCCGACGGTCTGGGCAGCGGCAAGCCCGCCGACCAGGCCCTGCGGATCATGAAGCAGTCGGACATTGGGCCGTTCGGTGTGGTCACCCTGCTGTTCGTGCTGCTGGCGCAGGTCGCGGCCGGGCAGCAGCTGTACGCGCGGGGCTGGGCGGACGGCGCGGTGGCGACGGTGGTCGCGGCGGTGGCCGCCCGGCTGGCGCTCACCCTGGCCTCCCGCCGGGGTGTGCCGGCGGCGCGCCCGGAGGGGCTGGGCGCGGCGGTGGCGGGCACGGTGCCGGTGGGCGGCGCGGTGGCGGTCGGGGCCGTGGTGGTCGCGGGGTGCGCGGCGGCGGGGGCGCTCCTCGGCGGGTACGGGGCGGTGCGGTGCGCGGGGGCGGCGGCGGTGGGCGCGGCGGTGGCGCTGGTGCTGCTGCGGCGCTGTGGGCGGCGGTTCGGCGGGGTGACCGGCGATGTGTTCGGCGCGCTGGCGGAGACGGCGGCGACGGCCGTGCTGGTGGTGCTGACGTTCGGTTAGTGCGTGTGCGGCGGATCAGGCCGGGCACTCCTGGCGCCAGACGCCGAGCTCGTACTTCTTCAGCAGGGAGCTGAGCCCCAGCCGCCGCGAGTCCGCGCAGAACCGGGCGACCGGCAGCTCGTACTCGACGTGGAAGACGGCCTTGCCCGCCTTCACGAACGGGGAGAGTTCCGCGCACTCCTCGTACTGCGCGCACTGCTCGTTGACCGCGAAGTCGAAGTCCGGCTCCAGCGCGGGGATCTGGCCGAGATCGTTCTTCAGGCCCACGGCGAGGCCGTGGCGGTGGGCGATGCGGGCGACGAGCCGGTTGTAGCGCAGCTGGTCGGCGGCGGTCAGCGGGAAACCGGTGCGGTTGCGGTAGCCGTCCATGTTGTCGGGCTCGACCGCGTCGAAGCCCTTGCGGGCGCACATCGCGATCCGCTTCTCCATCAGCGGTTCCAGGACGTCGGTGCGGCGGATGTCGAGCCAGCGCTCGCCCTTCCAGCCGTTGCCCTCGCCGAGCACCCGGGCGGGGAACTTCCCCGCGTCCGGGCGGAATTCCTCCCAGGCGCCGGTGGAGAGGTAGCAGATCACCTTGCGGCCCCGGCGGTGCAGGTCGTCGACGGCGGCGGCGGCGTGGTCGAAGCCGTCGATGTCGTACACCGGCACGTCCACCGTGGGGTCGAGTTTGCCGGAGAGCTGCCACTGCCAGCCGAGGCCGGGTTTCGGCCGCCAGTGGTCCCGGGCGGTCGGGCGGGGGTCGTCCGGCGCCGGCGCCGGGGCGCAGCCGGTCAGCAGAACGAGAACGGCCAGCAGCAGTACGGCGGCGGGCAGCGGTGCGCCGCCCGTCCTCGGGCGCGCGGCCCCACGGGTGTGCATGGTTCTCCCCCGGTCGGTCCTTCTCCGGCACGACCCTACGTGCTCGCCCGCCGGGTCCGGGCCCCGGAGGCGGGCCGGGAGGCGCTTCGAGCCATCGACGGCCCGCCGCCGTGATCCCGGCGCAAAGGCGCGCGTAGGCTCCTTACCGGCACATTGCGGGGGGCGTCTACGATGCGCCGGGCACGGTCGGCCCATCCCTCGACCGCCATCGAACTCAACGGAAGCGAGATTTCACCACCGTGACTGCTCTCACTCTCAGCACTGCCGGGGCGGCGACGCTGCGTGCCGACGCACTCGTCGTCGGCGTCGCCAAGGGCTCTGCATCCAAGACCGGGAGCCTGGTCCTCGCGCCGGGCGCCGAGGCCGTGGACCAGGCGTTCGGCGGGAAGCTCGCCGCCGTCCTCGAAGCCCTGGGCGCCACCGGTGCCGAGGGCGAGGTGACCAAGCTCCCCGCGCCCGAGGGCCTCAAGGTCCCGGTCGTCATCGCGGCCGGTCTCGGCCCCGCCCCGGAGAAGGGCCGGGCGTACGACGCCGAGGCGCTGCGCCGCGCCGCCGGTTCGGCCGCCCGCGCCCTGACCGGTGCGAAGAAGGCCGGCTTCGCGCTGCCCACCGAGTCCGCCGAGGACGCCGGGGCCATCGCCGAGGGCGCCCTCATGGGCGCGTACGCCTTCACCGCGTACCAGCAGGGCGAGAACAAGCTCGCCCCCAAGGGCAAGAAGAACGGCAACGGTCCGAAGCTGCCGCTCGGCGAGGTCGCCCTGATCGGCGCCAAGCCGCGCGACAAGGCGTTCAAGGCGGCCACCGAGCGCGCCGTCGCGCTGGCCGAGGAGATCAACCGCGCCCGCGACCTGATCAACACCCCGCCGAACGACCTGTACCCCGAGTCCTTCGCCGCCGTGGCCACCGCCGCGGGCAAGGAGCACGGCATCAAGGTGCAGGTGCTGGACGAGAAGGCGCTCGTCAAGGGCGGCTACGGCGGCCTGCTGGGCGTCGGCCAGGGCTCCACGCACGGCCCGCGCCTGGTGAAGCTGGCCTACACGCACCCGAAGGCGGAGAAGACCCTGGCCCTGGTGGGCAAGGGCATCACCTACGACTCGGGCGGCATCTCGCTGAAGCCGGCCGGTCACAACGAGACGATGAAGTGCGACATGAGCGGTGCCGCCGCCGTGTTCGCCGCCGTCGTCACGGCCGCGCGGCTGGGGCTGAAGGTCAACGTCACCGGCTGGCTGGCGCTGGCCGAGAACATGCCGTCGGGCAACGCCACCCGCCCGGGTGACGTGCTGCGCATGTACAGCGGCAAGACCGTCGAGGTCCTCAACACGGACGCCGAGGGCCGGCTCGTCCTCGCCGACGCGCTCACCCGCGCCTCGGAGGAGAACCCGGACGCGATCGTCGACGTGGCGACCCTGACCGGCGCGATGGTGCTGGCGCTGGGCAACCGCACCTTCGGCATCATGGCGAACGACGACGCCTTCCGTACCTCGATCCACGAGATCGCCGAGGAGGCCGGCGAGGCGTCCTGGCCGATGCCGCTCCCCGCCGACCTGCGCAAGGGCATGGACTCCCCGACCGCCGACATCGCCAACATGGGCGAGCGGATGGGCGGCGGCCTGGTGGCCGGTCTCTTCCTCCAGGAGTTCGTGGGCGAGGGCATCGCCTGGGCGCACCTGGACATCGCCGGTCCGGCCTTCCACGAGGGCGCGCCGTACGGCTACACGCCGAAGGGCGGCACCGGCTCCTCGGTCCGCACGCTGGTCAAGCTGGCCGAGCGCACCGCCGCCGGCGACCTCGGCTGAGGTCGCGAGCCCCGCAGCACGGGCCCGGCACCGGCCGGACGGCATCGCGCGTGTGATGCCGTCCGGCCGGTGCCCCGGGCCCGCCGTACGGCCCCGGGCATGATTCCGGGGCCGTTCGGCGTTGTCCCGTCGGTACCACCGCGCGGGAATCCGGCCGGTTTCGCTCTCGACGAAATCCACGGGCGTCCGCGTGGCGGCGACCGGCCGGGACGGATGATCATTCGCCCCGGACCCGGGCCCCGCGTCCCGCTCACCGTCAACTAGTGCGAAGATGGGTTCTCGGCAGGACAGGGCCCCCACCACAGGGCCGAAAAACACAAAGCGGCCGAACACCAGCCGACCGGCGGTCATCCCCCAGCGACGGGGCCCGGCGTACGGCGCACATGCATGGAGGACGTGACGTGGCGAACGACGCCAGCACCGTTTTCGACCTAGTGATCCTCGGCGGCGGTAGCGGCGGTTACGCCGCGGCCCTGCGCGGGGCGCAGCTGGGCCTGGACGTCGCTCTGATCGAGAAGGGCAAGGTCGGCGGCACCTGCCTGCACAACGGCTGCATTCCCACGAAGGCCCTGCTCCACGCCGGCGAGATCGCCGACCAGGCGCGCGAGTCGGAGCAGTTCGGTGTCAAGGCCACTTTCGAGGGCATCGACATCGAGGCCGTCCACAAGTACAAGGACGACGTGATCTCGGGCCTGTACAAGGGTCTGCAGGGTCTCATCGCCTCGCGCAAGGTCACCTACATCGAGGGCGAGGGCCGGCTGTCCTCCCCCACCTCGGTGGACGTGAACGGCCAGCGCGTCCAGGGCCGCCACGTGCTGCTCGCGACCGGCTCCGTGCCGAAGTCGCTGCCGGGCCTGGAGATCGACGGCAACCGCATCATCTCCTCGGACCACGCGCTGAAGCTGGACCGCGTCCCGAAGTCGGCGATCGTGCTGGGCGGCGGCGTCATCGGTGTCGAGTTCGCCTCGGCGTGGACGTCCTTCGGCACCGACGTGACGATCATCGAGGGCCTGAAGCACCTGGTCCCGGTCGAGGACGAGAACAGCTCGAAGCTTCTTGAGCGCGCCTTCCGCAAGCGCGGCATCAAGTTCAACCTCGGTACGTTCTTCCAGAGCGCCGAGTACACGCAGGACGGCGTCCGCGTGACCCTCGCCGACGGCAAGACCTTCGAGGCCGAGGTGCTGCTGGTCGCCATCGGCCGCGGCCCGGTTTCGCAGGGCCTGGGCTACGAGGAGGCCGGGGTCGCGATGGACCGCGGCTACGTCCTCGTCGACGAGTACATGCAGACCAACGTGCCCACCATCTCGGCCGTGGGCGACCTGGTCCCGACGCTCCAGCTCGCGCACGTCGGCTTCGCCGAGGGCATCCTGGTGGCGGAGCGGCTGGCCGGTCTGAAGACCGTTCCGATCGACTACGACGGTGTCCCGCGGGTGACCTACTGCCACCCCGAGGTCGCCTCCGTCGGCATCTCCGAGGCCAAGGCCAAGGAGCTCTACGGCGCGGACAAGGTCGTCGCTCTCAAGTACAACCTCGCGGGCAACGGCAAGAGCAAGATCCTGAAGACCGCGGGCGAGATCAAGCTCGTCCAGGTCAAGGACGGTGCCGTGGTCGGCGTCCACATGGTCGGTGACCGTATGGGCGAGCAGGTCGGCGAAGCCCAGCTGATCTACAACTGGGAGGCGCTGCCGGCCGAGGTCGCGCAGCTCATCCACGCCCACCCGACCCAGAACGAAGCGATGGGCGAGGCCCACCTGGCCCTGGCCGGCAAGCCGCTTCACTCCCACGACTGATCCAGTCGACCGGGCGCGACGACGACCTACTTCCGCACTTTCGTAAGGAGCAACTGAAACCATGTCGGTTTCCGTAACCCTTCCGGCGCTCGGCGAGAGCGTCACCGAGGGCACTGTCACCCGCTGGCTGAAGGCCGAGGGCGAGCGCGTCGAGGCCGACGAGCCGCTTCTCGAAGTGTCGACCGACAAGGTCGACACCGAGATCCCGGCCCCCGCCGCCGGCATTCTGGCGTCCATCAAGGTCGCCGAGGACGAGACCGTCGAGGTCGGCGCCGAGCTGGCCGTCATCGACGACGGCACGGGCGCCCCGGCCGCCGCCGCGGCTCCGGCCGCCGAGCCCGCCGAGGCCCCCGCCCCCGCCCCCGCCCCGGCGCCTGCCGCCGAGGCC
The DNA here is from genome assembly GCF_043079735.1 of Streptomyces sp. NPDC015144. Lineage (NCBI taxonomy): Bacteria > Bacillati > Actinomycetota > Actinomycetes > Kitasatosporales > Streptomycetaceae > Streptomyces > Streptomyces sp. NPDC015144. The sequence goes on along the minus strand of NZ_JBIBUU010000003.1, from coordinate 200,615 downwards.
CCCGCCGCTCCGGCTCCGGCCCCTGCGGCCGAGGCTCCGGCCGCCGCCCCGGCCGGTGGCGCCGCCGGTACCGACGTCACCCTCCCGGCGCTCGGCGAGAGCGTCACCGAGGGCACCGTCACCCGCTGGCTGAAGGAGGTCGGCGAGGAGGTCACGGAGGACGAGCCCCTCCTGGAGGTCTCCACGGACAAGGTCGACACCGAGATCCCGGCCCCGGTCTCCGGCGTGCTGCTGGAGATCGTCGTCGCCGAGGACGAGACCGCCGAGGTCGGCGCCAAGCTCGCCGTCATCGGTGCCCCGGGTGCCGCTCCGGCGGCTGCCCCGGCTCCGGCCGCTCCGGCGCCCGCCGCCGCTCCGGCTCCGGCTCCCGCGCCGGCTCCGGTGGCCCCGGCCGCCCCCGCTCCGGCCCCGGCCCCGGCGGCGCCCGCCGCTCCGGCTCCGGCCCCCGCCCCGGCCGCTCCGGCCGCCCCCGCCCCGGCTCCGGTGGCCGCCCCGGCTCCGGTCACCCCGGTGGCCCCGGCCGCGACCTCCGGTGACGACGGCGCGTACGTCACCCCGCTGGTCCGCAAGCTCGCCGCCGAGAACGGCGTCGACCTGGGCGCGGTCAAGGGCACCGGTGTCGGTGGCCGGATCCGCAAGCAGGACGTCGTCGCCGCCGCGGAGGCCGCCAAGGCCGCCGCGACCCCGGCTCCGGCCCCGGCCGCCGCCGCTGCTCCGGCGGCCTCGAAGGCGCCGAAGCTGGAGGCGTCCCCGCTGCGCGGCCAGACGGTCAAGATGACCCGCATGCGCAAGCTCATCGGCGACAACATGATGAAGGCGCTGCACTCGCAGGCGCAGCTGACCACGGTCGTCGAGGTCGACGTCACCAGGCTGATGAAGCTGCGCAACCTGGCGAAGGACGCGTTCGCCGCCCGCGAGGGCGTCAAGCTGTCCCCGATGCCGTTCTACGTCAAGGCGGCGGCCCAGGCGCTGAAGGCCCACCCGGTCGTCAACGCCCGGATCAACGAGGACGACTCGACCGTCACGTACTTCGACTCGGAGAACATCGGCATCGCCGTGGACGCCGAGAAGGGCCTGATGACCCCGGTCATCAAGGGTGCGGGCGACCTGAACATCGCGGGCATCGCGAAGAAGACCGCCGAGCTGGCCGGCAAGGCCCGCGGTGGCGGCCTGACCCCGGACGACATGTCCGGTGCCACCTTCACCATCAGCAACACCGGCTCGCGCGGCGCGCTCTTCGACACCGTCATCGTGCCGCCGAACCAGGCCGCCATCCTGGGCATCGGTGCCACGGTGAAGCGTCCGGCGGTCATCGAAACCGAGGAGGGCACCGTGATCGGTGTCCGCGACATGACGTACCTGTCGCTCTCCTACGACCACCGTCTGGTGGACGGCGCCGACGCCGCCCGCTACCTGACCTCGGTCAAGGCGATCCTGGAGGCCGGCGAGTTCGAGGTCGAGCTCGGCCTCTGAGCGCGGCTGTAACCAGCCTCACCAACGGTGCCCCCGTCCGGAACACTTCCGGGCGGGGGCACCGCCGTATTGTCTAGGGCACGCCCCAGACACCGCCGGTCGGCCCGGCCGCCGTGATGACGCGGAAGCACCGGTTCGCCCCGAAGGAGCCCTCATGACCCCGCCCGTCGTCCACTCGCTGCGCGAACAGATCCGCGAGCACATCGTGGAGGGGATCGTCAGCGGGCGCTGGAAGCCCGGCGAGCGGATCGTGGAGCGCCGCATCGCCACCGAGCTGGAGGTCAGCCAGACGCCGGTGCGCGAGGCGCTGCGGGAGCTGGAGACGCTCCGGCTGATCGAGTCGGCCCCCAACAAGGGCGTCCGGGTCCGCAACCTCACCGCCGCCGACCTGGAGGAGAGCTACCCGGTGCGGGCCGGTCTGGAGCAGATCGCGGCGGAGCTGGCGGCCCCATCCCTCGGCGAGGACTGCTCGCGCCTCACCCCGCACGTGACGGCGCTCTACGAGGCGGACCGGCTGGCCGACGGCGAGGCGCAGGTCCGGCACACCGTGGCCTTCCACCGCGAGATGGTGCGGGCGGCGGGCAACGCGGTCCTGCTGCACACCTGGGAGGGGCTGGGCATCGAGGTGTTCACGGCCCTGTCGATCCGCTGGCTGGGCACGGTGCAGAAGTCGTACGCGGAGGAGCACGAGGCGCTCATCGAGGCGTTCCTGCGCAAGGACCCGGACATCGGCGTGCTGGCTAAGGCGCACGTCCTGGGCTGCGCCCCGCGCGCCTGAGAAGCCCTTCCGGACCGCCTCCGAGGACGTACGCATCTGTCGGGACGGGTGCTCTTCCGTGCAGGTCAGCGCCCTTTTTGTACCCGTAGATCCCGTCACTCCGTGCCCCGTTTCGCGGCACCGAATGCCAATTTCTTCATATCGAGAAGTTTTGCCCTTCACCCTTTGATCGATCATCGATCGGCGCCTTACAGTTCATCTCGCGGGCTCACCGCCCGATCGCCCTGTCCTGCCAGTCAGGGCCTTCTCCACCCCCCTCCCACTCCGGAAGGCGGCGATCATGACCGACCCCGTAGGAAAGCTTCCGAGCGAGCTCGATCAGCTCCCGGACCGCGACCCCGAGGAGACCGCCGAATGGGCGGCCTCCCTGGATGCCGTCACCAGGGCCGCCGGCCCGCACCGCGCCGCGTACCTGATGCGCCGCTCGCTGGAGCACGCCGAGGGCGCCGGTCTCGCGCTGCCCAAGCTGCTGGAGACCGACTACGTCAACTCCATCCCGACCGCCGCCGAGCCCGAGTTCGACGGCGACCTGGAGATGGAATCCCGGATCACCGCCTGGAACCGCTGGAACGCGGCCGCGATGGTCACCCGCGGCTCCCGCTTCGGCGTCGGCGGCCACATCGCCACGTTCGCGTCGGCGGCCTGGCTGTACGAGACGGGCTTCAACCACTTCTTCCGGGGCAAGGAGGGGGACGGATCCGGTGACCAGCTCTACATCCAGGGCCACGCCTCCCCCGGCATCTACGCCCGCGCCTTCCTCGACGGCCGCCTGAGCGAGCAGCAGCTCGACAACTTCCGCCAGGAGGCGGGCGGCGACGGTCTGCCGTCCTACCCGCACCCGCGGCGGCTGCCCTGGCTGTGGGAGTTCCCCACCGTGTCGATGGGGCTCGGCCCGCTCTCCGCGATCTACCAGGCGCGCTTCAACCGCTACCTGGCCAACCGCAACATCAAGGACACGTCGAACTCGCACGTCTGGGCCTTCCTGGGCGACGGCGAGATGGACGAGCCCGAGTCGACCGCCGCCCTGGCCCTCGCGGCCCGCGAGGGGCTCGACAACCTGACCTTCGTCATCAACTGCAACCTGCAGCGCCTCGACGGCCCGGTCCGCGCCAACTTCCGCGTGGTCCAGGAGCTGGAGGGGGCCTTCCGCGGCGCCGGCTGGAACGTCGTCAAGACGCTCTGGGGCACCGCGTGGGACGAGCTGTTCCAGCTGGACACCACCGGTGCGCTGGTCCGCCGGCTCCGGGAGGTCCCGGACGCGCAGTTCCAGACGTACGCCACCCGCGACGTCGCGTACATCCGCGAGCACTTCTTCGGTGCCGAGCCCGCCCTCGCCGAGCTGGCGAAGCTGCTCACCGACGCGAAGATCGGCGAGTGCTTCTACACCTCGCGCGGCGGCCATGAGGCCCGCAAGGTGTACGCGGCCTACCGGGCCGCCCTGGCGCACAAGGGCGCGCCGACCGTGATCCTCGCGCAGACCGTGAAGGGCTTCACGCTCGGCAAGGGCTTCGAGTCCAAGAACGCCAACCACCAGATGAAGAAGCTCTCGGTGGACGAGTTCAAGGACATGCGCGAGCTGCTCGGCCTGCCGATCCCGGACAGCGCGTTCGCCGACGGCCTGGTGCCCTACGGCCACCCGGGCGCCGACTCCCCCGAGGTCCGCTACCTCCAGGAGCGCCGCGCCGCCCTCGGCGGCCCCGCCCCGGCCCGCCGCGTCCACGCGGTGGCGCTGCCGGAGCCGGAGGAGCGCGCGTTCGCCGCCCTGAAGAAGGGGTCCGGCAAGCAGGAGATGGCCACCACCATGGCCTTCGTCCGCCTGGTCAAGGACCTGATGCGGGACAAGCAGACCGGGAAGCGCTGGGTGCCGATCGTCCCCGACGAGGCGCGCACCTTCGGCATGGAGTCGCTGTTCCCCTCGGCCGGCATCTACTCGCCGCTGGGCCAGACGTACGAGCCGGTCGACCGCGACCAGCTGATGTACTACAAGGAGGCCAAGGACGGCCAGATCCTCAACGAGGGGATCACCGAGGCCGGGGCCATGGCCGACTTCATCGCCGCCTCGACGTCGTACGCGACGCACGGCGAGACGATGATCCCGTTCTACATCTTCTACTCGATGTTCGGCTGGCAGCGGACCGGCGACCAGATGTGGCAGCTCGCCGACCAGCTCGGCAAGGGCTTCATCGTCGGCGCCACGGCGGGCCGTACGACGCTGACCGGTGAGGGGCTCCAGCACGCGGACGGCCACTCGCACCTGATCGCGGCCACCAACCCGGCCTCGCTCAACTACGACCCGGCGTTCGCGTACGAGATCGCGGTGATCGTCAAGGACGGTCTGCGCCGGATGTACGGCCCCGAGGCCGAGAACGTCTTCTACTACCTGACGGTCTACAACGAGCCGAAGCCGCAGCCCGCGATGCCGGAGGGCGTCGAGGAGGGCATCGTCAAGGGCCTGTACCGCTTCAAGGAGGGCGTGCCCGCCTCGGCGGACGCGCCGCGGGTCCAGCTGCTGGCCTCCGGTACGGCGATCCACTGGGCGCTGGAGGCGCAGGAGCTGCTGGCCGCGGACTGGGGGGTCACGGCCGACGTCTGGTCCGCCACCTCCTGGGGCGAGCTGCGCCGCGAGGCGCTGGAGTGCGACGCCGCGCTGCTCCGCGGTGAGCAGCGGGTGCCGTACGTGACGCAGGCGCTGGAGGGCGCCCCGGGTCCGGTCGTCGCGGTCAGCGACTGGATGCGCCAGGTCCCCGACCAGATCAGCCAGTGGGTGGAGCAGGACTGGTCCTCGCTCGGCACGGACGGCTTCGGCCTCTCCGACACCCGGGACGCGGCCCGCCGCCACTTCGGCGTCGACGCCCGTTCGATCGCCGTCGCGGCCCTGGCCCAGCTGGCCCGCCGCGGCGAGGTCAGCGCGACCTCGGTCAAGGAGGCCCGGGAGCGGTACGGCCTCTGAGACACCGGAAACGGAGCGGCGCGCATGCGGACACAATGGCCGTATGCGCGCTGCCCGTCTCATCAGAATGGTGCTGCTCCTGCAGTCCCGCCCGGCCATGACCGCCGCGGAGCTCGCCCGGGAGCTGGAGGTGTCGGAGCGGACCGTGACCCGGGACGCGCAGGCCCTCTCGGAGGCGGGCGTCCCGGTCTACGCGGACCGGGGCCGGGCCGGCGGCTACCGGCTGGTCGGCGGCTACCGGACGGGGCTGACCGGTCTCGCCCGGGACGAGGCCGAGGCGCTCTTCCTGTCCGGGCTGCCGTCCGCGCTGCGCGAGATGGGGCTGGCGGACGCCGCCTCGACCGCCCGGCTCAAGGTGGCGGCGGCCCTGACGCCCGCGCTGCGGGACGCCCCGGACCGCACCGTGCACCGGTTCCATCTGGACGCGCCGGGCTGGTACCAGGAGCCGGTCACCCCCGAGCAGCTTCCGGCCCTGGCCGGGGCGGTGTGGGGCGACCGGACGGTGCGGGCCCGCTATCTCCGCAACGGCGCGGACGCCCCGGCCGAGCGGGAGCTGGAACCGTACGGGCTCGTGCTGAAGGCGGGGGTCTGGTACGTGTGCGCACGGGTGGCGGGGGATTTCCGGGTGTACCGGGTCGACCGGTTCTCGGACGTGGTGGTGACCGAGGAGCGGTTCGAGCGGGACGAGCGGTTCGACCTGGCGGGTTTCTGGGCGGAGCGGGCCGCGCAGTTCGCCCGGTCGCTGCTGCGGGCGGAGGTGACGGTGCGGTTGTCCCCCGAGGGGGTACGCCGACTGCCGTACGTACTGGACCGTTCGGCGGTCGGGGCGGCGCTGGAGACGGCCGGTCCGCCGGATGCCGAGGGGTGGCTGACCCTCACCGTGCCGGTCGAGTCGGAAGAGATCGCGTACGGCCAACTCCTGGGCCTGGGGCCGGAGTCGGAGGTGCTGGAGCCGGTCGCGCTGCGGGAGCGGTTCGCGGCGGCGGCCGCGGCGCTGCACGGGCTGTACGGCTGAGCGCGGCGCCGCCCGGCGTCCGCGTGCGCCGTGCCCCGCCAGGGCCGATGCTTGATCCGTGATGGACGAGACGGAGTTCTGGGAGATCGTCGACAGCACGCGCACGGCCGCCGAGGGTGACCCGGAGGACCAGGCCGAGCTGCTCGTCGAGCGGCTGGTGCGGCTCGACCCCGACGCGGTGCTGGACTTCGCCCGGCACTTCGAGGCCCGTTTCCACCGTGCCTACCGCTGGGAGCTGTGGGGCGCCGCCGCACTGCTGCTGGGCGGCGCGGACGAGGGCGCCTTCGATTTCTTCCGGTGCTGGCTGATCGGCCAGGGCCGGGAGGTCTTCGAGGGCGCCCTGCACGAGCCGGACGCGCTGGCCGATCTCCTCGACGACTTCGACGAGGAGATCGACGGGGACGGCGAGGAGCTGGGTTACGCCGCCGACGAGGCGTACGAGCAGCTCACCGGCGTGGTGGCGCCGGACCTCGGGCTGCCGCCCCAGCCGGCCGAGCCCGGGGGCGCCCCGGTGGGCTTCGACGACGAGTCCCTGGCGAAGCGGTTCCCCGGGCTCTGGGCACGGTTCGGGGCCGGCTGAGGGGCCCGGCGGCCAGGGTGTGTTTCCAGCCCCTGGGACCTGTCTTCAAACTGCCGTCGTCCGGCCGGAGGCCGGGCCGTGCGGTGTCCGGTGCGTGCGATCGCAAGGCGGAGGGTCGCTCCGATACTGGATGTATCGGGGTGACCCCGACAACGCGGCGAGCGTGCGTGCCGGGCGCCGCACGGCAGGCGGCAGTTTGAAGACAGGTCCTAGAAGTGGGTGCCGCCGTCGATGCGGATCTCCGTACCGGTGATGAACGCGCCGTCCCGGGAGCCGAGCATCGCGACGACACCGGCCACGGTGTCCGGGCTGGCGAAGCCGGTGCCGAGCGCCGGGGAGAGCTTCATGAAGAGCGACATGTCGGCGTCGGCGGGCAGTCCCGGGCCGTGACCGCTGGTCATGTCGGAGGAGATCGAGCCGGGCGCGACGGCGACGAACCGCACCCCCTGCTTGCTGTACTCGCTGGCCAGCGCGTGCGTCATCGACTGGATGCCGCCCTTGCTCGCCGCGTACGCGGACATGTACGGGTGGGCGAAGGCCGCGGAGGTGGAGGAGAAGTTCACCACGGCCGGCTCGTTGCCCTCGATCAGCGCCGGTATCGCCTCGCGGATCATCAGGAAGGTGCCCGTGAGGTTGACCGCGATGATCTTGTTGAAGAACTCCAGCGTGGTCTTGTGGGTGTGCTCGGAGCGCAGGATCCCGGCGGCGTTGACCAGGACGTCGAGCCCGCCGAGGGTCTCCACGGCGGAGGCGACACCGGTCCGTACCGCGGCCTCGTCCGCGATGTCCAGGGCCAGGGTGGTGAGGCGGTCCGCGGTGCCGTTCGCCTCGGCGGTCGCCCGGGTCTCCGCCAGGCCGGCCTCGTTGACGTCGGCGGCGACGACCCGGCCGCCCTCGGCGAGGACGCGGTGGACGGTGGCCCGGCCGATACCGGAGCCGCCTCCGGTGATGAGGACGCGGCGGCCTTCGTAGCGGTTCATGTCTGTCCCTCCGATCCCGGTGACTGGTGTCCCGGAGCGTGTCGACGGCGCCCCCATGGGCGTCCCGATCACTGTCCACCGTACGCCTAGGTGGCACGTTTTGCCATCACGACATCGCGCGCATGCCCCTGGCCCCCGGGGGTAATGTCCTGGGAATGAGCACCGAGCCGCCGCAGCCGTCCCTCACCGAGCGCCGCAAGGCCGCGACCCAGCTGGAGATCGCCCGCGCCGCGGCCGCGCTCTTCGCCGAGCGGGGCCCCGACGGCACCACGGCCGAGGACATCGCGCAGCGGGCGGGCGTGGCGCTGCGCACCTTCTACCGGTACTTCCGCTCCAAGCAGGACGCGGTGGGCCCGCTGCTCTCCGGGGGCGCCGAGCGCTGGCGCTCGCTGCTGGCGACGGCCGAGCCGGGGGACGCGTTCGCCGAGGTGCTGGAGCGGGCGGTCACCGAGGCGTTCCGGATGCCGGACGGGGACGCCGACGAGCAGTTGGGCTGGACGCTCGGGCTGCTGCGGGCGGCCGAGCGGGACCCGGCGCTGCGCGCGGTCTGGTACCGGGTCAATCAGGATTCGGAGGAGCGGCTGCTGCCGGTGCTGGCCCGGCTGGCCGGCGAGGAGGCGGACCCGCTGGAGGTCCGGCTGGCCGCGGCCGCCGCCACGGACTCGGTACGGGTCGCGCTGGAGTCCTGGGCGGCGACGACGGACGCGCCGACGGACGGGCCCGGCTCACCGGCCGAGCTGGCCGTCCGCTGTCTGCACGAACTCATGGGCGGTATGCGGCTGTTCAGGGGCTGAGGCAGCCGCCGCGCCCCGGCGGGTCACCGGGCCGGGGCGCGGCGGCGCGGACGGGACGCGCCCGCCGTTCACCAGCTCCCGTGCGGGTGGGCCGTCGGCTTGGGCTTTCCGTGCGGGTGGGGGTGGGCCGTCGGCCTGGGGCCGGGTGCGTGGGTCGGCGGCGGGGTGGGGGGACAGGTCCGGGTCGGGGAGGGGCTCGGCGGCGGCGTGGGGATCGGGAAGACCGGAGGGATCGTCACGACCGGCGAGGGAAGCGGGGGCACCTCGGGGACCGGCGGGATGGAGACGACCGGCGACGGGAGCGGGGGCACCTCCGGGACCGGGGGCACCTCGGGAACCGGCGGCACGGACACGAGCGGGGACGGCAGCGGGGGCACCTCCGGAACCGGCGGGATCGACAGGGTCGGCGAAGGCGTGGGGACGGGCCGGCAGGTCAGTGCCAGGTCGGCGTCGGTGACGCTGCTCCCGTCGCTCGTGTCGGCCGGGCGGGAGCTGGTCGGCGGGGTGTAGGCGTCCGATTCCGTACTGACCTGGTAGTGACCGGGCGCCAGGTCCGTGAAGCCGTAGTTCCCCTGGTCGTCGGTGGTCGTGGTGACGGGCTGACCGTCGGCGCCGAGCACGGGCTGCCCGTTCTCGTCCAGGAGCCGCACCTCCAGCCCGGCGGGGGTACCGCAGTCGGCGGTGACCTGGCCGGCGATCCGCGAGGACAGCGACGAGGTCCACAGCTGGTAGACCGGGAAGCCGCTCTGCCGGGTGAAGGTCAGGGTGATGGTGGAGACCGGCACGGTGGGCTGGAACCAGCCGGAGGCGCCCGTGGTGTCCGAACCGTTGCCGACCAGGGTGCTCGTGGCGGGGTCCCAGTTCGGTACGTCGGTGTCCGTCCCGGCGGCCCCGCACGCGGACGGCTTCGGGGTGGACTGGCAGTAGTTGAAGGCGCCCTGCCAGCCGAGCTGGTCGGTGGTCAGGGGCTGCCCGTCCGCGCCGGTCGCGGTGACCCGGACGGTGTCGGCGTCGATGTCGCCTAGGGTGAAGGCGAAGGTCCCGGCGTTGGTCGGTTGCTCGAACGTGAGGGTCGTCGTGGACGGCGCGAGGCCCGCGGCGGTCCGCAGGGTGACGTACTCCTTGCCCTGCGACGTTCCGTACCGCTCCCCCACCGGCGTGCCCGGCCCCAGGAAGACCGAGGTCCCCGACTGCACGGTCGCCGTGGTGCTGTCCGTCGTCACCGCGGCGGACGGGAAGTCCGTGAGCGGGATGTCCACCGTGCCGGTGGTGCCGCTCATCGACCAGTCCCCGTACGCCGAGGTCGCGTCCGCGTACGCCACTCCCGGCGGCCAGCACAGCACCGCGGCGGCCAGCACGCCGGCACAGGCGGTCCGGGCGACGCTGCGAGCGGGGACACCTCTGCCGAAAAACCCCATAACCGCCATGCCGCGATATTCACGTCACGCCCCGCGGTTTCGGCCGAGGCCGGGCTCGGACACGCGGGCGCTCAGCCGATCGTCGTACCGGATGCGCGGAGCCTGCCCGGTGTCCGCCTTTCCCGTGTCCCCTCGCCCCGGCCGGTCACGGGGCGAGCGAACGGCCCATCAGGATGTCGTCGACGTACCGCCCGTCCAGGAAGAACTCGCCGGGCAGCACGCCCTCGACGGTGAACCCCTCGGACGCGTACAGGGCGCGGGCGGGCGTGTTGTGCCCGAGGACCCGCAGGGTGATCCGGTTGGCCCCGTCGTCCCGCGCCGTCGCGCAGGCGGCGCGCAGCAGGGCGCGGGCGACGCCCCGGCCGCGCGCCCGGTCGGCGACGGCGAGGCCCTGTATCTGTCGGACGTGGGAGTTGCAGGCCAGGGGGGTCGGTGGGACCAGCCTGATGTATCCGGCCGGGCGCGGGTCGTCCGCGACCTCGGCCACCAGGAAGTCACCGGGTACGTGGCGCTCGTCGAAGAAGGGCGCGTAGGGCGGCTGGGGGCGCGGCATGACGGCGTGCAGGGTGGACCAGGTGGCGCGGTCGAGCTCGCCGAGCGCGGCCTCGTCGGCGAGGACGGCGGGGCGGACCCGGCAGGCCGGGTGCGGATGGATCTTGGACATGCCCGCCACTGTGTCAGAACCGGTCCGGGCGGTCAGTCCCTTTCTTCGCGCGGTACGCCGGTGACACGCGGCGCGGCGCACACCAACGGTGGGCCCGGCAGGGCCGTTGGGGCAGGATGGGACCCATGGTTCACTCCCGTATCGCTGTCACCGGAGCGTCCGGACTCGTCGGAGCGGCGCTGGTGCGTTCGCTGCGGGCCGACGGGCTGGAGGTGGTCCGTCTCGTCCGCCGCCCGGCCCGGTCCGGGGACGAGGCGGAGTGGGATCCCCGGCGCGGCTACGTCGACGCGGCGGGTCTGGTCGGCTGCGACGCCGTCGTCCACCTGGCCGGGGCGGGGGTCGGCGACCACCGCTGGTCCCAGGCGTACAAGCGGGAGATCCGGGACAGCCGGGTACTGGGCACGGCCGCGATCGCCGAGGCCGTCGCCTCCCTGGACCCGGCGCCGAAGGTCCTGGTGTCCGGTTCGGCGATCGGCTACTACGGCGACACCGGGGACCGCGCCGTCGACGAGAGCGCCCCGGCCGGGAAGGGCTTCCTGCCGTCCGTCTGCGTGGAGTGGGAGGCCGCCACGGCCGCCGCCCAGGCGGCGGGCGTGCGGACGGTGCACGCCCGCACCGGACTGGTCGTCGCCCGCGAAGGCGGGGCCTGGGGCCGGCTCTTCCCGCTGTTCCGGGCGGGGCTCGGCGGCCGGCTGGGCGACGGGCGGCAGTACTGGAGCTTCATCGCGCTGCACGACGAGGTCGCGGCGCTGCGCCACCTCCTGGAGACGGAGTCGCTGTCCGGCCCGGTGAACCTGACCGCTCCCTCCCCGGTCACCAACCGCGAGGTGACGGCCGCGATGGGGCGGGTGCTGCACCGCCCCACGCTCCTCACCGCCCCGGCCCCGGCCCTGCGGATCGCCCTCGGGGAGTTCGCCCAGGACGTGCTGGGCAGTCAGCGGGTGGTGCCGCACCGGCTGCTGGAGTCGGGCTTCGCCTTCGCCTTCCCGGGCATCGACGGAGCGATCCGCGCCGCCCTGCGCTGAGCGCCCCGGTGGATGCGCCGCCCCCGCCACCGAATCGGACAGACATGCGACCCCGTGCAACGGTGCCCCGGGTGCGCGCGACTGCGTCCGCGCCCGCCGCGCTCCTAACCTCCCGGTAGTGCCGTCGGCCGCCCGTCCTCCGGGCGGTGGTCCGAAGGCACGGTCCGGCGAACCCGGTCGTTCCGGGAGGCCCGTCGGGGCCGCGGTCCCCCACGGCCGCGCCGACTCGGGGAGGGGCACATGCTCAGCACGGCACACCACGCGGACGTCGTCATCATCGGGGCCGGGATCGCCGGCCTGTCCGCCGCCCACCGATTGACCAGCGCGGGGCTGAGCGTCAGCGTCCTGGAGGCCGCCCCCCGGATCGGCGGACGGATGAGCACCGCCGAGGTGGACGGCTTCCGGCTCGACCACATCGGCCCGCTCCTCACCACCACCTGCCCGCAGCTGCGCGTGACGCCCGGCCTCGAAGGGCTGGTGCTGCGCACCTTCGCCCCGGGGGTGCTGGTGCACAGCGAGGGCCGCCAGTACCGCACCGGCGACGTACGGGGCGCTCGGGGCGCACTCAAGGCGGCGCGCGCCCTCGCGAGCGCCCCCCGGCCGCCGATGGGCGGGCCGATCGACCAGGCCCGGGTGGCCGCCGCGCTGAGCCGGCTCGCCGCCACCCCGGCGGCCCGCATCCTGGCCCGCCCCGAGCAGTCGGCACTGGCCGCCCTGTCCCACCGCGGGCTGCCCGCCCGTACCGTCAACGGCTTCCTGCGCCCGCTGCTCGCCGCGCTGCTCGCCGACCCCGGGCTCACCACCTCCAGCCGGTGCGCCGACCTCGTCCTGCGCGACTACGCGCGCGGCAGGCTCTGCGTCCCCGAGGGCGGTTCGGCGGCGCTGCCCGAGCTCCTCGCGGCCGCGCTGCCGCCGGGCACCGTGCGTACCGGGGTGCATGTCACGGCCGCCGACATCACCTCGGTCCGCACCGAGGAGCACGGCGAGCTGGGGTGCCGTTCCCTGCTGGTCGCGACCGGCGCCGGGGCCGCCGCCGAGCTGCTGCCCGGTCTCCGGGTGCCGTCCTTCCACCCCGTGACGGTCCTTCACCACACCGCGCCCGCTCCCCCGCCGACCGGCACCGCCCTGCTGCTGGACGCCGACGGCTCCGGCCCGGTGGCGCACACCGCGGTGATGAGCGCAGTCGATCCCACGCGCGCCCCGCACGGCCGCACGCTGATCAGTTCCACGGTGCTCGGCACCCCGCCGCCCGGCCTGGAGCGCGCGGTCCGCACCCATCTCGCCGCGCTCTACGGGGTCCGCACCGACGACTGGGAGCTGCTGGCCGTCCACCACGACCCGGAGGCGGTCCCCGCGATGCCCGCCCCGCACGACCTGCGCCGCCCGGTGCGGCTGCTGGCCGGTCTCTACGTGTGCGGCGACCACCGGGACACCAGCACCGTCCGGGGCGCCCTGTACTCGGGGCGCCGCGCCGCCGACGCCGTCCTCGCCGACCTGGGCGTACGGCCGGCCGGCCACACGCCGCTGCCCGAGGCGGCCTGACGGAGGGGAACACCAAGCTCGCGGCTCCGGCCCGGTGAGGTCTGTGGACCCGGCCCGGAGCCGCGCTCGAACAGCCAGGGGGCGCACCGGCGTGCGCCCCCTGTGCCGTGCTCAGCCCAGCGCGGCGACCCGGTCGCGGTAGCCGCGTACGGCGGCGGCGTCCCGGTAGGGCTCCAGCCGCCGCTCGAAGTCGTGCAGGTACTCCGTGGCCCGCACCGATCGCATCTCCGCGGCCTGCTGGGCGGCCTCCACACCGAGCGCGCACGCCTGGTCGAGCTCGCCGAGCCCGAGCCGGGCGGAGGCCAGCACCACCTGGCAGAACAGCCGGCTGCGGGCGTACGCCGGGGAGCGCAGCTGGAGCGAGCGCTCCGCGTACTGCGCCGCGGCCCGGTACTGCTGGAGGTCGCGGTGGCAGTGGCCGAACTCGTCGGCGAGCTGGGCCTCGTCGAAGTGGCGCGCCCAGTGCGGCACCTCGTCCCCGGGCCGGGCGATGTCCAGCGCCCGCTCGGCCCGCGCCAGCGAGGTGGTGCAGGCCCGGGACTCGCCGAGCACCCCGTGGCCGCGCGCCTCGACGGCGTGCAGCAGGGCCTGGACGACGGGGGGCGCGGAGGAGCCGATGCCCTGCTGCGCGACCCGGGCCAGTTGCACGGCCTCCCGGCCGTGGCCCAGGTAGACCGCCTGCCGGCTCATCGTCGTCAGCACATAGCTGCCGTAGGCGCGGTCACCGGCGGCCTGGGCGAGCCGCAGCGCCTGGACGAAGTACCGCTGGGCCAGGCCGTGGGCCGCGATGTCGTACGAGGTCCAGCCGGCCAGCCGGGTCAGGTCGGCGGCGGCCGCGAAGAGTCTGCGCCCGGTCGCCTCGCCGTAGGTGCCCCGGAGCATCGGTTCCGCCTCGTGCTCCAGGTAGCGGACGAGCGCCTGGCGGGCGTGGCCGCCGCCGTAGGCGTGGTCGAGGGTGCGGAAGAGCTCGCCGACCGAGCGCAGGGCGGCCACGTCGCCGCCGCTGACCCGCTGGCCGGAGTCCCGCCCGGAACGCCTCTGGCGGGGCAGGCCGAACGCCTCGGACAGCCCGGGAACGGGGCCCTGCGGGGGCGGGGGGCCGCCCGGCGGCCCGGACGGCACGGACGCCCCGGCCGGGCGGGCGGCCGCCGGCCCCCGGGCGCCGGGCACGCCGTACGCACCGTGCGCCCCCGGTGCCGGGCGCGCCCCGCCGGGACGGGGGGAACCACCCGCCCCACCGTCCCCCGCCGCCCCGTGCGCCCCTCCCGTCGCGCCGTGCGCCCGCGGCGCGGGTTCTCCGCCCCGGCCCACCGACTCGTCGGCCCGGCCGATCAGCCAGTCCCGGCTGGGGACGACGAGCCCGGCCGGAGTGAAGGCGATCTTGCGCAGCTCGGCCTGGCTGCCGGAGTCCTTCCGCCACAGCCCGCTCACGATGTCGACCGCCTCCGCGGGCGTGGCCGCGAACTCCAGACCGGCGTAGACCGGGGCGCACGCGTCCAGGCCGAGGTCCTGCGCGGAGAGCCGGCGCCCGAGCCGCCGGGTGAAGACCTCGGCGATCAGCGCGGGGGTGGTGCCGCGCGGCTGCTGCCCGCGGAGCCAGCGGGTCACGGAGGTCTTGTCGTAGCGGAGGTCGAGGCCGTGTTCGAGGCCGAGTTGGTCGACTCTGCGGGCCAGACCGGCGTTGGAGAAACCTGCCTCGGTGATGAGCGCGGCCAGCCGGCGGTTGGGGGTGCGCTGCGGAGGTCGTTCCGACATCAGCTGTACGGTCTCCTGCCTTCCGGGCCGGGCGGGCAGCCCTTGGGGAACGGCGCGAATTTAGCGGCCTCCGCCCCGGTCACAGCCGCCTTCGCTTCACTTTCATCCGATCGTGTGAGGATTGGGGGCGGTGCTGACGGGAAGACCTGCCGGACCACCGCCCGCGGACCGGTCGTACAGTGGCCAAAGGCGTGAATCAGTGCATGGTGACGCGGCTCCGGGTACCCCGCCGCCCGCGCACTACAAGAGGAAGGCATCTGTCGTGGCTGAGCTTCGGTTCGTCCGGCTGGGATTCGGTGAGGAAGCCGTCGACTACCAGGAGGCCTGGCAGAAGCAGCGCGAGGTGCACGCGGCCAGGTTCGAGGACACCGTCCCGGACACCTGCCTGCTGGTGGAGCACCCGCCCGTCTACACGGCCGGCCGGCGTACGGCCGACAGCGAACGCCCCCTCGACGGCACCCCCGTCATCGACGTGGACCGCGGCGGCAAGATCACCTGGCACGGCCCCGGTCAGCTGGTGGGCTACCCGATCCAGAAGCTGCCCCGCCCGGTGGACGTCGTCGCGCACGTCCGCCGCCTGGAGGAGGCGCTGATCCGGACCGCCGCCGAGTTCGGCGTGGAGACCACCCGGGTCGAGGGCCGCAGCGGGGTCTGGGTGCTCGGCGACCCGGTCGAGGAGCGCCCGGCGATCGGCGGGCTCTCCCTCGACTTCGACCCCCGGCTCCAGGACGAGGAGTTCGACGCCCGGCTGAACGGCCCCGAGTACGCCCCGTCCAACGCCGGCCAGCGCCGCGAGGACCGCAAGCTGGCGGCGATCGGCATCCGCGTCGCCAAGGGGGTGACGATGCACGGCTTCTCGTTCAACGTGAACCCGGACAACACCTGGTTCGACCGGATCGTGCCGTGCGGCATCCGGGACGCGGGCGTCACCTCGCTGGCGTACGAGCTCGGCCGCGACATCACCGTCGCCGAGGTGCTCCCGGTCGTCGAGAAGCACCTGCGGGACGTCCTGGAGAACGCCGCACCGGCACCGCGCGTCGTCGAGCGCCCGGCCGCCGAGCCGTCGGGCACGCCGGACGCCCCGGCCGATGCCGTGGCCACGGCGTGACGGCCGGATCACGCGGCCGGGAATAGGCCCCGCCTGCCACAGGTTGGCCGGACGTAAAGCCGTGCGAACCACGGGCGTACCCTGGTGTTCGCCGAAGAATCCAAAGAAGCATCCGACGCAGTACAAGCAAAGGGGAGTGCCGGAGTGTCCGCTGTCGCACCCGACGGGCGCAAGATGCTGCGCCTGGAGGTCCGGAACAGCCAGACCCCCATCGAGCGCAAGCCCGAGTGGATCAAGACCCGGGCGAAGATGGGCCCCGAGTACAACCAGCTGCAGAAGCTCGTGAAGAGCGAGGGCCTGCACACGGTGTGCCAGGAGGCCGGCTGCCCCAACATCTTCGAATGCTGGGAGGACCGCGAGGCCACCTTCCTCATCGGGGGCGACCAGTGCACCCGGCGCTGCGACTTCTGCCAGATCGACACGGGCAAGCCGCAGGCGCTGGACCGGGACGAGCCCCGCCGGGTCGGCGAGTCCGTGGTCACGATGGACCTGAACTACGCCACCATCACCGGCGTCGCCCGCGACGACCTGGAGGACGGCGGTGCCTGGCTGTACGCGGAGACCGTGCGCCAGATCCACGCGCTGACCGCCGGGCGGGAAGCCGGCCGCACCAAGGTCGAGCTGCTGATCCCCGACTTCAACGCGGTGCCCGAGCAGCTCGCCGAGGTCTTCTCCGCCCGCCCCGAGGTCCTCGCGCACAACGTGGAGACGGTGCCGCGGATCTTCAAGCGGATCCGCCCCGGCTTCCGGTACGAGCGCTCCCTGGAGGTCATCACCCGGGCCCGTGAGGCCGGTCTGGTGACCAAGTCCAACCTGATCCTCGGCATGGGCGAGACCCGCGAAGAGGTCAGCGAGGCGCTCCAGGACCTGTACGACGCGGGCTGCGAGCTGATCACGATCACGCAGTACCTGCGCCCCTCGGTGCGCCACCACCCGGTGGAGCGCTGGGTGAAGCCGCAGGAGTTCGTGGAGCTGAAGGAGGAGGCCGACGAGATCGGCTACTCCGGTGTGATGTCCGGGCCGCTGGTCCGTTCCTCGTACCGCGCGGGCCGTCTCTTCCAGCAGGCGATGGACCGTCGCGGCGCCGCCGCCGCGGTGCCCGCCGTGTGAGTCCCGGCACAGCGAACCACTGACCGGTCATGACCGACGCGAAGCGGTCCGTACGCTCCCCCGCAGGTCGGGGGCGGGTACGGGCCGCTTCGGCGTGCGCGCCCGCCGGATCGGGGTTTTCATTGGTGTTTGACCGTCCGGTCACGCGCTGGTAACACCGAGCAGTGACGCTGGGTGCACACGCCGCGCGGTACGGGCCCGGACCGTCCGGGCCGCCGGGTCCGCGCGAGCCACCCGCCCGCCCCTTCGCGCACATCCGCTCCGAGGAGATCTCCACGATGCAGGCCGTGCCGGTACGTGCCGCCGCCCTCCCGTCCGTCACCGCGGCCCTCCGCGCCGTCGAGTCGCTCGTCCTGGCCGGCGGCCAGCGCACGGCCCGCCGCAACGCCTGGTCAGCCGTCCAGGAGGACCGGCGCCGGGCCAAGGACCGGGTCGAGGCCGAGTCCGTGCTGTCCGTACTGGAGGCCGCGGCCGACCGCCGTTCCTGAGCCACGTAAACTTCTTTACATGGCGAGGAAGGCAAAGACTGAAGGCGCGGACAGCGCCGAGAACGCGGGGCGGCTCAAGCAGATCGCCCTGACCTACAAGATGGCCAGGCGGACCGACCCGAAGATCGGTCTTGTCGTCGCGGGCGTGGGAATCGTCACCTTCGGCGTCCTCCTCGGGATCGGTTTCGCGATCGATCATCCGGTCTACCTGGGCATCCTGGGCTTCGTACTGGCCCTCCTCGCGATGGCGATCGTCTTCGGACGGCGTGCCGAGCGTGCGGCCTTCGGACAGATGGAGGGGCAGCCGGGCGCCGCCGCGGCGGTGCTGGACCGGGTGGGCCGGGGCTGGACGACGACCCCCGCGGTCGCGATGAACCGCAGCCAGGACGTGGTGCACCGCTCCGTGAGCAAGGCTGGCATCGTGCTGGTCGCCGAGGGCAACCCGAACCGGGTGAAGCCGCTGCTCGCGTCCGAGAAGAAGAAGATGGCGCGCATCCTGGTCGACGTACCGGTGCACGACATCATCGTCGGCAACGGCGAGGGCCAGGTCCCGCTCAAGAAGCTGCGCACCAAGATGCTGAAGCTGCCGCGCGTCCTCACCGGCCCGCAGGTGACGGCCGCCAACGACCGGTTGCGCGCGATGGGCGACCTGATGAGCAACATGCCGCTCCCGAAGGGGCCCATGCCGAAGGGGATGCGGATGCCGAAGGGCGGAAAGACCCGCTGAGACGCGTACGCGCCTCGGAGACACGAAGAGGCGGGGGGGGGGGGGGGGGGCCGGGGCCCCCCCCCCCCCCCAGGCCCGGGGACGGGGGGTTGGGCGGGCGCGGGGTGGTGGGCGCCCCCGGCCCCCCCCCGGGGGCGCACCCCCGCCCCCGAACCCCCCCGGGGGGGGGGGGGGGGGGGCGGGGGGGGGCCCCCCCCCCGGGGGGGGGGCCCCCCCCCCGGCCCCCCCGGGGGGGGGGGGGGGGGCCCCCCCCCCCCCCCCCCCCCCCCCGCCTCTTCGCCGTTTCACGGGATGTTCGCCGTTCACGGGATGTTCCCGGCCCCGGGCCCCTACGGGGCTTCCTAGCTCCGGACCTGTACCGAGCGGGACAGCCGGTCGTGCAGGCCGCGGCCGTCGCGGTCCCAGACCAGGGCGGGGATCACCAGGCAGACCAGCACGCTCCGGACGACCGCGCGCCCGAACGTCAGCCGGTCGCGGTTCTCGGCGACGACCCGGATGCCCAGGACGCGCTTGCCCGGGGTGCAGCCGATGGTGCCGACGGTGAGCACGCTCAGTACGAAGAAGATGCCCAGCGCCCAGTTTCCGGCCGCCTGCTGGTCACCGCGAGCGAACAGCCCGTATGCGATCAGCAGGCAGAGCGCCCAGTCGATGAAGATCGCGCCGAACCGGCGGCCGAGGGGGGCCATGGACCCCGGGCCGTGCTCGGGCAGGCCGAGCCGCTTGCCCCGGTAGCCGAAGTCGGCCCCCATCTCCTCGGCGGCCGCGCGCGGGCCCGAGAGCCACGATCCGATTGCTTGCCTGTTGTCCACCCGAACACGGTACTGCGCCCGCCCCTCCGCCCGGCCCGGCGGGTGCCGCTACCGGGCCCGCCGCCGGGTGCGTAGCGGCTCGCGAGGCGCCGGTCACACCCGCCCCGGTTAACTTCTGCGAAACAAATGGGTCATGCTTGAGAAATCCGGCCTGCCTATGGTCAGGTCCAGCGTGTGCAGGCGCACTGGCCGCACCACGAGCCGCAACCCCGTCCCGCCCGGGCCGGGAGTAGGAGGAGTTGGATGTTCCAGAACGCCGAGGACGCGAAGAAATACATCGCCGACAACGACGTCAAGTTCATCGATGTCCGGTTCTGCGACCTGCCCGGTGTGATGCAGCACGTCACGGTTCCGGCTCCGACCTTCGACCCGACCGAGGAGCTGGCCTTCGACGGCTCGTCGATCCGCGGCTTCCAGGCCATCCACGAGTCCGACATGTCGCTGCGCGCGGACCTGTCGACCGCCCGGCTCGACCCCTTCCGCCGGGACAAGACCCTCAACATCAACTTCTTCATCCACGACCCGATCACCGGCGAGCAGTACAGCCGTGACCCGCGCAACGTGGCGAAGAAGGCCGAGGCGTACCTCGCCTCCACCGGCATCGCCGACACCGCGTACTTCGGCCCCGAGGCCGAGTTCTACGTCTTCGACAACGTCCGCTTTCAGACGTCGGCGAACGAGAGCTTCTACCACATCGACTCCGAGGCGGGCGCCTGGAACACCGGTGCGGTCGAGAACAACCGCGGCTACAAGGTCCGCTACAAGGGCGGCTACTTCCCGGTCCCGCCGGTCGACCACTTCGCCGACCTGCGCGCCGAGATGTCCCTGGAGCTGGAGCGCAGCGGCCTCCAGATCGAGCGCCAGCACCACGAGGTCGGCACCGCCGGCCAGGCCGAGATCAACTACAAGTTCAACACGCTGCTCGCCGCGGCCGACGACCTGATGCTCTTCAAGTACATCGTGAAGAACGTCGCCTGGCGCAACGGCAAGACCGCGACCTTCATGCCGAAGCCGATCTTCGGCGACAACGGCTCGGGCATGCACGTCCACCAGTCCCTGTGGGCCGGCGGCACCCCGCTCTTCTACGACGAGCAGGGCTACGCGGGCCTCTCGGACACCGCCCGCCACTACATCGGCGGCATCCTCCAGCACGCCCCGTCGCTGCTGGCCTTCACCAACCCGACGGTGAACTCCTACCACCGCCTGGTCCCGGGCTTCGAGGCCCCGGTCAACATGGTGTACTCGCAGCGCAACCGCTCGGCCGCGATGCGCATCCCGATCACCGGTGCGAACCCGAAGGCCAAGCGCGTCGAGTTCCGCGCCCCGGACCCGTCGTCCAACCCGTACCTGGCCTTCTCGGCGCTGCTGATGGCCGGCCTGGACGGCATCAAGAACAAGATCGAGCCCGCCGAGCCGATCGACAAGGACCTCTACGAGCTGGCTCCCGAGGAGCACGCCAACGTCCAGCAGGTCCCGACCTCCCTCCCGGCCGTCCTGGAAGCGCTGGAGGCGGACAACGAGTACCTCCAGGCCGGCGGTGTCTTCACCTCCGATCTGATCGAGACCTGGATCGACTACAAGCGCACCAACGAGATCGCCCCGATCCAGCTCCGCCCGCACCCGCACGAGTTCGAGCTGTACTTCGACCTCTAGGAGCACCCCTGTACCCGCGGGAACGCGGTGTGGTCGCTGATCGTCCCCGCAGGTCGGAACAGGCGTGAAGCCGAAGCGGTGGCTGTCCCCCACGGGGTGGCAGCCGCCGCTTTCGTTCTCGTTGCCCCGCCGGGTCCTGTGCCGCCATCGATCGGCGGTACGGGCGGGCACGGGGCGGGGCTACTCCGCGGCGGGCTCGGGGATGCGCCAGAGAATGGGGAAGCGATCCGCGTCCGGCAGGCTGAGCGGGCCGGGTGGGCCTATCTGCTTGATCAGATAGCCGAAGACCATGTGCTGGGCCTCTTCGGACACTTCGTCCCAGGTGTCCGGGGTCACGATCATTACTTCTCTCATCAGGCTCGGATCCGACTCGTTCTCCAGCATCTCCGCCCGGTCGTCCCGGTCCATGGTCTCGTCGGCCCGCATCGCGCGAATCGACTCCGCGAGGAGATTGGGCTCCGTCCGCAGGCGGCGGCGCACTTCCCGGCAGCCGTACTGGAAGGCCGCATACGCGTCCATCGCCTCCCGGTCCATGTTCTGGTAGCCGTACGGTGTGCCTTCGACGGCTCCGATGTAGTCGCCCTTCAGCGTGTGCAGCAGGATCCTCAGCGCGTGTTCGGCCCCGTCCTCCTCGATGAACTTCTCCATCGCCCGGATCCATGTGTCCTCGGAGATGATCGTTTCGTGTGGGGCGGCGAGCCCCGGGGCGATCTGGATGGCGCTGAACGGGTTGACCAGGATGCCCATGACCATTTCAGGTGTCCATCTGCCGTCCTCACCACCCCAGCCGCTGTTGGCCAGTTCCTGGAACGACTTCCGGGCGCCCTTCTCCCCTTCGCGGACCGACCGCCACAGCAGCAGGAATCTCCCGGTCTCGGCCTCCTCGTCCCGAGGGGGACTGCACAGGCCCGCCAGCACCACGACGATGTCGTGCACCGTCTCCCAGCGCGGCATCTGCTTTCCGTTGATCGCGGACCGCACGGTCTCGTGGCTGGGTCCGGACAGCGCGTCGTCCCGCTCACGGATCAGCGCGCTCACCTTCCGGGAACTCAGCTGGCCTGCCGCCCGGTGCAGTTCCTGCAACGCGTCGACCAGCTCCTGGCGCCAGTTCTCCGGCCGGGACTCGTCGGGGGTGTCTTCCACTTGGATCCTCCAGATTCGGGGCCGGTGAACGGGCTCCGGCCAGAAGTGTCAAGTTTCGCTGCCGCGGCGTACACCGCAGTCAGCTTCCGTCAAGTTCGACGCCCCATCCGCCGCCCGGTGACTAACGGCTGAACGCCCAGGTGAGCATGGTGGAAACACCGGCGGAGCACGACACCCGAGGAGTTCGCCCCGTGCACATCCCTGCCTACGCACACGGCACGATCCGTGCCGCCCTGCCCTCCGTGCCGACGGCCCGACAGCTGTCGGGCCTGGACTGCTGCATGTGCGACGCCCCGTTCGGCCGCGATCTGGGGGCGGTGCCGCTCGGCCCCGACCCGGAGACCGGTCCGTCCGGGTGCCGCCCGTGCCTGGGTCGACTGGTCGCCCGGGCGCGGGAGACCCGGGACGCCGGTCTGGCACGGAACGCCGAGCAGGTCCGCAAGGATTCCAAGGCATGGGAATCGGTCCGCGACCACTACATGGCCCGGCTCGACGCGGTCCGGCGAGCCGCGGAAGAAGTCGCCGAGCTGGCAGGGAACGAGGAGGTCCCGCCGTTGCGGATCGCCTGGCTGTCGATATCACTGGAGTCGGCCCACACCTGGATCTCCGAAGCCCCCGAGCCTCCGGCTTCGGTCGACCAGGAGGATCACCCGCTGAGGAACGCGGAGATGCTGATGGGCGGCGCCATGATCGATGCCCGCGCGGCTGTGGCCGACAGGCTTGTCTACCACCTGGTCAATGAGGCGCAGCCCGAGGAACCTGAGATGTGCGAGGAGTTGGAGTGCCCCGAGGGCTGTTCGGGACGGCACGACACGTCGCACATCGACTGCGGACCGGACGCCATCTTCGAGGACCTTCTGGCACACGGCGTCTCCATCGAAGAACCCGGCCCGGCTCCCATGTCCCCGCGGCTCGCGGCACTCTTCGCTCCCGGGCCCGAGGAGCCGCCCCCGTTGTTCCCCGAGTTGGGGGAGCATGCCTCCGCCGCGCTCCCCCAACTGGGAATCGATCCGGACGACCCGGAGGCCCTGCTGAGCGCGGCGGCTGCCGGGCTGGCCGCCGCATCCCTGCTGAACGAACCGCTCGATGCGATCCGCGAGGCACCCGGCGGGCCGGACGCCGGCGATGTCTTCGCGCAGGGCATCGACCTGTACCGCCGGGCCCGCAAGGCGCTCGTCGCCGCCCGTGACGGCGGGCCCGAACGACTGGGCGCCTTCACGGCCGTCGCCTCGGACCTGGACCTCCCGTGGGCAGGTGGCTCCCGGTTCACCCTGCGCGCCGCGTCCGGGCCCGTCGCCGACTTCGTCCAGAACGTCGAGGAACAGGTCGGGATCACCGAGGAGCTGATGCGCCGGCAAGGTTGGCGCGATGCCCTTCTGCACCGGGCGTTCACCGCTGCCTTCCAGGCCGCGGACCACTTCGGCATGCCCGGCTGGCCCGGCGTCGTCGATGCCACGATGAAGCGTCTCGCCTCGCTGGACCGGCGGTCCGCGCCACCGGAGCTCACCGATCTCCGTGCCGTGGAGACCGCACTGCTCCAGAGGCCGGACCGGCTGGGAGCGAACGCCCTTGGGTGGCTCGTCCGTCATGCCCTGCTCGGCTAGCCGCCAACGGCCTCGCGGGCCGCGAAACCAGTCGTGCCGACAGGAGACGCGGAGTGCCGGGCCGTCCCGGGCCACGGCCGGGGTCCCCGGTCCCCTCCGTCCGGAACCTTGCGGCCGGGAGGCGGCCGCGTTCCTGATCACGTCACGTCGGGCCGGTCCGGGTGCCCGGGAAGTGGAGGTCGCGCGGTGAGCTGGGACCAGGTGACCCTTCTCGTTCTCGCGTCGTTCGGCTGCCTCACCCTGCTGCTGACACAGATCAGCGAGGTGCTGTCGAAAGTACCCCCGATCATCCGTGCTTGGCGGCGGGTCCAGGACGAGCTGCGCCGCGGCAACCGCGCCCCGGACGAGGAATAGGACACGGCGCCTCCCGGGGCAAGGGGTGGGTGTCCGGCCGTTCCGCCCTGTGGCGGACGGGACGGCTCGAACCGCTCTGCGCCCGCACGGGTCGCCGCGCGACACCGGGAACGAGGCCGAATCCAGCTCCGGCAGATCCCTTGTCCCGCACCGGCGCGCGGACTTACTCTCAAGTAAGTACCAGCGAGTAACCGCGCTGTTCCCCGGGCGCCCCCTGGTGTGCCGCCCCGGCGCGGTCCTCCCCCACGACGAACGAGGAGCCCGTCATGAGCCGCGTGAAGACCCGTTCTCGTTCCATCCCCGCCCCGGCCTCGCGTCTGGTGGCCTGTGCCGCCGTCGCGGGGGCCGTGTGTGCCGGGGTCCTGGCCGCGCCGGCCTCGGCCACCGCGACGGAGCCCGTTGTCTCGCGCGGGGTGACCATTCCCGCGTTCTATACGCCGCCCACCGAACTCCCGGCGGAGAACGGGGCGTTGGTCCGCACGGAGGCCATGCCGCTCGGGTTGTCCATTCCCGGGCTGGACGGGCGGCCGATGCCGGGGACCGCGACCCGGCTGATGTACCGGTCCACCGACTCCAACGGGGAGCCCGTCGCCGTGACCGGTGCGTACATCGAGCCCTCGGCCGCCTGGAAGGGCGGCGGGCCGCGGCCGCTGGTCGCGCTGGCCTCGGGGACCATGGGCCAGGGCGACCAGTGCGCGCCGTCGTTCGCCCTGCAGCACCCGCTCACCCTCACCGGCGACACCCTGTCCGTGGGGTACGAGGCCCTGGCGGTCTACCGGCTGCTGGCGAAGGGGGCCGCGGTCGTCGTGACCGACTACGTCGGCCTCGGCGCCACCGACCGCCTGCACACCTACGTCAACCGCGTCGACGAGGCGCACGCCCTGCTGGACGCGGCCCGCGCCGCCCGTGCCGTGCCCGGCGCGTCGGTCACCGCGGCCTCGCGGACCGGGCTGTACGGGTACAGCCAGGGCGGCGGCGCCAGTGCCGCGGCCGCCGAACTCCAGCAGTCCTACGCGCCCGACGTCCCGCTCTCCGGCACCTACTCCGGCGCTCCCCCGGCGGATCTGACCGCGGTCATGAAGGGCATCGACGGCAGTGCGCTCGCCGGTGCGCTGGCCTGGTCGATCAACGGTTTCGCCCAGTCCGACCCCGATCTGCGGGCGGTCGTGGACGCGAACGTCAACGCCGCCGGGCGGGCCGCCCTGGCCGACGCCTCGACGATGTGCGTCGGTGACGCGATCCTCGGCTACGGCTTCACCAAGAGCAACAAGTGGACCAACAGCGGCGCGTCCCTCGGGGAGGTCATCGCCCGCGATCCCCGGGCGCAGGCGGCCCTGGACAAGCAGCGGATCGGCACGCTCGAGCCGGCCGGTCCGGTCCGGCTCGCCACTGGCGTCCAGGACGACATCGTCCCCCACGGCCAGGCACGGAAGCTCGCCGTCGACTGGTGCGGCAAGGGCGGCAACGTCACTTACGACGCCGTCGTGCTGCCCAACCTCGGCGACAAGATCCTCACCAACCACCTCGCGCCGCTCATCACCGACCAGGGCAGCGCCGTCTCCTGGCTGACCGACCGCCTCGCCGGGAAGCCGGCCACCTCCAACTGCTGGTCGATGCCGGTCCAGCCCTGATCCCGGGTCCGCCCGGGGGTGGTCAGTGCCGCAGGGCCGTTCCCACCTCGGCCTTCACTCCTCCGGAGAGCTTGCGGTTGCTGCGGGCCGTGGCCTTCCTGGTGGTGTGGGAGGCCACGTCGTCGACGGTCACCACCACGACGTCGAGCAGTTTGCCCTTCGGGTCGCGGAAGTTGACCTGGACCGCGTAGGACTTCGTGGCGTCGGTGCTGTTGTCGACGGTGACCTCGGCGGTGGTGCGGCCGTCGGCGGCGGTGTCCGGGGTGGACAGCTTCACGTCGGGAGTGGCGTCGACGCCGTTCTTGAAGTTCTTCAGCTTCTCGCCCGCGGCGGCCGTCGCGGAGGCCGCCACGTCGGCGCCCCGGGAGGCCGCGGACGCCGCGGCGGACGCGGCTCTGGACGCGGTGCCGGAGGCGCCGGTGCCGCTGTCGTCGCAGGCGGCGGCCGTCGCGGCGAGGGTCGTCGCCAGCAGTGCGGCGCACAGTCCTCGGGTGGCCTTCGCGGTCATCGTGCCTCCAGCGGTCGCTCTCCTCGGGGTGCCCCGTCCAGTGAACGGGGTGGCGGGGCGCGGCGCACCGCCGTGTCTGCCGGTCGGGTGGCGATGGGGCGGCCCGGCGCGCGGCGCGGTGGGCGGCGGGCGAGGCTGGGTGCATGGACGACGGCCTGGCGGACGGTGGACCCGCGGCGGTGCGGTCCCGGCGGCGGTGGCCCTGGGTGCTGCTGGTCGTGGTGCTCGTGCTGACCGCCGGGGGCGCCGCCGCCGTCGCGCTGACCGCCGCCGCGCTGTCGCGGGACGGGACGCGTCCGCGCCTGGTCACCTACCGGGTCACCGGGACCGCCGAGGACGTCACCGTCACCTACCCGTCCTGGCAGGGGGACGGAGTCGCCGCCGCGCGGCTGAGGCTGCCCGCGCTGCCCTGGGCCGGGACCACCCGGACCAGGGGTTTCATGAGCGGCGGCGCCTTCACCGTCACCCTCGGCGCGTCGGGCGGCGAGGCGTCCTGCACCGTACGGGTGGACGGCGGCCCGGTCCGTACCGCCACGGCGTCCGGCGCCTTCGCCACGGCGAGCTGCGCCGGCTTCTGAACGGGGCCGGGCACGGGCCGGACATGGGCCGGACATGGGCCGGACACGTCCGCGCCCCCGCGTACGAGGACACGGGGGCGCGGACGCGGCCGTCAGCGGCCGTAGCGGATCAGTGCGCGCACCATGCGGCAGGTCGTGTCGGACGGCGGGTGGATGCCGGCGCGCTCGGCGGTGGCGCGTATCTTCACGTTGGTCGCCGTCGACGGGTAGTAGACCCCGGCGTCGAGCAGGGCTATCGCGAGCCGCATGGCCTTCAGGCGGCGGTTGTGCGTGACGTACCACTCGCGGGGTCGGCCCGCGGGCAGCGGCTTCTTGGTCAAGGGCTGGTGGAGCGGCTTGGTCGTGACTGCGGCAACGGCCATGAACAACCTCCTGGCACGGTCGTGGAACCCTCACGAACTGCCTCCATTTTACTGCCCGGCACTGACAATCGGCCCTGGCCAGACGGGCTTTCGAGGGTGTTCGCCGGATCCCTCGCGTACCGTTGGCCCCATGGAGATCTGGATCAATCCCGCCTGTTCCAAGTGCCGCAGCGCGGTGCGGCTGCTCGACGAGGAGGGGGCCGAGTACACCGTCCGCCGCTACCTGGAGGACGTGCCCTCGACGGACGAGATCCGGGCCGTGCTCGACCGGCTCGGCCTGGAGCCGTGGGACATCGCCCGGACCCAGGAGGCCGACGCGAAGGAGCTGGGGCTCAAGGAGTGGCCGCGCGAGCCCGGTTCGCGGGAGCGCTGGATCGCGGCGCTGGCCGGGCACCCGAAGCTCATCCAGCGCCCGATCATCACCGCGGACGACGGCAGCGCCGTGGTGGCGCGGACGGACGAGGCGGTACGGGACGCCCTGGGTCGCTGAGGCCGCGGGGGCGGAGCGTCAGTCGGCGGCCAGGAAGTCCGCCGCCCTGCGGTTCACTTCGGCGGCCCCCGGCCCGTGCAGCGGCAGGGTGTGGTGGGTCGCCCCGGGGATCGTCGCCGTCCTGGCGTGCGGCAGCAGCCGGGCCGCCCGGGCGGCGACGCGGGCCGGGTCGTGCACCCGGCTCTCCCCCGCCAGCAGGATCAGGGTCGGCACGTCGAGGCGGCGCAGGGCCTCGGCGCCGGGTCGGCGGCCGGTGACGGGGCGGGCGGAGGGGAAACCGGCCGCCTCGCAGCGCAGCCTCAGCCACGTCGGGTCCAGCGCCGCGCCGCCCGTCTCCCACGCGAGGAAGGCGCGGATCCGCCGTGCGTCGGGGCGCAGCAGCATCGGCAGGGCGCGCAGCAGATAGCCGGGGCGGAACCCGGCGAAGCACTGGGTGGGGTCGAGGAGGAGCAGCCTCCGGACGCGCCGGGGCGCGTGCAGCGCGTACTGGAGGGCGATCCAGGCGCCGTACGAATGCCCGCACAGGTCGGCGCGGTCGGCGGCCAGCCCGTCCAGCACGGCGTCGAGCCAGGCCGTCAGGTCGTCCGCGGTGCGGACTGGTCGCCGCCCCGCGACACTGCGGCCCGGTTCGCCCACGAGGTCGACGGCGTGCACCCGGTGGGTCCGGCCCAGGTGGGCGGCCTGGGCGTACCAGACGGTGGAGGTGGCGCCGCCGCCCGCCAGCAGCACCAGGGGCGGGGCGTCCTCGGGGCCGTGGCTGTTGACCCGGGTGGTGCCGTACGGGGTGGGGAGGTCCGAGGGGGTCGTCGCGGCGGGCCACGCGGTGGCCAGGACGTCGTCGTAGGCCGTACGGAAGGACGTGCTGACGGTCATGGGTGTGCCTCCGCGGTCGGGTGCCGTGGGCCGATATTATCTCGCTGAGCGAGATAATATCGGTGGACGACCAGGAGGTGTGCTGTGGTGGGCGACGAGGGTCCCGAGCTGGAGCTGGTCCATCTGCTGCGCAGGGTGACCGTCGAATTCGGGCTCCTGCAGGCCGAGTTCGCGAGTCTGCACGGAATGCACAGCACCGACGTCCGGGCACTGATCTGCCTGCTGGACGCGGAGCGGGCCGGTACGGCGGCCACCGCCGGGTGGCTCGGTTCGCAGCTCGGGCTGAACTCCGCGGGCACCACCTCGCTCATCGGCCGGCTGGAGCGGCTGGGGCATGTCGCCCGGGTGCGCGACGACCGGGACCGGCGGCGGGTGCTGCTGAGTGTGACGCCGCGGGCGAGGGAGCTGGGGCGGGCGTTCTTCGGTCCGCTGATCGAGGACACCACGAGCGTGCTGCGCGGTCTCGACGGGGACGGGACGGCGGCCGTCCGGCGCTTCCTGGAGGCCGCGCACCGGGCGGTCGCCACACCTCCGCCACCGCCTCCGCCACCGTCCGGCCCCACGGCCTGAGCCCGTCCCCGCCTCCGCCACCGTCCGGGCCCCACGGCCCGAGCCCCGCCCCGTCCCGCTCCCGCCGTACGCGGTCTAACGGGCCAGCTGCGCCTCCGCCTCGGCCAGCAGCTCCGTCAGGCGCAGGCCGAACCGTACGTCGCAGGGGTGCGGTTCACCGGTCCGCGCCGAGTGGATCAGCGCGTCGACCGCCGAGCGGAACGAGCCCACCGCGTCGCCCCAACGGGGCAGCACGACCCGGCCCTGCTCGCCGCGCAGCTCGATCTCCGTACCGGCCGCGGCCTGCGGGGCGCCCAGGGAGAGCGTCACCGTGCTGGAGGCGCCGGAGGTGTGGCGGAGCACCAGATGGGTGGTGCCGGACGGGCCGGCGGCCGCGGTCAGCCGGGTCACGTCACCCAGCACCGGGATGAGCACCGACAGCACGTGCGGGCCGACGTCCCACAGCCCGCCCTTCTCCTGGCGCCACGG
This sequence comes from Streptomyces sp. NPDC015144, assembly GCF_043079735.1. Classification (NCBI taxonomy): domain Bacteria; kingdom Bacillati; phylum Actinomycetota; class Actinomycetes; order Kitasatosporales; family Streptomycetaceae; genus Streptomyces; species Streptomyces sp. NPDC015144. Next base: position 171,165 of record NZ_JBIBUU010000003.1, on the reverse strand, counting down.
CGAGGCGGCGTACTCGCTGGTCGAGCCGGGCGCGAAGAGGGAGCCGATCCATTCGGCGCGGGCGGTGAACCAGCCGTCCGCGGCGGCCTGTTCGTCGATCCAGGCGGCGGTGTCGACGGCGAACCTGAGGGTGCAGAAGACGATGGAGGCGACCCCGGTCCCCTCGACGGCCCGGACCACCTCCCGGGCGCCCGCGGCACCGGTCGCGACCGGCTTGTCCAGCAGCAGATGGCGGCCGGTGGCGGCGGCGCGGGCGGCGAGCGGGGCCTGGACGTCCGGCGGCAGGGCGAACGCCACGGCGTCACTGGCGGCGAACAGCTCGTCGATGCCCGCGTCACCGGTGTACGCCGGGGCGCCGTGCGCGTCGGCCAGCTCCCGCGCGGCCTCGGGACGGCGGCCCCAGACACCGCTCAGGACGGCGCCGGGGTGGGCGGCGAGGGCGGGTGCCTGGGTGTTGCGGGCCCAGGGTCCGGTGCCGACCAGGCCGATGCGCAGGGGGGTCGCGGGAAGTGTCGTCATGGGGCAAGTCTGCCGGTTGCGCCGGTCCGTTCCCGTATTTGCGGCCGGTCCGCGTCCCCGGGCGGGGCCGGGCGGCTTCCTTATCCGTTTGGCGCCGGGCGGTGGCGGTGGTTACGTTGGCGGGGCCGGCCGCGGGACTCCGGCGCGACTTCCGGGACATGCCTTTGAAGCAGTGATTTCGCTGTTCGCGCCCCCATTCCCCGGCCGGCACCCCGCTCCGGGACCGGGGCGCGCGACATCACACGGGGGACCACAGACGATGGACACCGGCACCGGGGCCGACCCGGGTCGCGTCGCGGCCGAGGACGTCCTCCTCTTCGTCAACGCCGCCATCACCGCGACCGGCCAGCGCGAGTTCCGCTCGACCGCGGACCAGCAGCGGCTCTCGCTGGACTTCCTCCACGAGTACGTCCGGGTCAACTACCGCCGGGTGTACGCCGCCGCGCTCGCCCTCGACATCAACGACCACAACGCCGCGCGCATCGTCCTCGGCCTGCTGGAGCACGCCGCCGACGCGAGCCCCGAGGAGCGGCGCGCCGAGGGCCGGCTGATCGCCGCCCGGCTGGCGAAACTGCCGCCGCAGCGGGTGTACCGGCTGTTCCGCGCGGTGCGCTCGGCCGGGGTGAACAACCGGCGGACCCGCGCGATCATGCGGGACTGGCTGGCCGCCCGGCCCGATCCGGCGCACGACGCGGTGAAGTACCGCGCCGGGGTGAAGGCCACCGCCCGCCATGCCCACCTCGGGCTCGGCGGGGACGGCGAGCTGGGCGACTTCCTGTTCCGGCCGGGGCGCCGGGCACGTTACGAGCACCGGCTGCTGGACGCCTGGCGGCGCGCCCACTACGAGCAGGGGGCCCTCGCGGAGCTGCCGTTCACCGTGGCCGAGGGCTTCGCCGCCCGGCGCGGCACGGAGCGCGCGGACCTCCTGGAGCTGGCGGCGCCCCGGATGACCCGGCTGGAGCGGCTGCGGACCCTGGAGCGGCGGACGGCCGGGCCCGGGGGCGCGGACGTGTCCGTGGACCTGGCCGCGATGCCGCTGACCCGGCTCGCCCTGTACGTCCTGTCGCTCGGCACCGAGGACCGGCTGGCGCGCCGTGCGGAGCTGACCGGTGCGCTGCGGGCGGCGGCCCGGCGGGCGGCGGGCCCGCACGCCGGGAGCTGGGGCCGGGTCGCGGCCGTGCTGGACGACAGCTACTCCGCGTCCGGTTCGGGCGAGAAGCGGCGGCGTCCGCTCGCCGTGGCGCTGGCCTGCTCCTTCCTGCTGGAGCAGCTGGCCGCGCCGGGGGCGTGCGCCGGGCTGTGGACCTCGGGGCACACCGATCCGCTGCTGGTCCGGCCATGGGGGCCGACGCCGCTCGGGATGCGGGTGCTGGACGCCCTGGAGCTGGGCCCGGACCGGCTGGTCGTCGTCTCGGACGGCTGGGACAACGCGCCGCCGGGGCTGGCGGGCGAGGTGCTGCGGGTCTGGCGCACCCGGCTCGATCCGGACCGGCGCACGGCGGTGGTGCATCTGAACCCGGTGTACGACGCGGACGGGTTCGACGTGCGGCGGCTGGCGCCGGAGGTGCCCACGGCGGGCATCCGGGACGCGGAGGACCTCCCGGCGCTGGTGGAGCTGGCCGGGTTCGCCGAGGGACGTACCGGGGCGGCGGCGCTCCACGCGTACCTGGACCGGCAGGTGGCCCGGTTCGTGCACGACGGGGAGACGGGGGCGATGGCGTGAACCGGCTCGAACTGACCGGGCTGACCGCCCGGCCCGCGCAGGTGTGGGGCGGCATCCGGCTGGTGCCGCTGGTGCGGGAGGCCCCGGTGGAGGGGCTGCGCCTGCACGAGGAGCTGTACGCGGAGCACGGCCCCGGCGTGGTGGACCTCGGGCCGCGTGCCCGCTACATCTCGGTGATCCCGCACGGTTTCGTGGCCGACTGGTCGGGCGGCGGCGAGCGGTCCGCCGCGTACGGGACGCAGCTCGGCGGGGCGGACGGGCGACCGCCCCGGACGGCCCGGCTCCAGCGTCACCACCATCGGATGGCCAGGCGGAAGCCGGGCGACCGGCTGCGTTTCCTGCCGCTCCACCTCGCCCTGGAGGGCTATCTCTCGCTGCACTTCGGCGGGCCCGCCACCGCCTGGGAGGAGTGGTCGCGCCAGGCGCTGCGGGACGGGCTGTCGCCGCGTGCCGAGGCCGCCTACCTGGGCCGGTCGGTGCGCGGGCTCGGGGACGCGCTGCGGGTCTTCGAGATCCACCCGGGCCAGTGCGGGCTGATGGTGTACGCGGCCGACGCGCTGGCCGCCGCCTTCGTCGTACCGCACCCGGAGGACTACCGGTTGCTGCACCCCTCGCTGGTGGAGGACCTGTACGGCGAGCTGATCCACCAGTACGCGCTGTACGGCGCCCCGGTGCCGGAGTTCACGGCACGGATCCCGGACGGTCCCGGGCCCGGCTCGCTCGCCGGGCTGCGGGCGGCGGCGCGGGAACAGGTGCGGGAGTGGGCCGAGGCGCACGACACGCTGTTCGCGGGCGAGCTGCTGGACTCCTCGTACGCCTTCGACCGGGTGTACCGGATGGGGTCGTTCACGCTCTGGCGGTTCCTGCCGCCGTTCCGGCCGGGCGGGCCGGGGCAGCACATCGGGGAGACGATCACCGACCACAGGGGCCGGGTGGCGTATCTGAAGACGTTCCGGCTGTCGGAGGCGCAGATCAGGCGCGGCCACCTGCTGCACCGGCTGGCGGCGGCGGACTGGCGGATCGCGGGGGCGGCCGAGGCGCTGGGCACCACCGAGGAGGAGGTGGTGCGCCGTATCCGGTCGGCCGGGTTCGAGTCGCTGCTAGGGGGTGTCTGACACATGAGTGCGGGAGAAGGAGCGGGGTCCGGTGCGTGCGATCGCAAGGCGCCGGAGCGTCTGCGGATGGGGTCTCCCCTGCTCGAACGGAGTTGAGAGCTCGGGGAAGGAGCCACGTGGGCGGTTCGGCAACGCCGCGAGCAGTGGGGTGTCCCCTGCTCGAGCGAAGCCGAGAGCTTGGGGATGTGCCAGACCCCGCGACGCCGCAGGCATGCGTCAGACACCCCCTGAGGGACCGGGGGCGGTCGTTCCCGAAGCGGGACAAGCCGTGAGACGAGGGTGAAGCCCTGGTGGCGCGGGGTGGAAACCCAGGCGAAACGGGGCGGAAACCTCGGTAACACGGGGTTCACATGCGGGCAACGGACGGGAAATCGCGGCTTGCGAAGCTGCGGAGCAGAGACCGGGCCCGCAGGACCGCAGCACCGCAAAGGATGGCTTCCGTGACGTTCAAGGCCGAGTACATCTGGATCGACGGCACCGAGCCGACCGCCAAGCTCCGCTCCAAGACGAAGATACTCACCGGGGACGCCGTGCCGGAGGCGGCCGGGCTGCCGCTGTGGGGCTTCGACGGCTCCAGCACCAACCAGGCCGAGGGGCACGCCTCCGACCTGGTGCTGAAGCCGGTGTTCAGCTGCCCGGACCCGATCCGGGGCGGCGACGACATCCTCGTCCTGTGCGAGGTGCTGAACATCGACATGACGCCGCACGCCTCCAACACCCGGGCCGCGCTGAGCGAGGTGGCCGAGCGGTTCGCCGGTCAGGAGCCGGTCTTCGGCATCGAGCAGGAGTACACCTTCTTCGCCGGCCACCGCCCGCTCGGCTTCCCCGAGGGCGGCTTCCCGGCCGCGCAGGGCGGCTACTACTGCGGGGTCGGCTCGGACGAGATCTTCGGCCGGGAGATCGTGGAGAAGCACCTCGACAACTGCCTGCGCGCGGGGCTCGGCATCTCCGGCATCAACGCCGAGGTCATGCCCGGCCAGTGGGAGTTCCAGGTCGGCCCGCTCGCCCCGCTGGACGTCTCGGACCAGCTCTGGGTGGCCCGCTGGCTGCTGTACCGCACCGCCGAGGAGTTCGACGTGTCGGCGACCCTGGACCCGAAGCCGGTGAAGGGCGACTGGAACGGGGCGGGCGCGCACACCAATTTCTCCACCCGCTCGATGCGCGAGGGGTACGACGCGATCATCACGGCGTGCGAGTCGCTGGGCGAGGGCTCGAAGCCGCTGGACCACGTCAAGAACTACGGTGCGGGCATCGACGACCGGCTGACCGGTCTGCACGAGACGGCCCCGTGGAACGAGTACAGCTACGGCGTCTCCGACCGCGGCGCCTCGGTCCGCATCCCCTGGCAGGTCGAGCGGGACCGCAAGGGGTACATCGAGGACCGCCGCCCGAACGCCAACGTCGACCCGTACGTCGTCACGCGGCTGATCACCGACACCTGCTGCACCGCGCTGGAGAAGGCCGGCCAGGTCTGACCCGGGTCCGCCGCCGCCCGTGGGGCGCCCATCCGTCCGGGTGGGCGCCCTTCCGCGTCCGGCGGCCAACCCCCTTGCCCGTCCAGGGCGTTGGCATGGAGACGGGGCGGGCGGGGTGAGGAAGGTAACTCCGGGGGACCGTCTTGACGGGTGGAAGGGGTCTGCTGCGCCGTCCAGTTGTCTGGTTCAATGGGGCCATGGCCAGCCTCCAGCACACCTCGACGGGTCGCAGCGACCTCGAACCGTTCTGGCCGTCCCGTCAGCACCACGACTTCGACCGGGTGTGTTGTCGCGCGTCGAACGCGCAGGCCCTCTAAAGCCGCCTCATCCCGGCCTTCGGCCCGCGCGCAAGCAAGTCCGTCCACCGACGACTCCTTCGCGCGAAAGAGCTGACCCTCATGGCGAACACCCGTACCTTCTCCGTCGCGGCCGCCGCCACCCCGGCGTCCCCGTCCCCCGTCGCGGCCGCCACCTCGGCCCGCCCCCTCCCGCCCAACCGTCACCGGCTGCGGGCCGTCACCTCCGAGGAGGCCGGCCGGCTCGCCGACGCGGCCGCCCTGCTGCCGCCGGGCGCCACCTGGCTGCCCGCGCCCCAGCACACCCTTCCGGCACTGCCGGGGCAGCCGCCGATGGTCGGCTACCTGGTCCTCGTACCGGCCGACCAGCAGCCCTCCGCCTCCGCCCCGGGCGCCCAGTTCGTGGTGGCGGCGCCGGAGCCCGCCGCCGAGGCGGGGCCGGTGCGGATCGACGCAGTCCAGCGCACCGCCTCGGTCGACGGGACCGCGCTGGACCTCACGTACCTGGAGTTCGAGCTCCTCGCCCATCTGGTCGCCCATCCGCACCGGGTGCACACCCGCGACCAGTTGGTGACCACGGTCTGGGGCTACGGGCACGTCGGCGACGGCCGCACGGTCGACGTCCACGTGGCACGGCTCCGCCGCAAGCTGGGCGCCGAGCACCGCCGTTCGATCCAGACGGTGCGGCGGGTCGGCTACAAGTACATCCCCTGACCCGCCCCCGCCCGGGGGTGGTGCTGGGTACACCCCTCCCGGGTGGCGGGACGGCTGCTTCCCCCCGTCGCGCCGGGTGAGACTATCCCCCGGAGCGGGCCCGGACCGGGGCCCGGCGAGGGGGGACGTACCGGCATGGCAGCGGCAAGGCGACGGATACGCGGCTCGGTACGGGCCGCCTGGCGGGGGTTCGTGCTGTCGCTGGCGGCGCTGGTCGGCTCGCTGACCCTGCTGGTGTGGGCGACGCTGTCGATCGCGGCCGTCCCGCTGGGCGTCGGGCTGTTCACCACCCCCGGTGTGCTGGAACTGGTCCGCAGGCACGCCAACCGGCGGCGGCTCCTCGCGGCGGACTGGGCCGGGGTGCGCATCCCGGTCCCGTACCGCCCCTTCCCCGAGGACCTGCGGAAAGGTCTCCTCGGCCAGGTGCGGCGGACCGGGCTGCTGCTGAAGGACCCGGCGACCTGGCGGGACCTGCGGTGGCTGCTGGTCGACTCGACGGCGGGCTATCTGGTGTCGACGCTGGCCGCCGGGCTGGTCCTCTACCCGCTGGAGGGCTTCGTGCTGGCGGCGGGGCTGTGGCGGGTCTTCACCGACGACCGCTACTGGTACGGCTTCGTCCCGGTCTCCGACCAGGCGACCGGGCTGGCCGCCGCCGGGCTCGGCCTGGCGCTGTTCGGGGTCGGGGTGCTGGTGAACGAGCGGCTGCTGCGGGCGCACTTCCTGCTCGCCCGCTCCGTCCTGGCCCCCACCCCGCAGGAGGAGCTGGCCCGGCGCATCGACCGGCTGACCGAGACCCGGCACGAGGCGGTGGACACCGCCGCCCTCGAACTGCGGCGCATCGAGCGCGATCTGCACGACGGCGCCCAGGCCCGGCTGGTCGCGATGGGCATGAGCCTGGGCGCGGTGGAGGCGCTGATCGAGAAGGACCCGCAGCAGGCGAAGAAGGTCCTGGCGATGGCCCGGGAGTCGTCCGCCGAGGCGCTGGCCGAGCTGCGCGACCTGGTCCGGGGCATCCATCCGCCGGTCCTCGCCGAGCGCGGACTGGGGGACGCGGTACGGGCGTTGGCGCTGCGGATGCCGTTCGACTCGGAGGTCGGGGCGGAGCTGGCCGGGCGGGCGGACGCGGCGGTCGAGTCGGCGGCGTACTTCGCGGTGAGCGAGGCGCTGACCAACGCCGCCAAGCACTCGGGGGCGGACCGGGTCCAGGTCGACATCCGCCACACCGACTCCGCGCTGCGGATCACCGTGATCGACAACGGGCGGGGCGGGGCGGTGGTCGGGGGTGGTTCGGGACTGAGCGGAATCGAACGCAGACTCGGTACATTCGACGGCGTCATGGCCGTCAGCAGTCCGGTCGGCGGCCCCACCATGGTGACCATGGAGATTCCTTGCGAGTTGTCCTAGCGGAAGACCTCTTCCTGCTCCGCGACGGGCTGGTCCGGCTCCTCGAGGCGTACGACTTCGAGATCGCCGCCGCCGTCGAGACCGGGCCCGAACTGACCCGGGCCTTCGCCGAGTCGGCGCCGGACGTCGCGATCGTCGACGTACGGCTGCCGCCGTCGCACACGGACGAGGGCCTCCAGTGCGCGCTGGCGGCCCGGCGGGCGAAGCCGGGGCTGCCGGTGCTGGTGCTCTCGCAGCACGTGGAGCAGTTGTACGCCCGCGAGCTGCTCGCGGACGGCGACGGGGGCATCGGCTATCTGCTCAAGGACCGGGTCTTCGACGCCGGCCAGTTCGTGGACGCGGTCCGCCGGGTCGCGGCGGGCGGCACCGCGATGGACCCGCAGGTGATCTCCCAGCTGCTGACCCGGCGCTCCAACGACGCGCCGATGAGCCGGCTCACCCCGCGCGAACTGGAGGTCATGGAGCTGATGGCGCAGGGCCGTTCCAACACGGCGATCGCCTCGCAGCTGGTGGTGACCGAGCGAGCGGTGGCCAAGCACACCTCCAACATCTTCGCCAAGCTCGACCTGCCGCCCTCCGACGACGACAACCGCCGCGTCCTCGCGGTCCTCGCGTATCTGGACCGGGGCTGAGCGGGGACACCTCCGGGGCGGCCGCCCGGGGCCGTCCGGTACGGCTCCGTGCGGCCGAACGGCTGGATCGGCACAACCCCGCCGGACGCGCCGTTGCCCGTCCCTCCACCCGTCGTTAACGTGCGCTGCGCACGCACCTGTTGTCGCATGCGCCACCATGAACGACGCCGAGGAGTGCGGATCATGACGGAACCCTCCCTGCCCTTCAGCACCTCCCCCGCCTCCGGGCGCGCCCGGCCGACGCGGCGTGCCCTGCTGGGCGCCGCGGGGGCCGCCGGCGCCGCCGCCGCGCTCGGGGCCGTGCCCTCCCCCGCGTACGCCGCACCGGCCGCCGCGGCCGGGGACCTGGCGGCGGCGGGGGCGGCGCTGCGCCGGCTGCTGCCGGACCACGCGGACCAGTTCCGGCTCCGTACCCTGCCCCGGGGCGGCGGCGTGCCGGACCGCTTCCGGGTCACCGGCGCCACCGGGCGGATCGAGATCGCGGCGACCACTCCGGCGGCGGCCCTGACCGGGGCGCACTGGTACCTCAAGTACACCTGTGACGCGGTCGTCTCCTGGGCCGGGAGCAACACCGCCGGGCTGCCCCGGCGGCTGCCCGCGCCCCGCACCCCCGTGGAGCGTTCGGCGACCGTCCCGCACCGGTTCGCGCTCAACGACACCCACGACGGGTACACCGCCCCGTACGCCGACTGGCCGCGCTGGGAGCGGATGATCGACGTGCTCGCCCTGCACGGCTGCAACGAGGTGCTGGTCACCGCCGGGCAGGAGGCCGTCTACCACCGGCTGCTCCAGGACTTCGGCTACAGCGACGCCGAGGCCCGCGCCTGGCTGCCCGCCCCCTCCCACCAGCCGTGGTGGCTGCTCCAGAACATGAGCGGCTACGGCGGGCCGCTCGGCCCGGAACTCGTCGGGCGCCGGGCGGAGCTGGGGCGGCGGGTCTGCGACCGGATGCGGGAGCTGGGCATGGCGCCGGTGCTCCCGGGCTACTTCGGCACGGTCCCGGACGGCTTCCCCGCGCGGAACCCGGGGGCCCGGGTGGTGCCCCAGGGCACCTGGAACGGGCTGCGCCGGCCGGACTGGCTCGACCCGCGCAGCCCCGTCTTCGCGGAGGTGGCCGCCGCCTTCTACCGGCACCAGGAGGAGCTGTTCGGGCCGGCGGCCCACTTCAAGATGGATCTGCTGCACGAGGGCGGCACCGCCGGGGACGTCCCGGTGCCGGACGCCGCCCGCGCCGTGGAGACGGCGCTGCGCACGGCGCACCCCGGGGCGACCTGGGTGATCCTCGGCTGGCAGGCCAACCCCCGGCCCGCGCTGCTGGAGGCGGTCGACACCGACCGGCTGCTGATCGTGGACGGCCTCTCCGACCTGGACACCGTCACCGACCGGGAGCGGGACTGGGGCGGAGCCCCGTACGCCTTCGGCACCATCCCGAACTTCGGCGGCCGGACGACGATCGGCGCCAACACCGACCGCTGGACGGAGAAGTTCACCGCCTGGCGCGACAAGCCGGGCAGCGCGCTCGCGGGCACCGCGTACATGCCGGAGGCCACCGAGCGCGACCCGGCGGCCTTCGAGCTCTTCGGCGAGCTGGCCTGGCGGACGGAGAAGGTGGACCGGGAGGCGTGGTTCCGGGCGTATCCGGCGTTCCGGTACGGCGGGCGGGACCGGGCGGCCGAGACGGCGTTCGCGGCGCTGGCCGCCACCGCGTACCGGCTGACGAGCACCGACGGCCGCCCCGTCGACTCGCTCTTCTCCCGGCGGCCGAACATCGCCGCCTCGGTGAACACCGCCTTCGACCCGGCCGGTTTCGACCGGGCGTTCGCGGCGCTCCTCGACGTCCGCCCGGCGCTGCGCGCATCGGACGGCTACCGGCACGACCTGACCGATCTGGCCCGGCAGGCGCTCGCCAACCGGTCCCGGACCCTGCTGCCCCGGTTGCGGGCGGCGCGGGACGACGGGGACGTGGACCGGTTCCGGGTGCTCGCCGCGCTCTGGCTGAGGCTGATGCGGCTGGCGGACGCGGTGGCGGGCTGTCACCGCTCGTTCCTGCTGGGGCCGTGGCTGGAGGACGCGCGGCGGCTGGCGACGAGTCCGGCGGAGGCGGTGCGGCTGGATTGGACGGCGCGCACGCTGATCACCACCTGGGCGGACCGGGCGGCCGCCGACGCGCTGAGCAACTACGCCAACCGGGACTGGCACGGGCTGCTGGCCGAGGTCCATCTCCCGCAGTGGCAGGCGTACTTGGACGAGCTGACGGACGCCCTGGCGGAGGGCCGGGCGGCGAAGGCGTTCGACTGGTACCCGGGCGAGGAGGAGTGGACCCGCCGGACGGACCGCCTCCCGGTGCGGCCGACCGGCGACGCGTACCGCACCGCCCGGCGGGTCTTCGAGACGCTGTCCACCGCCCCGTACCAGGGCGGTGTCACGGTCACGGCCGAGCCGGTGACGTTCACCCCGGGCAGCACCGGCGCGGTGCGTGCCGTCTTCCGCAACCTGAACGGGCTGCGGGCCACCGGCCGGGTCGACTTCACGCTGACCGGCCCGGCCGCCGTCCCGACGGGTGCCACCTCGCTCGACGGGGTCGCGGCGGGCGGCTCCGGTTCGGTGGGCTGGCGGGTCACCGCCCCGTCCGAGCCGCTGACCGCGCCGCTGCGGCCGATGCCGTACGAACTGGCCACCTCGTACGGGCCGCTCGGCGAGGAGCGGGTGACCGAGGTACGGCGCGGCGCGGTGTACCTGGCGGCGCCGCTGGGGCCGGGCTGGCGCACGTACACCTCGAACGCGGCGGTCTTCGGCGAGCTGGACGGGCGGTACGCGGTCGACGGGGCGGGCCAGGACCTGTGGAAGGGCACCAGCCAGTTCGGCACCGCGTACCGGGCCGGGGCCTGGGCGGACGGGGCGGAGGCGACGGTACGGGTCGACGCCCAGCAGAACACCGGGGGCTGGGCGCGGGCCGGGCTCGTGGTCCGCAACGCCCTGGCCACGCAGGGCTCCGGCGGCTTCCTGAACCTGGCGGTGACCCCGTCCAACGGGGTGGTGTTCTCGTACGACACCAACGGCGACGGCACCCTGGACGCCTACCGGCGGATCACCGGGATCAAGGCCCCGGTGCTGCTGCGGCTGACCCGGTCGGGGAGCGCGTGCACGGCCGCCTGCTCCACCGACGGCGGGACGGTCTGGCAGGAGGTGGGCACGGTGACGGTGCCGGGCACGGCGGCGGTCCAGGACGTCGGGTTCTTCATGACCGCGACGAACGGGGGCAGCGGACTGCGCGGCATGGCCGAGTTCAGCTCCTGGCGCCTGGGGTAGCCGCGCCCGGCGGGCCGGGGCCGGGGCGCGCGCTGGGGTGACCATCGCACGATTCGCTCGTTCTGCTGAACGTGTCCCCGTTGCCCGAAGTACCCTCCCCGGCACCCGTCGAGCACTACGCGCGGCTGGTCCGGCTCGGCTACCTCGTGCTGCCGCCCGGCCCGGACGCCCACCGCCGGGTCCTGACGGCGCACGCGCTGGCCCAGCGCTGTCTGCTGCCGCGCCGCCGGGCGGCACCGGAGACCGGGCCGCTCCGGGCGGATCCGGCGCCCGATCCCTCGTACGCGCGGGCCCGGCTGCGGCTGCTGCGGGCGGCCCTGGAGGCGGGGCGGCCGCGCCGTACCGGGCGCGTCCGGCTGCCGTCGTTCCTCCCGCTGGTGTGGGGGCTGCGGCTGCTGCCGCACGCGGGCGGGGCGGACGGGCTCGCCCTGGAGAACGCCCTGGCCGCCCTCTCCGGGCCGGGCCGCGCCGCCCACGCCCTGCGCGGCCTGGAGGGGCTGGCCGACGCGGAGGTGCGGCGGGTGCTCGCGGCGGCCGGGGTCGCCGATCCGCACGCGGCGCTCGCCGAGGCGGAGGCGGTCCCGGCGCCGTACGCGCTCCTGCGCTCCCCGGAGTTCGACCCCTGCTCGCTCCGGGCCCGGCCGCCGGACCTGGAGCGCCGCCGCCGGTACGGGAAGGCGGCGCTGGCCGCCGGGGCGGCGGTGCTGGTGTGCGGGGCGCTGCTGGGTCCGGCCGGCCGGGTACCGGAGCGGGGCCGGGCGCCCGATCCCCGGGCGGCCGCCGCGGCCGAGGCCCTGGACCCGGGGCGGCTGGACCGGGTGGAGGGGGCGTCCTGGCGGCGCTCGCCGCGTACCGACTTCACCGCCTGGCCCACCCGGGGCGACCGGGTGCGGGACGCCCGGCTGCTGCGCCGGGCGCTCGCCGCCTGGTCCCGGCCGGGCGGGCCGGTGCGGGTCTCGGCGGCCCCGGGCACCCCGGCCGGTCCGCCGATGGGCGCGCCGCAACTGCTGTACGCGGGCGGGGTGGACCGGGCGGCGGTGGTGCTCTTCCACGACGGGCTGCGCGTGGTGCGGTACACCGAGCCCCGCGGGCCGGGCCGGGCGCGGGGCGCCGCGCTGGACTTCGCCCGGGTCGACGGTGCGGACCGGGCGTCGGCCTCCGCCCTGGTCCTGGCACGGTCCGGCGGCCGGGTCCGCTACCTCACCGCGCCCTGGGTGACCGCGGTGCGGGTGCGGGACCTGCTGGCGCCGGACACGGCCCCGCGCCCGCTGGGGCATCGGGCCGACGGGGTGACCGGTGCCCTCGCCGCCCCCGACGGCACGCACGGCTGCCGGTCCTGGCCGGCCGTCGAGCTGCGCGACGGGCCAGCCGCCCGGCTGCTGACGGACCTCGGGGAGCCGACCCCGGCCCTGCTCACCTCGGGCCCGCCGTACGCCCCGCGCGACGTCGCCGGGCGGGCGGAGCGGGACGGCTGGGCGCGGACCGCCTGCCTGTTGCCCTCGCTGCGCCGGCTCGGGGTGCGGACGGTGAACTCCTGGCGCTTCGCCGAGCAGCGGCTGCCCGAGGGCAATGGGACGGCGCGCTGGTTCTGCACCCGGGCGGAGACCTGGCGGGGTGCCGGGAGCCGGGTCCTCGCCCAGTTCCAGGCCCCGGCCGCGCCCGCCTCGGCGACGGGCGGTCCGCCCGGGGTGGTCGCGGCCCACGCCGAGTCCACCCCGGCCTGCGGGGCGCGTGATCCGCGGGTGCTGGCGGGGGTGTTGTGGCGGTCGCGGGACGGCGGCTGGTACGTGCTGGCCGCGGGCAGCGAGCAGTTCGCCTCGCTGGCGGCCTCGGGCGGGGTGGTGGGGCGGTCGGGCGGTCGGCTGCTCGCGGTCCCGGCCCGGGCGGGCGACCGAGCGCGGCTGAACGGGACGCTGGCGGACGGGAGTCGGGTCGGCGGGCTGCGGTGAGCGGGCGGTGCGGGGCGGGGCCGGGCGGGTGCCGGGAATTCGCCGCACGCCCCTGGTCCTGGGGCCTACCTCTCAGTACATTGACACCATGTCTAACACGCAGCCGGCGCCGGTCACGTCGGAGCGGATTCCGCTCAAGGCCCGTCAGGTCTCCTTCTCCTGGGAGAAGACGCCCCTGCACTGGGTGCCGGGCGATCCGTTCACCACGCACACCATCAATGTGCTCCATCTCCTGCTGCCCGCCGGGGAACGCTGGTTCATCCACGTGTACCGGCAGGTGCTGCCGTACATCCACGACGAACGGCTGCGCCAGGACGTCATCGGCTTCATCGGCCAGGAGGCCGTGCACTCCCAGGCGCACGACGACGTCCTGCCCCGGCTGAAGGAGCTGGGGCTCGACCCGACGCCGTACACCGCGCAGGTCGACTGGTTCTTCGAGAAGCTGCTCGGCGACCGGACGCTGCCGCCGGGGCGGGCGCGCACCTGGTGGCTGATGGAGCGGGTGGCGCTGATAGCGGCGATCGAGCACTACACCGCCTTCCTCGGCGACTGGGTGCTGAACGCCGAGGAGCTGGACCGGCGGGGCGCCGACCCGATGATGCTGGACCTGCTGCGCTGGCACGGCGCGGAGGAGGTCGAGCACCGCTCGGTCGCCTTCGAGGTGTTCATGCACGTCGACGGCGGCTACCGGCGGCGGGCCCGCACCTGGGCCACGGCGTTCAGCGCGCTGGTCTTCCTCTGGCAGCGCGGCATCCGCTTCTTCATGGAGAACGACCCGACCCTGCTGAACGGCAAGGGCTCGTTCAAGGAGTTCTACGTGAGTGGCAAACGCGGCACCCTGCCCGCCACCGGCGACCTGCTGCGCTCGGTCCCCCGCTATCTGAGCCGCGGCTACCACCCCTCGCAGGAGGGCAGCACCGCCCAGGCCGTCGACTACCTCGCCCACTCGCCCGCGGCCACCGCCGCCGAGGCCCGTACGACGGGAACCCGCTGACCATGTCACCGTCCCGGCCCCGCCTGCGCACCGTCGTCCTGGTCGCGGGCGCCGCCCTGCTGGCCCGGCGCGCCCTGCGCCGCCGCATCCAGCACTCCCCGCTCTGGCCGCTGCCCGCCCTGGAGGAGCCGGTCTCGGGCCATGCCGAGCGGCGTACCACGACCACCTGGCGGGTGCTGGTCACCGAGCGGACCACCCCGGCCGAGGGGGTCGTCCAGCTCCGCCTCAAGGGCACGGGGCTGCCCGCCTGGCAGCCCGGCGCCCATCTCGATCTGCTGCTGCCCTCCGGTCTGGTCCGGCAGTACTCGCTCTGCGGCGATCCGGCCGAGCCCGACACGTACACCATCGCGACCCGGCTGGTGGAGGACGGCCGGGGCGGCTCCCGCGAGGTGCACGAGCGGCTCCGGGAGGGCGAGGAGGTGGAGGTCCGCGAGCCGCGCAACCGCTTCCCGCTGACCGGGGCGCCCGCCCATCTGTTCGTCGTGGGCGGCATCGGGATCACCCCGGTGCTGCCGATGCTGCGGGCGCTGGTCGCCGCCGGCGCCGACTGGCGGCTGCTGTACGGGGGCCGGTCCCGTGCCTCGATGCCGTTCCTGGACGAGATCGAGCGGCTGGACGCGGGTGGCGGCCGGGTGACGGTGGTCCCCGAGGACGAGGCGGGCCGCCCGGACACCGCCGCGGCCCTGGCGGACACGGCACCGGGGACGGCCGTGTACTGCTGCGGTCCGGAGCCCCTGATGGACGCGGTCGCCGCCGCCCTGCCGGACGGACGCACCCTGCACCTGGAGCGGTTCGCGGCCGCGGCCGGCCCGTCGGCGGACGCGACGGCCTTCGAGGTGGAGCTGCGCCGCTCGGGCCGTACGGTCCAGGTCCCGGCGGACCGTTCGGTGCTGGCCGCGGTGCGCGAGGAGGTGCCGTACGTCCCGTACTCCTGCGAGCAGGGCTTCTGCGGCACCTGCCGGCAGCGGGTGGTGGAGGGCGAGGTCGACCACCGCGACGAGCTCCTGACGGATTCCGAGCGCGCGGAGGCGATGCTGATCTGCGTGTCGCGCTGCCGGGGGCCGCGGCTGGTGCTGGATCTGTGAGCGGTCCCGACGCCGCTGACCTGGTCTCCCACTCGGTACGCTGTGCTCCATGACGACCGGGGTGCGCCGCAGAATGGGCGTCGAGGAGCGCAGACAGCAATTGATCGGCGTCGCGCTGGAGTTGTTCAGTCACCGCGCCCCGGACGAGGTGTCGATCGATGAGATCGCGGCGGCCGCGGGGATCTCCCGGCCGCTGGTCTACCACTACTTCCCCGGGAAGCAGAGCCTGTACGAGGCCGCGCTGCGACGGGCCGCCGACGAGTTGGCGGCCCGGTTCGTGGAGCCCCGGGAGGGTCCGCTCGGGGCGCGGCTGCTGCGGGTGATGGAGCGGTTCTTCGACTTCGTCGACGAGCACGGCCCCGGTTTCTCGGCGCTGATGCGCGGCGGTCCGGCGGCGGGGTCCTCGGCGGCGAACGCCATGATCGACGGGGTGCGGCAGGCGGCCTGTACGCAGATCCTGGACCACCTGGGCGTCACGCACCCGCCGGCCCGGCTGGAGCTGGTGGTGCGCTCCTGGGTGTCGCTGGCCGAGTCGACGGCGCTGATCTGGCTGGACGGGCGGAAGATCCCCCGCGCCGAGCTGGAGCGCCAACTGGTGCACGACTTCGCGGCGCTGGCCGCGGTGAGCGCCGCGTACGACCCGGAGACGGCCGGGGTCGTCCTGCGGGTGCTCGGGCAGGAGCCCCCGGACGGGCCGTTCGGGGAGCTGCTGGAGCGACTGTCCGTGCTGGCGCCCGCCGCGCCGGCGGTGGTGGCGCAGCGGGTGCCGTAGGGCCGGGAGCCGTCGCTAAAGGAGCAGTTCGCCCTGGAGGGCGGCGGCCAGGCCCACCTCCGCGTTGTCCCGTCGCCCCCGCTCGAAGGCCCGCTGGTACGCGGCGTCGCCGACGGCGGCGCGGGCCTGGCGCTCGCACGCCTCGCGGAGCGGGCCCAGCTCCGGCGTGCCGCGCTGCGGCTGGCCGACCATGCGCCAGTACACCTGGCCGGTGCCGTAGACCCGGGCGGCGCGGGCCCCGGCGCCCTGGGCGGCGATGGCCGCGGCCAGGACGTCCAGGCCCAGCGCGATGCCGAAGCGGTCGCGCATGCGGTGCTTGCCGGCCAGCATGGCGCGGGCGTGGGCGGCGGACTCCTCGGCGTCGCCGCGCATCAGGGCGATCAGGGCGAGTTGGTAGTCGACGTAGCTGCGGGTCCAGCACTCGTCCAGGGCCTCGCAGGCGGCCCGGAGCACCGCCGCCGCCTCGGCCGCCTCGTCGAGCCGGCCGAGGCCGGTCAGCGCGAAGACGGTGATGAGGCGGCACCGCAGCCGGTAGGCGCGCTCCAGCGGGGTGTCGGTCCCGGCCGTGTGCAGCACCCGGGCGACCTCGCGCAGACCGGCCTCGGGGCGGCCGGTCATCAGGTCGGTGAAGCCGCGGAGGTAGGCGGCGGCGAGGATGCCCTCGGCGGTGCCGTCCCGCTCGGCCTCCCTGGTGCACTGGCGGCCCAGTCGGCGGGCGGCCGCGTAGTCGCCCTGGAGCATCAGGGTCATGCCGAGGACCCAGAGGACACGGGTGCGGTGCGGGCCCACGATGGGTCCGGCGTCCAGGGCGCGCCGGGCGTAGTCGCGGGTCTGCGGGAGGTGGCCGCAGCAGCACCAGAAGAAGCCGATCCGCCCGGCCATCTCCTGGGCGGCCGCGGTGTCGTGGGCCAGCAGGTGGTCGAGGGCGGCGCAGAGGTCGGCGTGGGCCTCGGCGATCCGGTGGTACCAGCTGATCTGGTCGTCGCCGGTCCAGCCGGCGTGGGCGTCGCGGGCCAGGCCGAGGAAGCAGGCGGCGTGCCGGTCGGCGGCGGCGCGTTCCTCGCGGAGTTCGGCGAGCCACATCCGGCCGTACTCGCGGATGGTGTCGAGCATCCGGTGGCGGGCGCCGTCCCGTTGGACGACGGACTTGGCGACCAGGCCGTCCAGGGCCCGGGTCACACCGTCCGGGGTGAGCGGTCCCCCGGCGCAGACCTTGCGGGCGGTGGCCTCGTCGAAGGGGCCGCGCAGGACGGTGAGCCGGGCCCAGAGCAGCCGTTCGAGCGGGGCGCACAGTTCGTGGCTCCAGCCGATGGCGGTGCGCAGGGCGCGGTGGCGCGGCGGCCAGAGCGAGTCGTCGGCCGGTACGTCGAAGCGGGACCTGATCCGGGCGGCGACCTGTTCGACGGTCTCCCGGCCCAGCGCCCCGGCGGCCAGTTCGATGGCGAGCGGCATGCCTTCGAGGCGGCGGCAGATCTCGGTGGCGGCCTCCGCGTCGCCCGGCTCGTCCAGCGAGAGCCGGGGGGCGGAGGCGGTGGCCCGGTCCCGGAAGAGGGCCAGCGCGTCGGCCGTGCCCTCCACGGGGAGCGGGCCGACCTCCACGGTCTGCTCGCCCTTGATGCCGAGGGGTTCCCTGCTGGTGGTGAGCACGGTGAGGCCGGGCGAGGTGGTGAGGATCTCGCCGAGCAGATGGGCGCAGGCGGGGCGCAGGTGCTCGCAGGAGTCGAGGACGAGCAGCAGTTCCTTGTCGACGAGCCATTCGCACAGGGCGTCGATGGGCATGCGCAGCGTGTGGTCGGAGAGCCCGACCGCGTCGGAGACGGTGGCGATGAGCAGTCCGTCGTCGTGGAGCGGTGACAGGTCGGCCCACCAGGCGCCGTCGCGGTGGGACGCCGCCGCCTGCCGAGCGGCGCGGACGGCGAGCCGGGTCTTGCCGACGCCGCCGGGGCCGGTGAGCGTGGTCAGCCGGTGCGTGGCGAGGGTGTGTTCCAGCCTGGCGAGCTCCACTTTCCGTCCGACAAAGCTGCTGTTCTCCTCGGGGATGTTGCTCGCCATGGTCACCGTCGCCGAAACAGGTGGACCGGCCGGCCCCGTCCCCTGCCCCGGTGCGGCTCGGGCGTGTGGGGGACGCCCGACGCTGCGGGGAGGGGCCGGGACCGGCCGGGGGTGGGAGGACGTGCGCCGGGGTGCGGTACTGCGGCATTCCCGACGACTGCTCCCCCAAGGTAGCGCCGTCCTGGCCTACTTCAGGGAGAACACCGCCGCCGTACGACCCGGAACGGTGAAACTTCCCGAACTCTGCTCATATCGTGACTTCTTGACGGTACTATCCGCGCCTTTCGCCTGGACCGGGTGGAGTGCGTACGCGTGGCCCGCCAGGGCGGGGACCGTCTGGGTCGTGGTGCCGGGGGCCGCGTTGAGGACGACGACCAGCTTTCCGAGCCGCATGGTGATCACGCCGGGGGTCTCGTCCTTGCCGGAGAGCGGGAAGGAGAGGGCCGAGCGCACCTGCCCGGCGGTGGCGAGGGAGAAGTCCTTCTCCGTGGCGCGGATGGTGAGCAGGTCCCGGTAGGCGGCGGACGCCCCGTCGATTTGGGCGCAGCCGGGCCGGAGCGCGGGGTCGGCCAGCAGCGGCTTGGCGTAGGACCACTTGTCGGCGTTGTCGGCGGCCGGGGGCAGTCCCCGGCCGAAGCCGTTGCCGTCGCGGCAGTCCCAGTGCAGGGCGTTGAACCAGTCGCCGCTGTCGTAGGAGTTGCGGTCCAGGGACTTGGAGCGCAGCAGGTCGGTGCCGGCCTGGGAGAGCGCGGGGCCCTGCGAGAGGGCGGCGGTGGCCATCGCCAGGACCTGCGTGCGGGCCCGGTCGGCGGCCGGGGTGCCCGCGGGGAGCTTGAAGGCGAGCGTGTCGTAGAGCGACTCGTTGTCGTGGGCGTCCACGTAGGCGAGGGCGTCGCCGGGGGCCTTCGCGTATCCGGCGGGGGCGCCGTTGTAGTCGACCTCGGAGCCCTTGACGGTGCGGCCGGAGGTGTCGGTGAAGGTGTAGTCGGCGAGGTTGCCGGTGAGGCCGACCTTGATCAGGTCCTGGTAGTGCAGCAGCCGGGCCTTCTGCTCGGCCGCGGTGCCGTTGGCGGGCGAGGTGTTGGGGTCGGTGTAGAGGCCGCTGGCGAAGCCCTGGACGCGCGGGTCCTCGTCGAAGGGGCTGCCGCCGCGCACGGCGTCGCGGGCCCGGTCGGAGAAGGTCGCGATGCCGGTGCCGGCCATGTTCTTCTGGGTGGCCTGGACGAAGCGGGCGTCGTCGGCGATCTCGCCGAAGTTCCAGCCCTCCCCGTAGAGGATGATCTTCTTCCCGTCGACGCCGTCCTTCGCCACGGTGAGCGCGTCGAGCGCCTTGCGGACGGCGAGGATGTTGGCCTTGGGGTGGTGACCCATCAGGTCGAAGCGGAAGCCGTCGACCTTGTACTCCTTGGCCCAGGTGACGACCGAGTCCACGACGAGCTTGCCCATCATGGTGTGTTCGGGGGCGGTGTTGGCGCAGCAGGTGGAGGTGGCGACGGTGCCGTCCTCCAGGAGCCGCTGGTAGTAGCCGGGCACGATCCGGTCGAGTACGGACTTGTCGTCCTGGCCGGCGGCGACGGTGTGGTTGTAGACGACGTCCATGACGGTGCGCAGCCCGGTGCCGTTGAGGCCCTGGACCATCCGCCGGAACTCGACGGTGCGCCGGGTGCCGTCCGGGTCGGAGGCGTAGGAGCCCTCGGGGACGGTGTAGTGGAGCGGGTCGTAGCCCCAGTTGAAGCCGTCCTTCGCGGCGGCCTTCGCCACGCAGGCCTGCTGCTCCTCGGAGTCGGGGGCGTGGACGGAGAGGTCGCAGGCGGGCCGCTGCTGTGCGGACTTCTTCTCGGGGATCGTCCCGATGTCGAAGGCGGGCAGCAGGTGGACGTAGTCCGTTCCGGCGTCGGCGAGCTTCTTGAGGTGCTTCATCCCGTCGGAGCGGGTGTCGGTGAAGGCGAGGTACTCGCCGGGGTGCTTCGAGGTGCGGTCCGCGATCGAGAAGTCACGGATGTGCAGTTCCTGGATCTGCGCGTCGCGCAGCGGGGTGGCGGCGGGCTTCCTCAGTCCGGACCAGCCCGCGGGGGCGAGCTGCGGGTCGTCGAGGTCGACGACGAGGCTGCGGGCGGAGTCGGTGGTCAGCGCGGTGGAGTAGGGGTCGGTGACCTTGTTGGTGACGAACTTCCGGACGGTGGGCGCCCAGACATCGACGACGTAGCGGTAGGGCTTTCCGGTCCAGCCCCTGGTGCCGGTGGCGGACCAGACGCCGGTGCGGTCGTCGCGGTCCATCGGGACGCGGCGGCCGTCGAGTTCGAGGGCGACGGTGCGGGCGGTGGGGGCCCAGACGGAGAGGGTGGGGCGGCCCTTGGCGTCGAAGACCGGGCCGAGTGCGGCGCCGGCAGCGTTCTTCCCGTACAGGTCGTCGAGGGCGCCGGCGCTCTGTACCCCGGTGGCGGCGAGCAGGGCGCCGTTGGCGGCGCGCTGGGTGGCGATGAGCTGGCCGCGCAGTGCCTCGCGGACCCGGCCCCGGTCGCGGGGGTCGACGGTGAACGCCGGATGGTCCTTGAGGTGCGGGTACTTCGCCTTCTGCGCGTCGGTGAGCGCGGCGGGGGTGAGCCGGAGCCACTGCCCCTCCTCGCTCAGCGCCCCGTCGACGACGGTGAGGGCGCCGTCCTTGGCGTAGACGAGCTGCTGGCTGGTGGCGCCGGTGGGCGTGACCTTCCAGACGACGGTGGAGGCGTCGATCCACTGCGCCTCGGCCTTGGAGAGGTCGGGGGCGGGGACGCCGCCGGTCTGGGGCAGCAGGTAGCCGGGGGTGGCGCCGAGCAGCCAGACCTCGTGGCCGTAGGTGGCGAGGTCGAGGGACTGGTCGCTGGGGAGGTCCTTCTCGTCGCCCTTGTGCAGGATGTAGGAGAGCGAGGTGGCGCCCTCGGCCAGCGGCGCCTCGAAGGTGACGCCGGAGGCGTCCCGCTTCACCGGCTGGAGCGGCTTGGCCCAGTCGGTGGGGTTCTTGGCGCCGGTCCAGGTGTGCAGGCCCCAGCCGTCGTAGTCGCCGTCGGGCCGGTAGTAGTGGAGCACGGCCTTGGTGGTGTCCTGCGGCGGACGGGCGCCGTCGGGGGCCTCGTCGGCCTGGCCGTCCTTGCCCTGTTCGATCCAGACCTCGCCGGTGCGCGCGAGGTCGACGGTGCGCTGCGGCCCGTCGGCGGTGCCGTTCCTCTCGACGGTGTACGGGAGGTCGGCCGCGCCCTCGTCGAGCTTGATCCAGGCGAAGGCGCCGTAGGCGTCGCGGCCGGTGAAGGCGGCGGTGGTGTCCCCGGAGCGGAGCTTCCAGCCGTCGTAGTCGCCGTCGGCGCGCTGGTAGTGGACGACGGCGTAGTCGCGTTCGACGGCCACCGGCTTCGGTTCGGCGGGGGCCGCTCCGGCGGTGGTGGCGGCGAGGGCGCTCGCGGTGCGGCCGGCGCGGTCGACGACGACGGCCTTGTAGCGCAGCGGCGTACCGGCCTTCACGGTGGCGTCGAGGTGCTGGGTGACCTTGTACGGGGCGTGGTCGGCGGAGCCGAGGGTGGTCCACCTGCCGTTGCCGGTCTGGGCGGCGAAGACGACGCGGTCGAGACCGCCGCCGTCCACGTCGGCGGAGATCTCGACGGTGCCGGTGGCTCCGGCGGCCGGGGCCTTCAGGGTGACCGAGGGCCTGGTGGCGGGGGTGTCCAGGGCCCGGTCGGCGCGGAGCACGACGCTGGAGAGGGCGGGGACGGTGACGGTGAGCTTCCTGTCGGCGCCGCTGCGGAGGGTGCCGGAGCCGCCGTACAGGGTGCGGAAGTCCGTGTCCGCCGTGCCGGTGGGCAGTTCGACGGTGCGCGGGGCGGTGCCGTTGTTGGCGGCGACCAGGTACTCGTACGGCTTGGCGGGGTCGGTGCGGGAGAAGGCGTACATGGAGCCCTCGGCGTACCGCTCGGTCTGGACCCCGTCGCGCAGGGCCGGGTGGTTCCGGGTGAGCGTGGAGAGCGCGGCGATGTTCCGGTACAGCGGGTGGCCGGTGTCGTACGCGTCGGAGGCGTGGGTGCGGTCGGTGCCGAGCTGGTCGTCGTCGAGGTAGTCGGCGGTCCTCGAGGCGAACATGGTCTGCCGGGCGTCCTTGTCGCCGCCCGCGCCGGTGAAGCCCTGTTCGTCGCCGTAGTAGACGACGGGGTTGCCGCGCCCGAGGAACATCAGCTCGTTGGCGAGCTTCGCGCGGGCGACGAGTTCGGCGTCGTCGGCCTTCGGGTTGTCCTGCTTCAGGAACGTCCCGATGCGGCCCATGTCGTGGTTGCCGAGGAAGGTGACCTGCTCGTAGGCGTTGGCCTTGTCGGTGGTGTAGCGGTAGTCGTCGGCGAAGACGGCGGCGAGCTTCCCCGCCGGGGCGCCCTGGGAGGCGTACTGGCGGGCGGCCTCCTGGAACGGGAAGTCGAGGGTGGCGTCGAGCCGGCCCCGGGTGACGTAGGGGGAGGTGACGGCGGGGTCGGAGGAGTAGACCTCGCCGAACATGAAGAAGTCCTCGCGGCCGCGCTTGGCCGCGTAGGTGTCGAGGGCGGTGGCCCACTGGGTCCAGAAGTCCAGGTCGACGTGTTTGACGGTGTCGATCCGGAAGCCGTCGATGTCGAAGTCGCGGACCCACTTCTCGTAGATCTTCTCCATGCCGGAGACGACCTCGGGGCGTTCGGTCCACAGGTCGTCGAGGCCGGAGAAGTCGCCGTAGGTGGTGGACTCGCCGGCGTAGGTGGAGTCGCCCCGGTTGTGGTACATCGTGGGGTCGTTGAGCCAGGCGGGGACCTTGCTCCCGGCGTTCTCGGCGTTGGCCGGTGTGTACGGGAAGGAGCCGGCGTCCACCTTCGCCATGCCCTTGGCGTCGTCGAAGGGGCGGCCGTCCCGGTCCAGGTAGGGGTAGGCGCCCTTGGGGCGGTAGCCGTAGGCCTTCTCGGCGTAGTCGACGGTGTCGGCGGTGTGGTTGGTGATGACGTCGAAGAAGACCTTCATGCCCTTGGCGTGGGCCTTGTCGATCAGCTGCGTCAGGTCGGCGTTGGTGCCGAAGTGCGGGTCGACCCGGGTGAAGTCGGTGATCCAGTAGCCGTGGTAGCCGGCCGAGGCGTCCTTGCCGGTGCCCTGGACGGGGCGGTTCTTGAAGATCGGTGCGAGCCAGATGGCGGTGGTGCCGAGGCCCTTGATGTAGTCGAGGCGCCGGGTGAGGCCCTTGAGGTCGCCGCCCTGGTAGAAGCCCTTGTCCGTGGGGTCGTAGCCGGTCTCCAGGCGGGAGCCGGTCAGCCCGCCCCGGTCGTTGGCCGGGTCGCCGTTGGCGAACCGGTCCGGCATGACGAAGTAGAACTGCTCCCGCGTCAGGTCGTGGCGGGCGGGCTCCTTGGCGAGCTTCGCGTCCGAGGGCGGGGCCGGCGGTCTCGGCGCGGCGGAGGCGGACGCCGCCGGGACGACGGGGAGGAGCGCCGCGCAGAGTGCGGCGACGGCTCCTCTCCGGAGGGCGGAACGGGACACGGGGCGGTTCTCCTTGCGTGCGTGTACGGGGATCTCGGGGGGCGGGTTCGGTTGTGGGACCGCCCCGCCCCGGCGCGTTTCGCGGAGGGGGCGGGGCGGTGCGGTGCGGTGCGGTGGGCGCGTACCGGGGTACGGGCGGTCAGCCGCGCCAGACGTCGCCGGTCAGCGTGACCCTGCCGGTGGCGGGGACGGTCGCGGTGCGGTTCGCGCCGCTCTCCCAGGTGACGTTGCCGTTCGCGTCCTTGCGGAGGTACTTGTACGCGAACGTGGTGCCCGCGGGCAGGGCCACGTCGAGCTTCCAGACCGGGTACGCCGCCGGGTCGAGCTTGAGGGCGGCGCCGGTGTTCCAGTTGCCGAGGGCGCCCTGGTCGCCGGTGACGTAGATGTTCTGGCCGAGCTGGGTGGTGGCGTTCACCCCGAAGGAGGCGCCGGAGCTGCCGGTGCCGGGTTCGGTGGTGCCCCCGCCGGAGCAGGTGCGGGCGTTCACCTGGAGGGCCAGGGCGGTGTTGGCGCCCAGGGTCGCGGTGAACCGGCCGGAGCCGTCGACCGTGACGCCCTTGCCGGACTGGATGTCGCAGTAGTCGCCGGCGGGCAGCGAGCTCTGGAACGTACGGGTCAGCGCGGAGCCCTCGTGGTTGATGGCGACGTAGGCCTTGGTCCCGCGGCCGAAGGCGATCTGGTTGGCGCCGTTGTCCCACCAGTCGGTGACGGCCTGGCCGCGCGCGGTGTTGCGGAAGCCGACCATGGAGGAGATCTCGCGCCAGGCGTGCTGGCACTTCCAGCCGTCGCTGTAACAGGCGTTCACCGTGCCGCCGTTGGGCGGGCCGGCGTCCTTGTCCGACCACTCGTAGCCGGAGTGGACGTCGGGCGATCCGTACGGCCAGGCCAGCATGAAGACACTGGCCAGGGTGTAGTTCGCGCCGTCCTTGTAGTTCAGGGTGTCGCCGCCGCGCTCGGTGTCGTGGTTGTCGACGAAGACGGCGGCCTTCGAGGAGGGCAGGAAGCCCCAGCCCTCCCCGTAGTTCTTCAGGTACGCGAGTTTCTCGCCGGTGAGGACCTGCTTGAGGCCGCGGGCGTAGCGGAACTCCTGGACGTCGCCGGTGCCGGTGTACTCGTCGGGCTGGACGGCCTCGCCGGCGCCGTGGATCGCCTCCTGCTTCCAGTAGGCGTCGGGCCTGGTCAGCCGGGACTTGATGTTGGCCAGGTCGGCGGCGGGCATGTGCTTGGCCGCGTCGATGCGGAAGCCGTCGACGCCCAGGGAGAGCAGGTCGTTCAGATAGGCGGCGATCCGGCCGCGTACGTACTCCTCACCGGTGTCCAGGTCGGCGAGGCCGACGAGTTCGCAGTTCTGGACGTTGGCGCGGTCCTGGTAGTTGGAGATCTGCGCGGTGCAGTCGTCCATGTCGGCTTTGGAGTACACGCCGGGGTAGTCGTACTTGGTGTAGGAGGAGCCGCCGGTTCCGGTGCCCGATCCGGCCGACATGTGGTTGATGACGGAGTCGGCGACGACCTTGACGCCCGCCGCGTGGCAGGTGTTGACCATCGCAGCGAAGGAGGAGCGGTCGCCGAGGCGTCCGGCGATCTTGTAGCTGACGGGCTGGTAGGAGGTCCACCACTGGCCGCCCTGGATGTGCTCCTGGGGCGGTGAGACCTGTACGTAGCCGTAGCCGGCCGGGCCGAGGGAGTCCGTGCACGCCTTGGCCACGGAGTCGAATTTCCACTCGAAGAGGACGGCGGTGACGTCCTTCTCCCCGGGGGTGGCGGCCTGGGCGGTGGTGGCGGCGGGGGCCACCAGGACGGCGGCTCCGGCCGCCAGGGCGAGCACCGCGGACAGCGGTCTGCGTGCCATGTTTCCTCCTGCTGTGGGGGGAAATGCGGGTGACGGTGCAGCCTCGCGCGGCAACGCGCCCTGCCTCCAAGGCTCCTGAAGGTTCTTGCAGCAAGAATGCAAACCCTGCCGCGCCGATGACCGTACGAGCCCGTCAGGTTCCGGTCAACCCTTTGGACACATCCCGCTAACTTCCACGAAATACAGCAGTTTTCTCCTTGCAAGGACTTACGCAAGACATTGCAGCACTGTTACATTCCCTGTGACTCCGGTCCGGTCGGCCGGGGGGTTCCGGCGAGCCCGGACCCCCACGCGCCCGGCCGGCCGGGCCGGTCACGCACAAGAGAGGCACCCGGAGCCGTTCATCTCCCCGCTGCGGCCCGTCAGGGCCGGGGCTCCCGGTGCCTCTCCTGTCGCGTCGGGGCTCAGAGCCTGCCGGGCGCCTCCGGCCGGCCTAAGGTCACCCGACAGGCTCTCAGTCGCCCCGGGCCGCCGCCGTGGATCCCCGTACCACCAGCTCCGGCTGGAACACGTACTCCGTGCGCTGCACGGGGCTGCCGGCGATCTCCTCCAGCAGGGCGCCGACCGCGGCCGCCGCCATCGCCTGCACCGGCTGGCGCACCGTCGTCAGCGGCGGGTCGGTGAACGCGATCAGCTGCGAGTCGTCGAAGCCCACCACCGACACGTCGCGCGGCACCCCGAGCCCCCGCTCCCGGGCCGCGCGCACCACGCCCAGCGCCATCAGGTCGCTGCCGCAGACGATGCCCGTACAGCCCCGGTCGAGCAGCGCGCCCGCCGCCACCTGGCCGCCCTCGACGCTGAACAGCGTGGAGCAGACCAGCAGTTCGGCCTCGGCGCGGTCCAGGCCCAGCAGGCTCACCGAGGCGTCGAGGAACCCCTCGCGCTTGCGGCGGGAGGGGACGTAGCGCTGCGGCCCGATCGCCAGCCCGACCCGGCTGTGCCCGAGGTCGGCGAGGTGCCCGACCGCCATCCGGACGGCCGCGGCGTCGTCGGGCGAGACGAACGGGGCGCTGATCCGGTCGTTGTAGCCGTTGATCAGGACGAACGGCACGCCGCGGTCGGTGAGCGCGGCGTACCGGGCCGGGTCGGCCGACAGGTCGGCGTGCAGCCCGGAGAGGAAGACGATCCCGTCGACGCCGCGCTCCACGAGCTGTTCGACCAGCTCGTCCTCGGTGGCGCCGCCGGGAAGCTGGGTGCAGAGCACCGGGGTGTAGCCGTGTCCGGCGAGCATCTGCTCCACGGCCTGCGCGAACGCCGGGAAGATCGGGTTGGTGAGCTCGGGGGTCACCAGCCCGATCAGCCCGGCGCTGCGCCTGCGCAGCCGGACGGGGCGTTCGTAGCCGAGGATGTCGAGCGCCGCCAGCACCCGCTGGCGGGTGGGGTCCGCGACGCCCGGCTTCCCGTTGAGCACCCGGCTGACGGTCGCCTCGCTGACCGCCGCCTGGCCGGCGATGTCCGAGAGTCTCGGCGCACCGCCGGCCGGGGGGCCGCTCCGGGGCGGGGGGACGGTCACACCGTCCACCACACCGTGGTGTCCGCGGGCAGCTCGATCGCGTCGCCGTCGACGGCGACCGGGGCACTGGACAGCAGGACGTTGCCGGGCGCCGCCAGGCGGACCGGGGCGCCGGTGGTGTTGACGGTGCAGACGAAGCCGGGGCGCGCGAAGACCAGCAGCCCCTCGGGGGCGTCCTGCCACTGGACCGCGTCCCCGGCGCCGAGGCCGGGGTGGGCCCGGCGGGCGGCGATGGCGGCCCGGTAGAGCTCCAGGGTGGAGCCGGCCACGCCGGTCTGCGCCTCGACGCTCAGCCCGCCCCAGCTGTCGGGCTGGGGCAGCCAGCTGCCGCCGTCGCCGAAGCCGTACGAGCTGCCCTCGCGGGTCCACGGGATCGGCACCCGGCAGCCGTCGCGGAAGCCGTCCTGGCCCTCGGCGCGGAAGAACGACGGGTCCTGGCGGACCTCGTCGGGCAGGTCGGTGACGTCGGGCAGGCCCAGCTCCTCGCCCTGGTAGACGTAGGCGGAGCCGGGCAGGGCCAGCATCAGCAGGGTGGCGGCGCGGGCGCGGCGCAGCCCGAGTCCGCGGTCGCCGGGGGTGCGGATCTGGGTGCCGAGGCCGGGCGGGTTGGCGAAGCGGGTGGCGTGCCGGGTCACGTCGTGGTTGGAGAGCACCCAGGTGGTGGGGGCGCCGACCGGGCGCATCGCGTCGAGCGAGGCGTCGATGACGGTGCGCAGCTCGGCGGCGTCCCAGGCGGTCCCGAGGTACTGGAAGTTGAACGCCTGGTGCATCTCGTCGGGGCGCACGTAGTTGGCGGTGCGCTCGACGGTGGGCGTCCACGCCTCGGCGACGAGGATCCTGGCGCCGGGGTACTCGTCGAGGATGGTGCGCCAGGAGCGGTAGATCGCGTGGACCCCGTCCTGGTCGAAGAACGGCATGACGTCGTTGCCGAGCAGCTTGAGCTGGTCGTGGCTGCCGAGGTCGGGCAGTCCGGCGGCCTTGACCAGGCCGTGGGCGACGTCGACCCGGAAGCCGTCGACGCCCATGTCGAGCCAGAACCGCAGGATGGAGCGGAACTCGTCGGCGACGGCCGGGTGTTCCCAGTTGAAGTCGGGCTGCTCGGGGGCGAAGAGGTGGAGGTACCAGTCGCCGGGGGTGCCGTCCGGGTCGGTGGTCCGGGTCCAGGCGGGGCCGCCGAAGACGGACTCCCAGTCGTTGGGCGGGAGTTCGCCGTTCTCGCCCTTGCCGGGGCGGAAGTGGTAGCGGTCGCGCAGCGCGGAGCCGGGGCCCTCGGCCAGGGCGCGGCGGAACCACGCGTGGCGGTCCGAGGAGTGGTTGGGCACCAGGTCCACGATGATCCGCAGGCCCAGGTCGTGGGCGTCGCGGATCAGCGCGTCGGCGTCCGGCAGGGTGCCGAACATCGGGTCGATGGCCCGGTAGTCGGCGACGTCGTAGCCCGCGTCGGCCTGCGGGGAGGCGTAGAACGGGCTGAGCCAGACCGCGTCCACACCGAGGTCCCTGAGGTACGGGAGTCTGCCGCGGACACCGGTGAGGTCGCCCATGCCGTCGCCGTTGCCGTCGGCGAAGCTCCGCGGATAGACCTGGTAGATCACCGCGTCCTGCCACCAGCCGGTCTGGTGGGCCGGAGCGGCGCCGGACGTGCCGGTGACGGGGGCAGCGAGGTGCTGGGTCATGTCGTCCCTGAGGTGTCGGGGTGGGTGGCGGCGCCGGGACCGGGGTCGGACACCGGCGGCCGCCGTGACTTGGTGCGTGCGGGTCGTGCGAGGGCCCTGCCGGCTCGGTTCAGCCCTTGACGGCTCCGGCGGACATGCCGGTGACCAGGTGGCGCTGGGCGAAGAGGAAGACCAGGGCCGCGGGTATCGCGATCAGCACGGACGCCGCGGTCATCGGGCCCCACTGGGCCCCGTACTGGTTGACGAACTTCTGCAGTCCGCCGGCGAGCGTCAGGTTCTCGTCGCCGACCATGAAGGCCGAGGCGTACGCCACCTCGCCCCAGGCGGTGATGAAGGAGTAGAAGGCGGTGACGGCGAGTCCCGGCTTGGCGAGCGGCAGGATGAGCCGCCAGAAGGTGCCGAACGGGGTGAGGCCGTCGACCTGGCCGGACTCGTCGATCTCGCGCGGGATGGTGTCGAAGAAGCCCTTCATCATCCAGGCGCAGAACGGCACCGAGATGGTGAGGTAGGTGATGACGAGCCCGGCCGGCTGGTTGATCAGGCCGATGCTCGACATGATGTTGTAGATCGGCACGATGAGGACGGCGACCGGGAACATCTGGGTGATGAGCAGGGTCCACATCAGCCCGCGCTTGCCGGGGAAGCGGAAGCGGCTGACCGCGTAGCCGGTGGTCGCGGAGACGAAGACGCCGAGGACGGTGGTGAGACCCGCGATGACCACGGAGTTGCCGAACCAGGTCAGGAACTCGGTGTCCCGGATCAGGTTCGTGTAGTTCTCGAACGTCGTCTCTTTGAAGAAGTCGGTGGTCGTGGCGTACTTCGCCGGCTTCAGCGAGGTCAGCAGGACCCAGAGCACGGGGAAGACCGCGATGACGGACGCGGCGATCAGCGTGAGGTGCAGGGCCACGGAGGCGACCGGCGAGCGCTCCCCGCGCCGCCGGGGCCGGCGGGCGGGGCGCCGTGCGGTGGTGGTGGTCGGTGCGGCGGTGGTCACCAGTTGTCTCCCTGCGTGCGGAGCACTCGCCGGTAGACCACGGCGAAGAGCATCAGGAGGACGAGGATCAGCACGCCCCAGGTGGAGGACTGCGCGAAGTCGCGCGGGCTGATCTCGAAGGAGAATTTGTACGCCTGGGTCACCAGGATCTGGGTGGACTCCCCCGGTCCCCCGCGGGTCAGCAGGAAGATCACCGGGAACATGTTGAACGTCCAGATGGTGGAGAGCAGGGTCACCGTGGCGGAGACCGGGCGCAGTCCGGGCAGGGTGACGTGGCGGAAGCGCTGCCACGCGGTCGCGCCGTCCATCTCGGCGGCCTCGTACTGCTCGGCGGGTATGGACTGCAGTCCGCCCAGCAGCGCCACCATGATGAAGGGGACGCCGAGCCAGACGTTGACGGCGATGACGGAGAACTTGGCCCAGGTGGGGTCGTTCAGCCACGGGATGCCGTCGATGCCGACGCCGCCGAGGATCTTGTTGAGCAGGCCGCGCTCCTCGTTGTAGAGGAAGCGCCAGGCGAAGACGGAGACGAAGCCGGGGATGGCCCAGGGCAGGATCAGGGCCATCCGGTAGGCGGAGCGGCCGGCGATCCTGCGGTTGAGGATGTTGGCGAGCGCCATGCCCAGGCAGAAGGTGATGCCCACGCAGGAGACCGTCCACACCAGCGTCCAGCCGAGCGTGCCGAGGAACTGACCTCCGGTCAGGGCGTCGCGGTAGTTGTCCAGACCCACGAACTTGTACGTGGCGGGCATCTCGTTGACGCCGATGGACCGGGCGACGTTGCGCTCGTTGGCGTCGGTCAGCGACAGCCAGATACCGCGGACCAGGGGGTAGCCGATGATCACGCCGATCACGACGACGACCGGGGCCACCATGGTCCAGGCGTACCAGTGGACCGAAAGGGCCCGCCGGAGCCTGCTCGGCGGCGGGGGGTTACCAGTACCGCGGCTCCGGCCGCGGGCGACGTCGTCGCCCGCGGCCTTCGCCACCGACTGGCTGGTGTGGACAGCCATCAGCCGGCCTGCCTTCCTGGGTTACTTCCAGTCCTTGAGGAGCTTGCGGTAGGAGTCACCGGTCGCCTTGGCGGCCTTCTCCGGCGTGGTCTGGCCGGTGAGGACCTTGGTGTACTCGGTGTTCAGCGGGGCGAAGAGGCTGCCGGTCTCCGGGATCCAGGGACGCTCGACGGCGGTCTCGACGACCGGCTTGAAGAACTGGACGATCTCGCTGTCCACGGCCTGCTGCTTGGCGTACGCGGCGTTGCGGGTCGGCAGCAGGTTCAGCTCGCCGGCGACCTGCGCCTGGGACTCGACGGAGGTCATGTACTCGACGAAGGCGTAGGAGGCGTCGAGGTTCTTGGAACCGGCGTAGACGGCGAGGTTGTGACCGCCCTGCGGGGCGCCCTGGGCGGCGGAACCGGCCGGGACCGGGGCGATGCCCAGGTTCTCCTTGTCGGTGAACTGCTTGCCGGTCAGGGTGTCGGCCACGGCCCAGGGGCCGTTGACCATCATGGCGACGTCGCCGTTCTTGAACGACTGCATCATGTTCTCCCAGCCGTCCGTGGCGTCGGTCTTGGCCGCCCCGGAGTCGACGAGGTCCTTCACGACGCCGAACGCCTTGACTCCCGCCGCGTTGTCGACGGTGATCTTCTTGGCACCCGCGTCGACCAGGTCGCCGCCCTCGCCGTACAGGAAGGAGAGGAAGTAGTACGAGTCGTCGCCGCGCAGGTAGAGGCCGGTCTTGCCGGTCTTGTCCTTGATCTTCTTGGCGACGGTCTTGAGGTCGTTGACGGTCGCGGGCGGCTCGACGCCGGCGTCCTTGAACATCTTCTTGTTGTAGAAGATCCCCATGGAGTCGATGACCTGCGGCACCGCGTACGTCTTGCCGTTGTACTTGGTGGAGGCGGCGGCCTGCTTCATGAAGTCGTCCGCGTTCTTCAGCGCGGGGGTGCCGTCGAGCGGGGCGAGGTAGCCGAGGTCGGCGAACTCGGGCGTCCAGGCGACCTCGGAGCGGATGACGTCCGGGGCGCCGGAGCCGGCCTGCGCGGCGTTCTTGAACTTGTTCTGCGCCTCGCCGAAGGGGACGTTGACGTACTTGACCTTGACCTTCGGGTGCTGCTTGGTGAAGCCCTCGGCGATCTTCTTGAAGACCTTGTCCTCGCTGCCCACGCTCGACGTGTCCCACCACGTCACGGTGCCGGAGAGCTCGCCCGAGCCGTTGCTCGTGCCCCCCTCGTCGTCGCTGCCGCAGGCGGTCGCCGCGAACGCCAGGGCCGCGACCAGGGCGGTGGCCGTTATGCCACGTCGCATCTGAACTCCTTCAACTGCCGAACCGCTCCGTCGCGGCGCCGGGTCGACGAGAACGTAACAAGGATGAAAGAACGCCGAAAGAGTTTGCGGAAGATTTCTGCAAGCTCCGACGATCGTTACATTCGCGTGTCCTCACGGTTGCCGTCAAGCCTCTTGACGGAAGAGGTCACACCCTGGCAACGGCAGGCCACGCCCCGGAGTCACGCGGCACGACCCTCGGCCCGACGGCCCTGGAACCGCCCCGCAAGACCTTGCAAGACATTGCCGGATCCCTCACCCGAACCGCCGTACGAACCCGGCCCGGCGCCCCGCTCCGGCCCCTGGTGGGCAATCCGACACCCGCCCGGTACAGTCCACTTCCATGACCGCAAGGCTTGCCGATATCGCAGCTCAGGCGGGGGTCAGCGAAGCGACGGTCAGCCGCGTACTGAACGGCAAGCCCGGTGTAGCAGCGGCCACCCGCGAATCCGTTCTCGCCGCCCTCGACGTCCTCGGCTACGAGCGCCCCGTGCGACTGCGCCGGCGCAGCGCCGGTCTGGTGGGCCTGATCACGCCGGAGCTGGAGAACCCGATCTTCCCCGCCCTGGCCCAGGTGATCGGCCAGGCGCTGACCCGGCAGGGCTACACCCCGGTGCTGGCGACCCAGACCCCCGGCGGCTCCACCGAGGACGAGTTGACCGAGATGCTGGTCGACCGCGGCGTGGCGGGCATCATCTTCGTCTCCGGGCTGCACGCCGACACCTCGGCGGACATGCGGCGCTACGAACAACTGCGGGCGAAGGGCGTTCCCTTCGTCCTGGTCAACGGCTTCGCCCCGGAGGTCCGGGCGCCGTTCATCTCGCCGGACGACCGGGCGGCGATGCGGCTCGCGGTGACGCACCTGGTGTCGCTGGGGCACCAGCGGATCGGGCTGGCGGTCGGCCCGAAGCGGTTCGTGCCGGTGCTCCGCAAGATCGAGGGCTTCCGCGCCACCCTGCAGGAGCAGTTGGGCCTCGGGCCGGACGCGGCGGAGGAGCTGATCCAGCATTCGCTGTTCACCCTGGAGGGTGGCCAGGCCGCGGCCTCGGCGCTGATGGAGCGGGGCTGCACGGCGGTGGTGTGCGCGAGCGACATGATGGCGCTCGGCGCGATCCGGGCGGCCCGCCGGGCCGGGCTGGAGGTGCCGCGCGACCTGTCGGTGGTCGGCTACGACGACTCGCCGCTCATAGCGTTCACCGACCCGCCGCTGACCACGATCCGCCAGCCGGTCACGGCGATGGGCCAGGCCGCCGTACGCACCCTGCTGGAGGAGGTCGGCGGCACCCCGGCCCCGCACAGCGAGTTCGTCTTCATGCCCGAGCTGGTCGTCCGCGGCTCGACGGCCGCGGGCCCGGGACCCGCCCCGGCCACCGCCGTCTGACGGCCCTCGCGGGGGCCGGCGGCACCGGCACCCGACCCGCCCAGCATCCCACGCGCGCCCCCGTTCCGCAGTTCGCGGACGGGGGCCTTCTCCTGTGCGCCCCGACTCTCCCCCGCGTCCCCTGACCCGCCGGAGGATCGTCGGGCGGAAAGGCGTTTTCTGGCAGACTCTATGCCTATGGGTGAATTGAGCGTGATGCCACAGGAAGGCCGGTCGGAGGGGCGTTCCCCGCGCCCCTTCCGCTCCCTCCGCCCCTCCCACCGGCTCCGTGCCCCCCGTCGGCCGCGCGTCTGGTTCGAAATCCTGCTCGTCGCGGCCAGTTACTGGCTGTACTCGCTGGTCCGCAACGCCGTTCCGGAGCAGCGGGCCGAGGCCCTGCGCAACGCCGACCGGATCTGGTCGGCCGAGCGGCATCTGGGCATCGCCGTCGAACAGTCCGTCAACCACGCGGTGAACTCCGTGACATGGCTGATCGTCTCGATGAACTACTACTACGCGACGCTGCACTTCGTCGTCACGGTCTGTGTGCTGGTGTGGCTGTTCCACCGCCACCCCGGCCGTTACGCGGCGGCCCGGCTGACCCTGTTCGCGGCGACGGGCGCGGCGCTGCTCGGTTACTACCTGTATCCGCTCGCACCGCCCCGGTTGATGGCCGGCGGCCACTTCGTCGACACCGTGCTGGTCCACCACACCTGGGGTTCGATGGCCTCGGGCAACTTCAAGAACATGTCGAACCAGTACGCGGCGATGCCCTCGATGCACATCGGCTGGTCGCTCTGGTGCGGGCTGACGGTGTTCGCGCTGGTCTCCGCACCCTGGGCGCGGATCCTGGCCCTGCTGTACCCGGCCCTCACCCTGGCCGTCATCGTGTCGACCGCCAACCACTTCTGGCTGGACGCGCTGGGCGGCATGGCCTGCCTGGCCTTCGGCTACGCGGTGTCGTACGCCTGGTACGGATCGCTGCCGCACCACCTCGCGAAGCGGGTACCGGCGCCGGGCGGCCGGGCCCGGCTGGCCGGTGTCTCCTCGGCGGCGCCCGCCCGGACGCGGCACCCGGCCCCGGAACCGGCGGGCCCGCCGCAGGGCCGGTAGCGGCGGGGTCGCGCACGGTCCGCGCCCCGGCGCTCACGCCCCGTAGAAGCGCTCCTCCACCACCGCGCGGGCCCGCCGGGTGATCCGCCGGTAGTCGTCGAGCATGTCCCCGACGTGGCCCGGCTCGTACCCCAGGTACCGGCCGACCGCGGTCAGTTCGCGCGGGCCGGACGGGAAGGTGTCGCCCGGCCGGCCGCGCACCAGCATCACCGCGTTGCGCACCCGGGTGGCCAGCAGCCACGCCTCGTCCAGGATCGCGGCCTCCTCCCCCGGGATCAGACCGGCCGCGCAGGCCGCCGCCAGGGCCTCGCGGGTCCGGGTGGTGCGCAGTCCGGGCAACCGCCAGCCGTGCTGCATCTGCATCAGCTGGACCGTCCACTCGACATCGCTCAGCCCGCCGCGCCCCAGCTTGGTGTGGAGCGTGGGGTCGGCGCCGCGCGGCATCCGCTCGGACTCCATCCGGGCCTTCAGCCGGCGGATCTCGCGGACCGCGTCCTCCCCCAGCCCCTCCATCGGGTACCGCAGCGGGTCGATCAGCTCGATGAACCCGCGTCCCAGCTCCGCGTCGCCCGCGACCGGCTCCGCGCGCAGCAGCGCCTGGGCCTCCCAGACCAGCGCCCACCGGCGGTAGTAGGCGTCGTAGGACCGCAGGGTACGGACCATCGGACCGTTCTTGCCCTCCGGGCGCAGATCCGCGTCGATGATCAACGGCGGGTCCGCGGTCGGGAGTTGGAGCAGTCTGCGCATCTCGGAGACCACCGCGTTCGCCGCCCGGGCCGCCTCCTGCTCGTCGACGCCCTCGCGCGGCGCGTGGACGAACAGCACGTCGGCGTCGGAGCCGTAGCTCAGCTCGTGGCCGCCGAACCGGCCCATGCCGATGACCGCGAACCGGGTGGGCAGGGTGTCCCCCCACTGGGCGCGGACGGCGGCGCGCAGGGCGCCCGCGATGGTGACGGCGGTGAGATCGGTGACCGCGTCGCCCACCCGGTCGACAAGCGGACCGGGGTCCTCCTCGGCCGGGTTCTCCTCCGTGCCGTACGAACCGATCAGGTCGGCGGCCGTGGTCCGGAACAGCTCGCGCCGCCGCACCCCGCGCACCACCGCCACGGCGGTCTCCGCCCCTTCCGCGCGCCCCACCGCGGCCAGCACCTCCTGCTCCAGGTGCTCCCGGGTGCGCGGGCGCAGCCCCTGCGGGTCACCGAGGAGCGCCACCGCCTCCGGGGCCCGCAGCAGCAGGTCGGGGGCGAGCCGCCCGGCCGACAGCACCCGCGCCAGGTTCTCCGCCGCCGCCCCCTCGTCCCGCAGCAGCCGCAGGTACCAGGGGGTCTTGCCCAGCGCGTCGGAGACCTTGCGGAAGCCGAGCAGCCCGGCGTCCGGGTCGGCGGAGTCCGCGAACCAGCCGAGCAGCACGGGCAGCAGCGTGCGCTGGATGGCGGCCTTGCGGGACACCCCGGACGACAGCGCCTCCAGATGGCGCAGCGCGGCGGCCGGGTCGGCGTAGCCGAGGGCTTCGAGCCGGTGCCCGGCGGCCTTGGCGCTGAGCCGGGTCTCGCCGGGGGCGAGCTGGGCGACGGCGTCGAGCAGCGGCCGGTAGAAGAGCTTCTCGTGCAGCCGCCGGACCACCGAGGCGTGCCGCTTCCACGCCTGGTTGAGCTCGGTGATCGGGTCGGTGCGCATTCCGAGGGAGCGGCCGATCCGCCGCAGGTCGGGGGCGTCCTCCGGGACGAGGTGGGTGCGGCGCAGCCGGTGGAGCTGGATGCGGTGCTCCATGGCGCGCAGAAAGCGGTAGGCGTCGTCGAGCTGGGCGGCGTCCACCCGGCCGACGTAGCCGCCCTCGGCGAGCGCGGCCAGGGCCTTCAGGGTGGTGCCGCTGCGCAGGGTGGTGTCGCTGCGGCCGTGCACCAGCTGGAGGAGCTGTACGGCGAACTCGACGTCCCGCAGCCCGCCGGGGCCGAGCTTGAGCTCCCGGTCGACCCGGTCGGCGGGGATGTTGTCGACGACCCGGCGGCGCATCCGCTGGACGTCGGGGACGAAGTTCTCCCGGTCCGCGGCCTGCCAGACCAGCGGCGACACGGCCTCGACGTACTCGGCGCCGAGCTCCGGGTCGCCGGCGACCGGGCGGGCCTTGAGCAGCGCCTGGAACTCCCAGGTCTTGGCCCAGCGCTGGTAGTACGCGAGGTGCGAGGAGAGCGTGCGCACCAGGGGGCCGTTGCGGCCCTCGGGGCGGAGGTTGGCGTCGACCGGCCAGATGGTGCCCTCGACGGTGGTGTCGGAGCAGATCCGCATCATGTGGGCGGCCAGCCGGGTGGCGGCCTGCACGGCCTCGCCCTCCTCGAAGCCGTCGGCCGCCTCCGCGACGAAGATGACGTCGACGTCGGAGACGTAGTTCAGCTCGTGGCCGCCGCACTTGCCCATCGCGATGACGGCGAGCCGGCAGCGGGCCGCGTCCTCGGGCGCGGCCGTGCGGGCGAGGGCGAGGGCCGCCCGCAGCGTCGCGGTGGCCAGGTCGGCCAGTTCGGCGGCGGCCTCCGCGACGTCGGTGGTGCCGCACACGTCGCGGGCGGCTATGGCCAGCAGGCAGCGGCGGTAGGCGACGCGCAGCGCGTCGGGGTCGTCGGCCCCGGCGAGCCCCTCCTCGAACTCGGCCACGCCGGGGTGCAGGTCGGCGGCCTCGTACGTGGCCAGGGCCTGCCAGTCGCGGGGGTGGCGGGCGAGGTGGTCGCCGAGCGCCTCGGAGGCGCCGAGCACCCCGAGCAGCCGGTCGCGGAGCGGCTTGGCGGTGATCAGGGTGTCGAGCAGCATGCGCCGCTCGTCCGGCGTCTCGGCCTCGACGATCCGGACCAGGCCGTGCAGGGCCAGATCGGGGTCGGCGGTGGCGCCGAGCGCTTCGAGCAGCACCGGGTCGGAGCGGACCGAGGACAGCTCGGGCTGGTCGAGCAGGCGCTCGGCGGTGGAGGGGTCGGTGAAGCCGTGCCGCAGCAATCGGGTGAACGTGCTGCTCCTGCGCCCCGGCGCTGTCGTCATTACGTGCTCTCCCGATCCGCCGCCCACACACCGTCCAGCGGTCCCGAGCCTAAGGGATGTCGACGGGACGGGTCGCGAGGACGACGGTGGCGTACAGCTCGTCGGAGGCGGCCACCCGGGTGGTCAGGCCGTGCCGGGCGAGGGTCTCCTCGGCTCGGGACGCCTGCCGTTCGCTGGTCTCGACGAGCAGATGGCCGCCGGGGGCCAGCCAGTGCGGGGCCCCGGCGGCGACCCGGCGCAGGACGTCGAGGCCGTCCGGTCCCCCGTCGAGCGCCACCCGGGGTTCGTGGACGCGGGCCTCGGGCGGGAGCAGCCCGACATCGTCCGTGGGCACGTACGGCACGTTGGCGAGCAGGATCTCCACCCGGCCGCGCAGGGTCGCGGGGAGCGGTTCGAAGAGGTCGCCCTCGTACACCCGGCCCGTACCGGTGAGGTTGCGGCGGGCGCAGCGCACGGCGGCGGGTTCGACGTCGGCGGCGTGCAGTTCGACCGGGCCGGTCCGGGCGGCGAGTGCGGCCCCCAGGGCGCCGGAGCCGCAGCACAGGTCGACGACGACGGCCCCCGGCCGGGCCAGCGCGGCGGCCTGGTGGAGCAGGAACTCGGTGCGGCGGCGGGGTACGAAGACGCCGGGGCCGACGGTGATCCGCAGCCCGTCGAACTCGGCCCAGCCGAGGACGTGTTCCAGCGGGTGGCCGGCCACCCGCTGTCCGACCATGGCCTCGAGGGCGGCGGGGTCACCGGCGGCGGCGAGGATCAGTTCGGCCTCGTCCTCGGCGAAGACGCAGCCGGCGGAGCGCAGGGCGGTGACGACGGTGGAACGGGTGGGCGGAGCGGGGACGAGCGACATGGCGGAGCCTTTCGGGAAGCCGATGGGCGCTCCGCCGGACAGCCCTACCTCGGGTCGGTCGCGCGGTCGCGGGCGGTGAGCACCCAGCCTGGTACAGCGGTAATGGGTCTCACCTCCTCCGGTCGGCCCCCGGGTGGGGACGCGTCACCTTACACCGCGCGCCGGTCCGTGCGCCCCCTCTCCGCCGGTCCGTTCAGCCGGTCACCGCCGCGGGGGACGAGCCTCCTTCGACGGTGAGCCGGGGGGTGCCCGTTCCGTCGGCGGGGACGGTCCAGATGTCGCTCTTGCGGCCGCCGGTGCCGGGCAGGGCGTAGGCGAGGGTGCGGTCGTCCAGCCAGGCGGCCTGGTCGTCGACACTGCGCCGTTCGGCGAGCGGGGTCTCGCGCAGGGTGCGCAGGTCGAGCACGTGGAGCCGCCAGGGCGCGGAGGCGTCGTCGGAGACCTTCTTCTTGAAGGCGAGGCGGGTGTTGTCGGGCGAGAGGGAGGGGCATTCGACGTTCTCCCGCAGCGCCTTGGCCGTCCAGTCCCGCATGTTCCCCTCGACGAGGTAGGTGCGGCCCTTGGTGGAGACGGTGGCGTAGAAGCGGTTGTCGTCGCGGGCGAAGGTGACGCCCCAGTAGTTGACGTCGGGGGCGTGGTAGCGGGCGCCGTCGAGGGTGAGCTGGATGTCCTCGATGGACTTGACGAGGTAGCCGGTGCGCAGGTCGAGGATGGCGGTGCGGGTGGAGAAGGCGGTGGTGGCGTACGAGTCGCCGGTGGCGAACACCGTCCAGGACAGCATCCGTCCGGAGGCGGAGACCCGGGCCCGGGTGGGTACCCCGGGCACGGTGATCCGGCGTTTCTCGCGCAACTGCCGGTCGAGGACGACGGCGTACGTCCTCGGCAGCACCCCGGGCTTCGCGCGCAGGCAGAGCGCCCCGTCCCCGGCGGCGTAGAAGCGGTCGCAGACGGGTCCGCCGGCGGTACGGGCGGCGGAGGTGCGAGTGGCGGTGGTGCGGGCGGCGGTGAGCGGCTGGTGGGCGACGCGTCCGCCGTCGGTGTCCCGGAAGTAGAGGGCGGGCCCGGCGAGGGTGAACGAGGCGTCCGCCCCGTCCTGTGCGCCCCGGGCCCGCTGCTGGGCGTGGAGTACGTAGCCGAGGGAGCCGCTCGCGAGGAGCAGCACCGCGGCCGCCACGACGGCGATCCTCGCCCGGGGCCCCAGCGGGGTCGCGGTGGTCGGGAACCTGGTACTCATGCGGTCCGCCTCTCGGGGGTGGTGGTCTCCGGCCCGCCGGGGGCGGGGGTCGGGGAGGGGGTGCGCGGCAGCAGCGCCCAGCCGCCGACGAGGGCGACGAGCAGCACCGACACCGCAGCCCAAAGCGCGGGCCCGGGCCCCCACAGGGTCCAGGCGGCGCCGAATCCGGCGGCGGCGAGCATCCGGGCCAGGGCCTGGCCGGTCTGGAGCACGGCGAGTCCGCCCGCCCGGCCGTCGGCGGGCAGGACGGGGCCGGCCAGCGCCATCAGGACCCCGTCGGTGGTGGCGTAGAAGACGCCGAGCAGGGCGAGGACGGGCACCAGGAGCAGCGGTGCCGGGCCGCCGAGGGGGGCGAGGAGGGCGACGTACACGCCGAGCAGGGCGAGGTGCCCGTAGAGGAACGGCAGCCGCCGGCCGACCCGGTCGGCGATCCGGCCGGCCGGTACGGCCAGCAGCAGGTAGCAGGCGGCGGCGCCGAGCGGCAGCAGCGGGAACCAGCCGACCGGGAGGGCGAGGCGCTGCTGGAGCAGGAGGTAGACGAAGGAGTCGCCGACGGTGGCCGCGCCGAGCAGGGCGGCCGCCGCGAGGATGCGCCGGAAGGCGGGGTCGCGGAGCGCCTCGAAGGTCTTGCGTCCGCGCCGGGTCCGGGCGGCGGGCCGGGGCGCCGGGCGGGGCGCGGGCTGGTCGGCGGGGACGTAGAGGGCCAGGAGCAGCACGCCGAGCAGCCCGACGCAGAAGCTGACGAC
The DNA here is from genome assembly GCF_043079735.1 of Streptomyces sp. NPDC015144. Taxonomy (NCBI): domain Bacteria; kingdom Bacillati; phylum Actinomycetota; class Actinomycetes; order Kitasatosporales; family Streptomycetaceae; genus Streptomyces; species Streptomyces sp. NPDC015144. The sequence continues at coordinate 130,938 of NZ_JBIBUU010000003.1, read as the reverse complement.
GAACACCGCGTCGTAGGCGTCGGCGGTCGCCCAGAGCAGGGCGAAGGCGGCGAGCGGGCCGAGCAGGGCGCCGGTGGTGTCCATGGCGCGGTGCACGCCGAAGGAGCGGCCGAGGGTCTCGGGCGGGCTGCTCAGGGTGATCAGCGCGTCCCGGGGCGCGGTGCGGATGCCCTTGCCGACCCGGTCGGTGGCAAGGGCGGCGGCGATGCCCGCGGTGGCGCCGCCCGCGAGGAGCAGGCCGATCCGGGAGAGGGCGGAGAGGGCGTAGCCGAGGCCGGCGACCCGTTTGTGGCCGCGGCCGTGGTCGGCGGCGTATCCGCCGAGGAGCCGTACGACGGCGGCGGCGCCGTTGAACAGCCCGTCCAGAAAGCCGAATTGGAGGGGTGAGAGACCGAGTCCGAGGACCAGGTAGAGCGGCAGCACCGCGGTGACCATCTCCGAGGAGATGTCGGTGACGAGGCTGACCGCGCCGAGCGCGAGGACGGTGCCGGGGACGTGCCGGCCCGCTCCGCCGGTGCGGGGCGGGGCCGGCAGGTCCCGGCGGCCTGTGGTCGCCAGGTACATCATCAGTGGCAGGTGTAGTTCGGGCTGGTGTCCTTGGCCTTGCCGTCGGTGCCGACGTAGGACCAGCTGTAGCCGTTGTCGGCGAAGTTCATCTTGAGCACGCCGTACTCACCGCTGATCCGCTTCTGGCTGTTGGGCTGGACCTCCTCGATGGGGTACGGCTCGGCGCCGCCCATCCCGCCGACGATCTCGGTGATGCCGTCGGCGACGGCCTTGCCGTCCGGGTTCTGCGGGGCGAACCGCTCGTAGTGGTGGTCGTGGCCGTTGAGCACGAGGTCGGCCTTGGCACCGTAGAGCAGCTTCCAGACGGGGCGGCTGACGGGGTTGTTGCCGTGTCCGCCGGAGGAGTACAGCGGGTGGTGCCAGTAGGCGGCGATGCAGGACTTGGCGTTCTTGGCGAGGTCGGCCTTGAGCCAGTCGATCTGGGCGGTCTTGTCGAAGGAGTTGGAGTCGAGGGCGATGAAGTGCCAGTTGCCCTCGTCGAAGCTGTAGTAGGTCTTGCCCTGGGGGTAGGCGATGTCGCCGAAGTACGCCTTGTAGCCGGCGAGGGATCCGGCCGGGTCGTAGGTCTCGTGGTTGCCGGGCACCGGGCGGGTCTTGGCCTTGAAGGCGCCCCAGGTCTTGTCGTAGTAGGCGCGGAAGTCGGCGATCCGGGCGTCGTCGTACTGGCTGTCGCCCATGGTCAGGTAGAACTTCGGGTCCAGCTTCTGGGCGAGCGCGGCGGTCTTGGGGTGGGCGCAGTCGCTGTCGGAGGCGGTGCACTGGGCGGCGATGTCCCCGGCGGCGACGACGGTGAAGCCGCCGGTCTGCGGGGGCTGGCTGCCTGCGGTGCCGTAGACCTCGACCTCGTACAGCGAGTAGCCGTAGGAGGTGGCGCGGGCGGTGCCGTACACGCGCAGGTAGCGGCCCTTGCCGCTGAGCGCGGTCCAGTCGTCGGTGCCGCCGTCGCCGGCGGTCTCCTCGGCGAGCTTGGTCCAGGTGGAGCCGTCGGCGGAGATCTCGATCCGGTACGCCTTGGCGTACGCGTCCTCCCAGCCGAGCTTCACCCGGCTGACCTGGGCCCCGTCGCCGAGGTCGACGGCGATCCACTGCGGGTCCTTGCCCTCGGCGCTCGCCCAGCGGGTGGCCGGGTCGCCGTCGAAGGCGTTCTGCGGCCCGAGGTCGGAGGTCTCGTCGGAGGAGGAGGTGGCGGTGCGGTCACGGGAGATGAGGGGGTCGGCGGCGCCGGCCCGGTCGGGGTAGGCGAGCAGCAGCCCGCCGACGAGGACGAGTACGGCGGCGACGACCACGCCCACCGTGCGGTGCCGCCCGGGCGGGCGGAGCAAAGCAGAACCGTTCGGTTGCATCCCTGAACTCCTGGCCTGTGGGGGGTTGGCGAGAGCTGGGCAGCTGTGCGGGTGACCCGCGCCCGGCCCGCGTACGGGCACGTGGGGACGGGGTCGTGGTGGCCGGGCCAGAGCTCTCACTGAGCGCGTCATGCCCCGAGGTGCGTCGAACGGAGGGCACCGCGCCGAGCCACCGCCGGGAATGCTAGCGAACAGGAAACTTTCCTACCAGTCCCCCAACAGGCTTACTCGCAGGGCCAGTTCGAGTGTTTCGGCCTGTCGTTCGAGAGCGCCTCGCGGCCGGTCCAGGCGTACGAGGAACACCGGGGGTCGAAGGAGCGGACGCCTCGGAGCAGACGGGCGGCGCGAGCCCCTGGCGGCCGGGGGCGGCGGGCTCCTAGTCTCCGGACCATGGAGTGGACAGCGTTGATCGCCACAGCGGTGGGTGCGGTTATCGGGGTGGGCAGCACACTCGTCACCGATCGCGCGACCTGGCGACGGGGCACCCGGGAGCAGGACAGAGAGGCCCTGCGCACAGCGGCCGCCCGGTTCCTGGAAGCCCTCACCGAGGCGCGCGACACGATAAGCGATGCCAGCGGATCGGCACACCTGCCCCCGGACGAGCGGACACAGCTCGCGCGCGCCGCCTTCACGGCCCACAGCCTGTACTCGAAGCAGTACCAGCTGGAACTGTTGGCCCCGTCGGAAGTGGCCGAGTCCGCCCGGGACGCCACCCACCAACTGCTCCGGTACCGGGACGCGGTGGCCGCCGGACATCTGCGTGACGCCCCGGAGTGCGCTGGGGCCCGGCGCGCGTTCCGGGAGGCCCGTCAGAGGCTCATGGCCGCCATGCGGTCTTCGCTGGCTCGATGAGTCCCATCGCCCCCACCCGCGACGCCCGTCTTACGCGGCCGGCACCGGCCCGACCGCCGCCCTCAGCTCCGGCTGCTGCCGGCGATGGGAGCGACAGCCGAACAGAGACGCCGATTGTTGCCGGGCAGGGGCCGGCCGACCTCCATGACGAGGCGGGCGGCGGCGTCGATGACGGCCTGGTGGTTGGTGGAGCACCGGTAGTTCTTCGACCCTTGCGGACCGCGTCCGCAGCCTCGCACCGCAGAACAGTCACCAGCCCCCGAACCGCCCTGGGCTCAGCCCGGTGAACGGGACCAATCCAGGAAGGTTCCGACGCCGTGATCACAGCAGCCATCCGGAGATCATTTCAATTGCCGACAGCCCGGCTCTCAGCGGATCCTGGGCACCCGGCAAGCAAGGAGGCCAGATGGGGCTGATGCTCTTCCCGGATGACTACGACGTGGCGAGTCCGGACGTCTCGTGGTCCTACACCGGCTTCGGCATGTTCAGAAAGTGGCTGGCCCAGACCGAGGGGCTTGTACTCGCAGAGATGAACGGCTTCGGCGGAGACCGGCAGTGGTCCAGCGTCTCCACCACACTGGAGCCACTACTCAACCATCCAGATGACGACGGCCCCGACTTCACACCCGCTCAATGCGCATCACTACTGCCCCGTTTGGAAGAAATCCGTGACCACCGTCTGCCGGACGACGACCTGGTCCTACGTCGGTGTATCGAAGACGTCAGTCAGTTGGTCACCGTCCTGCGGTTCTGCGTGGACAAGAACGTTGGGCTCATCTTCGGCTGATCCGAGAGCACGGAGCGCCCCTCATCGAGGGGGCGGCCCGCAGTTACGGGGCAACCTTTACCGTGCCCGTCTCAATGGCCGGGTCGGCGGCCCGGTCCGACCGCCCCGCAGGCGCTCCGCCGTTGCGGCCGGCTGCGCGTCACTCCGAGGGCGAGGCCCCGGGCGTGGGCCGCCATGCCGCCGGCCAGGTCACGTCGTGGGCCACGGCCCCCGGCACGCCGAGGCCGGCCCGGGCGTGGGCGACGTAGCGGCTCCGGGCCTCCCGGAAGTCCAGATACGCCTGGTCCCAGTTCTGTTCGACCTCCGTGGCGATGCCCCGGGCCAGGAGCTCCAGCCGCCACAGGCAGTGATCCACGGTCTTGGACGCGGTGTTCGCCTCCGTGTCACCGAGCAGCCCGAGGGTTTCCGACAAGGCGGAGCGCCGGGATTCCAGCTCACCCACCTCCTTCAGAACCTCAGGGGTCGGCTCCAGAAGAATCGGGCCCGATACGAGTCCACGTGCGGCGGCGATCATCTGATAGCGAGCCGCCAGTTCCTTGACGGCATGGGCATATTCGGCATAGGCGGCCAACCGACGTTCGTCCCAGCGGACGGCTTGTTGCCTGCGCCATCTCGTTCGCTCGTTCAAACTGCTCACCAGGAAGGACATGACCGCGCCCAGGACCACACCCGCGAGCGGCAATATCTGGCCGGCCAGACTCACCATGAACCCCGATCACCTGACGTTCGAAGCCCTCATCCTCGCTTTGGCGGTCGGGCAGCACAACATCCCGCGAGAACCTGCGGTGGACTCCCGGACAACCCTTGCCCACCCGCACCCCCGGCCCCGGGGCCGGGGCCGGGTCGCTTCACCGAATCGGACGACCCCGCCCACATAGAGCCTGCAGCTACAGCACCGACAGCTCGTTTTCCGCTTTATCGGAGTACATCGCCGATTTCCGTCAAAGTGAATTGCTAGGGTTTATTTCCATTCGTACAGATCGTGTCATAGTAAGCGCGCGGGAAAGCGCTACTGAATCCGCCCGAGGGAAGTGTCCGCACGGGTTCATCTGGGCCGCTCGTCGTGTACCAGAGCACTGCAGTGACCGGCAAATGGCTGATGTAAGATTGTTTCCACATGTGGGCGAGCCCGACCTTGACGCAGGCGTTGGTGCTTGCAGTGATGAGTCTCGCACCAGTGAAGTCGGTATTGTCCCAGAGACAGAGATTCCCAGACGGGCAGCTGCCGTCCGTGCTGGCGGCGTGCGCCGCCGTCGAGGTTGCCATCGAGCCCCCGACCGCCAAGGCGAGTGCCGACGCGCTCATTATGAATTTTCGCCATCGATTCACGGAATGTCTCTTTCCAAGTCGGTGCCCCTGCGACGCACGACTATCAGTGTGACGGCCCGTAACGTGTGTGCTCAGAGCGCCAGTTGATGCCGCGCCCTGAAGCTACTCGCCAGCTCCGACGAAGTCCACCGACCCCGGGTTCACGCTGCGGACCCACGCCCATCTGCCTTCTAGCAGCGATGGACGCGCCCGCACCGCCATGGACAGGTCCATCTCGGTCGCCCGTTCCGGCGTGACGGCCCACAGACGGCCCAGAGCTGATCGCACCCCTGGGCGGGTCTCCTTCACTGAGCCGGGCGACCCGCCCACGTAACGCCTTCCAAGCCGCTGACCTGCGGTCACAGCACCGGCAGCAGGTTCTTCAGCTCGAAGGCGGTGACCTCGCTGCGGTACTCCTCCCACTCCTGCTTCTTGTTGCGCAGGAAGAAGTCGAAGACGTGCTCGCCGAGGGTCTCGGCGACCAGCTCGCTCTTCTCCATCAGCGCGATCGCCTCGCCCAGGTTCTGCGGCAGCGGTTCGATGCCCATCGCGCGGCGCTCCGCGTCGGAGAGCGCCCAGACGTCGTCGTCGGCGCCGGGCGGGAGCTCGTAGCCCTCCTCGATGCCCTTGAGGCCCGCGGCAAGCAGCACCGCGTACGTCAGGTACGGGTTGGCGCCGGAGTCGATGGAGCGGACCTCCACCCGGGCGGAGCCGGTCTTGCCCGGCTTGTACATCGGGACGCGGATGAGCGCGGAGCGGTTGTTGTGGCCCCAGCAGATGTACGAGGGGGCCTCGCCGCCGGCGCCCGCGGCGCGGGAGGAGCCGCCCCAGATCCGCTTGTAGGAGTTGACCCACTGGTTGGTGACGGCGGAGATCTCCGCCGCGTGGGTGAGCAGACCGGCGATGAAGGAGCGGCCGACCTTGGAGAGCTGGTACTCGGCGCCCGACTCGTAGAAGGCGTTGCGGTCGCCCTCGAAGAGCGAGAGGTGGGTGTGCATCCCCGAGCCGGGGTACTCGGAGAACGGCTTCGGCATGAAGGTCGCCTGCACGCCCTGCTCCAGCGCGACCTGCTTCATCACCAGCCGGAAGGTCATGACGTTGTCGGCGGTGGAGAGCGCGTCCGCGTACCGCAGGTCGATCTCCTGCTGGCCGGGGGCGCCCTCGTGGTGGCTGAACTCGACCGAGATCCCCATGGATTCGAGCATGGTGATCGCCTGGCGGCGGAAGTCCATGCCGACGTTCTGCGGGGTGTGGTCGAAGTAGCCGGAGCTGTCGGCGGGGGTGGGGCGGCTGCCGTCGACCGGCTTGTCCTTCAGCAGGAAGAACTCGATCTCCGGGTGGGTGTAGAAGGTGAAGCCCAGGTCGGAGGTCTTGGCGAGGATGCGCTTGAGGACGTAGCGCGGGTCGGCGAAGGACGGCGAGCCGTCCGGCATCAGGATGTCGCAGAACATCCGGGCGGTGCCCGGGGCCTCGGCCCGCCACGGCAGGATCTGGAAGGTGCCCGGGTCCGGCTTGGCGATCATGTCGGACTCGTACACCCGGGCGAAGCCCTCGATGGCGGAGCCGTCGAAGCCGATGCCTTCGTCGAACGCCTGCTCAAGCTCGGCGGGGGCCACGGCGACGGACTTGAGGTAGCCGAGGACGTCGGTGAACCACAGCCGCACGAAGCGGATGTCGCGCTCCTCAAGCGTCCTGAGGACGAATTCCTGCTGCTTGTCCATAGCCACATCCTTGCAGTTCAGACGGTCCGTGCACCACCGCCCGGGACAGGGGGAGGAGCTCCAGTGTCACGACCCGGGATTTCACCCAGATTACGCACACGGAGTGAGATGGAGCACCCGGCCACCCACTACGATCGGCGCCCACGGCGCGCCGGGGGCGAAGCGTCCTCGCGACGGTCCCGCGCACGCCGGTGTCCCTGTCCGTGACCGCCCCTTCGCAGAAGGACCTGACGCCATGAGCTTCGCTCCGCACAACCCCATGGACCAGCCGCACGACGCCCACCGCCCCGGCGGTCGCCGCGACCGCGCCCTGGCCATAGGTCTGAGCGTGCTCGTCGTCCTGGGCCTGGTCGGCTTCGGCTCCTACCTGGTGCTGACCACCGTGTCCGAGGCGTCCGAGCAGAAGCCGCCCACGTCGGCGAGCGACGGCGCGACGGGCGACGGCAAGGCGCCCGCGACCGGGCACGGCTCCCCCACCGGAAAGTCGGACGAGAAGATCGAGGGGCTGCGGAGCTGGGACGCGTCGAAGCTGACCCGCAATCACGTCAACGGGCCCGTCTCGTACCCGATGAAGCCTCCGGTCGGGGGTGACCACAACCCCGTTTGGATGAATTGCGACGGCGCGGTCTACACGAAGGCGATCCCCGACGTGAACGCCGTCCACGCACTGGAGCACGGATCGGTGTGGGTGACCTACACCGCCAAGGCACCGCGCGCCGATGTCGACAAGCTCGCCGAACGGGTGTCCAGGACGCCGTACTCGCTGATGAGCCCGTACGCGGACCAGTCCGGGACGATCATGCTGACCGCCTGGGGCAAGCAACTGACGGTGGACGGCGCCGACGACCCCAGGGTCGACCAGTTCTTCTCGCAGTTCGTCCAGGGGTCGCAGACCCCCGAGCCCGGTGCCACGTGCTCGGGCGGGCTGGAGGCGCCGTGACCGCGCCGCAGCGCGTGGGGCGCGTACGCCGCGGCCGGTGGGCGGTGGGCTCCGCCGCGGTGCTCGCGCTGCTCTGCGCGGGGGTGGCGACGGTCGCCTCCGCGCACGGGGACAGCAACGGGAGCGGTACGGACCACCGCACCACGGCGGCGGGCACCCCCTCGGTGGACTCGGCGGACGCCGGGTTCGCCCGTGACATGGCCGTCCACCACCAGCAGGCGGTGGAGATGTCCCTCGTCGTGCGCGACCGCACACGGGACGAGGAGGTGCGCCGGCTCGCGTACGACATCGTCAACACGCAGGCCAACCAGCGCGGCATGCTGCTCGGCTGGCTGGACCTGTGGGAGCTTCCGAAGGCGGTGTCCGGGCCGCCGATGGCGTGGATGTCGGCCGGGCACGCGGAGCATTCGATGGCGGACATGCCCGGGATGACCGGGGAGGGCGAGCCGGGCACCACGTACCGGCCGCACGACGGCTCCCTGATGCCCGGCATGGCCACCCGGACGGAGCTGGACCGGCTCCGGAAGGCGAGCGGCCGGACGGCCGAGGTGCTCTACCTCCAGCTGATGACCGACCACCACAGGGGCGGCGTCGACATGGCCCGCGGCTGTGCCGAGCTGTGCGCGGTGCCCGCGGAGCGGCGGCTGGCCCGGGGGATGGTCGAGGCGCAGCAGTCGGAGCTGGACGCGATGGCCGGCATGCTGTCCGCGCGCGGGGCCGCGCCCCGCCCCTGAGGGGTTCCCTCCGGCTGCGGAGCGTGTTCCGAGCGGCTCCGAGCGTGCCCGAAAAGCGCTGGATGCACCCGAACGGGTGATAGCGGTCGCATCCCCCGAACGGACCCATGACGATGGGTTCGCTCGGGGGAGTACGGCATGCCCATCGGCACGCAGGAGGAATCCCTCATGACCACCGCCAAGGACATCATGCACACCGGGGCCACCTGGATCCCCGCGCACGAGACGCTCGACCGGGCCGCGCAGCTGATGCGTGACCACAAGGTCGGCGCGCTGCCCATCTCGGCCAACGGCGAGCAGGACCGGATGATCGGTATCCTCACGGACCGCGACATCGTGGTCGGCTGTGTGGCCATGGGCCACGATCCGGCGAGGATGACGGCGGGCGACCTCGCCCATGGCACGCCGCGCTGGATCGACGCCGACGCGGAGGTGGAGACGGTGCTGGAGGAGATGCAGACGCACCGCATCCGCCGGCTCCCGGTGGTCGAGAACAAGAAGCTGATCGGCATGATCAGCGAGGCCGACCTGGCGCAGCACCTCAGCGACGAGCAGATCGCCGGCTGGGCGGCGCAGGTCTACGCGCACGGCTGACCGCACCGGCGCCCGTCCCGTGACCACGGCCCGGAACTCTCCTCCGAGGGGTTCCGGGCCGTGGCGCGTCCTCCCCCGCCACCGGCGCCGGTGCCCACGACCGGTACGGGCCACCGCACGGGACGCCGTACGGGCTCCGCGCGGGCCCCGTACGGACACGGTCGCGGGACGCGCGGCCGCTCGGCGCGCGAGTGATACCCGGCGGGGGTAGGGTGCTCGACATGACCCTGTGTGGACGTACGACATACGGACAGTCGCATCTGTTCGGCTCGCTGATATAGAGGGGGCGCGCCTCCCCCTCCCCCAGCAGCCCGACCCACCGAACAGACTCCGAGGTGCACTCCGTCATGCGTACTTCCCCCACCAGGCGCGCCGTGCTCGGCGCCACCGTCGCCACCGCGGGTGCGGCGGCACTGGCCGGCTGCTCCGGCGACTCCGGCAGCGGCCACGACGGCCGGAAGACCGGCGGCCCGGCCGCCGACGGTACGGGCAACGGCGGCGCGAACCGCGGGGGCGCCCCCGGCAGGCGCTCCAAGGGCGAGTACGTCTCCCCCGACGGGCCGGAGGTGGCCGCGGCCGAGGCCGAGCGGGGCGTCGGCCCGCTGCGGAAGGTGAGCCTGGTCGCCGCCCCCGCCCAGCTCGACCTGGGCGGAGTCACCGTCGGCTCCTGGGCGTACGACGGTCGGCTCCCCGGCAAGGAGCTCCGGGTCACCATGGGCGACACCCTGGCGCTCACCCTGGCCAACAACCTCCCCGCGGAAACGTCACTGCACTGGCACGGCCTCAACGTCCGGAACAACATGGACGGCGTCCCCGAGGTGACCCAGGCACCGATCGGGCCGAAGACCGAGTACTCCTACCGGTTCACCGCGCCGCACGCCGGGACGTTCTGGTTCCATCCGCACACCGGCGTCCAGCAGGACCGGGGGCTGTACGCGCCGCTGATCGTCGACGACCCGAAGGAGCCCCTGAAGTACGACAAGGAGTGGGTCGTCGTCCTGGACGACTGGGTCGACGGGGTGGACGGCTCGACGCCCGACTCGGTGCTGAACGAGCTGAGCCACGGCCGGGGCGGCATGGGCCACGGCATGAGCCACGGCGCGGGCGGGCACGGCGCGCCCGGGAAGCCCGCCAAGTCCAACGGCGGGAAGCCGCTCAGCGGGCCCACGCGACTGGGGAAGCACTCGTACAGCAAGCTGCTCGGCAGCCACGGGGGCGATGTCGCCTACCCGTACTACCTGATCAACGGGCGCGTCCCGAAGGCCCCCACCACCTTCACGGCCAAGCCCGGCGAGCGCATCCGGATCCGGATCATCAACGCGGGCGGCGACACCGCCTTCCGGGTGGCGCTCGGCGGCCACCGGATGACGATCACCCACACCGACGGCTACCCGGTCCGGCACGCCACGACCGACGCCCTGCTGCTGGGCATGGGCGAGCGGTACGACGTGGTGGTCACCGCGGGCGACGGCGTCTTCCCGCTGACCGCGCTGGCGGAGGGCAAGAACGCCACGGCACTGGCCCTGCTCCGCACCGGCAAGGGGACCGCCCCCGCCGCGAACGTCCGCCCCAAGGAGCTGGACGGGCGGCTGGTCGAGGCGTTCGGCCTGAGGCCGGACGAGTCGGTGGAGCTGCCGGGACGCGGGTTCGACCGGACCCTCCGGTTCAAGATGACCGGCAACATGCGGGACTACAACTGGGCCTTCGACCACGATCCGTACAACCCGCGCCAGCGCCACCCGGTGCGGGCGGGCGAGCGGGTCAGGCTGGAGTTCTACAACGCCACGGAGATGTGGCACCCGATCCATCTGCACGGGCACTCCTTCGGCGTGGTCGGCCCGGCCGGGCGGCGCCACTGGTCCACCGAGCGGGGCCGGTCGCACTGGGCGCGCAAGGACACCGCGATCGTCCGGCCGAACAGCTCCCTGGGCGTCGAGTTCGAGGCGAACAACCCGGGGCTGTGGATGCTGCACTGCCACAACATCTACCACTCGGACATGGGCATGATGACCGTCCTCGGCTACCGGACCTGACCCGCCCCCGGGCCGGGTCCCGGCGGGCCGCGGCGACCGTTCCGCGGCCCGCGCGGACATTGCGTCAGTCAGACGATTACACTGGTGCCCGTGCCTCAACTACGTCTCGCACTGAATCAGATCGACTCGACCGTCGGCGATCTCGCCGGCAACACCGAGGCGATCGTCCACTGGACCCGGCACTCCGCCGAACAGGGCGCCCACCTGGTGGCGTTCCCGGAGATGGTGCTGACCGGCTACCCCGTCGAGGACCTGGCGCTGCGCCCGTCCTTCGTCGAGGCGTCCCGGCGGGCGCTGCTCGCGCTCGCCGCCCGGCTCGACGCGGAGGGGTTCGGGGAGCTGCCGGTGGTGGTCGGCTACCTCGACCGCTCCGAGACGGCCCAGCCCCGCTACGGGCAGCCCGCCGGGGCCCCGCAGAACGCCGCCGCGGTGCTGCACCGCGGACAGGTGGCGCTGAAGTTCGCCAAGCACCACCTGCCCAACTACGGCGTCTTCGACGAGTTCCGGTACTTCGTGCCGGGCGACTCGATGCCGGTGGTGCGGGTGCACGGCGTCGACGTGGCGCTCGCGATCTGCGAGGACCTCTGGCAGGACGGCGGCCGGGTGCCCGCCGCGCGGGCCGCCGGTGCCGGGCTGCTGCTGTCGATCAACGCCTCGCCGTACGAGCGGGACAAGGACGACACCCGGCTGGAGCTGGTCCGCAAGCGGGCCCAGGAGGCCGGCTGCACCACCGCGTACCTGGCGATGATCGGCGGCCAGGACGAGCTGGTCTTCGACGGCGACTCGATCGTCGTCGGCCGGGACGGCGAGGTCATCGCCCGCGCCCCGCAGTTCGCCGAGGGCAGCGTGGTGCTCGACCTGGATCTTCCGGCGGCCGCCGCCGAGGCGCCGTCCGGGGTGGTCCAGGACGGCCTGCGGATCGACCACGTGGTGCTCTCCGAGGAGCCCCTGCCGGCCTACCCGGCGGAGCTGACCGGCGGCTACGCCGAGCGGCTGGACGACGACGAGGAGCTGTACTCGGCGCTGGTCGTGGGCCTGCGGGCGTACGCCGCGAAGAACGGCTTCCGCAGTGTGCTGATCGGGCTCTCCGGCGGGATCGACTCCGCGCTCGTGGCGGCCATCGCCTGCGACGCGCTGGGCGCGCAGAACGTGTACGGCATCTCCATGCCGTCGAAGTACTCCTCGGACCACTCCAAGGGCGACGCGGCCGAGCTGGCCCGCCGCACCGGGCTGAACTTCCGCACCGTACCGATCGAGCCGATGTTCGACGCGTACATGGGCTCGCTGGGGCTCACCGGCCTCGCGGAGGAGAACCTCCAGTCCCGGCTGCGCGGCACGACGCTGATGGCCGTCTCCAACCAGGAGGGCCAGATCGTCCTCGCCCCGGGCAACAAGTCGGAACTGGCGGTCGGCTACTCCACCCTCTACGGCGACTCGGTCGGCGCGTACGGCCCGATCAAGGACGTCTACAAGACGTCGATCTTCCGCCTCGCGAAGTGGCGCAACCGGGCCGCCGAGGAGCGCGGGCAGACCCCGCCGATCCCCGAGGCGTCCATCACCAAGCCGCCCAGCGCCGAGCTGCGCCCCGGCCAGGTCGACACGGACTCGCTGCCCGACTACGACGTACTGGACCGCATCCTGGAGCTGTACGTCGACCGGGACCAGGGCCTCGCCGAGATCGTCGCGGCCGGCTTCGACCCGGAACTGGTGGCGAAGACGCTGCGGATGGTGGACACCGCGGAGTACAAGCGCCGCCAGTACCCGCCGGGCACGAAGATCTCCCCCAAGGGCTTCGGCAAGGACCGCCGCCTCCCGATCACCAACCGCTGGCGCGAATCGGCCTGAGCGGAAGCGGAACGGGGCGGGGGCCTGCGCCCGGGCCCCGGCCCGTCGGTCGCCTCGTGTCTCCCGCGCCCGCAGGACCGGCACCAACCGGACGCCGCACCGGATCGCGTGCGGAGGCAGCGCAAAGGACGACAGACGATACACGCGGAGACGGATGGACTGCTGCAACGAGGCGCAGCGGGCATGAGGGGAGCACAACCTGGCCCCGGACCCTGGGTCACCTCGCCCGAACTGGTCTCACCGCCCACGACGAAGCGTCCCTGAACGACAGACTCCGGCATTCGGGAATGTCGTCCATGGCGCGAGCCTCCGGGATCCCGGAGGCTCGCGCCATGCCTTCTCATGCCGTCGTCAACGGCGCTCTTCCCTCTCGTCCTGCCCCCGAGCAGCCCTGAATCCCTGATGGGCGGCTTCCACCGCATCCAAGAGTTTCTGGGCCTCCACAGCCAGAAGCTCCACCGGCTGGCGCTAATACGCGTCCGCGTAGGCCTTCCAACGGTTCCAGCACAGCCCCAGCAGCCTCGCAGATACTTCCGAGAGTCGAAGTAGGGCGAGGGGGCCCTCCCTGCCCTTAACTACACCTGCGAACCAGTCTCTAAATTCGGCACTGTCGATGGTCAGTCCGCCCATCGCTCGGTTGATTGGTGACGCGGTGAAGCGACTGGACAGCACGACGATCGCAAAGTTGACAGCGATGCCATTTGCCGGGGTACACAGCCCCTCGGGAATCCCAGTCGTCTGCGTCGCTTTCTGCCCAAGCCAACATCTCGTCGTCGTCACCCACAGAGTCGTTCTGCATGCCTCTCACCCCTGACCTCTGGACGCACGCAGCATAGAAGCGACGATCTCCTTCGCCGTAGCCCTGGCCGCGATCCGAGACGTCGGGGACGCCCCGGCGCGCAATGCTGCCGCACAATGATGGAAGCAACTGGCGGTGAACTCGTCTTACATTACGGCCACTTGTCCATCATCACCTATCGACAGGTGGAGGCACCACCGAGGTTCGGCAATTCGAACGCGACACTCCAAGCCGCCTCCGACTCGCTTCCAGAGAAGCCCTCCACGTGGATGGTGGCCGGAATGGACCACTTGCCAGGAACAGGAACGCGTGGCGCCCGCACCCGCGCTCGTGGCCGTTCGGACGGCGACGGCCTGGCCTGAGGCGTTGCACAAGTGCCGCCAATACCCGCCGGGCACGAAGATCTCCCCAAAGGGCTTCGGCAAGGACCACCGCCTCCTGATCACCAACCACTGGCACAAATCGGCCTGAGCGGGTCCGACCCCAACGGTCGCCCACCCCTAACATCAGGGGCGGACGACCATACTCATGAGCCCAGCTTCTCCAGAACGGACTGGTCGCCGCCCCGCCGGCCGGATCTCGAATCAACTTCGATCCGGGCCCGATACATCAATAGCCCGATCACGCCCACGCTTTATTTCTGGCATGTATCCGATTACCAGGAAACCGACCCCCACATAGAAAGAATAAAGAGAATCCAAGGGTCGAGCAAGCGCCACGAGCACCGCCCCCATCCCCCATATACGAGGATTTCGCACACCATGCCGGAGCCGCCGCCCGGGCACCCGACCGAGGATAATCGCATACACCCCCACCACGAAAATTGCGGCCACAACCACCAAAATCACGAAAAGCATCGAGACGAGAATCATTCCAAACAAAACTGAAACTCCCTACCGGATCGTAAAAACCAGACACGCTTTCCATCGGAAAATTCCATCCGACGGAAAGCGCGCCTATTTCCCAAAAAAGCGAAGCCCTATCAGTCCCCGAGCCCCCTGTAACCATGTCTGTAGATCATCGTTCTGAACGTCACCCCCATCGAACGAGGCCTACCGAAACCAACAACACCCCCGTCGAACCATCGGTGCACGAACTTCTCCCGGTCGGTTCTGTACCCCACTGCGGGCCGCATGAACGAGGATATCGTCATTTTATTCCTGATGGTCATCCTGACCTGCACCCCTTGGGGGCTAGCCCTAAGGATCTTGTATTCCGTTGTATAGGACCCCAGCCCCACAGTCGCCAGGTTGTGATCACCCGTAACGAGGGGCTTTACGTCCTTCTTTATCTGCCCAGCTATTCCATCATTGGAAATACTCTTACTCAAAGTCCCCTCAGTTATTCCCGTACTATAGAAGCTCGAACTGATAATTTCACGCTGCTTCGCAGTCTCATCGGTCATCATAATTTCTCTGGCGATCTCACTGTCCTCGCCATATTTTCCACCCGGCTCCAGCGCCCCGGCCAGCCATTTGGCCGCCATCTCGCGGAAACCTTCATCGCCACCACCCAGCACAGCATCTTCCGGGTTGCACATGTTCTCGAGCGGCGCGTACGCGCAGTACACATTCGTTCTGGTCTCCGGTGACACCGGCCCGACTACCGGCGCGATACCGATCATGCACGCGAAGCAGACGGGTATCGGTTTCGGCCCGGCTATATAGGTCAGACCGCTTCCAAACGCCCCGGGGATCGCGGTAGCCGCACTCGCCCCCGAATTACCGCCCTTGACTGAGCCGCCGTAGCTTGTGCCCATATTGTTTCCACCCACGCTCTCGCAGCTTGCAGACATGTTGCCCGCGTAGCAGCCGGGGGGCGGGCCCCCCTGGCCGGTGGGGTTGCAGCTCGCGGAGTGGTTGCCGCCGTAGCAGGCGAGGCCCGTCGGGTCGCTGTTCGTGGCGGGGCTCTGGTTGGCGTAGGTGTAACCGTTGAGCGACTGGTGCTGATCGACGCTCAGGACCGGGTCCACGCTGATGAACTGGCCGGTTCCCGTGTCGTACTCGCGGGCACCGATGTGTGTGAGCCCTGTGGTGGTGTCGGCGGGTTTACCGAGGAACGCCTTGTCGTCGGGCCAGTCCGGCGTCGGTTTCTCTCCCCGGGGTGCTCCGAAGGGAGTGCTGTAGCGCTTCGTCACCTCCTGCGTGACGGCGTCGATCGCAAGGCTGGACGTGCCGTGGTGGTCGGCCACGAGGTAGGAGAGTGTGGCGCCCGCACCCGTGCTCGTGGCGGTTCGGACGGCGACGGTCTGGCCGGCCGCGCTGTAGTAGCGGGTTCCGGAGAGGGACTTCGTGGCCCCCTTCACGGTCAGGCGGACCTCGGTGGCACCGAGGTAGAGGATCGTGTCACCGTCGTCGGCCGCCCGGCGGATCAGGAGTTCGCCGTCGGCGTCGTAGAGATAGCCGGTCTTGAGAGCCGGTTTCGACCCGACCGCGGGTTCCGCCGCGCTGCTGAGCTTTCCTTCGCTGTCCCAGACCAGGGTCTGGGTCGCTTGGGTGCCGGGCCGCTTGGTGGTGTTGCCCGTCTCGTCGTAACTGTAGGCGCCGGCTCTCGCCCCTGTGGTCTTGCTCAGGGGGTGGGGCTGTCCACTTTCGGTTCCGTACTCGTAATGGGTCTCGGTCGTCGACGGGCTCACCGAGGTGGCATGGGACGTCTCCGTGTCGCGCTGCCCCGATGCGGTGTAGGTGTAGCTGGTCCAGTACGGCGCGGCGCCGCCGATGTTGGCCGTGGTACGGCCGGAGTCGGCACAGTCCGCCGTGTTGGGGGTCCATGCCTCGGTGAGGCGCCGGTGCGCGTCGTACGCGAAGCATTGGTGGTCGGCCTTGCCCGTGCCCCCGAGCGTGGCACCGTCGGAGATCGACAGCATGTTCCCCGCGTCGTCCTGGGCATAGGCGAGGTCCTGGAGCACGTACGGGTGGGTCTGGTCCGTGACTCGGCTGTTGGTGAGCCGGCCCGTTCCCTCTTCGTAGGTGTTCGTGATGGTGGCGGTTCTGGAGCCGGTACCGCCGGTCCCCAGCACCAACTGCTGCCCCTGGCCGAGTGCGGAGTAGTCGACGGACTGGAGGTAGCCGGTCGTGCCGCTGAGGGAGGTCGTCAGGCCGAGGCCGTTGTACTTTCGCTCGACGGATTCCTTGGTCAGCCCGCCGACCGCCGGCTCGGTGCTGCTCCTCAGTGTTCCGTCGATGCGGTACTCACTGGCGAATTCCAACGTGGCCGGTACGCCCGCCTTCACCAGCGGGTCGGACTCCGGGAGCCGGAGCAGGGTGCCGGTGGCACGACCAAGACTGTCGTAGGCCGTGACGGATCGCGTGTACTGGTCTCCGCCCAGCCCGCCGACGTAGCGGGTGGAGGAGGTCGGCTGTCCCTTCGCGACGGTGTCGTACTCGCGGCTGGTCAGCAGGTTGGCATCGGTCTTCTCACTCGCCCAGGTGCTCTTGACGCGGCCCAGCTCGTCGTAACTGGTCAGGACGGACTCGCCACGCGAGTCCGTCACCTTCACGGGGTGGTCGAGGTTGTCGTAATCGGTGCTGCTCCGCCCCATGTCGGGGTCTTCCTCGCCCACCTGCCTACCGAAGAGGTCATAGGTGTAGCTCCACCGGGATCCGTCCTGAGCACTCGTGATCAGCTTCTTCAGGCCATCGGGCGTGTACTCGGTGCTGGTGGAGGTGTACGGGACTCCGAGCGTGCCGCCGAAACCCGCGTCGTCCGGCTTCTGCCCGGCGTACTCACGCGTCTCGACGACGCGTCCGCGCGGGTCGGTGATGGTCCGAGTGGCCGATCCGCCCCGCACCGCGGTGGTCGCCGTCGAATCCCCGGTGTAGGCGGTCGTGGTAGACCACTTCTTGACGCCGAAGATGTAGAGCGTGTTCTCCGTCGCCCGGCCGGCACCGTCGAACACCGTCTCGTTCTGCGTGGGAGCCTCACCGTACTCGGCCCGGGTGTAGACACCTTGTGGCGTGGACGTCTTGTCGTAGATGTCGGCGTACGTCTCGTACGCCATGCCCCGGCTGTCGTAACGGGTGTCGGTCAGAAGCTGCCCGCCGAGCGGGGTCGGGGACTGCGCCTGAAGGGGCCGCAACAACGCGTCGTAGATCGTGTAGCTGGTGTTGTACGTCTCGCCATCGCCCTTGAGGGTCGACGTGGCCACGGATGACGGCTTCGTCCTGCTCAAGTGGTACGCGAAGGTGGAGTTGGGGCTCTGGCTTCCGCGCGTGCGGTTGGGGGCCCAGACCTCGGACAATCGCCCCAGCGCGTCATACGCCTGTTCCGTCTTGTTCGAGTTGGCGTCGTAGGTCCGTTCGGGAAGGCCGCGCCGCGGGTCGAGGAAGCTGACCACCTTGTGGGTCTTGGCATTGGTGAGGACCGTCTTGGTCAGTGGGCCGGAGTCCACGGGTGTGTACGCGGTGTCGGACACATGGTTCTGCGCGTCCGTGACGGTCCTCGGCCGGCCGAGGGTGTCGTAGGTCGTCGCGGCGGTCCTCTGCCAGCCGGTGGGGTTGCGTTCGCCGCCGGTCGCCGCGGCCGGGTAGCCGGTGGCACGGCCCTTCCAGGTGATGGAGCCCTTGGTCGGTTTCTGGTCCGGTGACCAGCTGGTCGCGTCGGCCGTGTCGTAGACCGTCGCGGTGTCGGACAGCACGTCACCGCGTGTGTCGCTGTTCGCGGGAAGGCCGAGCGCGGTCTCGGTGGTGGTGCAGGGCTTGGCCACCGTGCGGGTCCGGGAGACGAGCCCGGTCAGCCCCAAGGCGTCGTTGCGGGCGTACCAGTAGCGGGTGCAGGTCTCGTCGCCCGACGCGGAGGTGTCTCCGAGGTCGGTGGTGGTCCTGGTCATGCCGTAGTCGTCGAAGGAACTGGTGGTACTCGTGGAGCGCCAGGTCTTCGGCACGGTGAGGTACGTGTAGTTCGTCGACTCCGCGGTACGGACATAGCGGGCCACGTGGTCGCCCGCACTCGGTACGGTCTGGCGGGCGGTCTCCTTGGACCACGGGACGTTCATGGTGGCGGAGATGGCGGTGGCACCGTCGTAGGTGACACTCTGCCTCAGCTGGCCGGCGTACTGGTCGGTGTCCTTGATGTCCGGGATGCCGAGCGCCGGAGCGGCGAGGGCGGAAACCGTGACGGCGCGAGTGGTGCCGTCCTTCTGCTTGTCGCCGTCCATGCCCTGCAGGTACACCGAAACGGTCTTGGACCGCGTGGCGGTCTTCACCCCGGTGTAGGTGGTGACCTGGCGGTACCACGCCAGTCGGACCAGGTCCGCTCGGCCTTGGGCGTGAGCGGCTCGTCGCTGTAGTGCCAGGCGGCACCGCTGTACACGTACTCGTTCTCGACCAAGTCGTTGTTACCCGCGGGGTCGGCGACGGTGACGGCGAGGACCCGGTACTTCTGGAACCAGTCGACCGACGCCTCCGAGGCACCGTTGATGTGCCAGTACTGCGGGTAGCAGGAGCGGGTGTTGGTGTCCTCGGCCGACCCGACGACCTGGCCGCGTGTGCATTCGGGGCTCGACAGGGTCACCTCGGTGATCGCCCCGGTCTCGGACGTGATCGTCAGCAGACGGGGCCTGGTCAGCGGCAGGATGTTGTCGGTCCCGTCCACCCGGTTCGGCCGCATCTGGTAGGTGAAGGACACGGGGTCGAGCGCGATGGCGGTACCGGTCAGGCCGGTGCGTTTGATCGACTTCAGGGTCAGGACCTGGTCGGACGAGTCTCCGATGTCCCCGCCGTCCATGTACTCCTGCGTGAAGTCCCAGGAGTCCACCGGCTCGTACTTCTGCGCGGCGGCCGACCAGGAGAAGGAGCTGACACCGGTCAGTCGCTTTCGGGAGAAGAACGAGGGGCCCTCCGCCAGACAGTCGTCGGCGTCCTTGGCGCAGATGGCGTCAAAGGGAACATCCGGCCAGTTCTCGGCGGTGTCCTTGTTC
The DNA here is from genome assembly GCF_043079735.1 of Streptomyces sp. NPDC015144. Classification (NCBI taxonomy): domain Bacteria; kingdom Bacillati; phylum Actinomycetota; class Actinomycetes; order Kitasatosporales; family Streptomycetaceae; genus Streptomyces; species Streptomyces sp. NPDC015144. Next base: position 111,498 of record NZ_JBIBUU010000003.1, on the reverse strand, counting down.
AGACTGGAACAGTCCGACGCGGTGCAGCGCTCGGCGTAGTCGAGCGTGACCTTGGCATCCGCGTCGTCGGTGAACAGCGCGCCCTTGCGCAGTCCGTACTTGATCTCCTTCAGGTACCCCCCGCGGACGTAGGGCGTGTCCGCCTTGGTCGCCTTGCTCTTCTTGTAGTTGTTCGATTCCTTCGCGTACCAGTACGTGGCGGCGTTGCCGTACGTGTCAACCGCGTAGTCCAGGTTCCACCGCCATGCCTGGGTGACCGCCCGGTCCTCGAACCCACTGCCCTTGTCGTATCCGGGCTCACCGCTGTCGTCGCCGTACACGGGCACGGTCCAGGTGGAGTTGGTGCGTTGGTCGGCCGCCCCGTCGAGCTTGTCGAGGCCGAACACGTACGTCGTACCGTCGCCCTTGACCACCGTCCAGTACTCGCCGTTGTCATCCCCGTTGTCCGCGCCGGTGGACCGCGTCACCTGGGACGCGTCGTCCCCTTCGAGCCGCCACTTGCCGGATGTGTCGTCCTTGACCAGGCGGGACGCCGTGCCGTTCAGCACCAGACGCGCGTTGTCGTACTTCCAGCACAGTTCGGAGACGTCGTCGTGCCCGTCGTCGTCGCAGCTGCCGTACGAGCGCTCGATGTAGGACTCGGTCACCGAGAATCCTTCACCGACCGAGGTGCCCTGGTTGTTCGTCGTCGCCGTCCGCCCGTCGACACTTCCCGAGTCGTACGTGAGGGCCAGGGACGGGGCAGGGCCTGCGGCCGCGGGCGGCAGGTCGAATCCGTACGACCAGCCGAAGGCACCCGAGCTCGCGCCCGCCTGCCACGAGGAGGACTCCGACAGTCCGGTGGCGCTGAAGTCCCCACTGCCCTTGGGGGACTCGCCTGCCCCGGCCGACGCGGCGGTGAGGGCGAGAACCTGCGTCCCCGCGGCAAGGGCGACCTGCGCGGTGACCGTGCGCTTCTTCGTGTCGTTCCGCGAGTCCAGCGGGGTCTGCTTACGGCATTCCGCGTTTTCCGGAGTTGTCAGCGCGCAGTCCGGCAACCGCACCAGACGCAGCCGCCCCGACCAACCACCACCGACTGCGGAGGCGAAGGAGTCGTAGCCGACGCTCACGTCCGCCCTGCCCCGCCGGTCCGCCTGGGCCGTGAGGGCCACACCGATGATCCCGAGTCCGTCAGTGGCGCTCCGGTCCAGAGTGGTCACCGTGACATCGCCGGTCCCGGGCGCGCCGCTCTTCGACCGGGAAGGGGCGACGGCCAGTGGCAGACCGCCCGGCTTCGCCTCGGTCCGGCCCGTGGGTTCGAGGGCGAGTTTCGCGGTACCTGGACCGGGCCAGGTGACTTGCTGTTCCTTTCTCGCCCTCCTTGCCTGGTCGGCGTTGGCCTCACGGCTCTTCGCCACATGCGCCCGTGCTGCTCGCGCCCCCGGAGTGGTGACCCTGTGGACCTTGCTCGCCCGCTGTTCGGGCAGTTCGGGACGGCCCAGGCCACCGGACTGCGCCGCGGCCACCGGAGTCAGGCCCAGGGGCACTGTCAGCGCCAGGGCCAGGGAGACCATCAGAAGCCGGCTCTCCGGGCGTTTGACCACCCTCAGCCACCTGCGTGACGTGCCTATGCCAAACGCCATGATTGTTCGTCCCCACCCAAAAGAAGTCGTGTCCGAGAAGAGATCCGCCGTCGCGGCATCTCCCGGGGGAAATGGCCGCCTGAAACCGGGGGCGGCGTGGTGACGCCGCGACCGCCCCCCCGGTCCCGCTAATCGCCTGTCAGTGCTTCGGCCTGTTCCTGACCGGCCACCGCACCGGCCCAGATCCGTACATCGGCGATGCGACTCGGCAGGAAGTACTTCCATGCACCACCGTTGAGGCCCTTGCCTATCGCGAACTCGCCCGAGCCGGGCGTAGCGGTGAACGACTTCGGCTCGCCGTTGAGTACGTAGCCCACCCGGAGCGAAACTGCCGCGTCCTGCGCGTCGAAGATGCCCGTCAGCCGTACGGGCGAGTCGACGGCCGCCTCCTCGTCGGAGACCACCGAGACGGACGTACCGTCCGCGTTCAGCCGCCCGAAGCGCCAGAACCCCACGGGCACCTGCCGCTCCTCCTGCGTCTCGTCGTCCAGCACGGTCTTGTGGCCGGTGACCTCGAACCACAGCCCCCAGGACGAACCGTCGGCGGTCCGCTGGCCGAGGACCTGCCCGACGTACCCGACCGGTTTCGCGGCCAGCTTCGCCTCGTCCAGGGACACCAGAGTGGTCACCGTGAACGACCCCGTGGCGTCGACCAGCGGGACGGCCGCCGTGGCGGCATCGTCCACACCGTCCAGAACCAGTTCCTCGCCATCCAGTGAGGCACCACCGCTCAGGGTCAGGTCCCTGCCATAACCGGAACCGTCGGGAACGGTGGTCGCGCTGCCCGCCCCCGGGAACCACTCCGCGACCAGCTCGGTACCCGCGAAACCGTCCGAGATCTTCAGCCGCGCCTCGTCCGCGATCTCTTCGGCGGTCAGGGCCCGCTGCCAGACCGCCACCTCGTCGATGCTGCCCGGGAAGTAGTACTGGTAGTTGTCGGCCCACTTGTACCGGCCGATCTGGAGAGAGCCGGGCGACTGCCAGGCCCCCGAAGCCGTGATGCCGCCCTGCAGAACACCATTCACGTAGAACGCCAGTTCCTGGGTGACCGGGTCGTAGGTGCCCGTCAGATGCGTCCACACACCAACGACCGCCGGATTCTTCGACCAGACCCCGTAATAAGCCTTGCCCGTGGCCTCGTCCTTCTCCTTCACACCGAAGAACCAGTTACCCGTGTCGCGCGAGTAGTCGAGAATGAACGGTGAATAGTGGGCGCCGTCCTGGGAGGCGACGATCCCCACGCTCGACGTCCGGTCGAGCCGCGCCCGCGCCGAGACCGTGTACGCGGACCGGGTCTCCAGCACGGAACCACTGGTCGCCGCGTACCCGGACGTTCCGTTGAGCGCCAGGCCTCTGTCCGTGACCGGCGTGTCCAGCGGAACACCCGACGCGTCGTGGGTGATGACCCCACGGCGGCCACGCTCGTCGCGCACCGCCCCTCCGGCAAGCACCGCGTCGTCGCCGCCGTCCGCCGTGGCGACATCCTTCGCAACACCGTCCGCCTCGTCGAAGTGCCACCGCCCGACCGGCCCCTCGCCCGCCGCGACGAGGAAGTCCACCAGGTTCTGCGCACCCCAGCGACCCACCGTGTCCTTCGCCCTGACATACAGCCGGAACGTCCCCGACTTCGACGGTGTGATCGTCTCCTTGACCGACGCCCCCACACGCTCCGCCGACCACGAAGCATCCTGTGTGAGGCGGTACTGGTAGGCCGTGTTCGTGTCACCCGTCGCCGCGGAGAAAGTGAACGTGTCCTTCACCCCGGGACCACCCGCCGGCGCGCACGCGTTGGTGGTGCACTCCGTGTACGTGGTGCCGAAAGTGATCTTCGGGGCCTTCGGAGCGGTCGGATCGACCTTGAAGTAGCACCAACCGGTCGTCGAGGCGTTCGACGGCCCCGGCAGCTGGCTCTTACCCCCGTTGTAGTACGACCGCGTCCACGACCGGTACCGGTACAGCGTCCCCTCGGCAAGAGCCGGGGCCGATGCCGAGACCTTCACGTTGTCACCGACGTATCCGGTGGTCGGACGTTCCATCTCGGCGAACGCGTTCGCCCACGTCCCGTCGGCTGCCTTCTTGTCCACATCCATCGCGACCCTCAGCTGCGCCTCCTTCTCACCACCGGAAGCCGTCTGAGGCGTGGACGTCAACGTCGGTGTCGGGTCGGACACGATCGCCGGATCCGACTCCTTCGTCTCACAGACCGTGCCGGAACCGGTCACCAGCCCGATCCCTGTCGGCTTGGCCGGCAGTCCGACGTAGTCCACCGCGAGCACTGCGTCATTCTTGAACCGCTTCCACGCCGAGGTGTCCTCCTCATCGTGCGCCTTGAGCATCAGCGTCAGCCGGGAGAACTTCCCGGCCGCGAAGTCGCGCACGGTCGGCGTCAGGTTCTCGTCGGGCTCGGCCGGATTGTCCTTGAACTCGATGGGCGCGTCCGGCGAATCCGGATCGCACAACGACCCCCGCCCGGCGGACACGTTCTGGTCCCCCATCAGGTCCAGGTGCTTCGGACGCGACGCCCACGTCGTGGCTGAGGAGATGTTGTTCGTACGGACCAGATCCACCCATCGCGGATCGCACTGGAACGCCCACGGCTCCGTCACCCGGAATGTCACGCCCAGCACCTGCTTGCCCTTCAGGTTCGCCGGGGAGAACTCGAAGTACAGCCGCTGCTTGTATCCCGGACCGCAGTAGTAGCCGTTCCAGGTCCCGCACTTGCCGATACCGCGGCCTCTGTTGTCGTCGTCATTGCTCCACCCGTAGGACTCGTACCCGTCCGACCGCAGCAGCGTCCGCTCCGACTCCCCCCACGTCACGGGAGGGTCGATGAACAGAGGAAACGCCGCCTTGTCCGTCTTCGCCAGCATGTCGGCATCCGGAACGACGACCAGAGCATCCTTCGCGATCTCCACACCGACGCGGGAGACGTTGTCCCCCTGCCCCGGCTCGATGCCCGTGCCCGACGACACCGCCTCCGAGGCGTCACCCGCCACGGCCGGACCGACACCACCAGCCCGTGCGGCACCGCCCCTGGGCGACACGGACGGGGCGGCCACCACCCCAGCCGAGTCCCACATCCGCGCGGGTGGCGCCCGGAAGACCGTCTGCCCGTCGCCGTCCACCGCGGTCAGGTTCCCCGCCGGCCCCCTACGGACCTCAAGCCCCCTCGTCTTCAGCCCGAACGACAGCTTCTTCAGCTCCGGCGCCGTAGCCGCCTCGGGCGACTTCACCACCAGCACCTGCTGAAAACTCTCCACCGTCGCTGTCACCCTCAGATCCACGCCCGGCAGCACGTCCCCGTAGACCGCGCTCGGACCATCGATCCGGGGCACCGGAAGCTTCGTCGGCCAGTCCAGCTCCAGCGACCGCCCCCGGTCCGAGATCTCGACCAGCGGATCATCGCCACCGGCGGAGAACGACATCCCCACCGCGGCCGCCCTCGGGCCCACCGAACCGTCCGCGCGACGCTCCAGCGTCGCGTCCGGGGCCTGCCACCACCACCCGGCTTCGCGACCCGGACCGGAACCACCGATTGCTCCAGCGTGAAGGTGAACCCGTCCGGATTAGCGAACACCGTCGACCGTTCCGAACGCTCACCAAGCACTTCGACCCGGGTCCCCGAAGCCTGCGCCTCCGCCAGGGCCCTCGCACCCTCGTTCAGCTCGGGGGCGTCCGACGCAGCCATGGTCGCGTGCCCCTCCGTCGCCGGCAGGACCAGAAGCGACAGCGCGGCAACCGCCGCCAGCCCACCCAGGCGCCATCTTCGGACATGTCGAGACCTTGCACCAAACTCCACGAGCCCCCACCCCAGAGTCACACAACCGACACAAACGAAGGCGGAGTCAACGGCAAGCGGACTCGCGGCGTCAATAGAGAGGGGTCACGATCGATACCGCCAACTCGAGCCCCACTCTCGCGAATTGATCTGAATTCCCGGAATACAATCCATTCGATGGATCCGTCCATAGATCACCGTGCGTAGACAACCTCCGGCGCCGACCAAGTACCTCCCCACAGCAAGACGCCCCAATTCGACCGGGTCACCACGGGAAACCGGAAGCAAACCAATCGGTTTGCTTCCGGTCCGTCACCCTCACCACACCGACACCAGGTGACGCATGTCACGCCCCCGCGCGTGGAAGATTCCTGTCAGTCACATTCGCCGAAGCGCCATATCAAGGACAAAAGGTGTCCGACGTACGGCACGGCAGCGGATCTGGTCGGACCACATCGTGCCGGGAGGCGTCACAGGAGCAGACCGTGCGGTCTCGTTCGGTGGTCGCCGAGGTCAGCCCGCTCGGGTCGAGGGGTCAGAGCTTCACGCGGGCCGCGAGCGGGAGGTGGTCGCTCTCGGTCCGCTCCAGCGTCCAGGACGACACCGGTTCGACGTCCCGTACGAGGATCTGGTCGATCCGGGCCATCGGGAACGAGGCCGGCCAGCTGAAGCCGAAGCCGTTGCCCGCGGCGCCCTGGGTGGAGCGCAGTTGGGAGGTGACCGCCGTCAGGGCGCGGTCGTTCATCGTGCCGTTGAGGTCGCCGAGGACGATCACCCGGTCGAGGCGTTCGTCGGCGATGGCCTCGCCCAGGGCGTCCGCGCTGTCGTCGCGCTGGTTGGCGGTGAACCCGGCGTGCAGCTTGACGCGGACGGACGGCAGGTGGGCCACGTAGACGGCGACCTCGCCCTTCGGGGTGGTGACCGTGGAGCGCATCGCGCGGGTCCAGCCCATCTTGATGTCGACCGGCCGGGTGGCGTGCATCGGGTACTTGCTCCAGAGGCCGACGGTGCCCTGGACCGAGTGGTGCGGGTAGCTGTCGGCGAGGGCCTTCTGGTACGCGGCGACCTTGCCGGTGGGCAGCTCCTCCAGGGCGATGACGTCGGCGCCGGAGGCCGCGACCTTGCGGGCGGTGGCCGCGGGGTCGGGGTTGTCGGCGTTGACGTTGTGGGTGGCGACGGTGAGGTCGCCGCCGGTGCCCGTCTTGTCGGTGAGCAGCCCGCCGAAGGCGTTGAGCCAGACCACGGCCGGCAGCAGCAGGGCGACCAGGGCGGTGGCCGAGCGGCGCACCAGGGCCAGGACCAGCAACAGCGGGACGAGGAGCCCGAACCAGGGCAGGAAGGTCTCGGAGAGGCTGCCCAGGTTGCCGATGGCGTTGGGGATCTTGGAGTGGAAGGCCAGCACCAGGGTGAGGAGGACGGAGCAGCAGGCGAGGACGATGCCGCGCCGCCAGATGCCGGGGTCGCCGGTCAGTCTCGCGCGCAGTCCACTCGGCCCGGAGCCCGGTCCGGCGTGCTCCGGATCCGTGCGGTCGTTCCCGGTGTCCGCTCCGTACGCCTGCACCATCGCTGTCCTCACTGCTGCCCTTGCCGTGCGTGTCGCCGCGCCCTCGACCCTAGGCGATGGGCAGCGTGTTTCCGGTCGTCCGCGACGGCCGTACTGCCACCAGGACGAACGGTGGGGGCCGGTGGGTTCCTGCCGGGACGGGTCCGGCGGGTGCTGTGACAGAACAAGGACATCCGGGCCATTCCGCTTCGGCCCGGGCGCGTCAGCGGGGGTCGGCCGGGTGCGGGGCGGGTCCTTCGGCCGGGCGGGGCGCCAGTCCGTCCACCAGGGCCCGGACGATCCGGTCGGCGAGGTCCTCGGGCAGCGGCGCGTCGGGGCGGTGGACGGTGCGTACGAGCATGGGGCCGAGGAACAGATCGCCCATCAGTTCCACGTCCAGGTCGGCGCGGAGTTCGCCCGCCTCGACCGCGCGCCGGACGGCGGCCGTCATGGCGGCGCGGCGGGGGCCGATGACGTTGCGGTGGTACTCGTCCCAGAGCCGGGGGTGGCTCTTCATCTGCGCGAACACGTTGTGCAGCAGGGCCGAGGAGCGGTGGGCCAGGCCGCGCCCGCGGATCGACTCCAGGAGCAGGCGCAGGTCGGCGAGGCCCGCTGTGCCGGAGACGGCGGGCTCCGGGGGTTCGATGTCGCGCAGGACGTCGACGAAGAGCTCCTCCTTGCCGCTCCACCGCCGGTAGATCGTCGCCTTGCCGACCCCGGCGGTGCGGGCTATCCGTTCGATGGAGAGGCCGCCCAGCGGTTCGCCCGCCTCCAGCAGCGCGGCGACGGCGTCCAGGATGGCCCGCTCGGCGGCCGCGCTGCGGGGCCGGCCGCGGCGCGGTTCTGCTTCCGGTTCCGCTTCCGCCTCCGCCACCGCGCCTGCCCGCGAGGAGTGGTCCCGGTCCTGCGTACCCGCCCGTACCCGCACGTCGTTCCGCCTCTCACCGCACCGCCCGGCCGCCCGGCCGATTGTCGCCGACGGGGTCGGTGGCCCCGTCCACCGCCCCCGGTCCGGACGGCGCCGCCCGCTTCCCGGGCAGGAACAGCAGGACGACCAGGGCGCCCAGCAGGGCCACGGTGGCCGATCCCGCGGCGGTGACGTGCATGGCCTTCAGGAACGCGTCGTCGGCGGAGGCGGCCAGGGAGGCGCCCGCCGGGCCCATCCGGTCCGCGATGCCGAGGGTGGCCTCGATCGACTCCCCCGCCGCGTCCCGGGCGGCGGGCGGGACGGCTCCGAGGTGGTCCTCGATGCCGTGCCGGTAGACGGCGGAGAGCACCGAGCCGAGCACGGCGACGCCGAGCGCCCCGCCGACCTGCCGGAAGGTGTTGTTGATCGCCGAGCCGGAACCGGCCTTCTCCCGGGGCAGCGACTGCATCACCGAGACGGTGACCGGGGTCATCACATGGGCCATGCCCGTGCCCTGGACGAAGAAGAGCAGGCACAGCACCCAGACCGGTGTGGTCGCGTCGAACAGGATGAACGACGACAGCCCGACGGCGACCAGCAGCATGCCCCCGGTGCAGGTGGCGCGGGCGCCGAAGCGGTCCACGAGCAGCCGGGCCCGGGGCGCGAAGATCATCTGGGAGGCGGCCAGTGGCAGCAGCATCACACCGGCCTGCAGCGCGCTCCAGCCGCGCACGCTCTGCATGTAGAACGCGGAGAAGAAGGTCACCCCCATCAGCGCGAAGAAGATCAGCGCGATGGCGGCGACGGCCGCGGCGAAGGCCGGGTCCTTGAAGTACCCGATGTCGAGGGCGGGGTGGCTGCTGCGCTTCTCGTACCGGACGAATCCGGCGAGCACGAGCAGACCGCCGATGCTCGACGCCAGAACCACCGGGTCTGCGAAGTCGCCGAGCTGGCCGCCGCGGATGATGCCGTACACCAGCAGCACCAGGCCGACGATGGAGAGCAGTACGCCCAGGGGGTCGGTCCGGCCCGGGTTCGGGTCCTTGGAGTCGGGTACCAGCAGCGCCATCGCGATCAGGGCCACGATCACCACCGGCACGTTGACCAGGAAGATCGAGCCCCACCAGAAGTGTTCGAGCAGGAGCCCGCCGGTGATCGGGCCGATCGCGATGGCGACGCCGACGCTGCCCGCCCATACCCCGATGGCGCGGGGCTGCTCCTCGCGCTCGAAGACGTTCATCAGGACGGCGAGGGTGGCCGGCATCACGAACGCGGCGCCGAAGCCCATCAGGGCGCGCCAGGTGATCAGCTGGGCGGGCGAGCCGGACATGGCGGCCAGTGCGGAGCCGGCGCCGAAGAGCAGGATGCCGAAGAGCAGCACCTTCTTGCGGCCGATGCGGTCGCCGAGCAGGCCCGCGGTGAACAGGAGGCCGGCGAAGACCAGCGTGTAGGCGTTGATCGCCCACTCCAGCTGGCTCTGGGTGGCGCCGAGGCCGGAGGGCGCGGGGCTGGCGATGGTCTTGACCGCGACGTTCAGGATCGAGTTGTCCAGCACGACGATGAGCAGGCTGAACATCAGGACGACGAGGATCGCCCAGCGACGGCGGTGGACCGCCTCCGGTACGCGGGGCGCGGCGGCGCGGGCACCTGACGGCATCGACATGTCAGGAGCGTAGCCGATTTCCGATACGAGACCGTCTCGTATTGGAAAGTCTTGACCCGGTGCCGGGGCGGCTTGGACACCGGGACACCGCCGTACGGACACCCACTTCACGGGACCCGGCACGGGATGCCACCATGGAACCGGTCCGGGGACGCCGTCAGGGCGCCTCGAGATGACGAAGGAGCCGTTCGCCATGTCGCTTCAGGCTGCGCGAAACCAGTCCGTACCCTCTTCCGCGGGAGCCCCCGCCGACAGCAGCAAGGCGCTGTACGGAGGAAAGAGCACCCGCCGTATCACCGTCCACGACATCACCGCCGCCACCGCGCGCGGCGAGAAGTGGCCGATGCTCACCGCCTACGACGCGATGACCGCGTCCGTCTTCGACGAGGCCGGCATCCCGGTCATGCTCGTCGGCGACTCCATGGGCAACTGCCATCTCGGTTACGAGACCACCGTGCCGGTCACGATGGACGAGATCGCGATCCTCTCGGCCGCCGTCGTCCGGGGCACCCGGCGTGCCCTGATCGTCGCCGACCTGCCCTTCGGCTCGTACCAGGAGGGCCCCGTCCAGGCCCTGCGCAACGCCACCCGGCTGATCAAGGACTCGGGGGTCGGTGCGGTCAAGCTGGAGGGCGGCGAGCGGAGCCACGAGCAGATCCGGCTGCTGGTCGAGGCGGGCATCCCGGTGATGGCCCACATCGGCCTGACCCCGCAGTCCGTCAACGCGATGGGCTACCGGGTGCAGGGCCGCGGCGAGGAGGCCGCCCAGCAGTTGCTGCGGGACGCGAAGGCGGTGCAGGACGCGGGGGCGTTCGCCGTCGTGCTGGAGCTCGTACCGGCCGAACTGGCCGCCGAGGTCACCCGCACCCTGCACATCCCGACCGTCGGCATCGGCGCCGGTCCGGACACCGACGCGCAGGTGCTGGTCTACACCGACATGGTCGGGCTGACCGGCGGCAAGGTGCCGCGCTTCACCAAGCAGTACGCGAACCTGCGCCAGGTGCTGGGCGACGCGGCGAAGGAGTTCGCCGAGGAGGTCGTGGGCGGGGCGTTCCCGGCCGCGGAGCACACCTTCCACTAGTCCGCGTATCCGTTCAGTTCGCGTATCCGTTTCCGCCGGGACGTGTGCCCGGCGGAAACCGGTAGACCACTGCCCGCACCACCGACAGCCCGCCGACATCCCCCATCGGCGGGCTGTCGGCCCGCTGTCGGCGGCTTGTCGGTGGCGGCTGGTCCCATGGTGGGCATGACGCGAATCGACAAGAACCCCAGGAGCGGCGTGAACGCCGTGGAGGTCCGGGGTCTGGTCAAGCACTACGGCTCGACCAAGGCTCTGGACGGTGTGGACCTCGACGTCCGGGAAGGCACCGTCCTCGGTGTCCTCGGCCCCAACGGAGCCGGCAAGACCACGCTCGTGCGCTGCCTGTCCACGCTGATCGTCCCGGACGCCGGGCACGCCGTGGTGGCGGGGTACGACGTGGTGAAGCAGCCCCGGCAGCTGCGCCGGACGATCGGGCTGACCGGGCAGTACGCCTCGGTCGACGAGAAGCTCTCCGGCTGGGAGAACCTCTACATGATCGGGCGGCTGCTCGATCTGTCCCGCAAGGACGCGCGGGCCAGGGCGGACGAGCTGCTGGAGCGCTTCTCGCTCACCGACGCGGCGAAGAAGGCCGCCATGGACTACTCCGGCGGCATGCGGCGCCGGCTCGACCTGGCCGCCTCGATGATCGGCAACCCGGCCGTCCTCTACCTGGACGAGCCGACGACCGGCCTGGACCCCCGGACCCGCAACGAGGTCTGGGACGAGGTGCAGCGGATGGTCGCGGAGGGCGCGACCGTGCTGCTGACCACGCAGTACATGGAGGAGGCCGAGCAGCTCGCCAACGAGCTGACGGTCATCGACAAGGGCCGCATCATCGCCCGGGGCGGCGTCGACGAGCTGAAGGCGAAGGTCGGCGGCCGCACCCTCCAGATCCGCCCCTCGGACCCGGCGCAGCTGCCCGCGATGGCGCAGGCGATCCGGGAGGCCTCGCTCGACGGGGTGGCGGGCGCGCAGGCCGTCCCGGACGAGGGGCTGCTGTACGTGCCGATCCTCAGCGACGAGCAGCTGACCGCCGTCATCGGGCTGCTCGGCACCCGGGGCTTCCCGCTGGCGCACGTCGCCACCGCGCTGCCCAGCCTGGACGAGGTGTTCCTGGCCATCACCGGCGAGAAGTCCTCTTCCGCCGCCGAGACGATCCCCGAGGAGGTCGCGGCATGAGCACGGCGACTCTGACCCCCACGCCCGCGTCCACCGGTTCCGCCCGGCCCAGGGAGGTCCGGGACGAGGGCCGGATCGGGCTGCGGAGCAATCTGCGCCACATCGGGGCGCTGGTGCGGCGCAATCTGCTCCAGATCAAGAAGGATCCGGAGTCGATGTTCGACGCGCTGCTGATGCCCGTCATCTTCACGCTGCTGTTCGTGTACGTCTTCGGCGGCTCGGTCGGCGGCAGCATGGGCGGCGGCCGGCAGGAGTACCTGAACTACCTGATCCCCGGCCTGATGGCGATGATGGGCATGAACATCGCCATGGCGGTCGGCACCGGGGTCAACGACGACTTCCGCAAGGGCGTCATGGACCGGTTCCGGACGATGCCGATAGCCCGTTCCTCGGTGCTCATCGCGAAGATCGTGGTGGAGCTGGGCCGGATGATGGTGGCCACGCTGATCCTGCTGGGCATGGGCTTCGCCCTCGGCATGAAGCTCCAGGAGTCGGTGCTCGGGCTGGTCGGGGCGATCGCGCTGTCGGCCGCGTTCGGCGCCGCCATCATGTGGATCTTCATCCTGCTCGGGCTGACCATGAAGACGTCGCAGGCCGTCCAGGGGATGGGGATGCTGGTCCTGATGCCGCTCCAGTTCGGTTCCTCGATCTTCGCCCCGACGCAGACGATGCCGGGCTGGCTGCGGGCGTTCACCGAGTACAACCCGCTGTCCAACCTGGCCGACGCGGCGCGCGGGCTGATGATGGGCGGCCCCGTCGCCCACGCGGTCCTGGTGACGCTCGGCTGGACCGTGGTGCTCACCGCGGTGATCGCGCCGCTGGCGGTCTCCAAGTTCCGCAAGAAGTCCTGACGTACGGGGTTCCGCAGGGAGTCCTGACGTACGGGTTCCGCAAGGAGTCCTGACGTACGGGTGACGGGTCCGGCCCGCGCGGCTCAGGCCCGGTACGGCTCCAGCAGGGCGGTGGCCTCCTCCAGGGAGAGGCCGCCGCCCTCGGCGTACGCGCGCGCGTAGGCGTCCGGGCCGAGCACGGCGCGGGCCTGCTCCTCGGCCAGCTCCCGATCCTGCCGCTCCGACAGCGTCGGCACGTGCCCGCGGGGCAGCAGCTCCTTGCCGGCGCCCAGCAGCCGGGCCGCCGCCACCGCGCGGGTCTCGCCGCCGAGCCCGGCCAGCGAGCGGGCGATGGTCACCAGATGGACGACGCTCATCTGGGGGGCCATCAGCTGCGACAGCCGGTCGGTCGACCTGTCCAGCGCGGTCAGGGCGCGGGGCAGGGCGTCGGCGTACCGGCCGTCCTGGTTGTCCAGCCAGGCCGAGACGCCGATCACGAGCCCCTCGAAGAGAGCCATCGCGTCGGCGTGGAACTCCCGGTTCAGCACGGCCAGTTGTTCGCGCGCCTCGTCGGTACGCCCGTCGCGGCCCAGCCACATGGCCAGGTGGAGCCGGGCGAAGGACATCACCTCGTGCCCCTCTTCGAGCACCTCGCGCAGGATCGCCTCGCCCTCGGCGCCGCGCCCCATCTCGGTGACCACGGCGGCGTACCGGGTGCGCAGGACGGCCACCTGGGTCTGGGCGCCCAGTTGCTCGGCACAGTCGATGGCGGCCGTGAAGTCCGCGGCGGCGCGGGCATAGTCGCCGTGCCGCTCGTTGGCCTCGCCGCGCGCCGAGAGCGCCTCGGCCGCACCCCAGTCGTCACCGATCCGGCGGAAGATCTCCAGGCTCTCGTCGGCGTCCTCCCGGGCCTCGCCGGACCACTCGGGCCGGTTGGCCAGGACGTTGGCCCGCATCTGGAGGGCGGCGCCGAGCTCCCACTCGTAGCCGTACGCCCGGCACGCGTCGACCCAGGCGTCCAGCAGTCCGCGGAGTTTGCCGGTCTCGCCGACGAGCATGACCGCGAAGAACCAGAGCGAGGCCGGGCCCCGGCAGGTCTGCGGCTGGCCGGGCCGGTAGGTGTCGGCGATGATCCGCAGCCGGGCCATGCCCTTCTCGTCGGTCCACCGCTCCATGGCGTGGTCCATGCTGACCAGCCGGAGCATGGCGTTCTGGCGCCGGGCCTCCTGGAGCAGTTCGGGCCGCATCGGCGGCGGGGCGTCGATGCAGCGTTCGGCCAGGTCGGGGGCGGCTTCGGCGGGTCCGGCGAAGGGGTCGGGGCCCAGGGCCGCGACCGCGTCGGCCCACTGGAGGGCCTCGGACCGCACATCGCGCATCTGCCAGTACCAGCAGAGCGAGAGCACCATGCTGAGCGCCTCCTGCTCGTCGCCGGTGGCGACGGCGTGGCGCAGCGCGGTCCGGATGTTCTCGTACTCGCGCTGGAGGAGCGCGATCGCGTCCCGCTGGCGGGGGCCGCGCAGCTCGGGGTCGGTGGTACGGGCCAGCTCGCGGTAGAAGACCTGGTGGCGGCGGACCACGGGGGCCCGTTCGGCGGCCTCGTCGAGCCGTTCGGCGGCGTACTCGCCGACGGTCTCCAGCAGCCGGTAGCGCATCTCGCCGTCCTCGGCGGGGGCGGCGACGACCAGCGACTTGTCGACGAGCGAGCCGAGCAGCGCGGCGATCTCCGGTTCCTGGGCCGGGCCGTCCGCGCAGACCGCCTCGGCGGCGGTGAGGGTGCAGCCGCCCGCGAAGACGGAGAGGCGGCGCAGGACGGCGCGTTCGGGCCCGTCCAGGAGGTCCCAGGACCAGTCGACGACGGCGCGCAGGGTCTGCTGGCGGGGCAGGACTGTGCGGGCGCCGCTGGTGAGGAGGCGGAAGCGGTCGTCGAGCCGGTCGGCGATCTGGCGCGGGGTGAGCATCCGCAGCCGGGCGGCGGCGAGTTCGATGGCGAGCGGCATTCCGTCGAGGCGCCGGCAGATCTCCGCGGCGGCGGCCCCGGTCTCCGCGTCGGCGTCGGTACGGAAGCCGGGCCGGGCGGCGGCGCCGCGTTCGGCGAACAGACGGAGCGCCATCGGGTCGGGCAGCGATTCGACGGGGCGGACGAACTCGCCCGGTACGCCGAGGGGTTCGCGGCTGGTGGCGAGGACGGTGAGGTGCGGGCAGTGGGCGAGGAGGTGGTCGGCGAGGGCGGCGGCGGCCCCGATCAGGTGCTCGCAGTTGTCCAGGAGCAGCAGCATGCGGCGCCGGGAGCAGTGTTCGGTGAGCCGGGCCAGGGCGTCGCCCGCACCGCCCTCGACGGCCCGGAACTCCCCGGCACCGGCGCCGCGCAGCACGGTCTCACGGGCGCCGAGCGCGGTCAGCACGGCCTCCGGGACGGCCTCGGGGTCGTCGACGGGGGCGAGTTCGGCCAGCCAGACGCCATCGGGCCAGGAGGCGGCGACGGATTCGGCGGCCTCCTGGGAGAGCCGGGTCTTGCCCGCGCCACCGGGGCCCAGGAGGGTGACCAGCCGGGCGTGCGCCAGGTCCTCGCGCAGGGCCTCGATCTCCTCCTGGCGTCCGACGAAGCTGGTGAGCCGGGCCCGGAGGTTGCCCTGCGGCGCGGCGGCCGGGGCGGGCCCGGGGGCCGGGGTGGCGGGGCCGGGGGTCCGGGCGGGTGGTGCGGGGTCCTGGTGGAGCAGTTCGGTGTGCAGGGCGCGCAGCTCGGGGCCGGGGTCGGTGCCGAGGCGGTCGGCGAGCCCGGTGCGCACCTCGTCGTAGGCGGCCAGGGCCTGGGCGGTGCGGCCCGCGTCGCGCAGGGCCCGCAGCCGCAGCGCCTGGAGGGGTTCGTCGATCGGGTGCTCGGCGCAGAGGGCGACCAGTTCGGGCAGGGCGTCGTCGGCGCGGCCGAGCGCGAGGAGGGCGCGCAGCCGGGTGCGGCGGGCGTCCAGTCGGCGGGCCTCCCAGCGGGCGGCGGGGCCGGTGCGGTCGGGCAGGTCGGCCAGGACCGGGCCGGTCCACAGGGCGAGCGCCTGGTCGAGGAGGGCCGCCGCGTCCGCCGCGTCGCCCCGTTCCAGGGCCCGTGTGCCCTCCCCGGCGAGCCGCTCGAAGCGGTGCAGGTCGACGGCGTCCGGCCCGGCGGTCAGCCGGTAGCCGCCGGCCCCGGAGGCGACCGCGTCATGGCCGACGGCGCGCCGGAGCCGGCCGACGAGCGCCTGGAGCGCGCCCACCGCGTCGGCGGGCGGTTCGCCGTCCCACACCTCGTCGACGAGGACGGCGGCGGGGACCGTGCGGCCGGGGCGCAGCGCGAGGACGGTGAGCAGGGCACGCAGCCGGGCTCCGCCGAGGGGGACGGCCGTGCCGTCGTCGTGGAGTGCCCGGGTCGTTCCGAGGATGCAGTAGCGCACCGGCCTATTCTCCGCGACCGGAACCGGTACGGGCACACACGTCCGACTGTTCCCCTGTCCGATACTCCGCGTGCGGTGCTCCGGCTGGGTTCGTCATGCCCCCACCCTTTCCGGATCCACCGCCCGGACGCGAGACGTTCATGGCGTGTCGGCGGTACGGTCGCCGTCCGGTCCCCCGTGCCCACCCCTCCCCCTGGAGTCGCCGATGCCCCCCGCAGCAGCCCGCAGCGACCGGCGGATCAGTCCGGTCTTCCTCGGGATCGCCGCCGTGACGGCGGTGGCCGGCTGGGCGGTGTGGGCCGGTGCCGGATACCCGTACGGCCTCGCGGCCTTCGTCTTCGTCACGGGAGCCTGGGTCGTCTCGCTCTGTCTGCACGAGTACGCGCACGCCCGGACCGCCCTGCACAGCGGGGACGTCTCGGTCGCCGCCAAGGGCTATCTCACCCTCAATCCGCTCGCCTACACGCACGCCCTGCTCAGCATCGTGCTGCCGGTGCTGTTCGTGATCCTGGGCGGCATCGGTCTGCCCGGCGGCGCCGTCTTCATCGAGCGGGGCCGGATCCACGGGAGGTGGAAGCACAGCCTGGTCTCGGTGGCGGGGCCGCTGACCAACGTGCTGTTCGCGGTGGTGTGCACGGCGCCGTTCTGGCTGGACGCGCTGAGCGGGGTGCCCGCCGAGTTCCGGTACGCGCTGGCCTTCCTGGCCCTGCTCCAGGTGACCGCCGCGATCCTGAACCTGCTGCCGGTGCCCGGCCTGGACGGCTACGGGGTGATCGAGCCCTGGCTGCCGCACGGGGTGCGGCGCGCGGTGGCGCCGTACGCGCCGTACGGGCTGCTCGTGGTCTTCGCCGTGCTGTGGATCCCGGGGATCAACCAGGCGTTCTTCGACGGGGTCCGGGGGCTGCTGGAGTCGCTCGGCGTGCACGGGCTGGACACGGAGTGCGGACGGGCCGCCTACCGCTTCTGGGAGCACTGGGACGCCGAGTACCCGGTCTGCCGCGCCGGCCGGTGACCGGCGGCGGGTGACCGGCGGCGGGTGCCTCACCCGGTGGTGCGCGCACGCTCCTTGCGCAGGTAGAACCACGCCATGTTCGAGGAGAGCCCGGCCAGCAGCACCCAGACGATGCCCAGCAGGCTGCCCTGCACGAACGAGATCACGGCCGCGACGACCGCCAGGACGCAGACGGCGATGGCGTAGAGAGCGAGTCGGGGCATGGGGGCGGCTCCTGTCGGGGGTGGTGCTCGGTCCCGTCCAGTGTCCCCCATGCCCCTTTCCGTCCGCCGGAGGGTGGCCCCGGAGCGGGTCCGGGCGGGTGCGGGGCCGGGGCGTACCGGCCCCGGGGCCTGCGGGACCGGCTCAGACGTCGGTGGTCCGCAGACCGGCGTGCGCCTTGTAGCGCCGGTTGACCGAGATCAGGTTGGCGACCAGCGACTCGACCTGGTGGGCGTTGCGCAGCCGCCCGGCGAAGACGCCCCGCATGCCGGGAATCCGGCCGGCCAGGGCCTGGACGGTGTCGGTGTCGGCACGGGCCTCGCCCAGGACCAGCACGTCGGTGTCGATCTCCTCGATCGACTCGTCCTGGAGCAGCACCGCGGAGAGGTGGTGGAAGGCGGCGGTGACCCGGGAGTCGGGGAGCAGGGCGGCGGCCTGTTCGGCGGCGCTGCCCTCCTCGGGCTTGAGCGCGTAGGCGCCCTTCTTGTCGAAACCGAGCGGGTTGACGCAGTCGACGACGAGCTTGCCCGCCAGCTCCTCGCGCAGCGACTCCAGGGTCTTGGCGTGGCCGTCCCACGGCACGGCGACGATCACGATGTCGCTGCGACGGGCGCACTCGGCGTTGTCCGCGCCCTCCACGCCGTGGCCGATCTCCTCGGCGGCGGTCCGGGCGCGGTCGGCGGCCCGGGAGCCGACGACCACCCGCTGTCCGGCGCGGGCGAACCGGTAGGCGAGGCCGCGCCCCTGGGGGCCGGTGCCGCCGAGCACGCCGACGGTCAGCCCGGAGACGTCGGGAAGGTCCCAGGGGTCCTTGGCGGGCGGCTTGGCCGCCTGGTCATTGCTCTTCGTAGTCATGGCTCCGACATTACTGCTTGTCACGTGAACGGACCCGCTGTCACCCGGAGGTCCCCTTTCGAGTGGTCCGCCGAGGTTCCGCGGCGCGGGGCCCGGTCACCGGGGGAACATGCCGGGCCATGGATGCCGTACGCGTCGCCCTGCTCCGTGAAGTGCTCGCCGGGACCGAGTGGCCCACCGCCACCCGGCGGTTCGCCGGGACCCTGCGCTCCTCGGTCGTCCCGCACGGCGGCGGTCTGCTGCTGGTGGGGACGGAGGCGTACGAGCCGTGGCACCTGGCGGCCCATCTGACCGACGAGTCCACCTGGTCGGGGCTGCCCGAGCTGGCCCCCACCCTGGTGCGCCACCGGGTGGAGCCGGGCGGCCCGGCGCATCTGTCGGTCGGTCCGGGCCGGATCGAGACGGCCGGGCGGGGCGAGACGCTACTGCTGGTGGCCCCCGGGCAGGCCGGTGCCGGGCTGCTGGAGCGGGTGCACGGCGCGCGGCGCGCCGGGGCCACGGTGCTCTCGCTGAACGGCGGCGATCCGGAGGTGCTCGGCCTGGCCCACGAGGCGCTCACCGTGACCGACGCCGACGACATCGACCTGGACACCGTGCAGCACCTGGTGAGCGCGGCGGCCGGGGAGAACGGCGCCCCCGCCCCGCGCGGCCGCCACGGCTTCCGGGACCGGCTGTCCCGGCTCGCCGACCGGCTGACCGCCCCGCCGCCCGCCCGCTGGTGACACCGGCCCGCGGAAATTCCGTTGCGGTGACGGCGAGGGGCTCGGAGCATGGCCCTCCGTGACCTCTGCTCCATCCCCGGCCGCCCGGCTGGCCTCGCTCCTCCCCGACCTCTCGCCGCTGCGCTCCTCCGCCGACTTCCGGCTGCTGTGGGTCCAGGGCCTGGTGACGTACTTCGGCAGCTTCATGGCGATGATCGCGCTGCCGCTCCAGATCAAGGAACTGACCGGCTCCCCGCTGGCCGTCGGCGCGATGGGCGCGGTGGAGCTCGTACCGCTGGTGGTCTTCGGCCTGTACGGCGGGGCGCTGGCGGACGCGGTGGACCGCCGCAAGGTGATCCTGGCGACGGAGGCGGGGCTGGGGCTGCTCGCCCTGATCCTCCTGGTCAACGCGGCGCTGCCGACCCCGCTGCTCTGGCCGCTGTACGTGGTCGCGGCCGGGGTCTCCGCGCTCTCCGGGCTCCAGCGGCCCGCGCTGGACTCCCTGATGGCCCGGATCGTGCCGCACGAGCAGCAGACCGCGGCCGCCGCGCTGAACTCGCTGCGCTGGCAGTTCGGCGCGATCACCGGCCCGGCGGTGGCCGGGCTGGTGGTCGCCTACGCCGGTCACGCCACCGCGTACACCGTCACGGTGGCCACCTTCGCCGTCTCCGTGGTGCTGTGCCTGCGGCTGACGCCCGCGCCGCCCGTCCAGGAGAACACCAAGCCGTCGCTGCGCGGCATCGTGGAGGGCGCCCGGTACGCCTGGAGCCGGCCGGTGCTGCTGGGGACGTACGCGATCGACATGGCGGCGATGTTCTTCGCCTTCCCGAACGCGGTCTTCCCCTTCCTCGCCGACGAGCTGCACGCCGACTGGTCGCTGGGGCTGATGTACGCCGCCGGCTCGGTCGGGTCGCTGGTGCTGGGCCTGACCAGCGGCTGGACCTCCCGGGTGCGGCGGCACGGGCTGTTCGTGGTGTTCGGGGCCGCCGTCTGGGGGCTGGCGATCGCCGGGGCCGGGTGGTTCGGCAACGTGTGGCTGGTGCTGGTCTGCCTGGCGGTGGCGGGCGCGGGCGACATGCTCAGCGGGCTCGGCCGCTCCACGATCTGGAACCAGACCATCCCGGAGGAGCTGCGGGGACGGCTGGCGGGCATCGAGGTGCTCTCGTACAGCGTCGGCCCGCAACTGGGTCAGGTGCGGGCCGGCGCGATGGCGGGCTGGACGGGGACCAGGGCGGCGGTCTGGAGCGGGGGCGTGGCCTGCGTGGCCTCGGTCGCGCTGCTCTCCGCCCTGCTCCCCAAGCTGCTCACCTACGACTCCGAGACCGACGAGGACGCGCTGCGCAGGCGGCGGGCCAAGGAGGCCGGGGCGACGGAGACGGCGGCCCCGGCCCCGGCCCCGGAGGCCGGTCTCTCCGGGGCGTGAGCCCCGGCGCTCACCCCTCCCGGTCGGGCGGGGTGTCCGTGTCCCGGTCGTGCCACTTGGGGTCGTTCTCCCACTCCAGGTTGCGTTCCCGGGCGGTGTCCATGGCGTGCCGGGCCTCCTCGGGGGAGGTGTACGGGCCGAAGCGGTTCTTGGCCGGGCACTCGGGGCCCTCCTCGACCTTGTGATGCTCCAGGCAGTAGTACCACTCGCCCGGTTTGCCCACCGTGCGCTTCTTGAACAGGGCCATCGGGGCCTCCTTCCCTCGGGGCCATGCTGCCCCAAGCGCGCTGGTTAGACTCGCTGACATGTCTGGCCAGTCGCTGCTCGCACCCGGGGAGATCTCTCCCATCCGCACCGTGCCCGGAAAGATCCGGCGCCCCGAATACGTGGGCAAGCCGGCCCCGACCCCGTACACCGGCCCCGAGGTCCAGGACGCCGACACCGTCGAGCGCATGCGGATCGCGGGCCGGATCGCCGCCCAGGCGATGGCCGAGGCCGCGAAGCACATCACCCCCGGCGTCACCACCGACGAACTCGACCGGGTCGCCCACGAGTTCATGTGCGACCACGGCGCCTACCCCTCGACGCTCGGCTACCGCGGCTTCCCCAAGTCGCTGTGCACCTCGCTCAACGAGGTGATCTGCCACGGCATCCCGGACTCCACGGTGCTGCGCGACGGCGACATCGTGAACCTCGACGTGACGGCATACATCCACGGTGTGCACGGCGACAACAACGCCACGTACCTCTGCGGCGAGGTGGACGAGGAGTCCCGGCTGCTCGTGGAGCGCACCGAGGAGTCGCTGAACCGGGCGATCAAGGCGGTCCGGCCGGGCCGCCAGATCAACGTCATCGGGCGCGTCATCGAGTCGTACGCCAAGCGCTTCGGCTACGGCGTGGTGCGGGACTTCACCGGGCACGGGATCAACTCCTCGTTCCACTCCGGCCTGATCGTCCCGCACTACGACAGCCCGCACGCCACCACCGTGATGAAGCCCGGGATGACGTTCACCATCGAGCCGATGCTCACGCTCGGCAGCCACGACTACGACATGTGGGACGACGGCTGGACCGTGGTGACGAAGGACCGCAGGCGCACCGCCCAGTTCGAGCACACCCTGGTGGTGACGGAGACGGGCGCCGAGATCCTGACCCTCCCGTAGTCCGGTCCGTCCACCGGAACCGAAGCGGCCGTCCCCCCGGGGCGGCCGCTTTCGCGTGTGTGCGGTGCGTTCTTGCCGACAGACTGTCAGTAGTTTTACCGACACTTCGTCGGCAAGCTGTTGACTTAGGTAAACCTAAGTAGCAGGATCGAACGTGTCGCCGACTCCGCCGTGACGGGCGGGAGCTGGCGTTTTATCCGCGTTTTCCCGGACGTACTGTCCCTCTCGGCCCCGGAGGCCCGCCTTGGACGCAACCGCCGCCACCCCCTTCTCGACGCTCATCCGTACCGCGTCGCACCAGCAGCACACCGAGGCGGAGTCCTCGGCCTTCATGGGTGACCTGCTGGGCGGCCGTCTGGGTGTGGACGCGTACACCCGCTACACCGAGCAGCTGTGGTTCGTGTACCGGGCGCTGGAGGAGGGGGCGCGGGAGCTGGCCGACGACCCGGTCGCCGGTCCCTTCATCCGCCCCGAGCTGATGCGCACCGCCGAGCTGGAGCGCGATCTGGCCCATCTGCGCGGCGCGGACTGGCGCGAGGGGCTGGAGCCGCTGCCCGCCACGGCCGCGTACGCCGCCCGGGTCGCCGAGTGCGCCCGGGACTGGCCGGCCGGTTACGTCGCGCACCACTACACCCGCTACCTCGGCGACCTCTCCGGCGGCCAGATCATCCGCGACCGGGCGGAGCGGACCTGGGGCTTCGCGCGCAAGGGCGACGGGGTGCGGTTCTACGTCTTCGAGGGCATAGCCAACCCCGCCTCCTTCAAGCGGGACTACCGCGAGCTGCTGGACGCGGTGGAGGTGGACGACCTGGAGAAGCAGCGGATCGTGGACGAGTGCCGGCGCGCGTTCGCGCTGAACACCGCGGTCTTCCGGGAGCTGGGCGAGGAGTTCCCGCTCAGCGCGTAGGACCGCGCGTCGGGGTCGGAAAGGGGCGGGGCCGGTACGAGGTACCGGCCCCGCCCCTTTCCGTGTCCGCGGGCGGTCAGGCGGTACGGCGGCGACGGGCCACGGCCACCGCCCCGGCACCGGCCGCCACGACCACGCCCGAGGCGGCGATCAGGGCGCCGGCCGGGACGTCGGAGCCGGTGGCGGCGAGCGAGCCCGCCCCGTCGACCGAACCGCCCACCGAACCGCCGCCGACCGAGCCGCCCGCGAGTCCGCCGGTGGAACCGGAGCCGCCGGTGGCCGAATCGCCGCCCGTCGAGCCGGATCCGCCGGTGGCGCCCGGGAGTTCGGCGTCCTTGTCGAGGGCGACCGCGACGGTGAGGGCGTCGAGCTTCTCGCCGGCCCCGTACATGCCGCCGAACGCCTTGGTGCCGTCGGCGGTGAGCGTCGCCGGGACGGCGGTGAGCGTCACCACGCCGTCCTTCGCGGCCAACGTGCCCGCCGGGAGCGTGAGGTCGGCGACGGTCAGGCCGGTGTACGTGGAGACCTTCTTGGTTGTGCGGTCCTTGGTGGTGACGTCCGCGACCAGGGTGCCGCTGGTGCCGTTCACCCGGATCTCCATGCCGGTGAGGGAGAGGTCGAGGGTGTACGCGCCGTTCTCCTCGTGGCCCAGGAAGCGGACCGTGCCGTCGAACGCGGCGTTCAGGGTCTGCTTCTCCGCGTCGAAGCGGCCGGTGGCGTCGGGGAAGCGGTAGCCGCCGCCGGTGGCGGTGGCGCCGCCCGCCGTCTCGACCTTGCCGTGGGCGATCGGGCCGGTGACGTAGGTACGGAAGGACTTCTTGACCCCCCAGTCCAGGGTGCCGTCGAGGATCTCGCCCCGGGCGGCGGCCGGCTTGTCGGTGGTGGGCCTGTCGGTGGGCTTCTCCGTGCCGGGCTTCCCGGTGTCCGTGGGGGACGGGGAGGCGGGGGCGGTCGGTCCGGTGGTGGGCTTCCCGGTCGGCTCCGTGGTGGGCTTGTCGGTGGGCTCGGTGGTCGGAGGCGCGACCGCCTTCACGGAGAGGGTGGCCGGGTCGAGCGCGTCGCCCTCCTTGTACTGGCCGTTGAACGCCTCGGAGCCCGCCTTGGTGAGCGTCGCCGGGATGTCCGCGAAGACCATCGTGCCGCCCTCGCCCCGGCCGGGCTTGACCGACGAGAGGTCGAGATCGGCGAAGTCCACGTCGTCCTCGGTGCCCTCGGGCGTGGTGACGTCGACGGTGATGGTGCCGCCCGTCCGGGTGGTGGCCAGCTTCACGTCGGAGATCGTGATGTCGAGGACACCGCCGTGGGCGGAGAAGTTGACCCCGCCGGCGAAGGCGGTGTCGGTGCCGTGGGTGGTCGTGTCGTAGCTGCCCCTGCCGCCGGAGAAGGTGAACACCCCGTTGTCGGGCGCCTGGACGGCACCGTCCCGGACGGTGATCCTCCCGCCGGAGAACGGCGAGGCGAGGTACGTGCGGAAGGACTCCTTGACGCCCCACTTCAGGGTGCCGTCCGTCAGCTCCATCGTCGGCGCGGCGGCGGACGCCCGGGCACCGGAGGTGGTGTCGGCGAGCGCGGGAAGGGCGAAGACGGTGGCGCCGAGCGCGGCCGCGGTGGCGACCGCGGCGGTACGGGCTGTGCGGCGGCGGGTTGCTGCCATGGTCGTGGATCTCCTCGGGGAGGGAAGGAAAGGGGGATGAGGGAAGGGGGATGAACGGGGGGTTACTGGTCGTCGGTCCGCGTGGTGCGGTGACGGCGGATCAGGAGGAACGTGCCGGCCGCGGCCACGAGGACGGTCGCGCCGCCGGCGGCGAGGTACGCGCCGGTGCGGGAGTCGGTGCTCGCGGCGGCCCGCCCGGCGGCGGGAGCGGCGGGGGTGGTGGACGCGGTGGCGGCGGGGTCCGGCGACGGGTCGCTGCCCAGGTCGGGCAGGGCGGGCAGTTCGGCCCCGGCGTCGACGGCGACGGCCAGCGAGACCGGGTCCATCGCGGTGCCCGCCCGGTAGAGGGCGCCGAAGGTCTTCGCGCCGCCGCTGGTGAGGGTGGCCGGGGCCTCGGTGAGGACGGCGAGCCCGTTCTTCGGCGCGAGGTCCTTCGCGGGGAAGGTGACGAGCGGGACGGCCCGGCGCCGTTCGCCGTCGCTGCGGACGTCGGCCAGGAGCGTGCCCCGGCCCGCCTCGATCCGGACGGCGACCGCCGAGAGCTCCAGGTCGAGCCCGTCGGCGGCGGTGAAGCGGACACTGCCCGCGAACTCGGCGTCCAGGGTGCGCTTCGCCGGGTCGTACGTGCCCGTTCCGCGCGGGAAGCGGAAGAGCGCCCCGCCGTCCCGGGCCCCGTCGGCGAGGGTCCACTTCCCCTTGCCGACCGGGCCGGTGACGTACTCGCGGAAGGTGCGGCGCACGCCCCAGTCGACGGCGGCGTCCTCGAAGCGCCCGGCGGCCTTCTTCGTGGACTTCTCCGGCTTCGGCGTCGAACCCGCCTTCTTCCCGGGGGACTTGGTGGCGGCGGGCTGTCCGGCCGGGGCGACGGTGTCCACGGAGAGGCTGACCGGGTCGAGCGGGGTGCCCGCCGGGTAGTAGCCCGCGAACGCCGTCGCGCCCTGGGCAGTCAGGGTCGCCGGGACGCCCCGCAGGACGACCGGGGTGGAGCCGCCGCGCATGTCGATCCCGGACAGGCCGAGCGTCGCGAGCGGCACCTGGGCGGTCGAGGTGACCCGGCCGCTGCCCCGGTCCTTGCTGACCATGTCCGCGAACAGGGTGCCCGCGCCGCCCGCGATCCGGACGGAGGGGCGGCTGATGGTGAGGTCCAGTTCATGGCCGCCGCCGGACTTCGGGTGACCCAGGAAGCGCACCCCGCCGGCGAAGCGCGCGGTGAACGCGCCGGTGTCCGGGGCGTACGAGCCGGTGGCGGAGTGGAAGCGGAACTGGCTGCCGCCGGCCGTGGCGGCGCCGCCAATCAGGCTCCAGCTGCCGTTGGCGATGGGTCCGGTCACATAGCTCTGGAAGGAGGACTTGACGGCCCAGTCCAGCCTGCCGCCCTGCACCGTACGGGCCGTCGCCGCCTGTGCGGCGGTGGCCGGGAGCACGGCGCCCAGCACCGTCAGCAGCAGCGTGACGGCAAGTGTGCGGGCAGGTCTGGGCGACAGCATGGAACCCCTCCGGGACATGGAAATTAAGGTAAGGCTAACCTAAGCTAAGCAGGTCATCCGGAGGAACCCCTTCCGCAGCACTTGCTGACAGACCATGACGAACTGCCCCGCACGAGAACAGGACGGTGCCCCGTGCGCTTCTCCCCGGACTTCGCCCCGCCGGGCCGACGGACCCCACGGACCCCGGCCCGCGGCCGGCTCGGCGCCCCGGCCGCCGGGCTCGCCCTGGCCCTCGCCCTGACCGGCTGCGCGGGCGCCACCACCGGCGGCACGGACGGCGCGGCCCCGGCAGCCACCGGGGCGGCGGCCACCGCCGACCGGGTCGAGCCGCTGGCCGCCACCCCGCGGCCGAAGCTGCCCGCCACGGTGAGGTCGGCGGACGGCGCCCGGACCACCGTCACCTCGGCGGACCGGATCGTCCCGCTGAGCGGCGGGCTGAGCGAGATCGTCTTCACCCTGGGCCTCGGGCCGAAGGTGGTGGCCCGGGACATCACCGCCACCTTCGAACAGGCCGCGAAGCTCCCGGTGGTGACCCGCGCCCATGACGTGTCGGCGGAGAGCGTGCTGTCGCTGCGGCCGACCGTGGTGCTCGCCGAGACCACCACCGGCCCGGCGGAGGCCGTCGAGCAGATCCGGGAGGCCGGTATCCCGCTCGTCGTCGTCAAGCCCGCCGAACAACTCTCCGACGTGGGCCGCCGGATCGAGGCCGTGGCCGCCGCCCTGGGCGTCCCGGACGCGGGCGCCGAACTGGACGCGCGGACCGCCTCGCGCATCGACGCCGTACGCACGTCCGTACCCGCCCCGGCCGACGGGCGGAAGAAGCCCCGCGTCGCCTTCCTCTATCTGCGCGGCTCCGCCTCCGTCCATCTGCTGGGCGGCCGGGAGTCCGGCGCGAGTTCGCTCATCGAGGCGGCGGGCGGGATCGACGCGGGCAAGGCCTCCGGACTGACGAAGGACTTCACCGCGATCACCAGCGAGGCCCTGGCGAAGGCCGCCCCCGACGTCTTCCTGGTGATGCGCAAGGGGCTCGAATCGGTGGGCGGCGTCGACGGGCTGCTGAAGCTCCCCGGAATCGCCGAGACGCCCGCCGGCCTCGACCGGCGGATCGTCGCCGTCGACGACGGGGTGCTGCTGAACTACGGGCCGCGCACGGACCGGGTGCTGGCCGAACTGGTCGCGAAGCTCCACCCGGAGAGCGGGGCGGAAGGATGACCACCGCCTCCCCGCCGCTCCCCCGCGCCGACGCCCCGGGGACACCCGGGACGCCCGCGCCGCGAGGGCCCCGGCGCTCCTCGTCCTTCCTCCTGACCGCCGGGCTGCTCGCCGCCCTCCTGGTGTGCTGCCTGGTCTCCGCCGGGACCGGGGCGTACGGCATCCCGCTCGGCGACGTACTCGGCTCCGTGCAGCACCGGCTGGGCCTCGGCGGGGCCGCGCTCGACCGGGTCGGCGAGAGCGTCCTGTGGAACGTACGGCTGCCGAGGGTCGTCCTCGCCCTGCTGGTCGGGGCGTCGCTGGGCTGCGCGGGCGCCCTGATGCAGGGGGTGTTCGGCAATCCGCTGGCCGAGCCCGGGGTGATCGGGATCTCCTCCGGCGCGGCGGTCGGCGCGGTCGGGTCGATCGCCCTCGGGCTGACCTTCCTCGGCAACTGGACCGTGACCGTCTGCGCGTTCGCCGCCGGGCTGGTGACCGTCCTGCTGGTGTACGCGCTCTCCCGCTCGGGCGGGCGGACCGAGGTGGTGACGCTGATCCTCACCGGGATCGCGGTCAACGCCTTCGCCGGGGCGCTGATCGGGCTGTTCGTCTTCTTCGCCGACAACGCGCAGATCTCCCAGATCACCTTCTGGCAGCTGGGCTCGCTGGCCCAGGCGACCTGGCCCAAGGTGCTCGCCGTGCTGCCGTGCGCGCTGCTCGGGCTGTTCGTCGCGCCGTTCCACGCCCGGCGGCTGGACCTCCTCGCGCTCGGTGAGCGGCCCGCCCGCCACCTGGGGGTCGACGTCGAGCGGCTCCGGGTGGTGCTGGTGCTGGTGGTGGCGCTGCTGACCGCCGCCGCGGTGGCGGTCGCCGGGATCATCACGTTCGTGGGACTGCTGGTGCCGCATCTGCTGCGGATGGCGAACGGCCCCGGGCACCGCTTCCTGCTCCCCGGCAGCGCGCTCGGCGGCGCCCTGGTGCTGGTGGCGGGCGACCTGGCGGCCCGTACCGTCGCCGCCCCCGCCGAGCTGCCGCTCGGTGTGCTGACCGCGCTCATCGGCAGCCCGTTCTTCTTCTGGCTGCTGCGCAGGACCCGTCGCAAGCAAGGTGGTTGGGCATGACGTCACCGAGGAACACCTGGGCCGCCCGGATGCCGTTCCGGGTACGGGAGCGGCGGCTGCCCGCCCCCTTCGCCCCCGGCGCCACCGTCGCCGAGGCCCGTGGGCTGGGGGTGGCGCTGGGGCGGCGGCCCGTGCTGGACGGGGTCGACCTGGCCGCGCGCGCGGGCGAGGTGCTGGCGCTGGTGGGGCCCAACGGGGCCGGGAAGTCGACCCTGTTGGCGGCGCTGGCCGCCGATCTGCCCGCCGGGCGGGGCGAGGTCCTGGTCGACGGGCGCCCGGCCGGTGCGTGGTCGGCCGCCGAACTGGCGCTGCGCCGGGCGGTGCTGCCGCAGTCGGCGACGCTGTCGTTCCCGTTCCCGGTGGCGGACGTGGTCCGGATGGGTCGGGCGCCCTGGGCCGGTACGGAGCGGGCGGACGAGGACGGGCCGGCGGTCGCCGGGGCGATGGCGGCGACCGAGGTCACCGCGTTCGCGGAACGCCCCTTCTCCGCGCTCTCCGGCGGCGAGCGGGCCCGGGTCGCGCTGGCCCGGGTGCTGGCGCAGCGCGCCCCGCTGCTGCTGCTCGACGAGCCGACCGCCGCGCTCGACCTGCGCCACCAGGAACTGGTGCTGAGGATCTGCCGGGAGCGGGCCGCCGCGGGCGACGCGGTCGTGGTCGTCCTGCACGACCTGGGGCTCGCGGCGGCGTACGCGGACCGGGTCGCGGTGCTGCACGGCGGGCGGATCGCGGCGGCCGGACCGCCGGCCGGAGTCTTCACCGGCGCGCTGCTCGGCGAGGTCTACCGGCAGCCGGTCGAGGTGTTCCCGCACCCGCGGACCGGGGTGCCGCTGGTCGTACCGGACCGAGGCGCTTGACCTTCGCTTTACCGTCCCGTGAGCCCTTCATGGGCCACCCGTGATCGACCCGTTCCCGCACCCCCGGGATGAGAGCTGAATCACTGCACGAGTGGGTACGGCTCAGGTAAGCCTCGGTTAAGTTAGGTCCGCCTCACTTGTCTTTGTCCGTTGTTCTCCCGCTTCTCTTCGTCCCCTTGTGGAGCCCGCATGCGAGCCGTTCGTTTCTCCGTCGTCACCGCTGCCGCCACGGTGGCCGCCCTGACCGCCGTCACGGGATGCGCGCAGAAGAGCGACGGCAAGGGCGACAAGGCCCTTGAGGTCATCGCGAAGGACGACTCCTGCGAGGTGTCGAAGAAGGAGCTGCCGGCCGGTCACATCGAGCTGGCCGTGCAGAACAAGGGCTCCAAGGTCACCGAGGTCTACGTCCTGTTCCCGGACGACCGCATCGTCGCCGAGCGCGAGAACATCGGCCCCGGCACCAAGGCCACCATCACCGCCGAGATCAAGGCCGGTTCGTACGAGATCGCCTGCAAGCCCGGCATGAAGGGCCACGGCATCCGGCAGAAGCTGGAGATCACCGGCGGGACCGCCGCCAAGCGCAGCCCCGAGATGGACAAGGCCGTCGCCGAGTACCGCACCTATGTGCAGGCGCAGGCCGACGAGACGCTGCCGAAGGCCAAGAAGTTCACCGACGCCGTCGCCGCCGGCGACATCGAGGCCGCGAAGAAGCTCTACGCCGACTCCCGGCTCGGCTGGGAGCGTACCGAGCCGGTCGCCGAGTCCTTCGGTGACATCGACCCGAAGGTCGACATCCGCGAGGACGGCCTGGAGGACGGCCAGAAGTGGACCGGCTGGCACCGCCTGGAGAAGGCGCTGTGGCAGGAGAAGAAGCTGGGCGCCGAGGAGAAGGCGCTCGCCCCGGCCCTCTACAAGGACCTGCTGGACTGGCAGAAGCGCGTCGGCACCGCCGACATCACCCCGACCTCGATGGCCAACGGCGCCAAGGAGCTGCTGGACGAGGTCGCCACCGGCAAGGTCACCGGTGAGGAGGAGCGCTACAGCCACACCGACCTGGTCGACTTCAAGGGCAACGTCGAGGGCGCCGAGAAGTCCTACCAGCTCCTGCGGCCGATCGCGGTGAAGAACGACGCGGCGCTGACCACCACCCTGGACAAGCGCTTCGCCGAGCTGAACACGCTGCTCGACAAGTACCGCGAGGACAAGAACTCCTACGCGTTCGTCAGCTACGACAAGGTCGGCAAGGCGGACCGCAAGGCGCTGTCGGACGCGGTCAACGCCCTGGCCGAGCCGCTCTCCCGGCTCGCCGCCGCGGTGACGAAGTAACGGAATCCGGAGGGCTCTGGTCATGTCCGAACAGACACAGTCCGACGCCGCCGCCGAACCGGCCCCGGAGCCGGCCGCCCGCACCGCCCCGTCCCGCCGCGCCCTGCTCGGCTGGGGCGGCGCGGGGCTCGCGCTGGGTGCCGTCGCGGCCGGTGGCGCGGTCGCCGCGGTGCGCGACGGCGACGACGCGGTTCCGGCCGCGGACAGCGGCTCGGCGGTGCCGTTCCACGGGGCGCACCAGGCCGGGATCGCCACCGCCGTGCAGGACCGGCTGCACTTCGCCGCGTTCGACGTGACGACCAAGGACCGCGCCGAGCTGGTCGCGCTGCTCAAGGAGTGGACGCGGGCGGCGGAGCGGATGACCGCCGGGCACGCGGTGGGCGACGGGGCGTACGGCGGTCTCGCCGAGGCCCCGCCGGACGACACGGGCGAGGCGCTGGGGCTCAAGCCGTCCCGGCTGACGCTCACCATCGGCTTCGGCCCCTCGCTCTTCGCCAAGGGCCGGTTCGGCCTGGAGGACAGGCGGCCCGACGCGCTGGTGGACCTGCCGAAGTTCCCCGGGGACAACCTGGACCCGGCCCGCAGCGGCGGCGACCTGTGCGTCCAGGCGTGCGCGGACGACCCGCAGGTCGCGGTGCACGCCATCCGCAACCTGGCCAGGATCGCCATGGGCCGGGCCGCGATCCGCTGGTCCCAGCTGGGCTTCGGCAAGACGTCCTCGACGACCCCGGACGCCCAGACCCCGCGCAACATGTTCGGTTTCAAGGACGGCACCCGGAACGTCTCCGGCACCGACACAGCCGCCCTGGACCACCATGTGTGGGCCGACGGCAAGGGCGGCGCGGAGTGGATGGCCGGGGGTTCGTACCTGGTGGCCCGCCGCATCCGGATGCACATCGAGACCTGGGACCGCACCTCGCTCCAGGAGCAGGAGGACGTCTTCGGCCGCGACAAGGGCGAGGGCGCCCCGGCCGGGAAGTCCAAGGAGCACGACGAGCCGTTCCTGAAGGCCATGAAGCCGACGGCGCACGTACGGCTCGCCCACCCGAGCAGCAACGACGGGGTGATGATCCTGCGCCGCGGCTACTCGTTCACCGACGGCACGGACGGCCTCGGCCGGCTCGACGCCGGGCTGTTCTTCCTCGCGTACCAGCGCGACACCCGCAAGGCGTTCATCCCGCTCCAGCGGCGCCTGGCGGCACACGACGCACTCAACGAGTACATCCAGCACGTGGGTTCGGCGCACTTCGCCGTCCCGCCGGGCGTCCGCGACAAGGACGACTGGTGGGGCCGGGCGCTGTTCTCGTAACGGGACTCGGGACAGAAGGAGAACCGAAACGTGTTCAGCAATTTCCTGATCGGCCTGCGCGAGGGTCTTGAGGCCAGCCTGGTCGTCTGCATCCTCATCGCCTATCTGGTGAAGACCGGCAACAAGGACAGGCTGGTACCGATCTGGATCGGTGTCGCCATCGCCGTCGTCGTCAGCCTGGCGTTCGGCGCCGGGCTCGAATTCGGCTCGCAGGAGATGACGTTCAAGGCGCAGGAGGCGCTCGGCGGTTCGCTGTCGATCGTCTCGGTCGGTCTGGTCACCTGGATGGTCTTCTGGATGCGGCGCACCGCGCGCCATCTGAGGACGGAGCTCCACGGCAAGCTGGACGCGGCGCTCGCGATGGGCACCGGCGCGCTGGTGGCCACGGCTCTTCTCGCGGTGGGCCGGGAGGGGCTGGAGACCTCGCTGTTCGTGTGGCGTGCGGTGCACGCGGCGGACGACGGCTGGCATCCGATGATCGGCGCCCTCCTCGGTATCGCCGCGGCGGTCGTGCTCGGCTGGCTCTTCTACCGGGGCGCCCTGAAGATCAACCTGTCGAAGTTCTTCACCTGGACCGGCGGCATGCTGGTCGTCGTCGCCGCCGGGGTCCTCGCCTACGGCGTCCACGACCTCCAGGAGGCGGAGTTCATCGGCGGCCTGCACAACCAGGCGTTCGACATCAGCGGCGCGATCCCGCCGGACAGCTGGTACGGCACCCTCCTCAAGGGCACGTTCAACTTCCAGCCCGACCCGACCGTCCTTCAGGTCACGGTGTGGGCGCTGTATCTGATCCCCACCCTCGCGCTGTTCCTCGCCCCGGTAGGGTTCGGACGGGCAGGGGCCCCTTCCGGAGGGGCGACGGATCAGAAGGCGCGGAAAGCAACGGATGAGAAGTCTGAGACCGGTTCGGCTGGCGACGGGGCTCGCGGCGGCGACGGTGCTGTCGATGACGGCGAGCGGTTGCGTGACGGTGCACGGCGAGCTGGCAGTGGTGCCAGCGGCAACCAGGGCTGAGGCCGCGCAGGCCCTGAAGGACTTCACCGCCGCGTACAACGCGGCGGACAAGGCCTACGACCCGGCCCTCGACGAGGACCGGGTCACCGGCTCGCTCGGGGCGATCAACCAGGCCGGGCTGAAGGCGCGGCGGAAGAGCCACCCGGACGGCAACCCGGACCACCGGCCGCTGGTGCTGTCCGACGCCACCTACCTCATCCCGAAGAAGGCGGGCTGGCCGCGCTGGTTCCTCGCGGACACCGACTCCGACCGCGACCAGGACAGCGGGAAGCTCGACACCCGCTGGCTGATCGTCTTCGTCAAGTCCGGTCCCGGGGACGGCTGGAAGGCCGCCTATCTGTCGGTGGTCGCCCCCGACCAGTTGCCCGCCCTCGCCAGGAACGGTGACGGCACGGCCCGGCCGGTGGCCGCGGACAGTGCCGCGACGGCCGTCGCGCCGAAGGACCTGAGCGCCCAGTACACGGAGTACCTCCAGAAGGGCAGCCCGGACGTCTTCGCGCCGGGCTCCGCCACCTCGGGCTGGCGGGAGACGCGCCGCACCACGCGGCAGGCCGGCTTCTCGTACCAGTACATCGACCAGCCGCTGGACAACGGCGCCTTCGCGCCGCTCGGGCTGGAGACGGAGGACGGCGGGGCGCTGGTCTTCTTCAGCAGCAAGCACTTCGAGCGGCAGACCGCCGCGGAGGGGATGCGCCCGCCGCTCAACGCGGACGTGGAGGCGCTGCTGACCGGTGAGGTGCGCTCGACCCTCACCAAGGAGCGGATCTCCAGCGAACTGGTGTACGTCCCGAAGAAGGGCTCGTCGCAGGGGGGCGGCAAGGTCGTCGTCCTGAACCGGCTGCCGGGTCTGACGGCGGCGAAGGGGTCCTGACGGCCGCGGGCGGCGCTCGACGGGCCCGGCCCGGACGCGCCGCGCCGGGCCACCGCCCTCCTCGGGGACCCCGTACTCGGGAATCCCGTACTCGGGAACTCAGGACATCAGCACTCAGGAACTCAGCACTTCGGAAAAACGGCAATTCTAGGGTTCAACGACTGAGCGGCCAGGCCACCGCGTCATGGTCCAGTTCGCTCTGGTCGGCCTCGTCGGCGTACCGCGCGCAGGCGTCGGTGAGGGTCTCAAGCAGGGTCAGCGGGTCGGGCAGCGGATGCTCCGGCCCGCGCACCCAGGCCACGTCCAGCTCGCCGGGGAGCCGGGCGGGCGGCAGCAGTACGTAGCTGCCCCGGCAGTGCCAGCGCATCCCCGGGTGCTCGTCCATCGTCTCGGGGTGGCAGTCCAGCTCGCACGGCCACCATTCGTCCTCGTCCTCCGGTGTGCCCCGGGTGGCGGTGAAGAAGAGCATCCGGTCGTCCCCGGACCGGGCGACGGGGCCGACCTCGATCCCCGCGGCGAGGAGCCGCTCCAGCGCCCGGCCGCCCGCGGACAGCGGCACGTCGAGGACGTCGTGGATCATGCCGGTCGCGGTGATGAAGTTGGCCTGCGGCTGGCT
This sequence comes from Streptomyces sp. NPDC015144, assembly GCF_043079735.1. Classification (NCBI taxonomy): domain Bacteria; kingdom Bacillati; phylum Actinomycetota; class Actinomycetes; order Kitasatosporales; family Streptomycetaceae; genus Streptomyces; species Streptomyces sp. NPDC015144. The sequence continues at coordinate 77,768 of NZ_JBIBUU010000003.1, read as the reverse complement.
GCGGGCCCAGCGCTCGATCTGTGCCCGGTCGGTGGTGGACTGCGTCTGCCAGGCGAAGGAGAGGGGGTGCCGGGCGGGGGTGGGACAGCCGATGCGTTCGCAGGAACATCGGTACCCGACCGGGTGGGCGGCCGGCGCGATCGGCATTCCGGCTTCGGCGACGGCGAGGAGCAGCGCCTCCCGGGCGGTGTCGTCGACCCCGCTCTGCTGGGGTCTGGGCCGACGGCGAAGCCATTGGGAAAGTTTGCTCTCTGAGCCGCGATAACGGCCGAAATCGGCGCCCATCTATCCCCTTACCTCAAGTTTGCCCACGCCCATGGTCCCACCATCCTGCGCTCCAGGTGGCCGGAGTTCGGAAGCGGGGTACGGATGACCGGACGATGATCTTGGCCATATGCCCGCACTTGTCACGAAATGATGGATACGGGTCCACGCGTAGGCCCGTACAGGACGGGGCCCGGGGCGCCCCGCACCGCCGTTCCCCGGGCGGACGGAACCACCCGATCGGATCACTGTTCGCGGCCGCCCGCAGAGCGGACCATGGGCACACGCACCGATCCGTGCGCCGCCCCCGGCAGGCGATCCCTGCCATTCGTGAGGAGCTGTCCTTGCCTCGTGAAGCCACACCCCGCCGCTACCTGATGTGCGCGCCCACGCACTTCAGGGTGACGTACTCCATCAATCCGTGGATGGACCCCAGCAAGCCGGTGGACCTGGCGCTGGCCCGGACCCAGTGGGAGGACCTGCGCGACCGGTACCGCGCCCTCGGGCACACCGTGGAGCTGCTCGACCCGCGTCCGGACCTGCCCGACATGGTGTTCGCCGCCAACGGCGCCACCGTCGTCGACGGCCGGGTGCTGGGCGCCCGCTTCGCGTACCGGGAGCGGTACGAGGAGGCGGGTGCCCACCGCGACTGGTTCCGGGCCCACGGCTTCACCGAGATCCGCGAACCGGACCACGTGAACGAGGGCGAGGGCGATTTCGCGGTCACCGCCTCGTACGTCCTGGCCGGGCGGGGCTTCCGGTCCAGCCCGCTCTCGCACGGGGAGGCGCAGGAGTTCTTCGGCCGGCCGGTGATCGGGCTCGATCTGGTCGACCCGCGCTACTACCACCTGGACACGGCGCTGTCGGTGCTCGACGAGGCGGGCGACGAGGTCATGTACTACCCGGGCGCCTTCTCCCCGGGCAGCCGGGCCGTGCTGGCCCGGCTCTTCCCCGACGCGCTGATCGCCCGGGAGGCGGACGCCGCCGCGCTCGGGCTGAACGCGGTGAGCGACGGGCTCCACGTGCTGCTGCCGCAGGGGGCGACGGGGCTCTTCGACCCGCTGCGGGCGCGGGGCTTCGAGCCGCTGCCGATGGACCTGGGCGAGCTGCTGAAGGGTGGCGGCAGCGTGAAGTGCTGCACGCAGGAGCTGCGGGGCTGAACGCCTGCCGGGTGGCCTTCGGCCGGTCGGAGGCCACCCGACGGGTCCGGGCTGTACCGGGCCGCTCAGTCCTCGTCGCCGGGCGGCGGCCACGCGTCGCCCCACGCGGTGTCCCGGGCGGCCCGGTACAGCCCGCCGTGGCGCTTGGTGACGGTCTCGCGCCGCAGCCCCTCCTCGCGGGTGCACAGGTCGAGCAGGACCTGGCCCTTGCGGATCTGGGGCTTGCGGGTGACGCGGGCCGGGGCGGGGGCGACCGGGAAGCGGGTCGCCACGACGTAGCCGAACTTCTCGTCCTCGTACGGCAGGGAGCCGCCCTTGACCCGGCGGTGCAGCGAGGAGCGGCTGACCCGGGCCGCGAAGTGGCACCAGTCGGTGCCCGGCTCGATGGGGCAGGTCCCGCTGTGCGGGCAGGGGGCGGCGACGGTCAGCCCGGCGGCGGTCAGCCGGTCGCGGGCCTCGATGACACGGGCGTAGCCGTCCGGGGTGCCGGGTTCGACGATCACCACGGCTTGGGCGGCGGCCGCGGCGGCGTCGACGAGGGCGGTGCGGGCGGCCGGGGTCAGCTCCTTGAGCACGTAGGAGACGGTGACCAGGTCGGCGGGGGCCAGGTCGAGGCCGGCGTCGATCCGGGCCCGGCGCCATTCGGCCCCGTGCAGCGCGGGGACGCCGGAGAGCCCGGCCAGCTCGCGGCCGAGGGCGAGGGCGGGCTCCGCCCAGTCCAGCACGGTCGTCCGCGGCCCGTCCCAGGCCCCGGCCACGGCCCAGGTCGCGGCGCCGGTGCCGCCGCCCACGTCGGTGTGGGTGGCGGGCACCCAGTCGGGGGCGGCGGCCCGGAACGCGGCGAGGGCGGACCGTACCGCCTCGAAGGTGGCGGGCATGCGGTACGCGGCGTACGCGGCGACATCGGAGCGGTCGCGGAGCACCGGGGCGTCGGTCGGGGTGGTCCCCCGGTAGTTGGCGATGAGCCGGTCGACGGCCTGGGCGGCCTGCTTGGGCGGCAGTCCGTCGAGCAGTCCGGCCAGCGCCGCACGCAACGTTTCCGCGAGAGGAGGGGTGGCGTTCACCGGCGAATTGTAGGCAAAGAAGACGCACCCGCGACCGCCGCGCTATCCGCGTAGAACCGTGTGGAATCCGAACTGCCGAGAAAGGTGCCCGAGTTGCTACGCTGACCGCCGCGAGGTCGGGATGCCCACCGAGGGAAACCATGAGACAGAAGATCGTGCGCCTGGTTCTGGCCGGCGGAGTGCTCGTACTTGTCCCGCTCCTGCTGCTCGCCACCTGTGGCAGCGGCGCGAAGAGCACGAAGGAACCGGAGAAGCGGGCCAAGGAGGAACCGGCCGGGGTGACCCAGCTCACCGTGCCGGCCGCGTACTCCACCGAGCACGGCTGGGAGCTCATCGGGACGTCGCCCGACTACGCGATATCCCGGACCACCGGCGGTCTGGCGTATCTGGTGCGGGTCTCGGAGGGTACGTACCAGCTCCAGACGATCGACCCGAAGACCGGCCGGCGGGGCTGGCACGGTGAGAGCTGGCGGCCGCCGTCGCCCAAGAAGTTCCCGAGGCTGCTGTCGGTCACCGTCGACGACCACGAGTACTTCGTCACCTGGGCGTACGGGAAGGTCGGCGAGAACGCGCTGACCCCGGCCGACACGATCGTGTCGCTGGACGTGTACGACGTGGAGGACGGCTCCCGGCGCCGGGTCGAGGTGCCCTGGAACTCGGTCCCGACGGTCTCGACGACCGGCCCCGGCATCCTCGTCAGCGACGGCCGCACCAACAGTGCGGTGGTCGACCCGACGAGCGGCCGGATCACGAAGGTGAACCCGTCCTCGCTGAAGTACCCGAAGGGCTGCGGGACCTGCAAGCAGCTCACCGAGGTCCGCGGGCTCACCACGAAGGGCCTGCTGGTCAGCGGCTCCAAGGAGTTCTGGGTGCAGGGCGGCTGGTTCAGCCGGAACGTCGCGCCCAAGGGCACGGACCGGACCAGTGGCGTCCCCACCTCGTTCCTGCCGGGGCTGATCCTCGCGAAGTGGCAGTTGGCGAAGGGCGCGAAGCTGGCCGCCACCCACGACATGTGGGCGGTGCACGACGCGGAGACGGGCAAGCTGCTGGCCTCGACGCAGTGCAGCAAGCCCGCGATCAAGCCGGGGCAGTACCCGCAGCTCGTCTCGGCGCCCTCGGGTTCGTACCTGGTGGCCGGGCCGCTCGCCTTCGACCTGACCACGAAGCGGGGGTTCTGCTTCGAGGGCGCCGACGGAACCAAGCCGCTGACGCTGGCCTCGGTGAACGACGAGGGCACCGCGTACGGCGCCTCCAGCGTGCGCAACGCGGCGGACGTGCTGGCCGGTGAGGGCGCACCGGTCGCGGTGGCGGTCCGCAGCGGTTCGACGGGGGCGCTGCCGTCGAACGTGCTGGTGCCGGGCATGGAGACCTCGGACGGCGTCGGCCTGTTCCGCTGGACGGACGAGAAGGACCGGCCGCATCTGATCGGCTACCCGCGCTAGAAGGAGCCTGGTTGGCGGGCCGCGCCGAACGGAGTCTGTTCAGCCACCGTTCAACTCGCGGTGCACCACCGGGCGGTGGCCTCCTCCTAGGGTCTTGGAGTCTTCGAAGGGAGGACTCCATGGACCGGCCTCTCGCGATCCGGGCGCACGGGATCACCAAGTCGTTCGGCGACGTCGTCGCACTCGACCACATCGACCTGGAGGTGGGGCGGGGGCGGATCCACGGCCTGGCCGGGCCGAACGGGGCGGGCAAGACGACCCTGCTCGGGCTCCTGCTGGGCCTGGCCACGGCCGACGGCGGCCGTCTGGAGATCCTGGGCACACCGGTGGAGCGGGCCCTCGCCACGCCGCGCGGGGTCGCCGGGTTCGTGGACGGGCCCGGCCTGTACCCCTCGCTCACCGCCCGGCAGAACCTCGCCGCGCTGGCCGCGCTGGGCGGCCACGACGCCTCACCGGCCGCGGTCGGCGAGGCGCTCGACGAGGTCGGACTCACCGAGGTCGCCGACGACCGCACCAGCGGCTTCTCGCTCGGGATGCGCCAGCGGCTCGGGCTGGCCGCCGCGCTGCTCGGCCGGCCCCGGCTGCTCGTGCTCGACGAGCCGTCCAACGGTCTCGACCCGGCCGGCAAGCAGCATGTGCACGGTGTGCTGAACCGGCTGGCGGAGCAGGGCACCGGCATCGTGCTCTCCAGCCACCGCATGGACGACCTGGAGGCGCTCTGCTCCGAGGTCACCATCCTCGCCACCGGACGGGTCGTCTTCTCCGGGCCGCTGGACGAACTGGCCGACCGGGGGCGCGCGTTGGACTACCGGCTGCTGACCTCGGACCCGGAGGCCGCGCGCCGGCTGGCCGAGGACACCGCCGGTGTCCGGGTCGTGGGCGCCACGGGCGTCCGGCCCGACGCCCGGACGCTCGTCGTGCACGCCCCGGTGCCCGCCCTCGACGCCCTGGTGGACCGGCTGGTGCGGGCGGGCGTCGCCCTGCGCGAGCTCACCCCGGTGGTGTCGCCGCTGGAGGCCGCGTTCCTGGCCCTCACCGAACCCCGGGAGGCGGTCCGATGACCACGTCCGCACCCGCGTCCGCGTCCTCCTCCTCGTCCTCGGCCCCTTCTTCGGCACGGTCCGGGGCCGGGGCGGAGGGCGGGCCGGAGGAGCGCCGCGTACCGCTGTTCCGGGTCTTCCGCTTCGAGCTGGTCAAGGTCGTCTCGCAGTGGCGGACCCGGCTGCTGCTCCTCGTCTGCTGGATCGCGCCGGGGCTCTTCGTCGCCGCGGTGAGCCGGCAGAGCACGCTGCCCTCGGACACGCTCTTCGGCCGCTGGATGCTCGCCACGGGATGGGCCGGGCCCCTGGTGGTCCTCGGCTTCGCGGGTGTCTGGGCGCTCCCGCTGCTGACGTCGGTGGTCGCCGGTGACGTGTTCGCCGCCGAGGACCGGCTCGGCACCTGGCGGCATCTGCTGGTGGCGGTCGGCTCGCCCCGGCGGATCTTCGCGGCGAAGGCGCTGGCCAGTCTCGTCGTCCTGCTGCTGCTGGTGGCCGGGCTGGCCTGTTCCAGCGCGGCCGGCGGGCTGCTGGCGGTCGGCCACCGGCCGCTGGTCGGCCTCGACGGCAGTCTGCTGGCGCCGGGGGACGCCGCCGGCCGGACCCTGCTCGCCTGGCTGTGCGCCCTCGCCCCGACCCTGGCGCTCGCGGCGATCGGCCTGCTCGGCTCCGTAGCGCTGGGCCGCTCCCCGATGGGACTGCTGCTGCCCGCGCTGGTCGCGCTGGTGATGCAGCTCGCCCAGATGCTGCCGCTCCCGGTGGGCGTTCGCCTCGCCCTGCCCGGTTACGCCTTCATCTCCTGGAACGGCCTCTTCACCGGTCCGGCGCAGACCCGCCCGCTCCTGATCGGGGTCGTGGTCGCCCTGGTGTGGGCGGTGGTCGCGACGGCCCTGGCGTACGCGCTGTTCCTGCGGCGTGACTTCACCAACCCGGCCGACGACGTCCCGGGGCGGCGTGCCGTGGCCCTCGGGGTCCTGCCCCTGGCCGCGCTGCTGGTGGTGACGGCCGTGGCCGTGCCGGCGGCGACCGGGGCGACGGGCTCCGGGATCGACCGGGCGAAGGTGCAGCGCTCCGTCGCCACCGCCTTCGCCCACCTCTACCGGCTGCAGACCGAGCAGCTCAACCGCCCCGACGTCACCGAGGAGCGGTTGAGGGCCACCGCGGCGTGCGAGAAGGGCGGCAGCGGCGCCGACCCGCAGGGGGCGGGCAACGACTGGCGCTGCGTCGTCTCCTGGCACCTTCCCGGCGTCGAGGCCGCGGGCACGGCCGTCTACCAGCTCGACGTCACCGCAGACGGGCGGTTCGTCGCCGACGGCGACGGGCCGAAGGAAGTGAACGGCTACTTCCTGGTGCGGACCCCGGCCGGGGACGCGCCGAACCCGCTCTGGCAGTTCGACGGCGGCGTCGAACTGCTTCCCGCAACCCCGAAGGGATGACTATGCAGGTCACACGCCGAAGGCGGGCGCAGAGAGACCGGGCGGGAGCGCGGCTCGGACGCCTCGTCCGCCGGGCCCCGGTGATCACGGCGGGCGTCACGGCCGCCGCCGTCGCCGCAGCGGGTGTCGCGTTCGCCCGCACCGACCAGTTCGGCACGGACCGGGTCGGCGAGACGACCGCCCGGGGACAGGTCGTCTCCAGCGACCAGTACATCGCGCCGTACGGCGAGCGCCTGGTCGTGAACAACGGCAAGATCATGTCGTCCTCCGTCAGCCCGGACGGCAGCCACCTCGCGGCCTCGGTCGCCGACGGCGGCGCGGCGCTGGCCATCATGGACCTGAAGAACTGGAAGGTTCAGCAGGTCGTCGGCGCCTCCGCCGCCTCGCAGCCGCGCATCGGCGGCAACGACGTGGGCCAGGAGGGCCCCACGTACTCCCCCGACGGCACCCAGCTCTGGCTGGGCCAGAACGACGGCTACACCCGGTTCACGGTGGGCGCGGACGGCGGTGTCGGCAACCCGGTCGTCGTCAAGATCCCGGCGGACGGGGCGAAGCACGCGCTCGTGGGCGAGGCCGTGTTCTCCCCCGACGGGTCCACCGTGTACGCGGCGGTCAACGGCCAGAACCGGGTGGTCGCCATCGACGCGGCCTCCGGCGCGATCCGGCGGAGCTGGCCCGTCGGCAACGCTCCACGTGACATGCTCATGATCGGATCCAAGCTCTATGTGAGCAACGAGGGCGGCCGCCCGGCGAAGCCCGGCGACACCACGCTCAACTCGTACAACACCCAGGTCCCGGCCGACCCGGTGACCGCGGCCACCACGAGCGGCACGGTCAGCGTCATCGACCTGGCCGCCCCGGAGGCCGCCGTCGGGAGCATCCGCGTCGGCCTGCACCCGACCGCCCTGTACGCGAAGAACGGCGCCCTGTTCGTCACCAACACCGCCACCAACGACGTGTCGGTCGTCGACCTCCGCAGGGGCGAGGTCGTGCAGACCATCGCGACGCAGCCGTGGCCGGAGGCGTCGGTGGGCTACGAGCCCGACGCGGTGACCCTCACCGACGACGGCCGTCTGCTGGTGGCGCTGGGCCGGGCCAACGCGATCGCCGTCTACCGGTACACCTCCCCGCAGGAGCCGGTGAGCTACGTCGGTCTGCTGCCGACGGACTACTTCCCGGCGGAGATCGCCACGGTCGGCAAGGAGATCGTGGTCTCCAACACCCGGGGCGTCGACGCCCGCCGCCCCAACAACCCCGCCGGGCACGGCACCCACGACACGACGTCGAGCCTCCAGCGCTTCACACTGCCCTCCGACCGTGTGATCAAGGCGCGGACCCGGAAGGTCTTCGAGCAGAACGGCTGGAGCGACGGCTCGGTCGAACTGGTCCGGGGCAAGGGCCGCGGCAGGGCCAGAGCCGTACCGGTCCCGGCGCGGATCGGCGACCCCTCGACGATCAAGTACGTCTTCCTCCTCGTCAAGGAGAACCGGACCTACGACCAGCTCTTCGGCGACCTGCCGCAGGGCAACGGCGACCCGGCGCTGGCGGAGTTCGGTGAGAACGTCACGCCGAACCAGCACGCGATGGCCCGGCAGTTCGGGCTCTACGACAACGCGTACGACATCGGCACCAACTCCGCCGAGGGCCACAACTGGCTGATGCAGGCGGACAACCCGGAGTACACGGAGTCCACGGCCGGTGCGTACAAGCGGAGCTACGACACGGAGGACGACGCCCTCGGGCACCAGCGGACCGGGTTCCTGTGGACCGGGGCGCAGGCGGCGGGCAGGACCGTGCGGAACTTCGGCGAGTTCCAGAGCTTCCTGACCAAGCCGCCGGACGCCACCTGGCAGAACCTGTACTGCGACGCCCGGAACATGGCGGCGACCGGCCAGGACACCGCCTACCCGCTCCGCTCGTCCTCGCCGATCCCGTCGCTCAACGACGTGTCGGTGCCCGGCTACCCGATGTTCGACACCAGCGTCCCGGACGTCTACCGGCACCAGATCTGGCAGCGCGACTTCGAGAAGAACGGTCCGGCGAACCTGAACATGTTCTGGCTCTCCAGCGACCACACCGGCGGGCCGGCGAACGCCCCGGCCCAGGTCGCGGACAACGACCTGGCCACCGGCCGGATCGTGGACCGGATCTCGCACAGCAAGTACTGGAAGAACTCGGCGATCTTCATCCTGGAGGACGACTCCCAGGCCGGTCTCGACCACGTCGACGGCCACCGCGCACCGATCCAGATCATCAGTCCCTGGGCCCGGCACGGCGTCGTCGACAGCCGCTTCTACTCCCAGATCACGGTGATCCGGACCATCGAGCAGATCCTCGGGATCCACCCGATGAACCAGAAGGACAGCGCGGCCACCCCGATGCGGACCGCGTTCACGAAGAAGGCCGACCTCACCCCGTTCACGGCACTGCCCAACCGGACCCCGCTCACCGACGGTCTGAAGACCCCGCCGTCGTGCGGCGTGGACACCCCGGCGGCGCAGAACCCGCGCGCGGCGGCCGTACCGTCCGCGAAGGTCCCCGCCGCCAAGCGGTCGGTCGCGGCGGCGTGGGACGCCTGGAAGTCCGGCCAGCGGCTGACCGGGCCCGGCGCCCGGGCCGACGCCGCGAACCCGGCGCAGATGAACCACTTCACGTGGTACCAGTCGCACGAGTGGAAGAAGCCGTACCCCGGTGAGGACCGGATCCTCACGCCGAAGGAGGTGCCGGGCGCCTACCTCCCGGCGGCGGAGTCCGACGGCTGACCCCGCCCCGCCCGGCCCACCGGCCCCGGCTCCGGCCCCTCGCGGGCTCGGGGTCGGGGCCGTCCCGTCCACGGGCCGGCGGCTACCGGGGGGCGACCGCCGCGAGCCAGTCGTCGACGGTGAGGACGTCCGCCCACTGCGGGAAGAGCCGTTCGACCAGGAACCGGTGCGTCTCCGGGTCCAGGTCCAAGCAGCCGTCGGACAGGACGGTGAGGCCGAAGTCGAGGTCGTTCGCCTGGCACAGGGTGTACAGGACCACGGCGCTGGTGGCGATCCCGGCGAGGACGAGGCTGTCGATGCCCCGCGCCCTGAGCACCATCTCCAGGTCGCTGCCCGCGAACGCGCTCGCCCGCCGCTTGGTGACCACGACGTCGCCCGGCAGGGGCGCGATCGCGGGGTGGATCCCGGTGCCCGGCGCGCCCTCGACGTGGAGGCCGTTGCGCGCGACGGCGGCGAGCGCCCTGTTGTGCGTACCGACCTCGGGGAAGCCGGGGCGGAGCGCGATGACCACGTAGATCACGGGAATGCCGGCGGCCCGGGCCCCGTCGATCGCCCTGCGGACGCGCGGCAGGTATCCGGTTCCGTCGTCGGCGATGTCCACGACGTCCTGCTGGACGTCCATCACGAGAAGGGCGCTGCTCATATCGGCTCCGGGGGACGCGTACGGATGAGGCCGGGCCGGAACTTCCCGCGCACATGCGGGAGTTCCGGCCCGGCCTCGACCTTAGGGCGTGTCTGTGGCGCCCCGGAATACGGGGTCAGAGGCGCTCCAGTCCGTCCGCCCGCTGCTGCCACGGGCGGCACAGCCCGAGGAAGGCCGCCATCGCGCCCACTCCGCACACCAGCTGGACCACGGCCATCGGAACGGCCGTGTCCTCACCGGCGATGCCGACGAGCGGCGAGGCGACGGCGCCGATCAGGAACGACGAGGTGCCCAGCAGCGCGGAGGCGGAGCCCGCGGCGTGCTTGGTCCGCATCAGGGCCTGGGCGTTGGTGTTGGGTGTCGCGAGCCCCATCGCCGCCATCATCACGAACAGCCCGGACGCGACCGGGACCAGGCCGACGTCGCCGAAGACCCCGGTGGTCATCAGCAGTAGCGCGGTCGCGGCCAGCACGATGACGGTGAGGCCGACGGTGAGCACCTTGTCCAGGCTGAACCGGCCGACCAGCAGCTTTCCGTTGATCTGGCCCACGACGACCATGCCGACCGAGTTGACGCCGAAGAGCAGGCTGAAGGTCTGCGGCGACGCCCCGTAGATCTCCTGCACGACGAACGGCGAGGCGCTGATGTAGGAGAAGAGGACGGCGAAGGCGAGGCTGCCCGCGATGGTGTAGCCGGTGAAGACCCGGTCGGCCAGGAGCCCGCGCATGGTCCGCAGCGCTTCGCCGATCCCGCCGGTGTGCCGCTCCCCCGGGGGCAGGGTCTCGTGCAGCCACTTCCAGACCACCAGGGTGAGCACCAGGCCGACGACGGTGAGGACGGCGAAGACCCCCCGCCAGTCGGTGAACCGGAGCACCTGCCCGCCGATCAGCGGGGCGACGACCGGGGCGGCCCCGGAGATCAGCATCAGGGTGGAGAAGAACCTGGCCATCGCCACGCCGTCGTACAGGTCGCGGACGACCGCGCGGGCGATGACGATGCCCGCCGCACCGGCCAGGCCCTGGAGGGTGCGGAAGGCGATGAGGAGACCGGCGGTGGGGGCGAGGACGCAGATCGCGGTGGCGACGACGTAGACGATCATGCCGAGGAGCAGCGGGGTGCGGCGGCCCCAGCGGTCGCTCATCGGGCCGACGACGACCTGTCCGAGCGCCATGCCGGTGAGGCAGGCGGTGAGGGTGAGCTGGACGGTCGAGGCGGGGGCGCTCAGGGACTCGGTGACCTCGGGGAGGGCGGGGAGGTACATGTCCATGGAGAGCGGCGGCAGCGCGGTGAGGCCGCCGAGGACCAGGGTGACCAGGAGCCCGGTGCGCCGGGTCGTCCCGGCGGCGGCCCCGGTCGGGGCGGGGGTGCCGGAGGCCGCGGGGCCTTCGGCGGTCGGTATGTGTGGGTTTTCCGGCTGGGTCCGGCTCGCGCCGTGCTCCGGCATGCTCATCTCCATGTCGTTGAATCCGCATCTATGCTCTCAGCTCAGCCGGACTGGTCGAACCTCTGGGGAGTGGGCATGACAGGCGTGAGCGGTGCTGTGCGGTGGGGTGTGCTGGCGACCGGCGGGATAGCCGCGACGTTCGCCGAGGATCTCCGGTCCATGCCGGACATGGAGGTGGTCGCGGTCGCGTCCCGGACCGACGCCTCGGCGCGCGCCTTCGCGGACCGGTTCGGGATCCCCCGGGCGTACGGCGACTGGGCCGCGCTGGCCGCCGACGAGGAGGTGGACGTGGTGTACGTGGCCACGCCGCACTCGGCGCACCGGGAGGCGGCCGGGCTCTGCCTGGAGGCGGGGAAGCCCGTGCTGTGCGAGAAGGCGTTCACGCTGAACGCCCGGGAGGCGCGGGAGCTGGTGGGGATCGCCCGGGAGCGCGGGGTGTTCCTGATGGAGGCGATGTGGACGTACTGCAACCCGGTGGTCCGGCGGATGACGGAGCTGGTGCGGGACGGGGCGATCGGCGAGATCCGCACCGTGCAGGCGGATTTCGGGATCTCCGGCCCGTTCGGCCCCGGCCACCGGCTGCGCGACCCGGCGCTGGGCGGCGGCGCGCTGCTGGACCTCGGGGTCTACCCGGTCTCGTTCGCGCAGTTGCTGCTGGGTGAGCCGGACCGGGTGCGGGCCGACGCGGTGCTGTCGCCGGAGGGCGTCGATCTGCACACCTCGATGCTGCTGGGCTGGTCCGGTGCGGGGGGCGCCACGGCGCTGCTGAACTGCTCGATCGTCGCGGACACCCCGCAGACCGCCTCGGTCACCGGCACCGCGGGCCGGATCGAGTTCCCGCGCGGCTTCTTCTACCCGGAGCGGTTCGTGCTGCACCGGGAGGGCCACGAGCCGGAGGAGTTCACCGCCCCGGCCGGCACCGCGCTGCGCGGGATGCAGTTCGAGCAGGCCGAGGTGGCGCGGGCGCTGCGGGCGGGCGAGACGGAGTCGCCGCTGGTGCCGCTGGACGGCTCGCTCGCCGTGATGCGGACGCTCGACGCGGTACGGGACCGCATCGGCGTCCGCTACCCGGCGGACGAGGTCACGCCGGGGTGAGGCCCTGGTTGCCGACCTCGGTGACGAAGGAGGCGGCCGTCGCGAGGGGCGCGCCGGGCGTGGTGACGGCCGGGACGGTACGGAAGTCGGCGCGCGCCGCCTCCCGGCCGAGGGTGACGACGGCGTAGCCGCGCCGGCCGTTGAAGAACTTCATGTGCGGGTTGGCCCGCATCTGGTTGTTCCAGCTGCCGGGCCGGTCCGAGCCGTCCTTGCCGCTGGTGATGGAGGTGGCGACGATCTCGGTGCCGACGGTGCGGGAGTCGGGGTCGTCGAAGTCGCGCTTCAGGTCGAAGCCGTAGCCGACGTGCACATCGCCGGTGAGCACCATCAGGTTGGCGACCCCGGCCTCCTCGGCGCCCCTGAGGACGCGGGCGCGGGAGGCGGGGTAGCCGTCCCAGGCGTCCATGGAGACTTTGAAGGCGTCGGTGGGCACGTCGCGCCGCTGGGCGAGGACGACCTGCTGGGGCACGACGTTCCAGGTGGCCCGGGAGGTGCGCCAGCCGTTGATCAGCCAGCGTTCCTGGGTGGTGCCGGTCATGGTGCGTGCCGGGTCCTCGGACTCCGGTCCGGGCCGCTGCCAGCCGTCGCCGTACGCCTGGTCGCTGCGGTACTGGCGGGTGTCGAGGATGTCGAACTGGGCGAGCCGGCCGAACCGGAGGCGCCGGTAGAGCCGCATGTCGGGGCCGGTGGGGCGCTGCGGGGCGCGCAGTGGCTGGTTCTCCCAGTAGGCGCGGTAGGCGGCGGCGCGGCGCAGCAGGAACTCGGCGGGCGGGACGTCGTTCTCGGGGGTCCCGCCCGCGTAGTTGTTCTCGGTCTCGTGGTCGTCCCAGGTGACGACGAAGGGGTGTGCGGCGTGGGCGGCGATCAGGTCGGGGTCGGACTTGTAGAGGCCGTACCGCAGCCGGTAGTCCTCCAGCGTCAGGGTCTCCCGGTCGAAGTGGGCGGGGAGCCGCCGGTCGGTGTAGCCGCGGGCGCCGCCGGTGGCGTTGACGGCGTACTCGTAGAGGTAGTCGCCGAGGTGGAAGACGACGTCGACGTCCTCCCGGGCGAGGTGGCGGTACGCGGTGAAGTGGCCGTCGTGGTACGCCTGGCAGGAGACGGCGGCCAGGCTGAGCGCGCTGTTGCGGGCCCCGGGGGCGGGGGCGGTGCGGGTCCGGCCGACGGGGCTGGTCCAGTTCCCGGCGCGGAAGCGGTAGTGGAGGACCCGGCCGGCGTCGAGGCCCTTGACCTCGACGTGGACGCTGTGGTCGAACTCCGGGTGGGCGGTGGCGGTTCCGCGCCGGACGACGTGGCGGAAGCGCTCGTCGCGGGCGAGCTCCCAGCCGACCTGGACCCGGGCCCGGGGCATGCCGCTGCCGGGCTCGTAGGGGCGGGGCGCGAGCCGGGTCCACAGCAGGACCGAGTCGGGCAGCGGGTCGCCGGAGGCGACGCCGAGGGTGAACGGATCGTCGGTGAGTCTCCGGCCGTCCAGTTCGGCGGCGCTCGCGGCGCCGGCGGTCGGCAGGTTGACCGAGAAGGCCAGCGCGGCGGCGGCCCCGGTGACGGTGAGGAAGCGGCGGCGCCCGACGTGTTCGGCGGCCCGGCGGAGCTCCCGCCGGTGGTCGGATGTGTCTGTCATCTGTCCCTCCCTGTCCGGTGGTGTACAGGGCCAGCCCATCGGTCCCGCACATCGGGCGGTTGTCGTGCTCGCGTCGCCCGGACGTCGGCCGGATGAGGAATGGGAGGGCGGGCACGGAGCGGCGCGGCCCGTACGGAGGGCGAGGGGAGGCGTACGCTGCGGCGTCATGAGCAACAGAATGTCGAACTCCGGTACGGACGCGGCCCCGAGGACCGCCGTGGTGACGGGTGCGGGTTCCGGGATCGGCCGCGCGGTGGCGCTCGCCCTGACCGGGGCCGGCTGGTCGGTGGCGCTGGCCGGGCGGCGCCCCGGACCGCTCGCCGAGACCGCCGAACTGGCCGGTGCGGACGCCCGGGTGATCACGGTGCCGGCCGATGTGTCCCGGCCCGAGGACGTGGACGCGCTCTTCTCCTCGGTACGGGAGTGCTTCGGCCGCCTGGACCTGCTCTTCAACAACGCCGGTACGTTCGGGCCGCGTTCGGTCCCGGTGGAGGAGCTGTCGGCGGCGGACTGGCGCGCGGTGGTGGACGTGAACGTGACGGGCGCGTTCCTGTGCGCGCAGGCGGCGTACCGGCTGATGAAGGACCAGGACCCGCAGGGCGGCCGGATCATCAACAACGGCTCGATCTCCGCCCACGCGCCACGCCCGCACTCGGTCGCGTACACCACGACCAAGCACGCCATGACGGGGCTGACGAAGTCGCTCTCCCTGGACGGGCGTCCGTACCGGATCGCCTGCGGGCAGATCGACATCGGCAACGCGAGCACGGACATGACGGAGCAGATGCGGACCGGCATCCTCCAGGCCCACGGCGGACTCGCCGTCGAGCCGGTGATGGCGGTGGCGGACGTGGCCCGGACGGTGCTCCACATGGCGGAGCTGCCGCTGGAGGCCAACATCCAGTTCGCGACGGTCCTGGCGACGGCGATGCCGTACGTGGGCCGGGGCTGACCGGAGCGCGGGGGAAGGCCGGATTCCGGCCTACGGGCGTACCGACCCGGCGCGCGCTGCCCTTATGCTGACACTCCTTCACCGTTACTTCACAGAAGGAACACCGCATGCGCATACGCTCCACGGCCCCGCTCGCGCTGGCCGCCGTCACCGCCCTGGCCGGATCGCTGCTCCTGGCGGCCCCCGCGTCGGCCACCAAGCACGCGGGCGGGCTGCACCTCGGCAAGATCCAGTACGACAGCCCCGGCAAGGACGACCGCAGCAACACCTCGCTGAACGCCGAGTGGGTGGACATCCACAACAACGGCAGGACGAAGCTCCAGCTCAAGGGCTACAAGCTCAAGGACAACACCGGCTACACCTACACCTTCGGCAGCCGCACGGTCGCCGCGGGCAAGACCGTCCGGGTCCACACCGGCAAGGGCAAGAACACCACCGCCCACGTGTACTGGAACCGCGGTTCGTACGTGTGGAACAACACCGGCGACAAGGCCCGGCTCATCAAGCCGAGCGGCAAGCTCCTCGACTCCTGCTCCTGGACGAAGGCGAACAAGGGCACCAAGAACTGCCACTGATCCGCCGCGAAGACCGGCCGGGCACCCGCGCCCGGCCGGTGACCGCCACCCGCGCCGGCCCGTACCCAGGGTCCGTGTCGGTACGGCGACGGGTGGCCGAACAACGGGCGACCATCTCCTGGGACTACGATCGCGACACCGCAGCGAGACCAGGAGTACCGACCGTGTCCGAACCGCGCATCGCCGTTTCCGTCGTCACCATGGGCGACCGTCCGCAGCAGGTCGAGGCCCTGCTGCGCTCGGTGGCCGGGCAGGACGTCCGTCCCGCCCGGCTCGTCGTCGTGGGCAACGGCACCTCCCTCCCCGACTTCGCCGCGTTCCCCGGCCTGTCGGACCTCTCCGGCGGGGTGACGGTGATCGAGCTGCCGGAGAACCTGGGCTGCCCCGGCGGCCGCAACGTCGCCCTCGCCAGGCTCGCGGAGCTCGGCGACGTGGACGTGGTCATCGAGCTCGACGACGACGGACTCCTCGTCGACGACGGGGTGTTCCGCAAGGTCCGGGACATGTTCGCCGCCGATCCCCGGCTCGGTGTCATCGGCTTCCGGATCGCCGACGAGCACGGCGAGACCCAGCGCCGCCACGTCCCCCGGCTCCGGGCCGGCGACCCGATGCGGGGCGGACCGGTCACCGCCTTCCTCGGCGGCGGCCACGCCTTCTCGATGAAGATGCTCGCCGAAACCGGGCACTGGCCCGCGGAGTTCTTCTTCACGCACGAGGAGACGGACCTGTCCTGGCGGGCGCTGGACGCCGGCTGGAAGATCCTCTACGAGCCCGATCTGCTGCTCCAGCACCCCAAGACGTCCCCGGCCCGGCACGCCGTCTACTACCGGATGACGGCCCGCAACCGGGTCTGGCTGGCCCGCCGCCACCTGCCCCTCCCGCTGGTCCCGGCCTACCTGGGCACCTGGACCCTGCTCACGCTGGCCCGCACCCGCTCGGCGTCCGGGCTGCGCGCCTGGGCCGGCGGCTTCGCGGAGGGCGTCCGCACCCCGTGCGGGCGGCGGCGGCCGATGCGCTGGCGCACGGTGTGGCGGATGACGAAGCTGGGGCGCCCCCCGGTCATCTGACCCACCGGCAGTCGGCGCCGACGCACCGGCTCCCTGGTCGCCCGGTCACGGGGTCACCCAGCCCGGTCATCCGGCCCCGCCCCCGCCGGGCGGGCCGGCCGGTCGCGTCAACTGCCGTCGTACGGAAGGATCCGGCGCAGCAGCCCCCTGGGATGGCCGCGTTTGCGCCATTCCCTCGGGTAGCCGATGGAGACCTCCTCGAAGCGCACGCCGTCGTACCAGGTGGTGCGCGGGATGTGCAGATGGCCGTAGACCACCGCCGCCGTGTTGAAGCGGCGGTGCCAGTCGGCGGTGAGCGTGGTGCCGCACCACTGGGCGAACTCCGGGTACCACAGGACGTCGGTCGGCTCGCGCACCAGCGGCCAGTGCCCGGCGATCACCAGCGGAACGCTCGGGTCGTGGGCCGCCAGCCGCCGCTCCGTCTCCGCCACCCTGGCCCGGCACCACTCCTCGCGGCTCGGGTACGGGTCGGGGTGGAGCGTGTACTCGTCGGTGCACACCACGCCGGTCCGGCGCGCGTACGCCAGGGACTCCTCCTTGGTCGTGGTGCCCGGCGCCCGGAAGCTGTAGTCGTACAGCAGGAAGACGGGTGCCACCGCCGCCGGGCCGCCGGGCCCGCGCCACACCGGGTACGGGTCCTCCGGGGTGTCCACCCCGAGCCCCCGGCACACCTCGACCAGATGCTCGTACCGCTCCCGGCCCCGCAGCCGGACCGGATCGCGCGGGGTCGTCCACAGCTCGTGGTTCCCCGGCGTCCAGATCACCCGGGCGAACCGGTCCGCGAGCAGCCGCAGCGACCGTTCCACGTCGTCGGGCTGCTCCGCGACATCACCGGCGACGATCAGCCAGTCCTCGTCCGAGCCCGGTCTCAGGGCTTCCAGGACGGGTCGGTTGTCCGCCACCGCGGCGTGCAGATCGCTCACCGCCAGCAGTGCCCCGCGGCTTGCCCCGGTATGTTCGGACATGCAGAACCTTCCCGCCGGTCGACTGGTCGACATACTGCCCCACCCGGCTGCGGTACGGGCCCCGAGTGGCGAAAGCCCGGCCGCCGGAACTGGCGGCGGCGGTGGGCGGAGGGATGATGGAGACGTCCGCGGACGCGGCACGGGACCGTCGGCGATGCCGGGAGAGGGAGCTGAGCGACAGGTGTACGGCAAGACCCTCCCGGGCGCGCCCGGGTACGGCGGGCTCCCCTTCGCGGACAGCGCCGCCGGAGCGCTGCTGGACGCGGACGGGCTGGTCGTCGGCTGGACACCCGCGGCGGCGGAGCTGTTCGGGCTGACGGCCGAGGAGGTCTGCGGCCGCCCCGCCGTGGAACTCCTCGCGGACCCGGCCTCCAGGCCCCCGACGCCCGAGGGGCACCGGGACGCCGCCTGGTCCGGCGAGACCGTGGTGCGCACCGGCCGGGGCGGGCCCATGAGCATCGTCTTCCACGCGCTGCCCCTCGCGGACACCGACGGGACGGCCCGGTACTTCGTGCTCTGGGCCCCGGTCGGGACGGTGGACCGGTGGCGGCAGGACCAGGCGTTCACCCGGGAGCTCTTCCTCCAGGACCGGCTGGGGCTCGCCGTGTTCGACGCGGAGCTGCGGCTGATGCGGACCAACACCCATCTACTGCCGTACACCGGCCTCGCGCCCGACCTGCGCGGCAAGCGGCTGGCGGACTTCCTGGAGCCCGAGGGCGCGGCGGCGATCGACGCGCTGCTGTGCGAGGTGCTGCGGACGGGCCGTCCGCTGATCCTGGCGGAGGAGACCGTACGGACCATCGAGGACCCGGCAGGCGGGGCGGTGATGGCCATCTCCGCCTTCCGGCTCCAGGCGCCGGACGGGGAGGTCTTCGGGGTCACCGCGCTGTTCACCGACGTCACCGAGCAGCGCCGCTCCGACGAGCGCCTGGCGATCCTGCACCGGGCCACCGCGGCGGTCGGACGCTCGCTGTCGGTGGCCGGGACCGGTGAGGAGCTGGCCGACGTGCTGGTGCCTGAGCTGGCCGACCTCGCGGTGGTGGAGATCGCCGAGGCGGTGTTCACGGGCGAGGAGCCGGCGCCGGGCGAGGACGGGCTGCTGCCGCTGCTCCGGACGGCGGTGGCCGGGGCGCTTCCCGCCGGGGCGCCTTCCGCCGGACCACTTCCCGAGGACCGGGAGTCCCTGGGGGTTCCGGCGGACGCGGGTGCCTCCATGGTGGACGCCGCTCCCGCGACGGACGACGGTGCGGCGGTGCGGGCCGATCCGCGCTGCGCCCCGGTGGTGAACCGTTCCCCCGCGTCGATGACCGTCCCGCTGCGGGCCCGGGGCAGCTTCCTGGGGCGGGTGACGGTACGGAACGGCGCCGGGCGGCCCGCGTACGCCCTGGCCGACCTGGATCTGCTGAACGAGATCGCCGGGCGCGCCGCCCTCGCCCTGGACAACGCCCGCCGCTACACCCGGGAGCACCGGGCCGCCGTGGGACTCCAGCGGAGCCTGCTGCCGCCCGCGCAGGCGGAGACCGTCGCCGTGACCACGTCCGGTTTCTATCTGCCCGCCGACACCGCCACCGGCGTCGGCGGCGACTGGTTCGACGTGATCCCGCTGTCCTCGGCCCGGGTCGCCCTGGTCGCCGGGGACGTGGTCGGGCACGGCCTGGGCGCCACCGCCACCATGGGGCGGCTCCGTACCGCCGTGCGCACCCTCGCCGATCTCGACCTGGAGCCGGACGAGCTGATGGTCCACCTCGACGACCTGGTCTCCCAGCTCCGCGACGAGCCGGGCGACGGAACCGTGGGAGAGGACGACGGGGAGGCCGGGGCGGGCGGAGCGAGCGGGCCCGACGCCGGGGCCGCACGGTCGGCCCCGTTCACCCGTACGGACGAGAGCAGGGCGGAATTCGGCCACCGGGCCGCCGATCCGGTCGGCGCGACCTGCCTGTACGCGGTCTACGACCCGGTCTCCCGGCGCTGCGCGATGGTCTCCGCCGGGCACCCGCCGCCCGCCGTCGCCGCCCCGGACGGCACCGTCTCGTACGTACCGCTGAACCCCGGACCGCCGCTGGGCGTCAACGGACTGCCGTTCGAGACGACCGAGATCGAGCTGGAGCCCGGCAGCCTCCTCGCGCTCTACACCGACGGGCTGATCGAGGGCCGGGACAGCGACGTGGACGCGGGCATGGCCGAGCTCCGCGACCGTCTGGCCCGCCCCGGCGCCGCCACCGCGCCGCTGCGGGAGCTGGGCCGGGAGATCATCGCCGCCCGTCCCCCGCACCAGCTCGCCGACGACGTCACCCTGCTGCTCGCCCGTACCCACGCGGTTCCGGCCGGGAACACCGCCGCCTGGCCGGTGGAGGCCGATCCGGTCGCCGTCGCCCGGGTCCGCCAGGACGCCGCCCGCCAACTGCGCGCCTGGGGGCTGGAGGAGCTGGTCTTCACCACCGAGCTGGTCCTCAGCGAACTGGTCACCAACGCCATCCGGCACGCGGGCGGCCCGGTCGAGGTGCGGCTGATCCGCGCGAAGCAGCTGACCTGCGAGGTCTCCGACCCGAGCGCCACCCAGCCCCGGATGCGCCGGGCCCTGCTCACCGACGAGGGAGGCCGCGGCCTGTATCTCGTCGCCCAGCTCACCACCCGCTGGGGCAGCCGCTACACCCGGCGCGGCAAGACGATCTGGGCCGAGCAGCCGATCCCGGACGCGTAGCCGGGCTCCGGGCCCGTGCCCGCGCACCTCTTGAGGGCCCTGTCGCCCCCATGCTAGAAAACGCTTACTACGGCGCCGTTCCACGCATTGGCTCACACTCCCCCCGGAGCTTCGATGACATCTGCCTGGTCCCGTCGCACCCTGCTGGCCGTGGGCGGTGGTACGGCGCTCGCGCTGAGCCTGCCCTCCCCCGCGTCCGCCGCCACCTCCCTCACCAGAGCCACCACGGTCACCTCGGCCACGCCGTCCGCCGCCGGTGACGACGCGTTCGCCGCGCTGCGCGCGAAGTGGCGCGAGCTCTATCTGGGCACCGGGTTCAGCCCGACCGCCGAGCCGTTCCGCACCAAGCTCGCCGAGCTCGGCGCCCAGGCCGCCGCCCACCGCGCCGCGATGACGCCCGCCACCGGCTCGCTCTGGCCCGACCTGGTCTACCTGGACCCCGATCCGGACACCGACACCGAGTCCTTCGGCTTCTCCGCCAACATGAACACCAGCTACAACCGGCTGCGCACCATGGCGGAGGCGTACTCCCAGCCCGGCACCGGGCTCACCGGCGACACCGCCGTGCGCGACGCGGTGATCACCGGCCTCGACCACCTCCACGCCGAGGTCTTCAACCCGTCGACCGCCCGTTACGGGAACTGGTGGAACTGGCAGATCGGCGCACCGCAGGCCCTGCTGGACACCTGCGTACTCCTCCACGACGCGCTGACGGACGATCGGCGGGCGGCGTACTGCGCGGCGGTCGACCACTTCCTGCCGGACTCGGCCGTCGGTTCGTACACCGGCACCAGCACCGGCGCCAACCGGGTCGACCTGTGCCGGGGGATCATCCTGCGCGGCATCGTCGGCGCCAACGCCGCCAAGATCGCGCTGGCCGTCGCGGCGCTCTCGCCGGTCTTCCCCTACGTCACCAAGGGCGACGGCTTCTACCCGGACGGCTCCTTCGTCCAGCACACGTCCATCCCGTACATCGGCGGCTACGGCGCGGTGCTCAACGACGGGCTCGGCCGGCTCTTCGCCCTGCTGCGCGGGTCGGCCTGGGAGATCACCGACCCGGGCAGCCGGCAGTTCCTCGACACCATCGAGGCGGCCATCGCCCCGTTCGTGTACGACGGGCTGATGATGGACAACGTCTCGGGGCGGGGCGTCACCCGCGCCGGCACCAGCGACCACACCCGCGCGCACGGGGTCATGGCCTCCATCGTGCTGCTGGGCCTGGGCGCCGAGCCCGAGGAGAACGCCCGCTGGCGGGCGATGGTCAAGGGCTGGCTGGTCCGCGACCACTACGCCCCCGCGCTCGCGGCCGGATCGCTGAGCCTGGTCAACACCGCGCGGCTGCAGGCCCTGTTGGACGACGCGGGCGTCGCTCCCGCCCCCGAGCCGTCCGCGCACCGCGTCTTCCACTACATGGACCGGGTCACCCACCGCCGCCGCGGCTGGGGCGCCGGGCTCTCCATGGCCTCGGCCCGGATCGCCCACTACGAGTTCGGCAACGGCGAGAACAAGCGCGGCTGGCACACCGGAGCGGGCTGGCTCCAGTGGTGGGGCTCGGAGAGCGGCCAGGACCAGTACTCCGACGCGTACTGGCCGACCGTCGACCCGTACCGGCTGCCCGGCACCACCGTCTCCCGGAAAAAGCTGGCCGACGGGCAGGGCGGTGCCTGGGCCAACCCGACGCCGGCGACCCGCTGGGTGGGCGGCACCGGCGACGGCGAGTTCGGCACCACCGGCCAGCACCTCCAGGGCCTGGCCAGCACGATGCACGCCCGCAAGTCCTGGTTCTGGCTGGACGACTGCGTGGTCTGCCTCGGCTCCGGGATCACCTCCACCGACGGCGCGGCGGTGGAGACGGTGATCGACAACCGCTTCCTCGGCGCCGACGGCACCCGGCGGCTGCTCCTCGACGGCCGGACGCAACCCGCCGACCAGGGCTGGACCACCACCCGCCGCACCGCCTGGGCCCACATCGACGGGCACGCGGGCTACGTCTTCCCCGGCACCACCACCCTGCGCGCCCTGCGCGAGGAGCGCACCGGCGCCTGGCGGGACGTCAACGACGACGGGCCCACCACACCGCTGACCCGCCGCTACCTCACGCTCTGGCAGGACCACGGCACCGATCCGGCGGACGGTTCCTACGCGTACGTGCTCATGCCGGGCGCGAGCGCCGCGCGCACCGCCGCCCGTGCGGCGGACACCGGCTGGCTGCGCATCCTCGCCCAGGACGCGGACCGCACCGGCATCCACGTCCCCTCGCTCGGCTTCACCGGGATCACCTTCTGGGCGGCGGGCACGGCGGGCCCGGTCACGGTGAGCGCGCCGGTCTGCGTGCAGATCCGCGAGAAGCGCGACGGCACCGCCACGGTCTGCGTCGCCGACCCGTCCCGCACCGTCACCGGCCTCACCCTCACCTGGCGCCGCCCGGTCAGGTCCGTACTGTCCCGGCCGGGCAGCGTCACCGACGCACGGACCGGATCCGCGCTGACCCTGACGTACGGCGACCTGAGCGCGAGCGCGGGGGCCACGCACACGGTGCGCGTCCGGCTGGGGTGACGGACGGTCCGGTCATCCGCCTGCGGCCGGCCCGTCCGGCCGCAGGCCCGCGTCGAGCTGGGCCACCAGCCGGGCGACCCGGTCCCGCTCGGCGCCCCGGTCGGGCCCGCCGGTCATGAGCAGGTGGTGGAGGGTGCCGACCAGGGCGAGGGCCACCGCCCCGGTGTCGGCCACCTCCGCGACCCGCCCGCCGAGGCGCTCCGCGTCCAGGTAGGCGGTGATCGCGTCCTGGACCGTACCGAAGCCCGGCGCACCGGCCAGCAAGGCGGCCCGGATCCGCGCAGCGGCCGCGGGACGGGCGAGCGCCAGGCCCGCGACGGTGGGCCCGGACGAGGCCAGCAGCGCCAGGGCGACATCGAGCAGGTTCGCCGCGACGGTCCCCTCCCCCACCCGGCCCGGCAGCCCCTCGGCGTGCCGGGCCACCCGGGCGAACCGGTCCAGCACCAACTCCGCGACGAACGCGTCGAGTCCGTCGAAGTGGGCGTGCAGCAGCCCCTTCGCGCAGCCCGCCTCGCCGGTGATCGCCCTGCTCGTCAGGGCTCCCGGCCCCTCCCGTTCCAGCACCCGCTCCGCGGCGGTGAACAGCCGCTCGCGCACGTCCGGAGTCGTCACACCACGCGGGGACATGAGCCCCTCCCTCTCGCCCTGTTTACAGTACGGGCGTTTGCCCATACCGTTGCCCGACCACGTATGGGCACTTGCCCATACTAGCCGTCTCCGTCGGGAGCAAGGGATGCGACAGATCGTCAACGAGAGCCAGAACCAGGCGTGGAACGGTTACGAGGGCACGTACTGGGCCGAGAACCAGACCCGTTGGGACGATGTGAACGACGGGTTCAACGAACTCCTGCTCTCCGCCGCCCGCATCGCGGAGCGGGACCACGTGCTCGACCTCGGCTGCGGGACGGGACGCACCACCCGGCTGGCCGCGCGACGGGCACCCCTCGGGCGGGCCACCGGGGTGGACCTGTCGGCCCCGATGCTCGCCCGCGCCCGGGAGTCGGCGCGACGGGAGGGCCTCGGGAACACCGCGTTCGAGCGGGCCGACGTCCAGGTCCATCCGTTCGCCCCCGGCTCCTACGATGTGGCGGTCAGCCGGTTCGGGGTGATGTTCTTCGCCGACCCGGTGGCCGCGTTCGCCCATGTCGGGCAGGCGCTGCGGCCCGGCGGGCGGATCGCCTTCGTGTGCTCCACGGACCCCGGCCGGACCGAGTGGCTCGGGGCGATCCAGGGGCTGCGCGGCATCCTCCCGGTCGGCGACCTCGGCGCACCCGGCGCCCCGGGGATGTTCTCGCTGGCCGATCCGGGGACCGTACGGGGGTTGCTGTCCGGCGCCGGGTACGAGGCTGTCCGCACCGAGCCGGTGGAGGCGTACGGGGTCTGGGGCCGGGACGCCGCCGACGCGGCCGCCTTCCTGCTGGGCTCGGGACCGGGCCGCCATCTGCTGGACCAGGTCGGGGCGGACGACCGGGAGCGCGCCCGGCGGCGCCTGGTCGAACTCCTGGAGCCGTACGAGCGGGACGGGGCGTTCCGGCTGCGCACCACGGCCCTGCTGGTCACCGCCCGGCGCCCGGTCTCCGGGGCGGGCGCGGAGCGGCGTCCGGCCTCCGGGGCAAACACAGAGCAGTGTCCAGCCTCCGGGACGGGCGCGGAGCGGTGTCCGGAGTGAGACACGGAGCGGCGTCCGGGGCCGGGGCGGACACCCGCCCCGGGCCGCGGACGCCGCCCGGTTCCGTCATCGCGGAAACATTCCGCCTCCTTCCGGCTCACCCGTTCGCACCCTCCTCGGCCGGTGCGGGCGCGGCGCGCAGGGTCAGCAGGGCTGCGAGGCCCCCGACCACGGCGAGCACCGCGGCGCCGGTGAAGGCGGCGGAGAAGCCCTCGGTGAGGGCCGCCGGGTCACCGAGTTCGCGGGAGCCGTGCGCGGCGGCGATCGCGGTCATCGCGGCGAGGCCGAGCGCGGAGCCCACCTGGTAGCTGGTGTTGACGATCCCCGAGGCGAGGCCGCCCTCCTCCGGGCGGGCGCTGGAGAGCGCGGTACCGAGCGACGGGATGAACGCCAGGGACATGCCGACCGCCGCGAGCAGGGAGGCGGGCAGGACGTCGACGAGGAAGCTGCCGTCCGGACGGGCCAGCGAGAGCCAGAACATGCCCGCGCCGAGCGCCAGCAGACCAAGGACGATAAGGGGCTTGGGGCCGAAGCGGGAGATCAGCCTCGGTGCCAGCACGATCATCATGATCATGATGGCGACGGTCATCGGCAGCAGCGCGGCGCCGGAGGCGAAGGCGCCCAGCCCCAGGACCTGCTGGAGATAGAGGTTGAGGAAGAACCACATGGGGATCCACGCGGCGGCCATCAGCAACTGGGCGAGGTTGGCCCCGGCCAGGTTGGGCGCCCGCAGGATCCCGAGCCGCATCAGCGGCTCGCGCCGCCTGGACTGGATCGCGACGAAGGCGGCGATCAGCGCCACCCCGGCCAGCAGGACCAGCCAGGTCTCGCCGGAGCCCCAACCGGTCTCGGGGGCCCGGACAATGGCGTAGACGGCGGCGGCCAGGCCCGCGGTGACGGTGACGGCACCGGCCAGGTCGACCGATCCGCGCCGCCCCGCGCCCGAAGGCATGACGGCGGGCGTGACGAGCAGGACGACCAGCGCGACGGGGACGTTGATGTAGAAGACCCAGGGCCAGCTGGCGTACTGGGTGATGACACCGCCGAGGAAGACCCCGGCGGTCCCGCCGGCCGGCGCGGCGGCACCGTACAGCGCGAAGGCCCGCCCCAGCTCCTTGGGGCGCGAGCCGAACAGCGTCATCAGCAGGGTGAGCGCGGACGGTGCGATGAGCGCGGCGCCCACGCCCTGGAGAGCCCGTCCGGTCAGCTCGACCCAGACCTCTCCGGCGAGGCCGGCGGCCAGGGAACCCGCGGCGAGGACGACCCACCCGGCACTGAACAGGCGCCGGGCGCCGAGCAGGTCCGAGAGCCGGCCGCCGAGCAGCAGCAGCCCGCCGAAGGCGACGACGTAGGCGTTGAACACCCACGACAGGTTCTCCTGGGAGAAGCCCAGGTCGGACTGGATCCGGGGCAGGGCCACCCCGATGATCGAGGTGTCCATGATGACGATGAACTGGGCCAGGGCGATCAGGGCGAGCGCGGACCATCTCCGCGCGTCGGACGGCGCGCCCGATGCGCTTCGTGCGGATGAAGCGGACATCACAGAACAACTCCTTTACCTGGAGGGGGTATCCATGCGGGAGAACATACCCCTAGGGGGTATCTATTTCCAGTCCTGGAGTCGAGAAGGGACGGACACACCTCTCAAGCGCACGCCCCTTTCGAGCGAACGCACCGCTCAAGCGGCCAGGCCGTCGACCGGGCGGCCGGATCGCGTCAACTGGCCTTCCGCGCACGGAGTGGGAGAGGATGCCGGAGCAAGCGCCGCGCGGCGACCGACTTAAATACGGAGGCACCGGGTGGCAGTTCAGCGGATCTCGACCCGCAACGCCCGCTTCCAGCAGCTCCAGACCCTGCTCGGCAACCGCACCAAGCGCGGGCGCGCCAAGGAGTTTTTGGTCCAGGGCGTACGCCCGATCACGATGGCGGTGGAGCACGGCTGGACCGTACGGTCCCTGATCCACGGAGCGGACCGCCCGCCCTCCCGCTGGGCCGAGGACCTGCTGCGCCGGGTCGGCACCGAACGCATCGTGATGGCGCCGGAGTTGCTCGCCGAACTGAGTGAGAAGGGCGACGGGTCGGCGGAGTTGCTGGCGGTGGTCGCGATGGAGCCGGACAGCCTGTCGCGGATCAGGGTCCACGAGGACTTCCTCGGCCTGCTCTTCGACCGGCCGACCCAGCCCGGCAACATCGGGAGCATCGCGCGGTCGGCCGACGCGATGGGGGCCGACGGGCTGATCGTCACGGGGCACGCGGCGGACCCGTACGACCCCAAGTCCGTCCGGGCCTCGACGGGTTCACTCTTCTCCGTGCCCGTGGTGCGCAGCCCCTCGCACCACGAGGTGATGGCCTGGCTGGACCAGGAGCGCGCCCGGGACCTGCCGGTGGCCGTCGTCGGCACGGACGAGAACGGGGAGGCGGACATCGCGGAGTTCGACCTGACCCGGCCGGTCCTGCTGCTGATCGGCAACGAGACCGCGGGCCTCAGCGCGGCCTGGCGCGAGCTCTGCGACCATGTGGTCAGCATCCCGATGACCGGTTCCGCCAGCTCTCTGAACGCGTCGAACGCCGCCTCCGTCGTTCTTTACGAAGCCCGCCGCCAGCGCCTGGCGCGCACCCGCCGCACCCCGCTCGCGTCGTCCGTTCCGGCGCCGCACGGATAGGAGCCTTACCGCCCGGGGCGGGCAGGAGCCGCACCGCCCGGGCCGGGCCGGGGAGGAGCCGGACTGCCCCGGGGCGTCGGGGCCGGCCGGGGCGCGGGATCAGTGCCCGGCGAGCAGTTTCACGGAGACGACCCCCGCGCCGATCGCCGCGTTGAGCACGGCGGCGACCGCCGCGCCCGCCCGACCGGATCCCACCCGTCGGCCGCCGACGAACCCCCACAGGGCCAGTGCGGCGACCTCGCTGCCCACCGAGATCCACAGCGCCGTGGTGAGCCCGAAGAGACCGGCTCCGGACGCGCCGATCAGCAGCAGGGGCCCGGCCGCGCTGCTCAGCAGCGGGCTGCTGGTGAACAGCGCGTGCCGGATCTCCCGCACGCGCGGGCGGCGCCCGTACACGACCGGATGGGCCTGGAGGTCCGCGACGAGGGTCGCCAGCCACAGCCCCAGGGCGGTCACCGCGACCGACACCGCCGCCCCCGCGGGGCCGGCGTGCCCGCCCTGCGCCAGCCCCACCAGCACCGCGAGCAGGGTGAGCGAGGCGTAGATCCGCTCCTTCAGGCGCTCGCCCTCCGCCTCGGCGCGCCGGCTCACCCGCTCACCCGGGTCCGCCCCGCCCGGCATCTCCTCGTCCGACACCCCTGCCTCCACCACTCGCCGCCGCGGTCAGCGGAGCTTGATCGCACCGCCGTCGGCCATCAGGGTCTGGCCCGTCATGTACTGGGCATCGTCACTCGCGAGGAAAGCGACGACGGGCGCGACATCCCGGTCCGGGTCGCCGAATCGGCCCAGCGGCACCTTGGCCGCGGACTGCGCGTACTGCTCGGGGCGCGCCTCGGCCCACCGGGCCACGCCCGCCGTGAGCGCCATCGGGCAGACCACGTTGACGCGGATGTCGTACGGGGCCCACTCGTTGGCCACAACCCGGCTCAGCCCACGGATCGCCTCCTTCGCCGCCGCGTAGGACGCCTGGTTGGGCTGGCCGTCGAGCCCGGCGCCCGAGCCGAAGTTGACGACCGAGGCGCCGCCGGCCCGCTTCAGCTCGGGCAGGGCCGCGAGCATGAAGTTGCGGGTGGCGTACAGGCCGGTGTCCATGGCGAGGTCCCAGTCGTCGTCCGTCTGCTCCTCGAACGGCTTCTGGCGCGACACGCTCGCGTTGTTCACCAGGACGTCGAGCTTGCCGAACCGCTCGACGGCCGTCGCGACGGCCCGGTCGGCGACGGCCCGGTCCGACACGTCCCCGCACAGGAAGGCCACGCCGTCCCCCAGCTCACGGACCAGCGCCTCCCCCGCCTCCGCCTGGAGGTCGACCACGACGACCCGGGCACCGCGTGCGACGAACAGCCTGGTGACGGCCCCGCCGATGCCGGAGGCGCCGCCGGTGACGACGGCCACCTTGCCCTGCAGACCGAGTGGGTTCATGGGGTGGTTCCTTTCCTGAGCGCCTGCACGGCAGGCGGTCCCGCCCGGCGGGCACAGCCCCCGCGCCAGACAGATGTGCACTATGCACTTCATATGCAAGATACACATGATGTGCACGGCGCACCAACTACCACCACGCGGCGGCCACCTCACCCGTCAGGGCACCTCGTCGACCACCTCCCCCGGGGCCACGCCCCGCCGCCCGGCCACCCGGCAGCCGAAGCAGTCCGGATGCCCCTCGCGCGCGGAACGGTCCCGCACCCCGAACCCCCTCCGGCCGACCGGCCGCACCCCCGGCGGCTTCCCCCAGCCCGCGAGATGCAGCCCCCACGCGACCAGCACCGCGACCACCAGAAGCGCCGACCCGATCCAGACCCCCGGCCACCAGCCGACGACCCCCAGACCGACAGCCAGCGATCCCAGGACGGCGACGGCGAAACCCGCCCACCCCGCGACGGTGTGCCCCTCGTCATGATGCGCCCCACTCATGCACCTGCCCCCTCCACTCACCCATCGAGGAACTACGATGACTTAGCAGCTAAGGAATTTATCTCACGCACTAAGGGAATTCAATGGAGAGCACCCCGCTCCCCGCCGCCTCCGCCACGGAGGCGATCGGCGCGATGAACGACCTCGTCGCGACGAACATGATCGGCAAGCAGGAGTTCGCCCGGAACCTCGGGCTGAGCGTCACGGACCTCGTCTGCTTCGCGCACGTCCTGGAGGCCGAGGGCCCGGTCACCGCCGGGGACCTGGCCGTACGCGCCCACGTCACGACGGGGGCGGTGACCGGCGTCCTCAACCGGCTGGAGCGCGGCGGATTCGTGGAACGCCGACCGGACCCGGCCGACCGCCGCCGGGTCCTCGTCACGGCGGTGCCCGCCGCCGCCGAGCGCGTACGGGCCGTCTACGGGCCGTACGACGCGCTCCTCACGGAGCTGTTCACGCGGTACTCGCCGGAGGAGACCGCGGTGATCGCCGACTGGCTCACCCGCGCCGCCGCACTGTCCCGCGCGTACCTGGAAGGGTCCTGCTGAGCCGGGTGCCCCGGCCGGTCCCCGCGGTCAGCCTCCGATGTGCCGCCGCCACCGGATCTCACCGTCGTGCTGTTCGCCGGTGCGTACGAGCCCGGCGGCAGCGGCGACACCGGCGGACGCCCGGTGCTCCGGATGGATGTGGGCGACGACCGTGTCCACCCGCTGCCCGCCGAGCCAGTCGACGAGCCCCCGGGCCGCCTCGCCCGCGATGCCCCGCCCCTGCCACGGGGTCCCCACCACCCAGGCGATCTCGGCGACGGGCCCCTGGCCGGAGGGGGAGACCGTCGCCTGGACCGTGCCCGCCGCGCGGGAATCCTCCCGGAGCCGGATCACCCAGTTCAGCCAGGACACGGCCGGATCGGGCGAGCCCGCGGTCAGCCGCCGGTAGCGTGCGCGCAGGGCCTCCGGGGTGTCCGGAGCACCGCCGATGAACGTGTGCAGGTCCGGATCGGACAGCACCGACGCCATCTCCTCGGCATCCCCCACGCGCAACGGCACCAGCTCCAGCCGCTCCGTACCGATGACCTGGGCTACGAGAGCACCCACGCCACGACCACCTTCCCGATCCGCCGGCCGATCGCCCGCTCCCCCGGGACCGTACACGTCACGCGCCGAACGCGGCCGAGACCATCCGGTTGACGAGGGCGAGGTCGTTGCCGCCGCCGGTGACGGGATTGAAGGAGTACACGAGCCGGCGGCGGAGGTCGCGGGTGGTGAACATCCCGCTGGTGTAGCCGAAGGTGCTCCCGGTCCTGCCCCAGACGGTGACGCCGCCGGGGAGGGCGACGCGCATCAGGCTCGCACCGTAGTAGGCCCGCCCCTTCCCCGGGTCCTCCGCACCGCCTCCCAGGTACGGGACGTCGGGGACGGCGAACAGTGCGGCGAGCTGCTCGGGCGGGAGAAGCCGGCCGCGGAACAGCGCCGTCATGAAACGGTCGAGGTCGGCCGTGGTGGAGATCATGCCCCCGGCGCCCGGGTTCTGCTCCGTGATGTCCACCAGGCGGTGGCTCCCGTCGGGCTGCGGGACGGCGATGTAGCCGTGTGCGTGCGGTCCGGGGATCGTCGTGTCCGTCTCCGGCGCCGTGGTGTCCTTGAGACCCAGCGGGAGGAGGATGCGCTCGGTGATCGCCCGCTGGTAGCTGTGCCCGGTCAGCTTCTCGACGAGCATCCCGGCGACGTAGTACCCGGTGGCGCCGTACACCTGCGCGCTGCCGGGCCGGTCGAACGGCCTCGGGTGCCGGACCGCCATGGCGACCAGCTCGGCCTGCGAGTGGTCGTCGAACCGGTGATCCACGATCCCCTGCGGGTCCATGGGGAGGTCGTCACCCGTCAGCTCGGGCAGACCGGCGGTGAAGTCCAGAAGCTGACGGACCGACATGGGCGGGTAGTCGTCGGGCAGGACGCCCGGGAGGTAGCCCTGCACCGGGCGGTCCAGGTCGAGGCGGTGCTCGGCGGCGAGCTGGAGGACCACGGTCGCGATGAACGTCTTCGTCACGCTGCCCAGCCGGAACCGCCCGTCGGCCGGCACCGGTTCGCCGGTCGCCGTGTCGGCCACTCCCGACACCCCCGTCCAGCTCCCCTCCCGGCCCGCCACCCGGGCCAGCACCGCCGTGGTCCGGTCCGGCGCGCTGGAGACGGCCCGCTGGAGCGCCGCCGGGTCCAGCGGAGGCAGCCCGGGACGGGGCTCAGCCGCCACGGGCGGCCGCATCACGGGAGCGGCGGACACGGCGGGCGCCGCCCCCACGACGGCCGCGACGACGGCGGTGAGCACCGGCACCGCCATGAACCGGCGCATCCGCCCGGACCGGGCCCGCGCCACACGATCTGCACGATCTGTACGTGAAGTCATGCGACCGATCCTCGCGACACACGACACCCCCGACATCGGGAACCACCCCCGCCCCACCCCGAGAACCACCCCTGGTTTCCGAGCACGCCGAACTCCCCACCCCCGCAGGGGATTCCACCCGTCAGCCGGCCTCCACCCCGCGCACCATCACCGCGTACAGCGGGGCACCCCCGGAGGGCTCGACCTCGCCCCGCTTCTCGTAGCCCCATTTCTCGTACAGGGCCTGCACCTTGGGGTGGGCGGAGTCGACGAGGAGCGTCACGAATGCGGCGTCGGCCGACCCCTCAGGCCCATAGGCGTGACTCCTCGATCCAGCTCACGACCTCGGGCGCTTCCGTACCGAACGGCCTGGCCGGGGCTACGCGTTCAGGGCCGGGCGGTCCGCTCGATGTGCTCGAAGATGTCCGCGTCCGTCTCCTGCTGCCAGGCCGGCAGGTCGGCCCAGTCGGCGACGTAACCGGGCTTCGGGTCCTCGAAGTGCTGGAACATCTGGGCGGTCCAGCAGATCGCCACGAAACGGCCCTTCTGCTCGCGAGTGAGCCGTGCCGCGTGCCCACCGCTGACCTCGATGAAGTCACGCACCTGCCCGCACACCGCCGCGGCCGCCGCACGCTCCCATTCCGGCGTTCCCTCCCACGGCGTGACGTAGCCCGGCTTCGGCTCGCCGGGATAGTGCTTGTTCACCCCGTCGATCCACGCCTCGCGGAAGATCCGGCCGTCGCTCATGAACGTGTCCCTTTCGTCATGCGGTGCGGGAAGGCGCCGCGATTCGGTGATCAAGACTTGAGACTCGGCCATCGGACAGGAGCGGGGCAAGACGCCCTCGGATTCCGGCCGGCTTCTTCCCGACGAACCCCGAGTTCGACCGGGCGGCCAGGCCGATGGCAGCCTCCGTGTAGTGCACGACCTGGTCGATGTCGCGCCGATGGACTCCGAGAACGGCGAGGTCGCTCAGGACGGCCGCGCGGCGGCGCAGCGGCAGGGGCTGGGCGAGGGCCACGGTGCACCTGGAATCAGACGATGCCTTCCACCGCCCGCAGGAACTCCGGCCAGCCGCCGGTGCGGCGGGTGGGGAAGGCCGTGCGCAGGCTCAGTTCGAGCGTCTTCCTCAGCGGGTGCGGCGAGTCCGTGATCGCCTCGTTCCGCAGGGCCAGCCGCCGCAGTTCGGCCTGGCTGGGCAGTCGATCGCTCTTGCCGCCATTGCAGGCCGTATGGGCAGGGGCGAGATTCCACAGCGCATCGAGATCCGGACCGTTCCACGCCCCGACGCTCCGCATGCGTTTCATCAGCGAGAACGGGAAGACATGGTCGACAGCGACGGAGTCGGTCGGTGAGATCACCTGGTCACAGGTGAGGCATCGCCCGTGCTGGAACCCGATCACGGCCTCGGTCACACCCGCGACGGAGCGGCGACGCCCGGTATCCATGAGCGTGTTCGACTGCCAGTCGACAACCACACCCTCCGCCATGAGGCTGCGCCCGATCCCCGTCTCGAAGGAACGCTCGACGATGCTCCACCGCGCGCCGAGTTCGGCGCGCAGACCGTCGGCCTGCTCCGACCGCGCCACCCGCAGCAGTTCGGGGGTCAGCCGCACGGTCCTTTCCCGCGCCGATCCGTCCACCTCGTAGAACGTGTGGCCGACTTCGGTTCCGCCCCGGAGGTTGTGGAACTTCCGCATCACCATGCCCGGCATGGACCGAGTCGCGGCCGACAAGAGCCGCTCCGTCGGCCGACCGGCGGCCAGGGTCTCCTCACTCTCCTGTCCGGCCACCGACAGAAAGTCGCTCTCGCCCCGCGCCGTTCGTTCGGACACCTGGGGCGCATCCGCGAGGTGGCGTACCAGACTCAGCGCGTACGGGGCCGCGAGTTCGGCGAGTGGCGCATCACGTCGGCCGCTCGCGGCGAGTTCGAGCAACGCCTCCCCCAACGCGAACTTGTACGTCCTGGAGTTCGCCCCCATCAGGATCGCGAGCCGCCACGACGCCCGCGCGGAGGAATCCTGTGCGTAAAAGCTTTCGGCGCCGTCCGTCACCGGCCCGCCCCGCGCAGTGCGAGGGCCTCCCAGGAGACGTCGTCGCGGCCGAGGTGGTCGCGCTCGCCGCCGGCCTGTCGCACGATCTCGAACCCGGCGGCCCGGCCCTGCTCCGCCACCTCGCTGGCCGGTACGTCGAACATGCGGCGTTCCCGCGGAGGTTCGCCCCGCCTCAGCGAGAACAGCAGAACACCTCCGGGCGCGAGGAGTTCGGCGAGGCGGCGCAGGGCCACCGGCCGTTCCTCGGGGAGCAGATGCATCCAGACCGCTGAGAGCAGGATCGCGTCGAATCCGCCGTTGAACTCGTCACCGAGCTCAGCGAGTTCGGGAAGCGCGCCACGGCGCCAGCTGATCCCCTCCTCCCCGTGCAGCCGCTCCGCGACCCGCCGGAGCTCCGCCACCGGCTCCACCGCCACGACCCGGTGACCCAGCCGGGCCAGCGCGGCGGCGTCACGGCCCGTTCCGGCGCCGACGTCCAGTACTCGCGCCGGGGCCTCGGGAAGCAGATCGAGCAGCGCGGCATGCACATGCTCGAACGAGACGCTCTCGTACCGTTCCGCCAGGGTCTCCGCGAACTGCGCGTAATACGCCTGAACCCCCGGGCCGGACCCGGATCCGTCGTCCTCGGCCACTTCAGAAATCCGCATCATGCCGAAACGGTACGACGCGGCCCCGACATCCCGGTACAGCCGAACCAAACGCCTCCCACGAGGACGTTGGCCGGCCCGGACCGCTTCGGCTCGGCTCGACCGTGCCGGATCGCGCGGTGTCAACCGCCCAAGGAAGACCGATCGCCACCGGTTGATCCGCACCATCGGGTGACTTGCGAAGTACGAGGCTAGGTATCCAGGTGATCGACGAAGATCCCGATGAGTACGCGGCCTTCGAGACGCTGATCCGGCAGGCTGAAGTGCACGCGGTTGCGATGCCTTTCCTTCTTCCCGTGCCACTCGCAGCGGTAGGTCTCTCCGTCGTGCTCGATCTCCCTCTGCTTCATGATGCCGGGCTTGGAGCGGGTATTGGGGCTCTCGGGAGACAGGTCCAACCCGAAGCGACCCAGCTCGGCCTGGACCGCGTGGGGTTGCCCCGCCCGCGCCGTCAGCGCGTCGACGAAGTGGTCGTTCACCACGCTCAGGACCCGTACGACCCAGTCGCGCATCTCGGAGTAGGTGCCGTCGAACTTGCGGAAGGAGAGCGAGTCCGCAAAGACCAGCTCCGGGAAGGCCTCACGTGCCCGGTCGAAGAACTCCGGCTCCGAGACGTCCTCGCGCGTGAAGAGGGGGCGCCAGAACTCCGGGATGCCGGAGGCCTCGCCGAGGAAGAAGACCTCTGCGGACCCAAGCCGCCCGTCCGCCGCCTCATCGGTCGCGGTGACCCACTGCCAGCCTCGATGGTCGCGGGATGCGAAGACCAGGCATCCGACGTGGTGTCTCTGGCGGGTGCGCCGCCAGGCATAGCCGATGGACCAGGCGAGCTCCTGAACCGCTCCACCCAACTCGACCCGGTCGGGCAGACCGGGAAGGTCCGTGTCCCAGGCCGGGCAACGGTCCATGAGACGGACCATCCTCAGCCGCGCGTCACGCCCGACCTTCGGCGTCTCACCCTCGTAGAGGACGTCGTACAGCTCCCGTCCGTCCACACACTCCATCTCGATCCAGTACGGCGAAACGGCGACCGCATGCTGCTCGCCCAAGGTTTCGAGCGCGTCACTGAAGTCGTTCAGCAGATCCGTCAGCCGCTCCTCCGTGAGCCCCCGGAAGTCGAAGGACGACTCGTCCACGACGAACCGGTACGGCTCACCGCCCCCTGCGCCTGGCACGTGCCAGCCTCCCCAAGTCCCGCTCGATCTGGTCGAAGAAGCCCTGCGGCCACTCGGTGAGCTCGCCTTTCTCGGTGAACTCGATGGGGACGGCCCCGACCTCTTCGTCACCGAAGTAGTGCACGATCGCGTCCTGCGGCGCCACAACCTGCTCCTCCGCCACGGCCAGCCGGGCGCCGTTGAGGACATGGTCGCTGTGCGTCTCCACGATCACCTGGGCTCCGGCGCCGGCAACGCGGGCCAGGAAGCGTCCGAGTTTGGACTGTCCGCCCGGGTGGAGGTGGGCCTCCGGATTCTCGACGATCAGGAGGTCTTCTGGTCCCGCGAGCAGGCCTGCGACGATCACCGGCAGGGCGTAGGAGAAGCCGAATCCCATGTTGGTGGGCCGGATCGGCTCGCTCAGCAGGCCAGGTTCCTGGAACCGGATCGTGCTCGCCGTGATCCCCGGGGGCCATTGGGCTGTGATCTTTATCGGCCGGATGATCTCGGAGGCCCACATCTCCACCTGCGTACGGAGCGTGGTGACGTTGTGCGTCGTGCGCGTCCGCGGGTGCAGCAGCTCCTCGCGTACCGCCTTCGTCTCGTGGAGGGCCAGGATCTGAGCGGTGTACTCGCCCTGGACACCGACCCCGATCAGATCGGGGTGTTCGGCGGACACACCCAGTTGGTCGCGCGGCCCCAGACGCTCGGCGCACAGGTAGGTGAAGGCGCTTCCTCCCGAACGGCCCAGTTCGGGAAGCGGCGGTCCTTCGTCTCCCGCCACCTCCAGATAGAGGGCCTGCTGGTCGGGAACCACGAGCCGCTGCAAGGTCGGGGCAGCGGCACGGGACGAGTCGATCTCGATCTCGATGGTCGAGTCGGGAGAGTCGGGGTGCAGCACCTCGTGAGCTTCGCCGAGAGCCAGTCCGTACGGGCCATTGAGCTGGACCACCCGACTGGCCGGCGCGTCGGCCAGCTGGCGGGCGAGTAGCAGCGTCTGGATGGTGGTGCTCTTGCCCGTGCCATTGAGACCGGTGAGCACGGTGAGCGGGCGCAGGGCGAAGGAGGCGTCGGCGAAGCGCTTGAAGTAGCGGATACCCAGAGAAGTGATCATTTACCGGCCTCCGCGGCCTCCGCCGTGGCTTCGAACCGGTAGGTCACCCGGCGCACATCGCCCGTGGAGGAGGTGATGGCCTCGAGGTAACGGTAGTCGTGCGTCATCAGGTCACGGGCCGCGTCGATGATCGCCTCGCGGCGGCGTTCCAGATCGCTGGTCTCGTATTGAGTGAGAGTCATCGACCAGGTCTCGAAGAGCGCCCGGTTGATCGGATTACGGCCCGCGGAGTCCCACGGCCACTTCCGGAACGCCTGGTCCTCGAAGACCAGGCAGGCGTTCACCATGGCCTTGCGGAAGTCGGCCATGAGGGCCTCTTTGCGGATGTCGTCGACCTCGTTGTCGCTGTCCAGCATGCTCGTGGTGCGCTGAAGGAACGCGTCCATCGCGGCGTGCTTCGCGTACCCCTCCGTACCAAGGAGCCAGAAGGCGGCGAAGCGCAGGGCCATTTCCCGGTCGTTCATCCGGATGTGACCGCCCATACCGTTGGTGGCCGCGTTGAACTCGGGCGTGGACGTCATGTCCTTCAGGATCGTCCGGCTGCGGTCCTTGCTCATGCAGTGCCGGATCTCTTGCGCGTTCAGGGGCGTACCGCCCGTGTTGATGCGCTTGAAGATGTCGTACATGACATCCGGCGGAGTCGTGGGGTCGATGACGTGAGTGACGATCTGTGTGTTGTAGATCCGCCGCTTCCACGGAGCGGGCAGATCCTCGAAGCGCTTGCCCTCGACGGCGTTCTGAAGGTATTCGACGCCCTTGAGCGGAAATCCTCGTTCCTCGCCGCCGCGCACGAAGTCCTGAATGGTCGAGAGACGCTGCAGCCCGTCGACGACGCGCATCAATCCGTCGGTGTCCTCGGCGAAGTAGAAGGCGGGAAGCGGAATCTGCAGGAGCACGGACTCGATGAGCCGGGACTTCTGCACCGGCTTCCAGACGCGGCCCCGTTGGAAGTCAGGGGCGAGTTCCAGCGACTCGTCCTCGATCATGTCCAGGGCATTGCGCAGCGAGAACTGCTTGGTGTTGACGCGGATCTGTTCCGGATTCCACGGCCGGTCAATCTCCGGAAGCGCTTCGTCGACCTCGGTCTCCACCTCGACACCGGTACCCGTGTCGAGGAAGTGCTCCTCCGTGATCTTCGGCGGCTCTTGGATGTCCGAGGTCGTCATGTGGTGATCGTAGCGGGGCGGCTTTCCGCCCGGAGCACCCGCTTCAGAAGCGGAAGTGGAGAAGTCCTCCACCTTCAAATGCGTCGGTCCACCACGCACACAGGGACCGAGGGACTTCCAAGGGACTTCGCCCCCGCCTGACGCGGCGAGTCACCGAAAGACCGGAAAGGGCCTCCGACTCAGGTCGGAGGCCCTTTCCGAGTTGAAGCACCGGAGAGCGGCAGACGAGTCGGGCTGTACGCCGGGTTCTGTCACCCGGTCGCCTCGCGGCGGCCGGGGAGACGGCCATCCATCTAGGACCGGCATTGCTGCCGGTCTCGTGCGGTCTACCCGCGGACTCGGGCGGGCCGCCCTCGATCATCCGCGCAGGGCCGTCTCGCGACGGCCCCTCTTGACCTTGCTCCGGGTGGGGTTTACCTAGCCGCCTGAGTCACCTCAGGCGCTGGTGGTCTCTTACACCACCGTTTCACCCTTACCGGGGACCGAAATCCCCGGCGGTCTGTTTTCTGTGGCACTGTCCCGCGGGTCACCCCGGGTGGCCGTTAGCCATCACCCTGCCCTGTGGAGCCCGGACGTTCCTCGGGGGGATCCAGGATCCCCACGCGGCCGTCCGCCCGGCTCGTCTGCCGTATCGGTCATCGTACCTCCCGGTCCCGGCGCGCTTGACCTTGCCGTGGCGTCAAGGTTTCTACTGGCCGTATGCGTATCGGAGAGATGGCGGCGCTCGTCGGGGTCACCACCCGGACGATCCGGCACTACCACCACATCGGGCTGCTGCCCGAGCCCGAGCGCCGGGCCAACGGGTACCGCGTCTACAGCGTGCGGGACGCCGTGGTGCTGGCCCGGGTACGGCGGCTCACGGAGCTGGGGCTCGGGCTGGACGAGGTACGGGACGCGCTCGCCGACTCGGCGGGGCACGAGCTGATGGAGGTGCTGGCCGAGCTGGACGCGGACCTGGCCCGGCAGGAGGACGCGATCCGGGAGCGGCGGCACCGGCTGGCGCGGTTGCTGGAGGGCCCGGTCTCCGCCGACGAGCCGGTCTCCCCGGCCCTCGCCGAGCTGCTGGGGACGGGGCCGGTGACCGGTTCGCCCATGGCGGCCAGGGACCGCGAGCACCTGGTACTGCTGGACACCTCGGGGGTCGGCGAGGAACTGCACACCGCGTTGGCGCCACTGGCCGGGGACCCGGCCGTGCACGCGCTGTACGAGCGGCTGGACGCGCTGGAGGGGGCCGCCGTGGACGATCCCCGGATCGCGCCGCTCGCCGCCGAGCTGGCGGCCGTCGTGCCGGAGGCGGCGCTGGCGGCGATTCCCTCGGACGGGCCGGTGCTGACGGGGCTGGGCGAGGCGTTGCTCGACGACTACGCGCCCGCCCAGGCCGAGACGGTGCGCCGGGTGATGGAGGCGCTCGCCGCGCGGGTGGCGGAGCGGCGGGGGCCGTAGGGGCTCGGCCGCGTCCACCCGGCGGGGGCGGGTCGGCCGGCGCGTGCCCGTACGCTGGCGCGGGGGCCCGGCCGCGCCCCCGTCCCGTGCGTACGAAGGAGAACCACCGTGCTCGTCCTGTTGCCGCCCTCCGAGGGCAAGGCCGCCTCCGGGCGGGGGGCGCCCCTGAAGCCGGAGTCGCTGTCGCTGCCCGGCCTGGCCGAGGCGCGGGCGGCGGTCCTGGACGAGCTGGTCGAGCTGTGCTCGGCGGACACGGAGAAGGCCCGCGAGGTGCTCGGGCTGAGCGAGGGGCTGCGCGGCGAGGTCGCGAAGAACGCGGAGCTGCGCACCGCCGGGACGCGTCCGGCCGGGGAGGTCTACACGGGGGTGCTGTACGACGCGCTGGACCTGGCCTCCCTGGACACGGCGGCCAAGCGGCGGGCCGGGGCGTCGCTGCTGGTCTTCTCCGGGCTGTGGGGCGCGGTGCGGGTCGGCGACCGGATCCCCTCGTACCGCTGCTCGATGGGGGTGAAGCTGCCGGGGCTGGGCGCACTGGGGGCGTACTGGCGGGCGCCGATGGCGCGGGTGATGCCGGAGGCGGCCGGGGACGGGCTCGTCCTGGACCTGCGGTCCTCCGCGTACACCTCGGCCTGGAAGCCGAAGGGGGAGGTGGCGGAGCGCACGGCGAGCGTGCGGGTGCTGCACTCCCAGCGGGTGGACGGGGTGGAGAAGCGGTCGGTGGTCAGCCACTTCAACAAGGCGACGAAGGGCCGGCTCGTCCGCGACCTGCTGGTCTCCGGCGCCCGGCCGAAACGGCCCGCCGAGCTGGTGGAGATCCTGCGGGAGCTGGGGTACGTGGTGGAGGCCGAGGCTCCGGCGCGGGCCGGGCGGGCGTGGTCGCTGGATGTCGTGGTGACGGAGATCCACTGAGCCGGGGACGGCGAGAGATCTATTGCGCCCTGCGCAACGCTCGTTGCGTACGGCGCTGTCCGCGCGGCAGGATGATGCCATGACCTCCTTCTCCGTGCTGGATCTCGCCCCCGTCGTGCCTGTCGTCGTGCTGGAGGACGCCGCCGACGCGGTGCCGCTCGCCCGTGCCCTGGTCGCGGGCGGGCTGCCGGCCATCGAGGTGACGCTGCGGACCCCCGCCGCCCTGGACGCGATCGGGGCGATCGCGGCGGAGGTGCCGGACGCCGTGGTCGGGGCGGGCACGGTGATCTCCGGGGGCCAGGTCGCCGACACCCTGGCGGCGGGGGCGCGGTTCCTGGTCAGTCCGGGCTGGACGGAGCGGCTGCTGGGCGCGATGCGGGAGTCGGGGCTGCCGTTCCTGCCCGGTGTCTCGACGACGTCCGAGGTGGTCGCGCTGCTGGAGCACGGGGTCACGGACATGAAGTTCTTCCCGGCCGGGGCGGCGGGCGGCACGCCGTATCTGAAGTCGCTCGCCGCGCCGCTGCCGCAGGCCCGGTTCTGCCCGACCGGCGGAATCTCGGCCGCCTCCGCGCCGTCCTATCTGGCGCTGCCCAACGTCGGCTGCGTGGGCGGCAGTTGGATGGTCCCGGCGGACGCGGTCGCCGCGAAGGACTGGGCGCGGGTGGAGCGGCTGGCGGGCGAGGCGGCGGCCCTGCGCGGCTGAGAGCCTGCCGGGTGACCTTCGATCGATGAGCGGACGCGGTCCGGTGCGTGTGGTTCCAAGGCGCCGGGACGCCTTGCGGCGGAGCTGCTCTGGCACCCCGGCAGCGCCGGAAGCGCGCGTGCCAGGACGGGGCAGCCCGGCCAGAGGTCACCCGGCAGGCTCTGCGCCGCCCCGGGCCCCGCCCGTCCCGCCACCCGGGGTGCGGGTGCCCGCTACCTGAGGTGCGAAGTGTCGTTGACCAGCCGGACCGACGCGTTGCCGTCCGCGTAGTACGCCACCGCCGAGACCGAGGCCGCCGAGAGCTCCATCCGGAACATGGCCTCGGGCGGGGCGCCGAGCGCCAGCCGGATCAGGGTCTTGATCGGCGTGACATGGGTGACCAGAAGGACCGTACGACCGGCGTAGCGGGCGGTGAGGCGGTCGCGGGCGGCGGCCACCCGGCGGGCGACCTCGGCGAAGCTCTCGCCGCCGCCGGTC
Organism: Streptomyces sp. NPDC015144; assembly: GCF_043079735.1. Lineage (NCBI taxonomy): Bacteria > Bacillati > Actinomycetota > Actinomycetes > Kitasatosporales > Streptomycetaceae > Streptomyces > Streptomyces sp. NPDC015144. Next base: position 36,707 of record NZ_JBIBUU010000003.1, on the reverse strand, counting down.
GGGGCGGCCTTCGCGGAGGCCAGCCAGGCGTCCAGGTCGGGGCCGTGACGCTCGCGGACCTCGGCGAAGGTCAGCCCCTCCCAGGCACCGAAGTCCGTCTCCCGCAGCCCGTCCTCGACGAGGACCTCCAGGCCGAGCCGGGCCGCGACCGCCGCCGCCGTCTCGCGGCAGCGGCGCAGCGGGGAGGTGACGATCGCCTCGACGGTGCCCCGGGCGGCCAGCGCAGCGGCGATCCGCTCGGCCTGCTCGCGGCCGGTCGCGGAGAGTTCGGGGTCGCCGCCGCCGCTGCCGGAGAAGCGTTTCTCGGGGGTGAGGGCCGTCTCGCCGTGCCGGAGCAGGACGAAGGTGGCGGGGGCGCCGAGGTCGGGCGCCGCGCCCCAGCCGACCTGCGGGGTGGCGGAAGCCTGGGCGGCCGGGACCGCCGGGGTGGCCGGGGCCTGCTTGTGGGCGGCCAGTGCCGCGCGGGCCTTCGCCGCGCCCGCCGCCGCGTCACCGGGCGGACCGGACGGGGGCGGCGGGCCTCCGGCGCGCGCGGTGCCGAGGTCGGCGGTCGAGGCGGACGGCTGCCACTGCTCGCCGCGCTTGCCCGCGTCCATCGCCTCGTTGGCGAGCCGGTCGGCGTGCTTGTTCCGCTCGCGCGGGATCCACTCGTACGTGACGGCGGAGCGCGGCAGGACCGCGGCGGCCCGGGCGGCGAGCGGCTTCATGTCGGGGTGCTTGATCTTCCAGCGGCCCGACATCTGCTCGACGACCAGCTTGGAGTCCATCCGGACCCGCACCTGGACCGCGCCGTCCGCCGAGGCGTCCGGCACCAGCGCCTTCACCGCCTCCAGGCCCGCGACCAGGCCCCGGTACTCGGCGACGTTGTTCGTCGCGACGCCGATGTACTCGGCGGCCTCGGCCAGGGTCTCCCCCGTCACCGGGTCGATGACGACGGCCCCGTAGCCGGCGGGGCCCGGGTTGCCCCGGGAACCTCCGTCGGCCTCGACGACGAACTGGCGCGGCCGGTCCATTACAGGCCCGACTCCGCCGTACGGACCAGGATGCGGCGGCAGTTCTCGCAGCGCAGCACGGTGTCCGGGGAGGCCGCCTTCACCTCGTTGATCTCGGTGATGTTCAGCTCCAGGCGGCAGCCCTCGCAGCGGCGCTGGTAGAGGCGGGCGGCACCCACCCCGCCCTGCTGGCCGCGGAGCTTGTCGTACAGCTTCAGCAGGTCGGCGGGGACGGAGGCGGCGACGACCTCGCGCTCCTTGGTGACGGAGGCGGCCTCGTCGTCGAGCTCCTTGGTCGCGGCGTCGCGGCGGGCGGAGGCCGCGTCGAACTTGGCCTGGACGGCGGAGACCCGGTCGGAGAGCTCGGTGACGCGCTCCTGGGCGGACTCGCGGCGCTCCATCACTTCGAGGACGACGTCCTCCAGGTCGCCCTGGCGCTTGGCCAGCGAGGCGATCTCGCGCTGGAGGTTCTCCAGGTCCTTGGGCGAGGTGACCGCGCCGGAGTCCAGGCGCTGCTGGTCGCGGGCGGCGCGCTGGCGCACCTGGTCGACGTCCTGCTCGGCCTTGGCCTGCTCGCGGGCGGTGTCGCTCTCCTCGGTCTGCGAGGCGACCAGCAGGTCGCGCAGTTGCGCGAGGTCGCTGGTGAGCGCGTCGATCTCGGCGTGCTCGGGGAGCGACGTGCGGCGGTGGGCGAGCTGCGACAGGCGGACGTCGAGGGCCTGGACGTCGAGGAGTCGGATCTGGTCGGCGGGCGCGGCGTTCAGTTGGGGGCTCCAGAAGAGTGGTGGGTGGTGGTCCAGGGGTCGGTGACCTGCTTCGAGACATGGACCCTCAGGTCCCATCCGTGGCGGTCGGAGATCGCGTCGAGCTGTGCCGCGGCCTGCTCGCACCAGGGCCATTCGGTGGCCCAGTGGGCGGCGTCGACCAGGCCGAGCGGGGAGTGCTGGACGGCCTCGGAGGCCGGGTGGTGGCGCAGGTCGGCGGTGAGGAAGGCGTCGACCCCCGCGGCGCGGACCGCGTCGAAGAGGCTGTCGCCGGAGCCGCCGCTGACGGCGACCCGGCGCACCGTCGCCGAGGGGTCCCCGGCCAGCCGGATGCCCTGCGCGGTGGCGGGCAGCCGGGCGGCGGCGCGGGCGGCGAACGCGGCCAGCGTCTCGGGGTGGTCGAGCACGCAGATCCGGCCGAGGCCGCGGTGGCCCTTCGGGTCGGTGGGGTCCGGGACGAGCGGGCCCTCGACGCGCAGGTCGAGCGCGCCGGCCAGGGCGTCGGAGACGCCGGGGTCGGCGGTGTCGGCGTTGGTGTGGGCCACGTGCAGCGCGATGTCGTGCTTGATGAGGGTGTGCACGACCCGGCCCTTGAAGGTGTCGGCGGCGACCGTCGTCGTCCCCCGCAGGTAGAGCGGGTGGTGGGTGACGATCAGCTGGGCGCCGAGCCTGATCGCCTCCTCGGCGATCGTGTGGACGGGGTCGACGGCGAAGAGCACGCGGTCCACGGCGGCGTCCGGGTCGCCGCAGACGGTGCCGACCGCGTCCCAGCTCTCGGCCCGCTCGGGCGGCCAGAGGGCGTCGAGCTCGGCAAGGACTTCAGACAGACGGGGCACAGGCAGAAGGCTACCTGCCCGCCGCGCCCGGCCGCCCATGGCTGTGGCCGGTCCGTACGGACCGGCCACGGGCTGTTCCGCCTCCGTCACGTCACGCCATCGGGCGCCGCGGGGAGGGCTACTTCTTCACCAGGTCGGCGCGGAGGTCGTCGAGGACCAGGTTCGCGGCCGTGACGCCGAGGCCGAGGTACCAGGTCTCGTCGGGGACGTCCTTGGCCCGGCCCTCCTTGACGGCCTGGAGGTTCTTCCACAGCGGGTTGGCCTGCGTGGTGTCGCGCTTGGTGGCCTTCACGTCGCCGTAGACGCCGGTGAAGATCCAGTCGGCGTCGGCCTCGTCGATCTTCTCCGGGCTGATCTCCGCGGCGAGGTCGTCGATCTGCTGGTTCTTCGGCCGGGGCAGGCCGACGTCCTCCAGGATGGTGCCGATGAAGGACGCCTTGGCGTAGAGGCGGATCCGGTCGGGCATGTAGCGGACCATGGAGATGGTCGGCTTGTCCGCGCCGATGTCCTCGCCGAGCTTCTCCGCCCTGGTCCGGTACTCCGCGAGCTCACTCTCGGCCTTGTCGGTCCTGTCGAGCGCGGCGGCGTTGAGGAGGTAGTTCTCCTTCCAGGTGAAGCCCGGACGGATGGAGAACACGGTCGGCGCGATCTTGGAGAGGGCGTCGTACTTGTCGGCGGCGCGCAGCTGGCTGCCCAGGATCAGGTCGGGCTTCAGGTTGGCGATCGCCTCGAGGTTGAGGTTGTTGATCGTGCCGACGTTCTTCGGGTCGCCCGCTTCCTTCTTCAGGTACGAGGGGATCGCCGCGTCGCCCTCGGAGGGGGCGTAGCCGACCGGCTTCACACCCAGCGAGACCACGTTGTCGAACTCGCCGACGTCCAGCACGACGACGCGCTTGGGGGCGGCCTTGATCTCCGTCTTGCCCATGGCGTGGGTGAGGGTGCGGGGGAACTGGCCGGTCTTGGCGTCCGTGCCGTACTCCGCCGTCTTCTTCGCGGCGTCGCCGAAGTCCTTGCCGCCGGTGGCGACGGCCGCCTTCTTGTCGCCGCCGTCGGACTTGGCCGAGCCGCCCGAGCCACCGTCGTCGCTGCCGCAGGACGAAAGGGTGAGGGCGGCGGCCACCGCCAGGCCGACTGCGGCGGTGCCGCGGCGACGAAGGGACATCACGTGCTCCAGTCGAAGATCACACAGATAACGCTTAGGAGTGCCTAACCTTACTGACCCACTCAACGCGCAGCACAGCCACCCCCTCCCGCTCAAGGAAATCCCGACATCACCACCCTTATGGGTGAAGTGGCGAGTCACGCGTTGTTCGGCTGGAAGTGCGATAACTACCTTCGGTCGCCGGAGGTGAGCATTCGATGACTCTCTGTGCCGCCGAGAACGAGACCTCGGCGGGTCCGGAAGCGGCGGGGCGGCCGTACGCACCCGCGTTCACGATCGCCGCGGACGGCTCGTACGCGGCCCGGCTGGCGCTCGCGGACGCGGCGGGCGGGTCCGGCGGCGACGGGGCGGACGGTACGGGCGAGGGGGCCTGGTTCGTGGAGCGGTGGACGCTCGACGGGCCCGAGCCCTACGCCGTGCCGCTCCCCCTCGACCAGCCGGAGGAGCCCGACTCCGAGGTGCTGCCGCTGGCCGACGGCCGGGTGCTGGTCCGGCGCCGGGTCGCGGACCGGCACACGGTGTCGCTGCTCTACCCGACCGGTCCGGGGACGGGCGAACTGCTGCTGGGCACCGTCGCCCGCGCCGAACTGCGCCTGCTGCCGCCGGTGCCGGACGGGACGTGCGCGTACGCCCTCTCGGCCGACGCGCACAGCACGTCCGTCTGGCGGGTGGCGGGCGGCGCCCCCGGACCCGAGCAGGTCGCGCGGGTGCCGGGGCGGTGCTCGGGCGGGGTCTGGCTGGACCGGGCGGGCCGGATGCTGGCCCTGGACCGCGCGATGCCGGGCGGCGGCCCGGTCAAGGCGGTCGCGGTGGACCTGGAGCGGGGCGGCGAGGTGTCGCCGCTGCTCCAGATCGCGCCGGGGAGCAACGACCGGCTGCTGCTGGCCGATCCGGGCAGCGGGCTGCTGCTGATCCGCTCGGACGCGCCGGGCCACGAACGGCTCGGCTGGGGGGTGCTCGGCAGCTGTCTGCCGGTGCGCTTCCCGGAGTGCCTGCGACTGCCCGACGCGGCGGTGACCCCGTTCGCCGTGCAGCCGGGCCAGATGCTCACGCCGGAGAGCTGTGCGGTGGCGCTGCGGGTCGACGGGGCGTCGGGGAGCTGGATCGGCGTATGGCGTCCGGCCGGGCGCCGGCTGCACCCGTTCGCCGCCCCCGGGGGCTGGCAGTCCGGCCGCGGGGTGTGGACCCGGGACGGCCTGCTGAGACTGCCGTACGCCGACGGGGACACGGCCTGCGGGGTGGCGCTGCTCCGGGCCCCGGAGGACGACGGGCCCGACGCCCAGCCGGGGCCGGGGGCGTGCGGCGGGGGCGCCGCGGTCGGTGCGGGGGCCCTGCCCGCGGCCGTCCCGCTGCCCGTGTGCAGGCCGGTGCCGTTGGGTCAGGCGCCGCTCACGGGGCGGGTGTTACCCGGTTAAAATCTGGGCCGGGCCGATCAGCACGAGGCCCTGCGCAGCCGTGCCCGCGCGGTCGTCCAGGCGACCGCACCGGGCCGCGGTGTGGCGTGATCGGCCCAGGTGACCACACGCAAGCGATCGCAACGGGGTGAACTTCCCACATGTCTGAAGCCCGAACCGACACGACCCAGCCGCGTCTCGCGGACGCGGAGCGGGCCGAAGCCGGCGGCTCCGGAAAGCACCGAGGGGGTGAGTCGAGGGACGACGCGTCGGCACAGCCGCACGGCCGCCACCGCCGCCCCTCCGAGGGGGACAACCGCGCGGCCTGACCGCGCGGTGACAGCAGCAGGAAGGAACGGGTGGGCCCCGGCAGCCGTCTGGCCGCCGGGGCCCATCCCCGTTCCCGTGGGCGGCCGGTCCCGTGACCGCCCCGGGCGGGTCGGCCCCCGGGCGCCTTCGGAACCGGCCGGCTCCGAAGGCGCCCGGGGATGCTCAGCCCCGCTTGAGACCGAGGACCTCCGCCGCGGCGAAGGTCTCGTTCGGGGGGCGGTCCGCGTAGTACGGGGAGATCAGCTCGTCCAGCTCGTCGTAGCTGAAGGTCTCCTTCGCGGCGTCGAACTTCGCCGCGACCCTGGGGCGTTCGACGATCGCGACCATGCCGCCGTGGACCACGAGCAGCTGCCCGTTGACCTTGGCCGCGGCCGGGGAGGCCAGGTAGCCGACGAGCGGGGCCACGTGCTCGGGGGCGAGCGCGTCGAGCCGCCCCTCCTCCGGCTCCTGGAAGCCGGCGAAGACGTCCTCGGTCATCCTGGTGCGGGCGCGCGGGCAGATGACGTTGGCGGTGACCCCGTAGCGGGCCAGGGCGAGGGCCGTGGAGGTGGTGAGGCCGACGATGCCGCCCTTGGCCGCCGCGTAGTTCGGCTGGCCCGCCGAACCGGCCAGGAACGCCTCCGACGAGGTGTTGACGATCCGGCCGTGGACCGGGCCGCCGGACTCCTTCGAGCGGGCCCGCCAGTGCGCGGCGGCGAAGCGGGTGGTGTTGAAGTGGCCCTTGAGGTGGACCCGGATGACGGAGTCCCACTCGTCCTCGGTCATCGAGAAGATCATCCGGTCGCGCAGGATGCCCGCGTTGTTGACCAGGACGTCGAGCTTTCCGTAGGTGTCCACGGCCAGGTCGACCAGGGCGCGGGCCTGTTCGTGGTCGGCGACGTCGCCGAGGTGCGCGACCGCCCGGCCGCCCGCGGCCCGGATCTCCTCGGCGACCTCCTCCGCGGGGGTGGCGGACGCAGCGCCGGAGCCGTCGCGTCCCGGCTGCCCGTAGTCGTTGACGACCACGGCCGCGCCCAGCCGGGCCAGTTCGAGCGCCTCGGCGCGGCCGAGGCCGCGGCCCGCGCCGGTGACGATCGCGGACAGTCCGTCCAGGGGAAGTGACATCGGATCCGGGTTCCTCTCGGAAGGGGACGGGGGTCAGAGTTCGATGCAGGTGCGCAGCGACTCGCCGGTCCGCATCTGGTCGAGCGCGTCGTTGACGCCGTCCAGCCGGACCCGGTGGGTGATCATCGATTCGAGGTCGATCCGGCCGGCCCGCCAGAGCGCGATGGCGCGTTCGTAGGAGCGGAGCACGTCGCCGCCGCCGTACATGGAGGGCAGGATCCGCTTCTCGTCGAAGAACAGCTCGAACATGTTGACCTGGAAGTTGTCGTCCAGCGCCCCCGCGCCGACGATGCACAGGGTGCCGCCGCGCCGGGTGTGCTCGTACGCGGTGCGCGCGGTGGCCGACTTGCCGACGACCTCGAAGACGTAGTCGAAGCCCTCGTTCGCGGTGATCCGCTGCTTGGCGTCGGTGAACTCCTCGGGCGATACCGCCTCGGTCGCGCCGAACCGCAGCGCCGCCTCGCGCCGGGAGGCGACCGGGTCCACGGCCACGATCTGGGCGGCGCCCTGCACCCGGGCCCCCTGGATCGTGGAGATGCCGACGCCGCCGCAGCCGATCACGGCCACCGACGAACCGGCCTCCACCCGCGCGGTGTTGATCGCCGCGCCGAGCCCGGTGGTCACCCCGCAGCCGATCAGCGCGGCGATCTCGAACGGTACGTCGTCGGGGATCGGCACCGCGCAGCCCGCGCCGACGACGACCTCCTCGGTGAAGGTGCCGGTGCCCGCGAAGCCGAAGACGTCACCGCCCGAGCGCTTGAAGTTGGGGGTGCCCGCGTTCATGAAGCCGGCCAGGCAGAGGTGGGTCTGGCCGCGCTTGCAGGACGGGCACGCCCCGCAGGCGGGCAGCCAGCAGACCAGGACCCGGTCCCCGGCGCTCAGCCCGGTGACGCCGTCGCCGACGTCCAGGACCTCGCCGGCGCCCTCGTGGCCGGGGATGAACGGGGCGGGCTGCGGCAGCACCCCGCTCATCGCGGAGACGTCGGAGTGGCAGAGTCCGGTGGCCCTGATGCGGAGCCTGACCTTGCCGGGGCCGAAACCCACCGCCTCGACGTCGTCGAGGACCTCCAGCTTCTCCTGGCCTATCTCGTGCAGTACGGCTGCGCGCATGGTGCGGCTCCCTCTGGTTCGGGCGGCTTCGGGTTCGGGTTCGGGGTCCGGCTCGCGGGCACCGGGGCCGGACGTGCCCGGGGTCGGACGCGCCCGGGCTCGGCGTGCCCGGGTCAGGCGTACGCGACGAAGGTGTCGGCGAGGACCGGCGCGTTCTCCCGCTCGACGGCGCTCACCTCCACGCGCACCTCGTTCCCGGCGTCCCACATCTCGATGCGGAGGGTCTCGCCCGGGAAGAAGATCCCGGCGAACCGGGTCCGGTAGGAGCGGACGCGGGAGGCGTCGCCGTCGAGGAGCGTGTCGGTGACGGCCTTGAGCGTGATCCCGTAGGTGCAGAGCCCGTGCAGGATCGGCCGGTCGAATCCGGCCAGCGCGGCGAACTCGGGGTCGGCGTGGAGCGGGTTCCAGTCCCCCGACAGCCGGTAGAGCAGCGCCTGGTCGGGGCGGACGGGCCGCTCCACGACGTGGTCCGGAGCGGTCGCGGGGCGGGGGCTGCGCTCGGAGGGGCCGCGCTCGCCGCCGAAGCCGCCCTCGCCCCGGACGAAGATTTGGGAGTCGTTGGTCCACAGCGGGCCCTCGTCGTCGGCCGCCTCGCTGCGCAGCACGATCACGGCCGCCTTGCCCTTGTCGTACACCGCGGCGATCTTCGAGGTCTGTACGGCGCTGCCGCGCACCGGGATCGGCCGGTGCACCTGGACGGTCTGCCCGCCGTGCAGGACGGCGGCGAGGTCGATGTCGATACCGGGTGCGGCGAGGCCGCCGAAGCCGCCCATCCCGGCGCCCGCGACGGTGGCGAAGGAGGGCAGCACCTGGAGCCGGGACTCCAGGGTGTAGCGCAGCTCCCGGGGGTCGACGGCGGGGTCGGTCCGGTCCGGGTCGGAGCCGGCGCCGATCCCGAGGTGGTAGAGCTGGACGTCCTTGTGGTCCCAGCCGATCCGGCTGGTACGGGGTTCGGCGGCGAGGGCCTTTTCGGCATCGATGGGCATGGCGGGGCTGCTCCTTGGCGGTGGGAGGACCGGGGGCCTTTCGTCCGGGTCGTGCCGGGCGCGCGCCCCGGACGGAAAGACCTCGGCACGGCCGTCCGCACCGTCGGCCGCACCGAGGTCGCGCGGGACCGGCCGTGACGCCCCTTCCAGGACACGACCTAGAACGCGTTCTAGCCGATGGACCCATGTATAACGCAGCCCCCGGTCGTTGGGAAGACCGTCACTGACGGAACGTCAGATCTCTTGTGCGGCCCGGCTCGCGGCCCCGGCCCATGACATTTGTCATCGCCGGTTCCGTACGCACGCCCCTGCCCGGCCGCCCCCCGCACTCCGTAGCGTCGTCCCCATGACACGGACAACGGGGAAGTCGGGGGACGGGACGGCGCTGGCCGTCACGGGTGCGGTGCGGACGTTCGGCCGCGCGGGGGCCGAGGTGCGGGCGGTGGACGGGATCACCCTCGCCGTCGACCGGGGCGAGACGGTGGCGCTGCTCGGGCGCAACGGCGCGGGCAAGTCCACCACCATCAGGCTGCTGCTCGGCCTCGACCGGCCGGACTCCGGCACGGTGCGGGTGCTGGGGCGCAGCGCCGAGCAGGCGGTGCGCGACGGACTGATCGGCGCGATGCTCCAGGACGGGCGGCCGATCCAGAAGGTCACCGTCCGCGAGCTGGTCGCCTTCGTCGCCTCGACGTATCCGGCGCCGATGCCGGTGGCCGAGGCGCTCGAACTGGCCGGGCTGACCGCGTACGCGGGCCGGCGGGTCGACAAGCTCTCCGGCGGCCAGACCCAGCGCGTCCGCTTCGCCGTCGCGCTGGCGGGCAACCCGGAGCTGCTCGTGCTGGACGAGCCGACCGCCGCGCTGGACGTGGAGGCGCGCCGCGTCCTGTGGGAGTCGATACGGACGTACGCCCGGCGCGGCAACACCGTCCTCTTCTCCACGCACTACCTGGAGGAGGCCGACCGGCACGCGGACCGGATCGTCGTCATCGACCGGGGCCGGATCGTCGCGGACGGCACCGCCGACGCGCTCCGGGGCTCGGCGGGCGCGAGCCTCGTCTCCTTCGACCTGGCGGGCGGAGGCACGGCGGGGCTGGAGCGGCTGCCCGGCGTGGTCTCGGTCGAGGTGTCCGGGGACCGGGCGCTGCTGCGCACCGACGACTCCGACGCCACGGTCCGCGAGCTGGCCCGGCGGGACGCGATCCGCGGCCTCCAGGTCTCCCGGGCCACTCTGGAGGACGCCTTCCTCGCCCTCACCTCGCCCGCGGGCGAGGCCACCGCCGCCGATTCCGACTCCGACTCCGAGAGGGAGGCCGTGTGATGTTCCGCTACACCGTGCTCGAAGTCCGCCGCACCCTGCGCGACTCCTTCTTCCTGGTCTTCGGCACCGGAATGCCGGTGATGATGTACCTGCTCTTCACCAACCTCGGTGACAACGACGGCAGTTGGAGCGTCTCGTCGATGGTCGGCATGGCCGCGTACGGGGCGCTGGGCTCCGCGATGTCGATCGGTACGGGGGTGGCGTCCGACCGGCAGCTCGGCTGGCTGGACCAGTTGCGGGTCACCCCGCTCTCCCCCGGCCGGGCGGTCGTGGGCCGGGCGATCAGCGGTTCGGTGACGGTCCTGCCGACGATCCTGGCGGTGCTGCTGGCCGGTGCGCTGGTCAACGGGGTGCGGCTGGCGGCCTGGCAGTGGGGCGCGCTGGTGGTGCTGCTGTGGGTCGGGGCGCTGCCCTTCACCATGCTCGGCCTCGGCAACGGATACCGGCTCACCCCACAGGGCACCGGCGTGGTCAACATGACCTGCCTGATGGGCTTCGCGGTCGTCGGCGGGCTGTGGTTCCCGCGGGAGGCGCTGCCCGGGTGGCTCGGCACCATCGGCGGCTTCACCCCCGCCAACCGTTTCGCCGAACTGGGGTGGGCGACCACCCAGGGCCATGCGCCCGGTATGGGAACCGTCGCGGTGCTCTGCGGGTGGCTGCTGTGCTTCGGGGCGTACGCCGTGGTCTCCTACCGTCGGTCGACCAGGACCGTGTGACGGGATCGGGGGAGACGGTCATGACCGGGAACCGGACGGACGAGGCGTGCGAGGGCCGGCGGCCGCGCCTGTGGCGGCGGGGCGGGAAGGCGGGGCGGCGGCCCGGTCCGCCCGGTCCGTTCACGCTGCTGCCCTGGCTGCTGCTGGGTCTCGGCGCCTTCTCCAACCTCTTCCAGGGCGAAGCGCCCAACCCCTGGCTCGGCGGTCTCGGGCTGCTCGCCTTCAACTCCCTCTACGTCTCCGTGGTGTTCCGGGGCTTCGACCGGAGACGGCGCGAGAGCCCGGTGTCGTACGCGCTCCTCGGCGCGCTGGGCCTCGTCACGCTGGCACTGGCCGGCGGGTACGGCGGGAGCTGGCTGCTGTTCTTCCCGCTGCTCTCGCTGGCCTGTGGGACCGTTCTGCGCGGCCGGCGGCTGGGGGCGGGGCTGTTGCTGCTGGCCCTGGTCGCCACGGCGGTGGCGGTGTGGCGCGGCGTCTCGGAGCCGTGGACGATCGGCTACGGCACGTTCATCTCCGGGGCGGTGACCTCCGCGATCCTGGCCCTCTCGGAGACCGTGATGGAACTGCGGGCCACCCGGCAGGAGCTGGCCCGTACGGCCGTGGAGAAGGAGCGGCTGCGGTTCTCCCGGGACCTGCACGATCTGCTGGGCCACACGCTCTCGGTGATCGTGGTCAAGTCGGAGGCCGCGCGCCGGCTCGCCCCGCGCGATCTGGACGCGGCGCTGTCCCAGGTGTCCGACATCGAGGCGGTCGGCCGTCAGGCGCTCACCGAGATCCGGGAGGCGGTCACCGGCTACCGGGAGGGCAGCCTCGCCACCGAGCTGGACCGGGCGCGCTCGGCACTGACCGCCGCCGGGATCGAGCCGGTGCTCCGCCGCTCGGGGCCGCCGCTCGCCCCGCAGACGGAGGCGCTGCTGGGCTGGGTGGTCCGGGAGGCCGTCACCAACGTCGTACGCCACTCCCGCGCCACGAGCTGCTCGTTCGTCCTGGAGGGCGCGGCCGGCCGGGTCCGGCTGACGGTGACGGACGACGGCCCCGGCCCGGACGTTCCACCGGACCCCGGCGTCGGCGGCACCGGCCTGACCGGCCTCACCGAACGCCTGGCCGCGGCGGGCGGCAGCCTCCGCGCGGGCCCCCGTCCGGGCCGCGGCTTCGTGGTGACGGCGGAGCTCCCGGCGGACGGACCGGACGCGCACGGGCCGGACGCGGACGGGTCCGAGCCGGACGGGGAGGAGCGGAGCGGGAGTTGGGCGGAGCCGGACCGGACCCAGTGAGTCACGAACGGACGAGGAGAGACGACTTCTCAGGGCGGGCCGCAGAACCCGGCTTCCGCGAGCGCCTCCCTGACGAGTTGGCGCAGGTATTCGGGGTTGGGCAGGTCGCCGGGGTCGCCCTTGGGCCCGCGGGGCCCCCGTGGGCCCACCTGGCCCTCGGGGCCGGGATCCCCCCGGAGCCCTTGCGGCCCTCGGGGTCCGGCCGGGCCCTCGCGGCCATCGGCGCCCGGGAGGCCGTTCACCCCCGGCTTTCCGTCCCTGCCGTCCGCGCCGGGCTGCCCCTCGGCGCCCTTCGCCCCGACGGCGCCTTCGGGACCGGCCGGGCCGCTCGGGCCCTCGGGGCCCGCGGGGCCCTCGATGCCGCGGGGCCCCTGTTCGCCGACCAGGCCCCTCGGCCCGGTCGCACCCACGGGTCCGGCGGGCCCCATCGGACCCGCGGGCCCGGCGGGACCCGCTGGTCCGGTGCAGCCCGGACGTCCGCCCGGCCCCTGCGGTCCGGGCGGTCCCTGCGGCCCGGGCGGCCCCGGTTCCCCTTCGGGCGGAAGGGGATCGCACATCGGGTCGAGGTCCTCCGTGGTGGTCGGCTGTGGGTCGTCCCCGGCGCTCTGCGCGGGGATCGGTCGGTCTGGGGATGTGGGGGTGGACGTGGGCGTCGCGGCCATGCCGCCTCCTGATGCTCTACGCGCCTGTGGAGTGCGTCCGGTGGGCGCCGTCCCGCCCGCGAGAGGCGGGACGGCTGACGGGAACGGAAAGCGGGGTCTGTTCACTCTTTGGACAGATGGTCAAAGAGCCAACCATGAAGTGGCTTTTCGCTTTCCTTGCTTATGGTGAATATTTCCTCGTTACTCAATGAGGTAACCGCACCAGAGAGTGATACAAAAGTGATATTTAGGGCTCATGACACGTTCCTGTTCGGCGGTGGGGCGAGAGGGCCGATGGAAGCCGGTGCGAGCCGGATCTTGCAGGGTCGTTTCCGCAGCCAACGATGTTCCCCACTCCGCCTCCAGAGCCGCCGCCAAGGGATTTTGACCGTTATTCCGGCATGAAGACCGGCACGGACTCAGGCCGTGGGTGGAGTTCCGATGGGTGAGTAACAGAGGCGCCCATTCAGACCGTCATGAGGCGCGCTTTAATGTCCGAGGCGTTGAACTGGACACGAATGCACGACTGCTGCAGGGATTTCGATCAATTCCCCGCACTTCTGGAACAGGCAGAGCTTGAGAACGAGCACCGGGCCGGAGTCGGTGACCGGCCGGCACCCGGCGGTGGTCGGCGGCGGCCCCGGGGAGGCCGGGCTTGGCGAGGATGCTGTCGATGTGCTCGGCCACGGCGCTCCCGCCGGCCACGAGCCGGGCGGCGATGCCCGCGCCGTACACGGCCCCGAACGGCGGGGCAGCGCTTAACCTGTCCCGCGTGAACGAGATGCCGCAGGACCACCGCCCGGCACGGCTCACCCGGGTGCTCCTCGCCGAGGACCAGGGGATGATGCGCGGCGCGCTCGCGTTGCTGCTGGGGCTGGAGCCGGACATCGAGGTGGTGGCGCAGGTGGGGTCCGGGGACGAGATCGTGCCGACCGCGGTGCGGGTCCGGCCGGACGTGGCACTGCTCGACATCGAGCTGCCGGGGTGCAGCGGGCTGGACGCCGCCGCGCGGTTGCGCGCGGCGGTGCCGGACTGCCGGGTGCTGATCCTCACCACCTTCGGCCGCCCCGGCTATCTGCGCCGGGCGATGGAGGCCGGGGCGGCCGGTTTCCTGGTCAAGGACGGCCCGGTCGAGGAGCTCGCGGTGGCGGTGCGGCGGGTGCTGGCCGGGGAGACGGTGATCGATCCGGCGCTGGCGGCCGCCGCGCTCAGCGCCGGGCCCAGCCCGCTCACCGCCCGCGAGCGGGACGCGCTGAACGCCTCGGTGGACGGTGCCACGGTCGCCGACATCGCGGCGAAGCTGCATCTGTCGGAGTCCACCGTGCGCAACTACCTGTCCGCGGCGATCGGCAAGACCGGCACCCGCAACCGGATGGAGGCGGTGCGGGCGGCGCGGCAGCAGGGCTGGCTCTGAGGGGGTGACCGGGAGAAACGGCCGGGCGGCGTCAATGTATCGATGACGTAACCGAGTTGGCCATCGGTCCGTGCGGCGGGCGCCCGCGCGGTGAGAATGCGGTCGTGTCCACAACACCTGACTTCGCACTCGACGACGGCACGCCCGTCCGCTTCCTGCTCGCGCCGGCCGACGGAACGTCGGAGTCCGCGCCCTCCCCCGCGTACGACGAGGGGGACCTGCCGGAAGGGATGGGGCGGGCGGTACCGGTGGCCTCCGGGGGCGGCCGGGCCGTGGCCAGCCTGGCGATCGGGGCCCTGCGCGGCGCGCTCAAGCCGGTCGGCCCGCTGCTCCAGGAGGTGCACGACGCCGCGGTGGCCTCGCCGAACCCGCCCACCGAGCTGAGCGTCACGTTCGGCGTCCAGATCGGGCAGGACCTCAAGCTGGGGATCGTCGGCGGCAGCGGGCAGGCCCATCTCACGGTCACCGCCGGCTGGAACCCGGTCCCGGCCCGGGGCGCCGACGCCGGACCGGCCGCCGAGTAGCGCATGGGGTGGTTCGGGCTCAGCGGCGCCGCCCCGGTCGAGGAGCCGTCCCGGCTCGTCGTCACGGTGCGCCGGGGTGGGGACGGCCGGGTCGCGGGCGCGGGATTCGCGCTCGGCCCCGATACGGTCCTGACCTGCGCCCACGTCGTGAACGAGGCGTTGGGACGGCCCCTGCTCGATCCCCGGACGCCTCGGCGGGAGGCGATCCGGGTCGAGGTGCGGGGCGCCGCCGTCACGTCCTGCTCGGCGCGGCTGCTCCACTGGGTCGCCCCGCGTTCCCCGGGCGGCGGCCCGGTCCGGGAGACCGACCAGGAGTGGCTGGGCGACCTGGCCGTGCTGCGGATCGACGAGCCGGCCGGGCGGGAGGTGCTGCCCGCCGTCCCCGGGCGGGCCGACATGGCGGCCGGTCAGCCGGTGCACGCCTGGCACGGCGGCGGGCACCCGTCCACCCTGGCCCGGCTCACCGTCGCCGCGCTCCACGCCCCGCTCGGCCACCTCGACCCCGCGCTCGGCTATCTCGACGGCGAGGCCACCGGCATGGCGGTCGGCCCCGGGTACAGCGGCGGCCCCGTCTGGTGCCCCGGGGAAGGGGCGGTCGTCGGCCTGGTCGTGGCGCACTTCCTGCCGCCCCGGTCCGCCGCCACCGGGGAGCCCCTCGCGTACAGCCCGCAGCAGCTCGTCCGGCGCAGCTGGGCGGTCCCCTGGCAGCGGGTCAGGGACGAGCTGGCCGCGGTGGGCGGCCTCCCGCAGGAGCTGGAGCGGGACGAGGACGGCGGGCTCGATCCCGGGGACCCGGCGCTGATCCTCCTGGAGGAGGCCGTCGAGGAGATCCTGTACTCGTCGACCGAGCGCTCGACGGCCGCCGCGCGGCTGGCCCGGCAGTGCGGGGTCGGGGAGGGCAGTTCCGTCACCCCGCCCACGCACGCGGAGTTCGCCCGGTTCCTGCTCACCCACCCACGGGCCCTGGCCGCCTTCTCGGGCATGCTGCGGCGTGACAGCCCGGCCTGGGCCGACCGGGTGCTGGCCGCCGGTTCGCTCAGCGGCACGCCCCGGCTGCTGTCCCCGGCGGAGTACGCGGCCCTGCGCCGGCTGCTGCGGGACCTCGACCGGGCGGTGCTGGCCCGGATCCCGGAGGCCGTGCGCGCCGCGCTGCCCCACGTACCGGCCGCCCCCGGCGAGGAGCCCCTCGACCTGCTCCTGGACCGGCTGGAGGCGCTGCCGGGGGACGGCCACGCGGCGGGCGGGGAGCGCCGCGTCCCGGCCCTGCTGCGGGTCATGGAGTACGTCGGCGCGCTGTCCTCGTCGGGGAAGCGGGCCGAGCAGCGGCTGTGGGCCGACGGGGTCGCCCAGCGGCTGGGCATCTCGCGGGCGGCGCTGGGCGAGCGCCGGACGGACTCCCAGGCGTGGGGGCGTTCGGTGCGCGGCCGGGCCACGCGGACCCGGGTGCTGGTCCAGGTGACGCGGGCCGAGCGGGGGCTGCACCGGCTGCGGATCTGGTGCGACGAGGGCGCGGGCCTGCGGCAGGTCTCCACGGACAGTCTGACGGCGTACTCGGCGTCGGACGGGGCACGGGAGGTGCTGCGGGTCCTGGACTCGCTGACCCCGGCGGCCGACGACGAGCGGGCGCCGCTGGTGGAGGTGCTCGTCGACCGGGCGAGCCTGAACCTGCCGGTCGACGAGTGGACGGCGTACGACGCCGACGAGATCGTTCCCGGGGTCCTCGGGGTGGAGTTCCCCCTGGTCGTGCACTGCCCCGAACTCGTGCGCAAGCACCGGCGGTTCGACTCGCACTGGCGCGGCCGGTGGCGTCGGCTCGACTCGGGGAAGACGCTGGTCGTCTCCGACGCCGTGGCCCCGGGGTCCCTGTACCCGATGCTGGTCAACCAACTGGACACGGTGCGCGTCTGTGTGGACGTGCCGCCCGGCCCCCGGGACGGCATCGTGCAGACCTGTCTCGTGCTGGGGGTCCCCGTGGTGGTGTGGGACCGGGGCCAGGACGGCGCGTCCCACCTCGTCCGGCACATGGCGGACGTCGCCACCCCCGAACTGCCCGACGGGGTACGCGACTACCGGGCGAACGCCCACGCCCGGCCGCCCGACTTCCCCGGCCGCCCGGTCCTCGCCTGGGCCGACGCCGACCGCACCGTGCCCCGGCTCCATCTGACCGAACCACAGGAGAGCTCATGACTTCCGCTGCCGGAGCGTCCGGAGCCCCCGGTACCCCTGCCGCTCCCGCGACCGACTGGCGCCTCTTCCACGGTGACGGCGAGCCCCGGGACGTGGCCCTGCCCCCGGCCCCGCCGTGGCGCCGCTTCACCCCGGAGCGGCCGGACCGCCCCGGCATGCCGTACGTGATCGAGCCGGGCCACGCGGACATCGTGAACGCGGCGCTGCTGCTGCGCCGTCCGCTGCTGGTCACCGGCCCGGCGGGGACCGGGAAGTCGTCGCTCGCCCACGCCGTCGCCCGGGAGCTGCGCCTGGGCGAGCTGCTGCGCTGGCCGGTCAACAGCCGCTCCACGGTGAAGGACGCGCTCTACCAGTACGACGCGATCGGGCGGCTGCGCGAGACGACGCTCAGCCGGGACCGGGGCGAGGCGGAGCCGTCGATCGGCACGTTCGTGCGGCTCGGCCCGCTCGGGACCGCCCTGGTGCCGTCGGCGACCCCGAGGGCGCTGCTCGTCGACGAGATGGACAAGGGCGACGTCGATCTCCCCAACGACCTGCTGACGGTCTTCGAGGACGGGGTCTTCGACATCCCGGAGCTGACCCGGCTCCCGGAGGACATGGCCGACGTGGAGGTGCGGACCCTGGACCACCGGGGGACCGTCGTGGTGCACCAGGGTGTCGTGCGGTGCTCCGAGTTCCCGGTCGTCGTCATCACCAGCAACGGTGAGCGCGACTTCCCGCCCGCGTTCCTGCGCCGCTGCGTCCGGCTGGATCTGCCGGTGCCCGACGAGGAGCGGCTGCGGTCCATCGTGGCGGCCCATCTCGGGGAGGAGGCGCTGCGGGCGGCCGACGACCTTATCGAGGCGTTCCTGCGCCGCCGCGCCCCCGGGGAGCTGGCCACCGACCAGTTGCTCAACGCGGTGTTCCTGCGGACCGGCGGCGTCGACCTGGACGCGGAGGGGCTGCTGGACGCCGTGCTCCACCAGCTCACCGGGGCGATGTGACCGTGTCCGGCGACGGGGCGCGGCTGGCCGAGGCGTTGCGGGTGCTGTCGGCCTGCGGGCACGAGCTGGACGCGGACCAGTTGCTGGACGTGCTGTGGCTGGCGCGGAGCCTGCCCGCGGGGCCCGGTGCCCCGCTGCGCCGGGAGCGGTCCGAGCCGGCCCCGCCCGCCGCCGGGCCGGATTCCGGGGCGGAGGGGGCGCGGGAGGCACCGGGACCCTCGCCGAAGCCGGGGCCGGACGACGACCTGCCCGATCTGACCGCCCCGTCGCTGTACGCGGCGGCGCGGCGGTCCCCGGCGCCGGAGCCCGTCCGTCACCGCCCCGCCGGGGACGGACGCCGGGCCATGCCGGTCCGGGTTCCCGAGGAGAAGGCGCTCGCCGACGAGCTGGCGCTCGGCCGGGCGCTGCGGCCGCTGCGCCGCCGCCGGGAGAGCCTGCACCGGCTGGAGGTCGACGAGGAGCTGACGGCCACCGAGTTCGCCCGGACGGGGCTGGCCGACGTGGTGCAGCGGCCGGTGCGGGAGCGCTGGCTGGATCTGGTGCTGCTCGTCGACGACGGGCTGTCCATGCTGTTGTGGCACCGGCTCGGGGCGGAGCTGCGGGCCCTGCTGGAGCGGCTGGGCGCCTTCCGGACCATCCGGGTGCTGGGGCTGGACGCGGGGGGCGTGCGGCCCCGGCTGCATGCCCGGCCGTTCCGTGCCGACGGCCCGGAGCTGGCGCCGAGCGCGGTGAACGACGCCTCGGGCCGGACGCTGCTGCTGGTGGTGAGCGACGGGATGGGGGCGGCCTGGCGGTCCGGTGCGATGCACGGTCTGCTCGCCCGGCGGGCGGCGCGGGGCCCGGTCGCGGTGGTGCACACGCTGCCGCCGGAGATGTGGGAGGCGTCGGGGATCTCCGCCGAGCGCTGGCGGGCGACCACCCGGCGGATCGGCGGGGCCAACGCGTCCTGGCGGATCGTCGACCCGGTGCTGCCGCCGGAGATCGCCGCCTTCGAGGGGGTCCCGGTGCCGGTGCTGGCGCCGGAGCCGGCCGCGTTGCACGACTGGGCGCGGCTGCTGGCCTCGCCGGGGGCGACGGTGGAGCTGCCGTTGCTGGTCCGGCCGGACGCGTACGCGGCGCCGGACGTGCCGCCCCGGGGTTCGGGCGGCGCCCAGCACTTCCGGGACGCGGCGACCCCGGAGGCGTACCGGCTGGCGGCGCATCTGGCGGCGGTGGCGCCGCTGTCGGTGCCGGTGATGCGGCTGGTGCGGGGCGCGGTGCCGTGGCGGGCCAGTACCGCGCATCTGGCGGAGGTGTTCCTGGGCGGGCTGATGCAGCCGCGTCGGGCGCCGGTGCCGGGTCCGGTGCCCGCGAAGCACCGGATCTTCGACTTCTCCGACGAGACCAGGACCGTGCTGCTGGACGCGGTGCCGCCGGCGGAGCTGTTGCGGACGAGCCGGCGGATCGGGCTCCGGCTCGACGAGCTGGCGGGGCGTTCGCCGGACTTCCCGGCCTGGCTGTCGCACCCGGAGGGTCCGGCCGAACTCCTGGACGCGCAGCTGCCGTTCACCAGTGTGGAGCGGCGACTGCTGTCCCGGTTCGGGGTGTCGTCGGGTGGCGGCCCGTCCGGTCCGGGGCCCGGTCCGGACGCGGAGCCGGAGGAGGCGGACGGCTGGCGGCCGCTGCGGCCGGAGGACCCGCGCCGGCTCGGCGCGTACACCCTGCGCGGGCGGCGCCGGGGCCATCGCACCGTGGTCTACCGGGGGTTCGACGCCCGGGGCGGCGAGGCGGCGCTGCGCATGACGCATCCGGGGGTGCCTCCGGTCCACCGGTGGCTGGTCGAGGTGGAGGCGGAGGCCCTGTCCCGGCTCCAGGGGCAGTACGCGCCCGCCCTGCTCGCCACCGGTGAGCAGGACTCCGCCCCCTGGCTGGCGATGACCACGGTCGCGGACGCGGACGCCCCGGGGACGGAGCCGCTGCGGCTGGAGGACCTCCTCAACCGGGCGCTCACCGACGGGGTCGCGCCCTTCGACACGCTGCGCGGGCTCATCGTGGCGTTCTACCTCGCGAACGCGGTGGCGCTCTGCCATGTCAACGGGCTGGTCCCGGCGTCCCTGGGCGCCGACAGCGTCTTCGTGCTGCGGCGTTCGGTGGTGCTGGCCGATCTGTCGGACTGCGCGGTGGACGGGGAGTACGCGGGTCCGGGGCCGGTGCCGACCCGCGAGGACAACATGTACGCGCTCGGGGAGCTGCTCCAGCTCATCAGCAGCAAGCCCGGTGCGCGCCTGCCGGGCATGCCGGAGGGGATGCACCTGTGGCAGGGCGACACCTGGACGGAGCTGCGGCTGCTGGTGCTGCGCTGTCTCGACCCGGACCCGGCGCGGCGGCCCACGGCGGGCGAGGTCGGGGAGGTGCTCGGCAAGTACGTCGCCCGGGCCCGCGCCCAGTACCGGGATCCGGCCTCGGGGACGGGGCTTCCGGCCCCCGCCCGGCGGGCGGTCCCGGTGCGGCGGGAGGCACCCGTTCCGCTGACCCCGCCGCCGCTGCCCGACACCCCGGGGGACGAGGCGGCCGGGCCGCGCGTCGCCCGGTTCGGGGCGGCCCGGCGCAGGGCACTGGAGCAACTGGCCCGGTTGCGGGCGCCGATGACGTACGGCAGGCGGCTGGCCCTGATGGGCGCGCACCGCTACAGCGGGCGGGCCACCACCACGATGGTGCTCGGGCGGTTGCTGGCGGCGGTGCGGAGCGAACCGGTCCTGGCGATGGACGCCGCCGGGGACTCCGGGGCGCTGGCCGCCTTCCTCCCGTCCGGGGCCCGGCCCGTCCCGCGCGGGCTCGCCGCGCTGGCGCCGTCGTCCCCGTACGAGGAGATCAGCGCCCGGACGGCCCGGCTGGACCCGGGGCTGGAGGTGGTCGCGCATCCGCCGGGCCATTTCAGCCCGAGCCCCACGCACGACCACGACTACGTCGCCGTCCTGGGGCTGCTCGCCCCGTACTACTCCTTCGTGCTGAGCGACTGGGCCCCGCTGGGGCTGAGCGGATCGGCGGACGTTCTCCTGGACCACACCGACGAGTTGCTGGTCTGCGGCAGCACCGCCGAGGCATCCGTCGGGGAGACGGCGCGGCTGCTCGCGCGGCTGCGGGGAACGGGGTACGCGCACCTGGCGGACCGGGCGCTCGTGGTGGTCACCGATGTCGACGGCCACCGGGGGCAGCTTCCCCACGGGACGGCCGAACGGCTGGGGGTGGCCCCGGACCGGCTGGTGCGCGTCCCCCACGACCCGGCGCTCCGCTCCCCCGACTGGGACCTCGGCCGGCTGCGGACCGCCACCACGGAGGCGTTCCTGGACCTCGCGGAGCTGGTGCTGCCACCCGCGTGACCGGGCGAGGTTCAGCGGCGCAGCAGGGTCACCACGGCGGCGCCGCCGAGCCCGATGTTGTGGGTCAGTCCGGTGCGGGCACCGTGCACCTGGCGGTCGCCCGCCTCGCCGCGCAGCTGCCAGGTGACCTCCGCGACCTGGGCGATGCCGGTGGCGCCGAGCGGGTGGCCCTTGGAGATCAGCCCGCCGGACGGGTTGACAACCCAGCGGCCGCCGTAGGTGGTGGCGCCGGACTCGACGAGTTTCCCGGACTCCCCCTCGTCGCAGAGGCCGAGCGCCTCGTAGGTGAGGAGTTCGTTGATGGAGAAGCAGTCGTGGAGCTCGATGACGTCCAGGTCGGCGGCCGAGACCCCGGCGGCCTCGTACACCTGGCGGGCGGCGGCCCGCGACATCGCCGGGCCCACCACGTCGATGCAGGTGCCCGAGGCGAAGGAGTCGCCGGTGTCGGTGGTCATGGCCTGGGCGGCGATCTCCACCGCCCGGTCGCCGAGGCCGTGGCGTTCGACGAAGCGTTCCGAGACGACGACGGCGGCGGCCGCGCCGTCCGAGGTGGGTGAGCACTGGAGCTTGGTGAGCGGGCGGTGGACGGGCTTCGCGGCGAGAACCTCCTCGACCGTGTACGGGTCCTGGAACTGGGCGTACGGGTTGTTCACCGAGTGCCGGTGGTTCTTGGCGCCGACGGCGGCGAGCTGCGCCTCGGTGGTCCCGTACCGCGCCATGTGCTCGCGGGCCGCGTTGCCGAAGATCTGGGCGGTGGGCGGGCCCGCCTCGAAGCCGTGGGCGGCGGCCATGATCCCGTAGTGGCGGGCGACCGGCGAGGTCTTGAAGTCGGCGGCCGCGCCGCCCGCGCCCCCGCCGCCGAGCGGGCCGCGCGTCATCTTCTCGAAGCCGAGCGCGAGGACGCAGTCGCTGCCGCCGCCCTCGACGAACTGGCGGGCCGTCATCAGGGCGGTGGAGCCGGTGGCGCAGTTGTTGTTGACGTTGTAGACGGGGATGCCGGTCAGACCGAGTCCGTAGACGGCGCGCTGGCCTGCGGTGGAGGGCTGGAAGCAGTAGCCGACGACGGCCTGCTGGATCCGCTCGTAGTCGAGCGAGGCGTCGGCGAGCGCCGCCGTTCCGGCCTCCTTCACCATGTCCCAGTACTGCCAGTCGCGGGTCTCGGGCTTCTCGAACTTCGTCATGCCGACGCCGACGACGTACGCCTTCATGAGCTTCACGGGTTTCACGGGGGCGGTCCCTTCGGTTTCGTTCGTGTTCAGTCGCGCGGGAGGCCGAGGATGCGCTCGGCGACGACGTTGAGCTGGACCTGGGTGGTGCCGCCCGCGATGGTCAGGCAGCGGGACATCAGGAAGCCGTGCAGGGCCCGTTCCCGGGGTCCTTCGCCGGTGGCGCCCGCCGGGCCGAGCAGTTCGAGGACGAGTTCGGCGACCTTCTGCTGGTGGGTGGTCTGGAGGAGTTTGCGTACCGAGGCCCCGGCGCCGGGTTCGAGTCCGGAGACCTGCCGCAGGGTGGTGCGCAGTCCGATGCAGCCGAGCGCGTGGGCCTCGGCGGCGAGCGCCCCGATCCGGGCCCGGCAGGCGCCGTCGAGCTCGCCGGAGCGGGCGATCAGCGCTTCGAGGCCGGTGTCGAAGGTCATCTGGTCGGCCATGTGGACGCGTTCGTTGCCCAGGGTGTGGCGGGCGACCTTCCAGCCGTCCTGGGGTGCGCCGACGACGGCGTCGGCGGGCAGCAGGACGTCGTCGAAGTACACCTCGTTGAAGAGCCGGTCGCCGGTGATCTCGCGCAGTGGCCGGATGTCGATGCCCGGGGTGTTCTTCATGTCGACGAGGAAGTAGCCGATGCCCCGGTGCTTGGGGGCGTCGGGGTCGGTGCGGGCGAGGAGGATGCCGTGGTCGGCCCCCTGGGCGGCGCTGGTCCACACCTTCTGGCCGTTGATCCGCCAGCCCTCCTCGGTCCGCTCCGCCTTCGTGCGGAGGGAGGCGAGGTCGGAGCCGGCGCCGGGCTCGGAGAAGAGCTGGCACCACAGGAGTTCGCCGCGCAGGGTGGGCAGCAGGTAGCGCTCCTGCTGCTCGGGCGTTCCGTGGGCGATGAGCGAGGGCACCACCCAGGTGGCGATCCCGAGGTCGCTCAGCCGGATGCCCTGTTCGGCCAACTCTCTCTGAATGGCGAGCTGTTGGACGGGACCCGCGTCCAGTCCGTGGGGGGCCGGGAGGTGCGGGGCGGCATAGCCGGTCGGGGCGAGGGCGCGGCGGGCGGCCTTCGGGTCGAGCCCCCGGGCCCCGGCCACGGCCTCCCGGGCGGCCTCCCGGTACGGGCCGGCCTCGGCGGGCAGTTCGAGGGCGAGCCCGCGCCGGGTCCCGGCCTCGGCGAGCCGGGCGGCGCGCAGCCGGTGGGTGTCGCCGGAGCCGAGCAGCTGGCGGGCGACGAGGGCGCGGCGCAGATACAGATGGGCGTCGTGCTCCCAGGTGAAGCCGATGCCGCCGAGGATCTGGATGCAGTCCTTGGCGCAGCCGAACGCGGCTTCGAGGGCTTCGGACGCGGCGAGGGCGGCGGTCAGGGACCGCACGTCGGGCCCGGTCCCCTCCTCGTCGGCGGCGCGGGCGGCGTCCCAGACGAGCGCGCGGGCCCGTTCGACCCGTACGAGCATGTCGGCACAGAGGTGCTTGATGCCCTGGAACTGCCCGATGGGGCGACCGAACTGCTCACGCACCTTGGCGTGTTCGGACGCCAGGTGCAGCGCCTGGGCGGCGGTTCCGCAGGCTTCGGCGGCGAACAGGACGGCGGCGAGGTCGCGGACGCGCACGGAGTCGGTCGCGACGATCCGGGCGGCGGGGACGAGCACTCCGGCGGCGCGGACCTCGGCGGTGGGCCGGGTCGGGTCGGCGCCGTGGTGCGCCCGGACGGTCAGCCCCTCGGTGGCGGTGTCGACGGCGAACCAGAGGGTCCCGGCGGCCGATGCGGCGGGCAGGAGCAGCAGGTCGGCGTCGGCGGCGGAGAGGACGGGGGGTGCGGCGCCGTCGAGGAGGTGGCCGTCGCCGTGCTCGACGGCGGTGAGGGTGCCGGGTGCGAGTGCGACGGCGCCGATGCGCTCCCCCGCCGCGAGGGCCCGCGCCAGGCCGGGCGGTCCGGACTCGGCAAGCACGGTGGAGGCGAGGGAGGTGGCCTGGTAGGGGCCGGGGAGGGCGGCGCGTCCGGCCTCTTCGAGGACCACGGCCAGGTCGAGGAGGCGGCCGCCGTCGCCGCCGTGCTCCTCGGGGAGGTGGAGGGAGAGCAGGCCCTGTTCGGCGAGCGCGTCCCAGTACTTGGGGCGCGCGCCGGGGGTGCCCGGGGTGTCCGCGTCGAGCAGGGCGCGGATCTCCTCCGGTGGTACGGCGCGCGCCAGGCGGCCCCGTACGGCCCGTGCCAGTTCCCTGTGTTCTTCGGTGATTCCGATGCCCATGCGGATCCTCGCCGGTCGCAGCCACTGGAACGGCCGCAAGAGTAGAACACGTTCCATTCTGACGGAAGGTCAGATGACGGGTGGATCGGGACCGGTCCGCCCCCGTGCGCCCAACACGTGCGCCACCGCGCCCCGTTCGCGCCACGTTCACCGGAATACACCGGACGCCTGAAAGGTTTCACAGTGCACACAGTCGGCGGCCGGAGCTGCCCGCCCGCACCGCCCGTACCTCTCCTCCCGACCTCGACCACGCCGCCCGGAGGCCGCACGCATGCCACAGACGACGAACGAACAGCACCCCGGGGAGCTCCCCGATCCCCGTCCGCGCAAGGCCGGTCGCGGGATCGTCCCCGTGCTCGCCTTCGCGGGCATCACCGTCGCGGTGATGCAGACCCTGCTCGTCCCCGTCATCAAGGACCTGCCCGCCCTGCTGCACACCGCCCCGTCGAACGCCACCTGGGTGATGACGGCGACGCTGCTCGCGGGGGCCGTCGCCACCCCGATCATGGGTCGGCTCGGTGATCTCCGCGGGAAGCGGAAGATGCTGCTCGCCAGTCTCGCCGTGATGGTGGTCGGCTCCCTGATATGCGCCTTCACCGACGAACTCGTGGTCATGATCGTGGGGCGCGCCCTCCAGGGCTTCGCGATGGGCGCCATTCCGCTGGGCATCGGCATCATGCGCGACGAACTGCCCCGGGAGCGGCTCGGTTCGGCGATGGCGCTGATGAGTTCGTCGATCGGGGTGGGCGGCGGGCTGGCGCTGCCCGCCGCCGCGCTGGTCGCCCAGCACGCCGACTGGCACGCCCTGTTCCTCGGCTCGGCCGGTCTCGGGGTGCTGTCGATGGCGCTCACCGTCCTCGCCGTGCCGGAGACCTCGCTGCGCGCCCCCGGCCGTTTCGACCTGCCCGGGGCGCTGGGGCTCTCGCTCGGACTGGTCTGCCTGCTGCTGCCGATCACCAAGGGCGCCGACTGGGGCTGGACCTCGCCCGCCACGCTCGGCCTGATCGCCACCGCGCTGCTGGTCCTGGTCCTGTGGGGCCTGTTCGAGCTGCGCAGCCCGACCCCGCTGGTCGATCTGCGCACCAGCGCCCGGCGCGAGGTGCTGCTGACCAACCTCGCCTCGATCATGGTCGGGGTGGCGTTCTACGCGGTCTCGCTGGTCCTGCCGCAACTGCTCCAGCTCCCGGAGTCCACGGGGTACGGGCTCGGGCGGTCGATGGTGGTCGCGGGGCTGTGCGTGGCGCCGCTCGGCATCACGATGATGCTCGTCGCCCCGCTGTACGCCCGGCTCTCCGCCCGCCGGGGCCCCAAGGTCTCCCTGATGCTCGGCATGCTGGTGATGGCCGTCGGCTACGGGGCGGGGCTCGGGCTGATGAGCGCCGCCTGGCAGACCGTGGTGATCGCGGTGGTGCTCGGTGCGGGCATCGGACTGGCGTACTCCTCGCTGCCCGCGCTGATCATCGGCGCGGTCGACCCGTCCGAGACCGGTGCGGCCAACGGGCTGAACACCCTGATGCGGTCGATCGGCACATCGGTGTCGAGCGCGGTCATCGGCATGGTGCTGGCCAACACCTCGATCCGTACGGGCGGGACCGTGCTGCCCTCGATGGAGGGGTTCCGCATCTCGTTCCTGATCGCCACGGGCGCGGTGGTGGCGGGGCTGGTGCTGGCCTCGTTCCTGCCGTCCCGCCGCGCGCCGGCGCGCCCGGTCCTGCTGGCGAGCAGCGAGGACGGGGCCCCGGCGCCCACGGCCCCCGTTTCCCCCGCGGCCTCCCGCCCGGTGGCCGGTTCGGGCGGCTTCCGGGGGCGGGTGCTGGACGCGGACGGCGCCCCGGTGGCCCGCGCCAATGTGACGCTGATCGACCACCGGGGGCGCCAGGCCGGCCTGACCGTGGCGGGCGAGGACGGCCACTACGCCCTGGCCGCCCCGCACGGCGGCAGCTACGTACTGGCCGGCTCGGCGGCCGGTTTCGCCCCGTGCGCCCGCCCGGCGGCCCACCCGGGCGACGGCCTGCCGGTCGAGGCCGATCTGGTGCTGGAGCTCAGCGCGCCGGAGCGTCGAACCGCGGTGCCGTCGTGAGGAGCCACGAGACGTCCGACCCCGCCGCCAGCTCCCGCGGCGGGGTGTCGCGGGTGAACAGCCGGGCCGGGTGGGCGCCGTCGACGGCGGCCCGGTCGCCCTCCACACGCAGCCAGGAGCCCTCGCGCAGCCCGAGCACCAGCACGTCGTTCTCCTCCAGGAACTCCGTCAGCCGCTCCTCGCGGGTCTCGCCCTTGTGGGTGCTGGCCGGATCCGGGTCCTGGTAGTGCGGGTTGATCTGGAACGGGACGAGCCCGAGCGTCTCGAAGGACGGCGGCTGCACGATCGGCATGTCGTTGGTGGTCCGCAGGGTCGGCGCCGCCATGTTCGTGCCCGCGCTGGCGCCCATGTACGGCAGCCCCTCCCGTACCGCCTCGGTCACGGCCTCGCGCAGACCGGTCCGGTACAGCGCGCTCAGCAGCCGGAAGGAGTTGCCGCCTCCGATGAACACGGCGTCGGACGCGGCGAGTTCGGCGACCGGGTCGGTGTTCTCGTGCACCCCGCGCACGGTGATCCCGGCCGGTTCGAGGGCGGTGCGGACCCGGGCGGTGTACGTGTCGTGGTCGGCGAGCGCGTACGGGACGAAGGCCAGCCGGGCGCCTTCGGGCAGGAACGCGGTGACGGTGTCGAGGGCGTGTTCCAGGTAACCCCGGCCGTACTGGGTGGAGTTGGAGAGCAGCAGCAGATTCATCGGTACCTCTCGGTTCTCTTCCGGTCTCTAGCGGACTCGTGTCTCTGGCGGACTCATGACGGTCCCTCGGGGACTCATGACGGCCCGCGGACCCTTGGCGGTCTCTTGCGGTGCGGTGACGGGCGTCAGGCCGTACGGGGGCGGCGGGCGCGGGGCCTGGGGCGCTGCGGCGGGCGGGTGAGCCGCTGCTCCAGCAGCCCGGCCGCGTGGCGCAGCGCGTCGAGCCGGTCGTCCGGCGCCCCCGCGAAGAGCTGCTCGGCGCCGCCGAGGCTGAGGCTGCCGTAGGGCTCGCGCCCCAGGAAGACGGGGACGGCGACGGTGGCGATGCCGGTGTCGTACTCGCCGACCGTCCAGGCGTACCCCTGGGCGCGGATCCGGAGGAACTCCTCCTCCAGCCGGTCCGGGTCGGTGACCGTCCGCTCGGTGAAGCGGGCCATCGGACGGCCCCGGAAGAGCCGGTGGCGCTGCTCGTCGGGCAGGTAGGCGTAGTACGACTTGCTGGTCGCCCCGGCGTGCGCCGGGTAGAGCTCGCCGACCAGCGGGTAGTAGCGCAGCGGCCCGGCCTCGCCCTCCTCGGCGGCGACGCACCGCATGTGGAAGCTGTCCGGCAGGCAGAACAGCACGGTGTCGCCGGTGACCCGGCACAGCTCCTCCAGGACCGGCCCGGCCAGCAGCTCCAGCGAGCCGGAGCGCTCCCAGAGCCTGCCCAGGCGGAGCACGGCGGGGCCGATGCGGTAGCGGCGGGTGGCCGGGTCGGAGACGAGGAAGCCGCGTCCGGCGAGGGTGGCGAGCAGCCGCTGGGCCACCGAGGTGTCCCAGCCGAACTCCTCGGCGACCTCGGTGACGCCCCAGTCGGGCCGGGTCCGCTCGAAGGCGAGCAGCACGAGGAGCGCCCGGTCGACGGTTTGCAGGGCTCCGGCGGGGGTGCGCCGGTCCAGATCGAACTCCGCCATCGTCATCTCACCATTCAGACCTGAATTGCAAATAACGGGAAACTGTTGCGCTCAACGCTATCCGATCCCGAATGTGGCCTCAGCACCCCGCCCCGCGCCTCTCCCCCGTCGAGCGCCGGCCGGGGGCCCCGGTCAGCGGGACCGGACGAGCGAGAAAGGCCCCCCATGTTGAAGTACGTACTGGACATCGTCGATCTTCTGGACGATCCCCAGGCCAACGGCAAGGCGGTCGTCGAGTACCTCGACTCCGTGAGCGGTGCCGAGGGCTCGTCCGCGCAGGTCACCACGGTCATCGGCGAGCAGGGCTCGACGGACTTCGTGATGGTCCGCGTCCCCGGCTCCCGAGGACGTTCGTCCGGCGGCGACGCCCGCACACTCGGCGTGGTCGGCCGGCTCGGCGGCATC
Organism: Streptomyces sp. NPDC015144; assembly: GCF_043079735.1. Lineage (NCBI taxonomy): Bacteria > Bacillati > Actinomycetota > Actinomycetes > Kitasatosporales > Streptomycetaceae > Streptomyces > Streptomyces sp. NPDC015144. Next base: position 8,045 of record NZ_JBIBUU010000003.1, on the reverse strand, counting down.
GGCGCCCGGCCCGAGGTGACCGGCCTGGTCTCCGACGCCGACGGCGCGGTCGCCGCCGTCGCCACCGCCGCCAAGCTGCTCGACATGCGCCGCCGCGGCGACGTGCTGCCCGGTGATGTGATCGTCGCCACCCACATCTGCCCGAACGCGCCGACCGAGCCGCACGACCCGGTGCCGTTCATGGGCTCGCCGGTGGACATCGCGACGATGAACCGCCACGAGGTGACCGACGAGATGGAGGCCGTGCTCTCCATCGACACCACCAAGGGCAACCGCATCATCAACCACAAGGGCCTCGCCCTCTCGCCCACCGTCAAGGAGGGCTGGGTGCTCCGGGTCAGCGAGCGCCTCGGCGAGCTCCTGGCCGTGGTGACCGGTGAGCCGTTGGTCACGTACCCCGTGACCACACAGGACATCACCCCGTACGGTAATGGTGCACACCACATCAATTCGATCCTCCAGCCCGCCACCGCGACGGCTGCCCCGGTCGTCGGTCTGGCCATCACCTCGGCCGCCGCGGTGCCCGGCTGCGGTACGGGCGCGAGCCACGAGACGGACATCGCGTCCGCCGCCCGCTACGCCGTCGAGGTCGCCAAGTCCTTCGGCGGCGGCCACCTGGACTTCCACGACGCGGTGGAGTTCGACAACCTCGTCAACCGCTACGGGTCCCTGGCACACCTCCAGACCCTCGGCCGTACCCCCCAGCAGGAGTCCTGATGGCAGCCACCCCGCAGGCCGAGGCCGGGGCCCACGAGACCAAGGCCATCGGCAGCGACGACTACGCGCTCTCCCGCGTCCCGCGCGACAAGCGCTTCGGCTTCTGGTCCATGCTGCTCCAGTGGCTGGCCCAGTCCGGTTCGATCTCGCAGTTCACCCTCGGCGCCACCATCGGCGTCGGGATGACCTTCGGCGACGCCTTCCTCGCCTTCACCCTCGGCGCGGTGATCCTGGAGATCGTGATCTTCGCGATCGGTCTGGCCGGGATGCGCGAGGGGCTGGCGACCCCGATGCTGACCCGCTGGGTCGGCTTCGGCAGAAACGGTTCCGCACTGGTCAGCTTCGTGATCGCGGTCAGCCTGGTCGGCTGGTTCGGCGTCCAGAACACGATCTTCGGCAACAGCGTCTCGGCACTGGTCGGCGGCCCGTCCTGGATGTGGTGCGTGCTGGCCGGAGTGGGCATCACCGCCCTGGTGATCTTCGGCTTCAAGTACATGGCCGTCTTCGCCAAGATCGTCACGCCGCTGTTCTTCGCGATGGTCGCCTGGTCGGTGATCTCCACGCTGAAGGACCACTCCCTGAGCGACCTGATCAGCTCCCCGCCGCCCGGCCAGACCATCCCGCTGGCCGTCGCCGCCACCGCCATCGCGGGCGGCTTCATGACCGGCGCGATCGTGGCCCCGGAAATGACCCGGTACAACCGGAAGGGCTCGCACGTCTTCGTCCAGAGCGCCTCGTCGATGATCCTCTCCGAGTACATCGTCGGCATGACGGGTGTGCTCCTGGGCCACCTGGTGAAGAGCAGCGAGGTGTCGCACATCGTGCTCTCCACCTCGGGCGTCTTCGGTGTGCTGGTGGTCCTGATGTCCACCGCGAAGATCAACGACTGGAACCTGTACGGCTCCTCGCTCGGCGTCGTCAACTTCTTCCAGGTCGTCTTCGGCAAGCGGCTGCACCGCGGTGTGGTCACGATCGTCCTCGGCGTCGCCGGCACGGTCCTGTCCGCCGTCGGGATCATGACCCACTTCACCGAGTTCCTCTCCGTCCTCGGCGTCGCCATCCCGCCGATCGGCGGGATCATCGTGGCCGAGTACTGGATCGTGAAGCGGATGCGCAAGCCGCTGGACGAGACGCGCGCCTCGGAGACCCTTCCGGCCTCCTCGCCGACCTGGGTGCCGATGTCCCTCGCCATCTGGATCGCCGCGTTCTGCGTCGGCAAGTTCTACGACGGCGGCATACCGGCCCTGAACTCGCTGGCCACCGCCTTCGTCCTGTACAGCGTCCTCGGCCTGCTGGGCTGGGTGAAGCCGTACGGCACCTCCGCCCTGGACGACGAGGACGACACCACCGCCCCCGCCACCCCCGCGACGACCCCTGTGGGAGCAGCATGACCACCCCCGACCCCACCACCACCGGCTCCACTCCCGGCTCCACCCCGCTCGTCCCGGCGTCCGCCGAGGCCCAGGACGAGGTGATCGGGCTCTGCGCCGAGCTGATCCGCTTCGACACCTCCAACCCCACCAGCGACGAGCGCGCCTGCGCGGACTGGGTGGTGGCCCGCCTCGCGGAGGTGGGCATCGCCTCCGAGCTGGTCGAGTCGGCCCCGGGCCGGGCCAGTGTGATCGCCCGGATCGCGGGCGCCGACCCCGGACGCGGCGCGCTGCTGGTCCACGGCCACCTGGACGTCGTACCGGCCGACGCCGCCGAGTGGCGGGTGCCGCCGTTCTCCGGTGAGATCCGCGACGGCTACCTGTGGGGGCGCGGCGCGATCGACATGAAGGACACGGTGGCCGTGATGCTGGCCACCGCCCGGCACTTCGCCCGCACCGGCACCCGCCCCTCCCGCGACCTGGTCCTGGCCTTCCTCGCCGACGAGGAGGCGGGCGGAAAGTTCGGCGCGCACTGGCTGGTCGAGCACCGCCCGGAGCTGTTCGCCGGGGTCACCGAGGCGATCGGCGAGGGCGGCGGCTTCTCCTTCGCGATCGACGACACCCGCCGCCTGTACCCGATCGAGAACGCCCAGCGCGGCATGGCCTGGATGGAGCTGACCGCCACCGGCCGGGCCGGCCACGGCTCGTCCCCCAACGACGAGAACGCCGTCACCGACCTCGCCGAGTCGCTGGCCCGGATCGGCCGCGAGACCTTCCCGATCCGGCTGATCGAACCGGTCCGCGCCCTCCTGGAGGAGGCCGCCCGGCTCTACGGCGTCGAGTTCGACGAGGACGACATCGAGGGCAGCCTCGCCAGGCTGGGCCCGGTCTCCGACTTCATGCAGGTGGTGCTCCGCAACTCGGCCAACCCCACCATGTTCACCGCGGGCTACCAGACCAACGTGATCCCGGGGAAGGCGACCGCCCGGGTGGACGGCCGCTTCCTGCCCGGCCACGAGCAGGAGCTGATCGACACGATCGACCGCCTCCTGCTGCCCTCGGTCCGCCGGGAGTGGGTCAACCACGACATCGCGATGGAGACCACGTTCGACGGCCCGCTGGTCGACGCCATGTGCGCCGCCGTCCGCGCCGAGGACCCGGACGGCCACCCCGTCCCGTACTGCAACCCGGGCGGCACCGACGCCAAGGCGTTCACCCACCTCGGCATCCGCTGCTTCGGCTTCAAGGGGCTGAAGCTCCCGCACGACCTGGACTACGGCCGTCTCTTCCACGGCGTGGACGAGCGCGTCCCGCTGGAGGGACTGCGCTTCGGCGTCCGCGTCATGACCCGGCTCTGGCAGAGCTGCTGATCCTCCACTCGGCACCCCGACCCGGGCCCACCCCTCGTACGCCCCCTCCGGAACCATGCCTCCGGCGGGGGCGTACGTATGCGACGGCGCGGATTCCCGGTTCCGGCTTGCGGCTTCCGCTGCGTCAACTCCTACCGTCCTGGGTGTGGCCGGAAAGACCGGCCCGGCGAGGTGAGGCGGGGCGATGACCTGGTCGATCGCGGATGTGGCCCGGATGTCCGGCGTGACCTCCCGGACGCTGCGGCATTACGACGAGATCGGCCTGCTGCCACCGGCACGGATCGGGAGCAACGGGCACCGCCAGTACGACGAGCCCGGACTGCTGCGGTTGCAGCAGATCCTGCTGATGCGGGAGCTGGGCCTGGGACTGCGCGAGATCCAGGCGGTCCTGGACAGCCAGGTGGATCAGTTGGCCGCGCTCCGCGAGCACCACCATCGGCTGCTCACGGAACGCGACCGGCTGGAGACGCTCGCCCGCACCGTGAGCCGGACCATCGCCGAACTGGAGAGAGGCAAGGAGGACGGCATGGCAGAGATCAACAGGCCGGAGAACCTGTTCGAGGGGTTCGAGGCGGGACAGCACGACGCGGAGGCACGCGAGCGGTGGCCGGAGCAGTGGGAGCAGTCCCAGCAGGCCATCGCGGGAATGACCCCCGAGGGCATGGAGCAGTGGCAGCGTGACGTGACGGCGCAGATGATCCGCATGGCGGAGTTCATGACGGCCGGCACACCCGTCACCGACCCGGTGGTGCAGGCCGAGGTGGACACCCTCTACCAGGGCGTGTGCCGGTTCTGGACCCCGTGCGCGGAGGCGTACAAGGGGCTCGCCCAGACGTACGTCGACGACCCCCGGTTCCGGGCGAACTTCGACCGGATCGCCGACGGGCTGGCCGAGTACCAGCGCGACGCGATGGTCGTCTACGCGGACACCCGGCTGAACTGACCGACCGGCCGCGCCGCCGCCCGCTCCCCGGCCGCCCGGCCTTGAGCTGCCCGGTCGGGAACCGCCACGCCTACCGGCGGGGGTGCGCCCGTGCCCCCGCCGGTAGGCTTCCGGGCATGGCTGCGACCTCTGCCCGGCCCGCCGGGCGCCCCGCCTCGTGGTGGCGCGAACAGTGTCTCGGGCTGCTCGACGCGGGTGACTGGTACGGGCTGTACCGCGCGGCGCAGTCCTGGCGCGTCGGTGGCGGGGGCTCGTTCACCCCGGACGCCTGGCTGATGGATGTCTGCTCGGCCCTGCTGCACCACCAGCCGAAGACCGCGCTGCACTGCTGCGACATGGCGCTGAGCACCTGGATCGAGCGGCCCGGCGACCGGGCCGTGCTGCGCTACGTCCGTGGTCTGGTGATCGCCGACCACGTCAAGGATCCGCTGCGCGCCCTGGACGACCTGGAATCCGCGCTGCACGGCCCGGACTGGCTGGCACGGCAGGCCGCGCCCGAGCTGGACCGGGTGGCGGCGGAGGCGGAACGTTCACGGGTACGCAAGCCCCGCGCGGCCCCCGCGCCCGAACTGGACGCGGACTACCGTGAGTTGATCTCCTCCGAGACGTCGTCCCCCGCCCCGGCCCGGCCGGCCGACCTGCCGCCGGACGGAGCGGTCCCCCCGCTCTGGGACCCGGCGATGCGCCACCTCCGGCGCGCGGCCGGGACCGGGACCGGGACCGGGTGACCGCCGGACGGCCAGAATCCGGATGCGGTTCCGGTCCGGTCGTGCTGGGATCAAGCACCATGAAGAAACATTCCCTCGATGCCGCCGACCTGGCGGACCTGGCCGACCGGATGGAGCGGAATCTGGCGGAACACGCCTGCCACCTGCACCGGAGCATGTCCGGTGCGACCGTCGCGGAGACCGGCGATCTACTGGTCGCCGACAGCGGTCTGGCCGACGACACGTTCAACATCGTCGCCGCGGCCCGCTTCACCGTCACCGACGCCACGGCGCGGATCGCCGAAACCGTCCGGACGCTGGAACGCACCGGCCGCCCGTTCTCCTGGTGGGTGGGGCCCGCCTCGACACCGCCGGACCTCACCGCCCGGCTGACGGCGGCCGGCCTGCCCGCGTCCGAGCAGGAGACGGCGATGTGGGCCGAGCTGGACGACACCCTGCCGACGCCCGCCGTCCGGGACCTGGACATCCAGCCGGTGACCACGCCCGAGCAGCTCGCCGACTACGCCACGGTCCTCGCCGCGAACTGGGACCCACCCGCCGACACCGTCCGCCGCTTCTTGGCACGGGCCGCCCCGCAGGCGCTGGCCGCCACCTGCCCGGCCCGGTACCTGGTCGGCTACGTGGCGGGCCGTCCGGTCTGTTCCGCCGAGGTGTTCCACCACGCGGGGGTCGCCGGGATCTACAACATCTCCACCCTGGCATCCCACCGACGACGGGGCTACGGCGGCGCCATCACCCTCGCGGCACTCCACACGGCCCGCGACCGGGACCAGGACCTCAGCCTCGATTTCGGCCTCGACCTCGACCGGAACCACCGCATCGCGGTCCTCCAGGCGTCGGCCGACGGCGAACCCGTATACCGCCGCCTGGGGTTCCACCCCTGCGGCCGGTTCACCGAACACGCCGTCGGCCCCTGAGCCGGATCGGCATCCGCGGTGCCGGCCGCCCCGAGCCCTGGCGCTATCGTTCCCCTGGTCACGGACTGAACGATTCGGCCGGGGTGCCGACACCGGGGTTCGGTGTCCGAGGTCACCGGCGTGGGGGGCGGGGAGATGGCGGAAGCGCGTCCGGAGGTCACGTGGACCGAGCGGCTGACGGAGGGAGTGACCGTTGCCGTGGCCTTGGGCCTCTCGTTCTATCTGTCGGCCGGCCCCGCCGTGCTCTTCTGCAACGCCTCCTGGAGTCTGATCAACGACTCCGGCGCCCCCATGGCCGCCCGGATCCTCGTGCCACTGGTCGTCCTCGTCCTCCTGGTGGCACCGCTCGTTCTCACCTTCAAGGTGTTCCGCTCCGGCCTCCGCAAGGGCAAGCGGCGACTGACGGCGGCGGTCCCGGCGGCACTGACCCTGCTCGGCGGATCCGCCGTGCTCTTCGTGGTGCTGTTCCTGGCCTACGTGTACGGCTGACCCCGGCCAGGGCCCGCCCCCGTCCTCCTCGTCCGCGCGTCACGGCCGAGGCGGAGGAGCGCGGTCCGTTCCCACGCCACGAAAGGGCGGGTACCACTCGATGAACAACACGGCAGAACCGGCGGAAGCCCGCGTCGACGATACGGGCAACATCCTGGTCGCGCCTTCGGCGTTGCGGGACGACGACCGGCTCGGGGACTTCTTCGGCACGGTGATCGCCCCGGACGACCTCGCCTCCACTCCGACCGCCCTCACGGGCAGGACCGTCTACCTGTGCGGCGACCTGTCCGGGATCGACCGACACCAACTGCGTTCGGCGGAGCGGGTGTTCGCCGTCCGCGAGCTGTCGCACGGTGACGACGAGGACGACGCGGCGGCGCCGTGGGACGCCGTCGGGATCGGCCGGGTCCCGGTCCGCGTGCACGGCGCCGGGGTGTACTACCCCCGGTTCTTCGAACCCGGTGACGACCACTTCGGGCGGATCGTCGCGGAGCACGCGTTCCAGTCCCTGACGGAGTCCACCAAGCCCGGCACGGCGCACCGCAGCGGAATCTATCTGACCCCCGTCACCCGCGACGGCGACGACCTCCGCTTCCGCCTGCTGCGGTGCTCCACGAACCTCTCGGGGCCGACCGAGAACTTCCGCCCCACCGACACGCACATCGTCGAGGCCCTGAACCGCGAGGCCGCCACCGTGTTCCGGGGCCAGGCGCCGCTGAACCACGTGCTCGCGCAGATCTACCACAACACCCACGCGACGGCGGAACGCAAGCAGTCCAAGGCCAGGATCTCGGCCCACGCCGACAAGACCAAGGACATGCCCGCCAACGGCATCATGGCCTTCTGCACCTTCTACGACCGGCTCGACGGACTGCGCCCCCTGCCCGGGGACCCCTTCGACCACGGCGTACGGGGCACCAGCGGGCTGACCAGGCTCCGCTTCCGCCTCAAGGACCCGGCCGGGCAGCCTGCCGGGGCCGCGCTCCCCGCGCGGTTCACGCTGACCCTCCACCCCGGCTCCGTCTTCTTCATGCCGTTGTCCACCAACCGGCTGTACACGCACGAGATCCGCCCCTCGGGGCTGGCCGCCGAGCTGCTCCCGACCCGCCTGGGATACGTGGTGCGCTGCTCGGACACCGAGGCCGTCCACCGGAACGGCCGTACGTTCATCCAAGTGGCGGGAGAATCTGTGGAGTTGGGGCCGCCCACACCCTCCGGAACGGACGAGCTGCGCAGGCTGTACGCCGAGGAGAACAGCACGTCGTCCTTCATCGACTACGGCGACAGGTTCCGCTTCAGCATGAACACGGGAGATTACCTTGCGCCACGGCCCTAGGACCTGTCTTCAAACTGCCGTCGTCCGGCCGGAGGCCGGGCCGTGCGGTGTCCGGTGCGTGCGATCGCAAGGCGGAGGGGCACCCCGATACTGGATGTATCGGGGTGACCCCGACAACGCGGCGAGCGTGCGTGCCGGGCGCCGCACGGCAGGCGGCAGTTTGAAGACAGGTCCT
>NZ_JBIBUU010000002.1:0-596553 GCF_043079735.1 Streptomyces sp. NPDC015144 | reverse complement strand
CAACACAACACGAGAGCGGAACAACCAGTCGGAATAGGACCGGTCGTTCACAGCGTCCTCGCTGTGTAAATTGCCTACCGGGCCATCAGGCCCCGCAGGACTTTCAAAGGAACCACCAACCTGCCGTAGCAGGCCGGGGTATCAACATATCTGGCGTTGACTTTTGGCACGCTGTTGAGTTCTCAAGGAACGGACGCTTCCTTTGTACTCACCCTCTCGGGCTTTCCTCCGGGCTTTTCCCTTCGGTCTTGCGTTTCCGACTCTATCAGACTCTTTCGAGTCCCGATTCCCGGTCGAAGCGGGTTCCGCTTTCCAGTTCCTCGCTTCCGCGATTCCCTTTCCGGCGGTTCCAACCTTACCAGACTCTTTTTCGTTCCGTTTCCGGTCCGAATTTGAATTCCGGTGACCTGCTGGAAGGTCTTTGCCTTTCGGCTGATCCGACTTTATCAGAAACATTCGGCCGAAAATTCGGCTTCATGTTGAGACAGGTAAGGATCGATGGCTCCGCGGAAACTTCATTTCCGGCGAGAGCGAAGTAGACGTTAACCGGTGCGATCGGACTTGTCCAGTCCGACGCAACCCGTAAAATCTACCTCCCCGCAGCGGCCGTGTCAACAGCTTTTTGGGGCAAGGGGAAGACTAGCAGGTCAGCGACAGCGAACGCACATCGGGTGCCGGCTAGCGCGAGGGGGCTGGGGAGGGCGGGGAGTCCAGGTCCTCGAGCTCGATGCCCGGGGCCGCGAGGACCACGTCACCGGCGAGGTGGACGGTGTGCTGTTCGCCGGTGTCCAGCGCGATGACCTGGTACTCGTCCACGGTCAGAAGGCCGTTGTCAGTGGCGTGCGCTTCACTCTTCACCAGGGACCAGGACTGGTCGACGGTGCGGGGTGCCAGGACCGGGTCGGTGAAGGCGACCAGGCGGACGCGCGTCGCGGCGGAATCGGGGGTGAGGCGGAGCAGCCGTGCGGTCGCGACGAGGAACGCGGGCGAGGTGCCGGTGAAGGCGTGGGCGCGGACATTGCCCTCGGTGGCACGGATGCCGGCCGGGTCGGTGCGGACCCAGGTGACGCCGTCGAGGGCGGCGCCGCGGACCTGCCAGCTCGCGGCGTGCAGTTCGAGTCGGACGGGACGGCCGAGGTCGTCGACGGTGAGATCGACGGAGCCGGTGTGCTCGCCGGAGGGAGCGGTGGTCCGGGAGAGATAGCGCCAGCCGGAGGGGCCGTGGGCGCAGTGGAAGTGCTCGTCACCGAGGGGGGTGTGATCGTGGAGATCGTGAAGCGAATATCGGCCGCGGGGCATGGGGTCCTTCGAGGTTCCTCGGGCTGAGCGGCGCGGGACGGGAGCAGGCCCCCGGCACGGGGGTGCGGGGGCCTGCTTTCTCGTAGCCGCTGGGGCCGGTCCGTCCGTCGGCGGCCGCTGGAGGCCGTCGACGGACGGGGCGGGATCAGTAGCGGTAGTGGTCGGGCTTGTACGGGCCCTCGACCTCGACGCCGATGTACGCGGCCTGCTCCGGGCGGAGCGTCGTGAGCTTCACACCGAGGGCGTCCAGGTGGAGACGGGCGACCTTCTCGTCCAGGTGCTTGGGCAGCACGTAGACGTCGGTCGGGTACTCCTCGGGCTTGGTGAACAGCTCGATCTGGGCCAGGGTCTGGTCCGCGAACGAGTTGGACATGACGAACGAGGGGTGGCCGGTGGCGTTGCCCAGGTTCAGCAGGCGGCCCTCGGACAGCACGATCAGGACCTTGCCGTCGGGGAACGTCCAGGTGTGGACCTGGGGCTTCACCTCGTCCTTGACGATGCCCTCGATCTTGGCGAGACCGGCCATGTCGATCTCGTTGTCGAAGTGGCCGATGTTCCCGACGATTGCCTGGTGCTTCATCTTGGCCATGTCGGAGGCCATGATGATGTCCTTGTTGCCCGTGGTGGTGACGAAGATGTCGGCCTGGCCGACGACGTCGTCGAGGGTGGCCACCTGGTAGCCGTCCATCGCCGCCTGGAGGGCGCAGATCGGGTCGATCTCCGTGACGATGACCCGGGCACCCTGGCCGCGCAGGGACTCCGCGCAGCCCTTGCCCACGTCGCCGTAGCCGCAGACGACGGCGGTCTTGCCGCCGATCAGGACGTCCGTGGCGCGGTTGATGCCGTCGATCAGGGAGTGGCGGCAGCCGTACTTGTTGTCGAACTTCGACTTGGTGACGGCGTCGTTGACGTTGATCGCGGGGAAGAGGAGGGTGCCGTCGCGGTGCATCTCGTAGAGACGGTGCACACCGGTCGTGGTCTCCTCGGTGACGCCGCGGATCTCGGACGCGAGCCGCGTCCACTTCTGCGGGGACTCGCCGAGGGTGCGGTTGAGGAGCGTGAGGATCTGGGCGAACTCCTCGCTGTCCGCGGTCGACGGGTCCGGGGCGGCGCCCGCCTTCTCGAACTCGACGCCCTTGTGGACGAGGAGGGTGGCGTCACCACCGTCGTCGAGGATCATGTTGGGACCGCCGGTGGGGCTGTCCGGCCAGGTCAGCGCCTGCTCCGTGCACCACCAGTACTCCTCCAGCGTCTCGCCCTTCCAGGCGAAGACCGGGACGCCCGCCGGGGCGTCCGGGGTGCCGTTCGGGCCGACGGCGATGGCCGCGGCGGCGTGGTCCTGGGTGGAGAAGATGTTGCAGGAGGCCCAGCGGACCTCGGCGCCGAGGGCGACCAGGGTCTCGATCAGCACGGCCGTCTGCACCGTCATGTGCAGCGAGCCGGTGATCCGGGCGCCGGCCAGCGGCTGCGAGGCGGCGTACTCCTTGCGGATCGACATCAGGCCGGGCATCTCGTGCTCGGCGAGGGTGATCTCCTTGCGGCCGAAGGCCGCGAGGGAGAGATCGGCGACCTTGAAGTCCTGTCGGTTGGCGACCGTCGTCATAACGGGCTGCTCCTCGTAATGGGGTCGAGGCGGGCACGGATGGCTCTGCGGCGGCGGGCACACGAATGCCCGGGCGCTCGCAGCGCAGTCCGTCGGAGGCCCTCTCTCCCTCGGCCGGTCCGGGTGTTCGGACCGATCGACCGCCATCAGCAGCGACGTCTGACACTGCCGTCGAATCTACACCGGTCGGCCCGGCCGTTCCCAGTCGTCCCGGTTCCGGGGGCCGTGGGACATGACCGGAAACGACGGGGAACGGCGGGGTGCGGCCGGGCCGGGGAGGGCGGGGCGTATCAGTGGCCGGGGTCGGCCGGCGGCTTCGGGGTGGCGTCGGGGTCTCCGCCCGGGGTCTTGGCGGGGTTGGTGCCGGCCGCGGCGGCGGCCTCGCTGTAGATGTCCGGTTCCAGGTAGATGACCCGGGCGATCGGGACCGCCTCGCGGATGCGGCTCTCGGCGGCGTTGATGGCGTTGGCCACCTCGGTGGCCGTGTCGTCGTGCTGCACCGCGATCTTGGCGGCGACGAGCAGCTCCTCCGGGCCGAGGTGGAGCGTACGCATGTGGATGACGCCGGTCACGGTGTCGCCGTCGACGGCAGCGGCCTTGATCTTCTCGACCTGGTCGGTGCCCGCGGCCTCGCCGAGCAGGAGGGACTTCGTCTCGGCGGCGAGGACGATCGCGATGACGATCAGCAGGACGCCGATGCAGAGGGTGCCGATGCCGTCCCAGACGCCGTCGCCGGTCGCCAGGGAGAGGCCGACGCCGCCGAGGGCGAGCACCAGACCGATCAGCGCGCCGAAGTCCTCCAGGAGCACGACGGGGAGCTCGGGGGCCTTCGCCCGGCGGATGAACTCGCGCCAGGACAGCGAGCCGCGGGTCTCGTTGGACTCCTTGATCGCCGTACGGAAGGAGAAGCCCTCGGCGATGATCGCGAAGACGAGAACGCCGACCGGCCAGTACCAGGACTCCAGCTCGTGCGGGTTCTTGATCTTCTCGTAGCCCTCGTACACCGCGAACATGCCACCGACCGAGAAGAGGACGATGGAGACGAGGAAGGCGTAGATGTAGCGCTCGCGGCCGTAGCCGAAGGGGTGCTGGGGGGTGGCTTCGCGGCGGGCCTTCTTGGCTCCGAGCAGCAGCAGCCCCTGGTTGCCGGAGTCGGCGACCGAGTGGACGCTCTCCGCGAGCATCGACGACGAACCGCTGAACAGGAACGCCACGAATTTGGCCACCGCGATCGCGAGATTGGCGCCGAGCGCCGCCACGATCGCCTTGGTTCCGCCTGACGCACTCATCGGTGCCTGGTGTCCCTTCGTCGGTGCCGCGCCCTCGGCGCCGCGTTACGGCCGGACATTGTTGCAGCCGCCGGGGCGGGCGGTGCGTCAGGCCACCACTGTGGCGCGGAACAGGGTTCCCGTACCGGACACTTCGACCTTTTCGCCCGCTGGTACGAAGACGGAGGTGCCCGGGGTGAGGTCCAGGGCGCCCGCCTTCGGGGTGCCCTCGGCGCAGAGCAGGATCTGCGGGGCCGCGCGGGTCAGGTCGACGGGGGCGGCGCCGGGGGCGAGGACGAAGCGGGAGAGCCGGAACTCGTCCACGGGCGTCTCGTACAGCTCCTCGCCGCAGGGGTCGGCCCTGGGGCGCAGGATGCCGGGGTCGGCGGCCTCGAAGCGGACGACGCGCAGCAGTTCGGGCACGTCGATGTGTTTGGGCGTGAGTCCGCAGCGCAGCACGTTGTCCGAGTTGGCCATGATCTCGACGCCGAGGCCGGAGAGGTAGGCGTGCGGGACGCCGGCACCGAGGAACAGGGCCTCGCCGGGCCGGAGTTCCACGTGGTTCAGCAGCATCGCGGCGAGGACGCCGGCGTCGCCGGGGAAGTGACGGGCGATCCGGGCGTACACGGCGTACGGGCCGCCGAGGGCCTCGGCGGCGGCCGCGGCGCGGTGCACCGTGTCGGCGGTCTCCACGGGGTCGGCGCCGAGGACCGCGGTGAGGGCCTCGCGCAGGGCGTCCTCCTCGGGGTGGGCGCCGAGGAGGTCGACGTACGGCTTCAGGGTGTCGACGCCGAGGGCCGCCATCGTGCGGGCCGCCTCGGCGGGGTGGCGGAAGCCGCACAGGCCGGTGAACGGAGTGAGCGCGCAGATCAGTTCGGGCTTGTGGTTGGCGTCCTTGTACGTGCGGTCCGGGGCGTCGATCGGGACGGACCGGCGTTCCTCGTCCGCGTAGCCCCGCCGGGCCTGGTCGAGGTCGGGGTGGACCTGGAGGGAGAGCGGGGCGCCGGCCGCGAGGAGTTTGAGGAGGAAGGGGAGGCGGGGGCCGAACTTCCGGACGGTGGCCGGGCCCAGTTCGCGCTCGGGGTCGGCGGCGATGACGTCGGTGAGGGACTGCGGGGTGCCGGTCCCGGGGCGGGTCAGGAGCGAGGGGGCGCCGGGGTGGGCGCCCATCCACAGCTCGGCCTGGGGTTCACCGGTGGGGGCGGTGCCGATCAGCTCGGGGATGGCCGTGGTGGAGCCCCAGGCGTACGGGCGCACCGTGTTGAGGAGCCGGTCCATGGTGTTCGTCCTTGTGGGATGCGCGGGTCGGGAGCATCGGAAGCCGTGGCACCGGCGGGTGCGCGGGAGTGGTCCGCGGTGCTGGTGTGGACACTGCGGGAACGAGACGTCCACGGGGAGGACCGCAGGTGTCAGGCTTCGGGCGCGGAGGCGAGTGCGAGGTAGACGGCGGCGAAATCGGTGACGGCCAGCAGCTCGGCGAGGGCTTCGAGCCCGGTGCCCTCCTCGGGTTCGAGTTCGCTGATCGCGGTGGTGTGGCCGAGGGCGAGCTCGCGGGCGGCGGGGGCCGCGCTCAGCCCGCCGGTGGGGCGGTCGCGGAGCAGGACGACGCGGGCGTGCAGCGGGTCCGGTTCGTCGACCCGGTCGCGGAAGAAGTCGTCGGGGTCGGCGGCCGCGGCGAGGCGTCCGGCCAGCAGGGTGCCGTGGGCGGGCAGCGCCTCGGGCAGTTCGGCGGCCAGCGCCGGGCGGCCGGCCAGCTCGGCCAGGACGGCGGCGAACCTGCGGCCGACCGGGCCGGCGGCGTCGCCCTCCGTCCAGATGAGGGGCAGGCTGTCGGCGAGCTCGGCCGCGAGGGTCTTGGCCGGGTTGCTGTAGGTGGCGACGGCCGGACCGCACCGTTCCGCCGTGCGGTCCAGGCGGTCGGCGACGCCCTGCAGCGCCTCGGCGGGGGCGGTGAGCAGGCCGACCCGGTCCAGCAGGGCGAGGAGCGGGGTGAACAGCGCCCAGAGCGTGCCCGGACCGGCGGCCGATGTCTCGGCGTCGTACTCGCCGTGCGGCGCGGTGGCCAGCGGGACGAGGAGGCCGCGCGCCCCGTCGACCGTCTCGCGCAGCGGCGACCGGCTCGGGGCCACGGCGACGACGCTGCTGCCCCGGCGGTACGCCTGCTCGGCGAGGAGGGAGAGGCCGGGCTCGGAGCCGTCCGCGGTGACGATCAGCAGCAGGTCCATGGGGCCGGCCCAGCCGGGCAGGGCCCAGCGCATCGCGCCCGCGGCGGGGGCGACCCCGGTGGGGTGGATGCGGGTGACGGGGGCGGAGGCCCCCGCCAGGGCGGTGATCAGGTCGGCGACGCCGGAGGCGGCGGTGCCGGAGCCCGCGACGAGGACGGCGCGGGGCCGCCCCTCCGGGTTCAGCGCGGAGATCCCGGCCTCGGCGGCGTTCCGGGCGGCGGTGCGGACCCGGGCCCCGGCCTCGGCGGCGCCGCGCAGCAGGCCGCGGCGGTCGGCGCGGGCCAGGGCCTGCGGGGTGTCGAGCAGCGACTCGTCGAGCATGGGGGCGGTCCTCCGATCACCTGCTGACACCGTGCGGGGTGCGGGCTCCGTTACGCGGGGCGGCGGGCCTCGTCGACGAGGAGGACGGGGATGCCGTCCCGGACCGGGTAGGCCAGGCCGCAGTCGGCGCCGGTGCAGACCAGCTCGGGGGTGTCGTCGGCCGTCCGGTCGTCGAGCGGGGAGTGACAGGCCGGGCAGGCGAGGATCTCCAGGAGGCCGGCTTCGAGCGGCATGGTCGGTTCCCTTCGGGCAACGGATCGGGCGACGTCAGCCTACCGCCGTGGGACGGGGGCCGCGGGGCGGGGCGAACGGGTGCGCGGGCGGTGCGGCTGGGCCTCAGGAACCGGCGCGGACCAGGGCCAGCACGTCGTCCCGTACCGCCGTCATCGTGCGCTCGTCGCGGGCCTCGACGTTCAGCCGGAGCAGGGGCTCGGTGTTGGAGGGGCGGAGGTTGAACCACCAGTCGGGGCCGGTGACGGTGAGGCCGTCCAGTTCGTCGGTGGTGACGCCGTCGCGGGGCGCGTAGGCGGCGCGTACGGCGTCGGTGCTGGCCTCCTGGTCGGCGACGGTGGAGTTGATCTCGCCGGAGCCGCTGTAGCGGTCGTACCGGGCGACCAGCTCGGAGAGCGGGCCGGGCTGTCCGCCGAGCGCGACCAGTACGTGGAGGGCGGCCAGCATGCCCGTGTCGGCGTTCCAGAAGTCGCGGAAGTAGTAGTGCGCGGAGTGCTCGCCGCCGAAGATCGCGCCGTGCTCGGCCATCTCCGCCTTGATGAAGGAGTGGCCGACGCGGGTGCGGACCGGGGTGCCGCCGTGTTCGCGGACGACCTCGGGGACGGTGCGGGAGGTGATCAGGTTGTGGATGACGGTGCCCGTGCCGCCGTTGCGGGCCAGCTCGCGGGCGGCGACCAGGGCGGTGACCGCGGACGGGGAGACGCCCTCGCCCCGCTCGTCGACGACGAAGCAGCGGTCCGCGTCCCCGTCGAAGGCGAGACCGAGGTCGGCACCCTCGGCGACGACGCGGGCCTGGAGGTCGAGGAGGTTCTCCGGGTCGAGGGGGTTGGCCTCGTGGTTCGGGAACGTGCCGTCGAGCTCGAAGTACATCGGTACGAGCTCGACGGGCAGACCGGCGAAGACGGTGGGGACGGTGTGACCGCCCATGCCGTTGCCCGCGTCGACGACGACCTTCAGCGGGCGTACGGAGTCCAGGTCGACCAGGGAGAGCAGATGGGCCGCGTAGTCGGCGAGCGTCTCGCGCGCGGTGACGGTGCCCGGGGCGGCGACCGGCAGCGGGGCGCCCGTGGCGGACCACTTCTCGACCAGGGTGCGGATCTCCAGCAGCCCGGTGTCCTGGCCGACCGGGGCGGCGCCCGCCCGGCAGAGCTTGATGCCGTTGTACCGGGCCGGGTTGTGCGAGGCGGTGAACATGGCGCCGGGGAGGCCCAGGCTGCCGGAGGCGAAGTACAGCTGGTCGGTCGAGCAGAGGCCGATGAGCGTGACGTCCGCGCCGCGGCCGGCCGCCCCGCGGGCGAAGGCATCCGACAAGCCGGGCGAGGAGGGGCGCATGTCGTGGCCGATCACGATCGCGTCCGCGCCGAGCACCTCGACGAACGCCGCCCCGAACTGCTCGGCCAGCGTCTCGTCCCATTGGTCGGGCACCACTCCGCGCACGTCGTACGCCTTCACGATCTGCGCCAGATCAGCAGCCACGGCCGGTCCTCCTGAGATTTCTGCGGACCGCCCAACCTACCCGGGCGCTCGTTCCCGCCCTGCTCAGGGAGGTGTCCGGAGGTGTCCGGAGCCATTCGGCCAGGGTGGGGGAACCGCGGATTCCGGTCAGGAGTCGGGGGAACGCAGCACCCGCAGATGGCCGCGGCGCGCGACCTCCATCGGATCGGCGGTGTGCGGTCCGACGCCGCGGGCCTCGGCCGGGCGCTCCTGCGGACGCGCCGCCTCGCGCACGGCGTTGGCGAGCGCTTCGAGGTCGTCACCGCTGGGGCGGGTGGGCACGGAGGGGTCGGTGAGCCGGACGACCTCCCAGCCACGAGGGGCCGTCAGCCGCTCACTGTGCTCGGCGCAGAGGTCGTAGCAGTGGGGCTCGGCGTAGGTGGCGAGCGGGCCGAGGACCGCAGTCGAGTCGGCATAGACGTACGTCAGTGTCGCGACGGCAGGGCGGCCGCACGCGGTGCGCGAACAGCGACGTACAGGGCTCACGGTATTGGACGTTACCGCACTCTTGAACGGGCTGCGACGACTCTCCCCCAGCTCACCCCACCGTGTCGCCCCGTCAGGCACCGTCCCGACGCCTTCCGGACAACTCTTCCGACCTGCGGAGGGGCAGGGAATCGCAGGTCCGGCCGACCGCACCGCCCGCCTTCATTCCCTACAAAAGGCGCCATACAGCATGAGATCAACGGTCAGGAGCAGGGCCGGAAACGAGCCCTTGGTTGGCCGGATTGTTCAGGATTGGACATGTCATTGCCCTGCGCCCGTCCCGTCCCACCGGCGCGTGCGGAGGGTTACCCTGCGTCAGTGATGGACAGCCCCGTACCTCCCCGCCCGTCCGAGCCGCGCCCGCGCCACCGCGACCGCCACGGCCGCGGCATGCGGGGTCCCGTCGCCCCGCCCCAGGTGCCGCTCTCGGTCAGCAGGGCGGAGAGCTTCCGCGATCTGGTGCAGGACTCGGTGGAACGGCTGGAGCGGCTCTGGCCGCAGCTCGCCGATGTCGACTTCATGGTGCTCGACGTGCCGGGCCCCGGGGAGGAGACCGTGCCGCTGGGGCGGTCGCTCTCCGCGGAGAAGGGCCGGCCCGCGCAGATCGTCGTCTACCGGCGGCCGGTCGAGATCCGGGCCAAGAACCGCGACGAACGGGCCCTGCTGGTGCACGAGGTCGTGGTGGAGCAGGTCGCCGAACTGCTGGGGCTCGCACCGGAGTCGGTCGATCCGCGGTACGGGCAGGAGTAGCCGGAACGCGGAGGGGGCGGGCCGGTCGTGCCGGTCCCGCCCCCTTTCGGTGGCTCCGCTGTTCGCCTGCTCGCCCGTTCGTCCGGCGATCCGTTCGTTTCGCCTCTTGGTTCGTCCGGCTATTCGTCGAGGACCGAGAGGTCCTGTCGGGCGGCCGGTACCTCGACCGTGCTGCGGTCGTCGGGGAGGGTCTGCACGGTGAACATCGGGATGCCGCCCTTCGGCAGGGCCAGCGTGCGGGCGGCGTGCACCGGGCCGCCGGACTCCGTCTCGACCGTCAGCGCGTAGCCGCCCTTGAGGCCGGACGGTACGGGCGGGGTGACCGCCAGTGTCGTACCGGCCTTGACCGTGTATTTCTTGACGGTCTGTTCGCCGCCCTTGCTGCCCGCCGAGGCCGTGACCTTGACGGTGGCGTCGGCGGTCGGGGCGGTGAGCGAGAGGGTCGAGCCCTTGTCGCGGTTGTCGGCCACGGTCGCCCGCTCGCCCACCGGGCCGGTGGCCGGGATGTAGGCGATCTCCTGCTTGTCGCCGGAGCCGCGGACCACCTGCAGGGCGGCGACCACCGGCGTGCGCTTCCCGCTCCGGACGGGGGTGAGCAGCAGGGAGCCGGCCTCGCCCTTGGTGAGGTCCTTCAGGTCTACGCTCGCGGTCATCCGCGACTTGACGTGGAGGGAATCGTGGCCGACCGGGGAGATGGCGCCGGTCTTGCCGAGCAGCCGCACCTTCAGATCGGCGTCGTCGTCGCCGGGCGCGAAGGCCACCAGTCGGACCGAGGTGGCGTCCGAGGGGATGCCGGGGAGGACCAGGGTGTCCGTCGGGCCGGTGGAGGCGGACAGCCAGTCGCTCCCGGCCGTCTCGTCCGAGGCCCGTACGACCGCCGCGACCCGCCCGGTGCGGGTGGTGACGTGCACGGTGACGTCGTCGGCGGCCTGGCTGGTCAGCGTGGAGATCAGGACCGGGACGCTGGAGCGGGCGGGCACCGTGATGCCCTCGCCGACGTCGGACTTGAGGGAGCCCTCCGGTCCGTACAGCTCGATGTCGGCGACGGCCGCGGTGTCGTCCGGGTTGGTCAGGTGGACGTAGTCCTCGCGGGACTTCGCGGTGCTCGCGGCCGGGATCCAGAAGCCGGTGTCGGGCGCGGTGCAGCTGACGCCGAGCAGGCCCCGGCCGGCGCCCGCCTCGACCACGGTGGTCTCCTGGGCGGCCCAGCCGGGGGCCAGCCGGCCGGTGGCGGTGCCGACCAGGGCGGGGCTGCCCGCGCCGGACGCCTCGGCGGTGACCGGCTTGCCGGGCTCCTCGAGCGCGACGACCGGCTTGCCGGGGGCGTCCTTCTTCTCCTTGTCCTTGCCGTCGTCCTTCTTTCCGTCGCCCTTCTTTCCGTCGTCCTTCTTGCCGTCGTCGAGATCGGCCGAGGCGGACTTGTGGAGGTCGGCCGAGCCGGCCGGGCCGCCGGAGCCGCCCGCCGGGGTGAAGGCGGTGTAGGTCGTCTCGGCGAGCGGCGAGAGGCCGGGGGACGGGCAGAGCAGGCTGGTCCGCTCGACCGGGAGCCGGGCGGCGGCCTTCGCCGGGCCCGCGTCCGCGGTGCCGTCGGGTGCGGTGAGCGCCGCGAAGGCGGTGACGGCCGCGAGGGCGGCGGCACCCGCGATGAGGGACAGGCTGGGGGTCTTCACTCGGACTCGCCTCGCGATGCGTTGCCGGTCGGCCACGGGTTCTGGCCCGGGGTCGGGTTCTCGTCGTGCGGCTGGGGGGCCTGCTGCCCGTACGGGGCCTGCGGGTCGTACGGGGCCTGCGGGTCGTACGGCTGGGGGGCGGCCTGGTAGCCGTACGGGTCGTAGGTCTGGGCGTTCTGCTGCTGGTACGGGTCGGCGGCCGGGTGGTCCTGTCCGGTGCCGTACGCGTACGGCTGCCCGTCCTGCTGGTACGGATCGGCCGGGTACTGATCGCCGCCCTGGTACTGCTGCGGGTAGCCGGTGTCCTGGTACTGCGGGGCGTCCCAGGTGCCGTACTGCTGCTGCGGGACCGCCGCGTAGCCGTCCTGCCCGTCGTCACCGTGACCGGGCGCGGCGGGCTCGGCGGGCTGCGGGTACTCCTGCGTCTGCGGGAATTCCTGCGACTGCTGGTACTCCTGAGTCTGCGGGAACTCCTGTACCTGCGTGTACTCCTGTGCCTGCTGGTGCTCCTGCGCCTGCTGGGCCGGGATGTACGGCTCCGCCGTCTCCCCCGGCTCCTCGGTCCCGCTCTCCGTGCCGTTCTCCGCCTCGGCCTCGGCCTGGGCGGCGGCGCGCAGCCGGCGGGCCCGGCGCCCCTCGCCCGCGACCGGCTCCACGGGGACCGGGGCGGTCTCCTCGGGCAGGTCGTCGTCGATCTCCCGGCGGCGGCCCGGCAGGGCGAGCACCAGCAGGACGACGGCGAGCGCGGCCTGGGTCCAGATCCAGGCGGTGTGGGTGAGCGGGGTGTCGTACGTGAGGTCCAGCGTGCCGCCCTCGGTGGGCAGCTCGAAGCCCTGGGCCCAGCCGTCGACGGTCTTCGGGGTCAGCGCCCGGCCGTTCAGCGTGGCCTTCCAGCCGGGGTCGGCGGCGTCCGCGATCCGCAGCGTCCGGCCGGAGCCGCCCGCGGGGATCTTCGTGTGCGCCTCGACGGGGAGGGAGCCCACGGGCAGTTCCTCGCCGCCGGTGCCGGACGGGACGATCATGACGCGGGCGACCTGGCGCTCCACCCGCCACAGCGCGCTGCCGTCGAGCTGGCTGAGCCGGCTGAGCCCGGGGGTCGCGTCGAGGACCCGGCTCATCCGCTCGGGGGCGCCGTCGCGGACCAGTACGTACCGGATGGCGAAGCCGCTGAGCTGGCTGCCCTGGTCGGCGCCGGAGCCCGCGACCAGGTTGGCGACGACCTTGTCGAGGTGGCTGTTGCTGCCGCCCGCCTCGGTCAGTTCGGCGTCGCCGAGACGGCCGCCGGAGCCCCGGACCAGGGTGTACGAGACGGTGCCGGGGGTTCCGCCGAGGACCAGGGTGCGCGGCTGGTCGCGGGTGGTGCTCTCCTCGGCGACGAACGCGGGCACCTGGACCGCGTCGCGCCGCTCCAGCGGTCCGTCGGCGCCGCCGATCATCCAGCCCGCGGCGGCCACCACCGGGGCGAGCCCGGCGGCCAGGGCGATCAGCGCGGCGACCGGCTGGCGCCAGCCGAAGCTCAGCTCGGCGACGCGGATGCGGGCGCCGTCCGCGCCGACGAGCGCGGCGGCGATGAGCGCGGTGCCGTAGACGAGCGTGGCGGGTCCGGCCCAGTGCGATCCGTTGCTGAGGGCCGCGAAGACCAGGGCCACCAGCGCGACCGCCCAGGCGGTGCGCACGGCGAACTGCCGCTCGCCGCGCAGCAGCGCGGCCAGGGCGGCGAGCACGATGCCGAGCAGCAGCACCCCGCCGGCGGCCTTGGGGCCGCCGGGGCTGAGGGAGAGCAGGTCGAGCGCGGAGGCGGCCCCTGTACCGATGTCCCGGCCCGCCTCCTCGAAGAAGCGGGACGGTTCGGTGAGCAGCGAGAGCGACCAGGGCGCGAGGACGAGCAGCGGGGTGCCGAGTGCGGCGAGGAGGCGGAGCCCGTACGCGACGAGGTCGTCGCGGCGCAGGGCGAGGACGCCGAGGCCGAGGACGGCGGCGAGCGGCCAGACGATCGGCGTGAACGCCATCGTGAAGGTGAGGAGCAGGGTGTACGCCCAGGTGGCGCGCCAGCTGCCGCGGGCGCCGTCGGTGGACCGCAGCCCGTACGCGGCGACCGCGGCACGGGCGATCAGCGGGAGCAGTACGGCCAGGACGGCGGTGCCGAGCCGCCCGGTCGCCAGGGCGCCGGTCGCGGCGGGCAGGAAGGCGTACGCGACGCTCGCCCAGGCGCGCAGGAGGCGCGAGGGCAGCAGCGGCCGGGAGGCGAAGTAGGCGGTGAGCCCGGCGAGCGGTACGGAGCAGACCAGCAGCAGGGTGAGCGCGAAGCCGGTCGAGCCGAGGAAGAGCGCGGAGAGGGCCGCGAGCACGGCGAGGTAGGGCGGTGCGGTCTGGGTGCCGCCGGTGTTGACGGTGTGCCAGGCGTCCGCGTAGCGGCCCCACAGGTCGGAGACGTCGGCGGGGGCGGGCAGCAGGGCGCCGCCGGTCAGCGATCCGCCGCCGAGGAGGTCGCGGCAGGCGACGAGCGAGACGAGGAGGAGGACGGCGAAGAGCACCGGGCCGGGTTTGCGGCCGATCCGCTTGAGCCGGGCGAACTGCTCGATCTCCAGGAAGTCGGCGTCGTCGCCGCCGGGGCCGGACTCGACGGCGCCGTGCCGGGAGCCGGTGTCGGCGTCGGAGCGGCTGCCGAGGTTCCCGGCCACCTGCTCGACGGTGGCGCGGACGGTGGCGCCGGGCGGCGGGAAGAGGCCGCGCAGCTCGGCCTGGTCGACGGCGCCCCTGCCGCGGGCGCGGCGGGCGGCGAGGACGCGGCCGGGGCGCAGGAGGGTGCCGAGGAGTCCGGTGACCTCGTCGAGCGCCTGGCCGGGGACCTTGCCGACGAGGTAGGCGAGGGTGCGCAGCAGGGTGCCGACGACGATCCTGAGCAGCACCCAGGGCAGCACCTTGGCGCGGGCGTTGACCAGCATCGTGTAGACGGCGCCGGCCTTGTCGACGCGGTGCGGGGAGGCGACGGAGCGTCCGACGCAGTCGATGGGCCGGCGTTCGCGGGCGGCCGCCTCGGCGTGGCGCAGGACGGCGTCGGGGGCGACCAGGACCCGGTGTCCGGCGACGTGGGCGCGCCAGCACAGGTCGACGTCGTCACGCATCAGGGGGAGCCCGCGGTCGAAGCCGCCGAGTTCCTCCCAGACGTCGCGGCGGATCAGCATGCCCGCGGTGGAGACGGAGAGGACGGTGCGGACCTGGTCGTGCTGGCCCTGGTCCTGTTCGCGGCGGTCGAGGCCGGTCCAGCGGCGGCCGCTGTTGGCGATGGAGACGCCGACCTCCAGCAGCTGCTTGCGGTCGTACCAGCCGCGGAGCTTGGGGCCGACGATCGCGGCGTGCGGGTCGTGGTCGGCGACGCGGAGGAGCTCGGCGAGGGCGTCGGGCGCGGGCGCGCAGTCGTCGTGGAGCAGCCAGAGCCACTGCACGGGTTCGCCGTGCGGCAGCTCGGGCATCTCGTACGCCTCGTCGCGCCAGGTCCTGGTGACGGGGTCCCAGCCGCTGGGGCGCTTGAGGTACGGCAGGTCCTCGGGGGTGAGGACGCCGGCCGTACGGACCGCCTCGTCGACGGCGGTGCCGAAGCTCGTACGGCGCGCGAGGTGCAGGACGCGGTCGGCGCCGAGCGCCTCGGTGACCAGTCGCGCGGAGTCGTCGGCGCTGCCGGTGTCGGCGGCGACGACGTTCTGCGCGGGGCGTTCCTGTCCCAGTAGTCCGGCGAGCGCGTCGGGCAGCCAGCGCGCGCCGTCGTGGGCGACGAGCACGGCGGTGACGACGTGCCGGGGGAACTCTGGGGCGGTGGCGGCCGCGTACGGCGCCGCCGATTGGCTGTGCACGGACATCGAGGTACGGGCCCTCCGGCCGGGTCCGGGGGCGTCTCCCCGGGGGCTGCATCGGTGTACGCGCGCGCCCCGGCGGGGCGTTGGCGCGTCTCGGACGGGGCCCCACACTAGCCCGTGCGGATCACCCCGGTGGCGCCGAGCGGGGGAACGCGGTGGTGGCCGGGCGGGGCCGGAGCGGTGGGCGGGCACGGCGACGGCCCGTCACCTGCGGGCGGGCGCAGGGGGCGGGCCGTGGTGGCTACGGGATGCGGACGGCGGCCGGTACGGGCCGGACGGCGGCGGCCGTCGGGGGCTGCTCCCAAGGGTGCCCCGGTTCGTACGGGCGCCTTCTCCGGCGGGCGGGGAAGCGGCCTTCCTCGGGTTCAGGAAGCCCGTGCGGCGGCCCGCACCGCTCCGTTCGTGGGGCGTGTGGAGCCGGTGGGGCCCTCGGGGCGGCTCACACCGCGGCCTTCTTCAGGCGGCGCCGTTCCCGCTCCGAGAGGCCGCCCCAGATGCCGAAGCGCTCGTCGTTGGAGAGGGCGTATTCCAGGCATTCGGACCGGACCTCGCAGGCGAGGCAGACCTTCTTGGCCTCGCGGGTCGATCCGCCCTTCTCGGGGAAGAAGGACTCGGGGTCGGTCTGGGCGCAGAGTGCGCGCTCCTGCCAGCCGAGTTCCTCGTCCGCGTCCTCGACCAGCAGTTGCTGGAACAGCTCGGTCATGTGCGCCCCTCGTCTGTCTCTCTCGTCCCCGTGATGCGGCCGATACTGATCACGGCCGAACGACACGAGTGAAATTACAAGTGTGTAGCTTCAGGCCAGTCAAGCGAGGTTCTGCTATTGGCCCGGGTATTCACCCTGCGGAACCACACCTAGACGGAAAGTGTGCATATAACCAAAAACCTGACATATGCCACCTCACCTGTCACACCTGCCCCTTCTCCCCCTCTCCTTCTCACTCAGTGAGACGACGCGAACGGCCCCGATGTTTCGATTCGATCACCGAAGCGATCAAGATCACATTCGGGTCACGGAGCCTCAGGAAGGTTTCCGGGCACGGCTGATGCGCCACATCTCCGCCGCCCCGACCGGATAAACCTTTCTGCGTTCCGGGTGCCCGGATGGGGTGAACCACCGTGCGGCACACCGGCCACCGAGTTGACATCGGCCGATCCGGCCGGTCACCCTCGACGCATGCCAGCGACCGCCGCGATGTACGCCGCCCACGTCCGTGGGTTCCGCACCGCTGCCCCGACGCGCTGTTGCTGTTCCAGCTGTCACAGCTGTTGATGCCCCGGGGCCCCGGCTCTGATCCGGCCCCTCCCGCAGCACCCTCTCCGCACCCCCGCAGGGCTCTGCCCCTCCGTCCGCGCTCCCCGCGCGGTCGGCACCGTGGCCCCGCGCCCCCGCACACGCCCCCCATGCCGAGGAATCACCGCATCCATGAACAGCGACAGCGACCTCCAGATCGCCGGCGACATCCTTGAGGTCCAGCACCTTCTCCAGCCCGCCCGGGAGCACCCCGTCACCGTGGCGGAGTTCGCCGGGCTCGCCCGTTCCGTCGCCGCCGACCGGGCCCGCTGGGAACCGCTGGTCCGGTACGACGCCACCACCCGCTGGTACCACCGGCTCGGCACCGGGCCGGGCTACGAGCTCTGGCTGCTCAGCTGGGTGCCCGGTCAGGGCAGCGGGCGCCACGACCACGGCCGGTCCTCCGGCGTGCTGACCGTCCTGGACGGGACGCTGACCGAGCGCACCGGGCGCGCCGACCGCTCCCTGGCCCCCGGCGCGCAGCGGGTCTTCGCCCCCGGCTATGTGCACGAGGTGGTCAACGACTCGCTCGAACCGGCCGTCAGCCTGCACATCTACTACCCGGGGCTCACCGAGATGCCGATGCACGCCGCGCGGTGCGCCGCCGCGGCCGACGCCGTGACCGCCGTCTGACGCCGTCGCCCCGCCGGTCCCGGGGCCCGCCGCCGGGCTCCGGCCGCCCGTCCGGTGCCGCGGCGACGACTGTCCGTGGTGCCTGACAGACTGTCCGCATGCGCATTGTGGTTCTGGCCGGCGGTATCGGTGGTGCTCGTTTCCTGCGTGGCCTCAAGCGGGCCGCGCCCGACGCGGACATCACGGTGATCGGCAACACCGGCGACGACATCCATCTGTTCGGGCTGAAGGTCTGCCCCGACCTCGACACCGTGATGTACACCCTCGGCGGCGGCATCGACGAGGAGCAGGGCTGGGGGCGTACGGACGAGAGTTTCCAGGTCAAGGAGGAGCTCGCGGCGTACGGCGTGGGCCCCGACTGGTTCGGGCTCGGCGACCGCGACTTCGCGACGCACATCGTCCGTACGCAGATGCTGGGCGCGGGCTATCCGCTGAGCGCCGTCACCGAGGCGCTCTGCGCCCGCTGGAAGCCGGGCGTCCGGCTGCTGCCGATGTCCGACGACCGGGTGGAGACCCATGTCGCGGTCGATCTGGACGGCGAGCGCCGGGCGATCCACTTCCAGGAGTACTGGGTGAAGCTGCGCGCCTCGGTCGACGCGCAGGCCGTCGTGCCGGTCGGCGCCGAGCAGGCCAAGCCCGCGCCGGGCGTCCTGGAGGCCGTCGCCGAGGCCGATGTGATCCTCTTCCCGCCGTCCAACCCCGTCGTCTCGGTGGGCACGATCCTCGCCGTGCCCGGGATCCGGGAGGCGATCGCCGAGGCCGGGGTGCCGGTCGTCGGCCTCTCCCCCATCGTCGGGGACGCGCCGGTGCGCGGGATGGCCGACAAGGTGCTCGCCGCGGTGGGCGTCGAGTCGACGGCCTCGGCCGTGGCCGCGCACTACGGCTCCGGGCTGCTGGACGGCTGGCTCGTCGACACGGTGGACGCCGGGGCGGTCGCCGAGGTGGAGGCGGCGGGCATCCGCTGCCGCGCCGTGCCGCTGATGATGACCGACGTCGACGCGACGGCCGAGATGGCCCGGCAGGCGCTGGCCCTGGCCGAGGAGGTCCGGGCGTGACCGCCGGGGCGGACGGCGGCGGGGCGCCCGCGTACCGGGTCTGGGCGCTGCCCGGGATGCCGGAGGTGCGGGCCGGGGACGACCTGGCGAAGCTGATCGCCGTCGCCGAACCGAACCTGGCCGACGGGGACGTCCTGCTGGTCACGTCGAAGATCGTCTCCAAGGCGGAGGGCCGGATCGTCGAGGCGACCGACCGCGAGGCGGCGATCGACGCGGAGACGGTGCGGGTGGTGGCCCGGCGCGGCACGCTGCGCATCGTGGAGAACCGGCAGGGCCTGGTCATGGCCGCGGCCGGGGTCGACGCGTCGAACACCCCCGCCGGGACGGTGCTGCTGCTCCCCGAGGACCCGGACGCCTCGGCGCGGGCGATCCGCGACGGGCTGCGGGCGGTCCTCGGCGTCGAGGTCGGGATCGTCGTCACGGACACCTTCGGGCGTCCGTGGCGCAGCGGGCTGACCGACGTGGCGATCGGGGCGGCCGGGATCCGGGTGCTGGACGACCTGCGCGGCGGGACCGACGCGTACGGCAATCCGCTGAGCGCCACCGTGGTCGCCACCGCCGACGAGCTGGCCGCCGCCGGTGACCTGGTCAAGGGCAAGGCGGCGGGGCTGCCGGTCGCGGTGGTGCGCGGGCTCGGGCAGGTGTTGGACCCGGCGGATTCGGCCGGGGCGAGTGCGCTGGTGCGGGGCGCCGAGGGCGACATGTTCCGGCTCGGTACGTCGGAGGCGGTGCGGGAGGCGGTGACGCTGCGGCGCACGGTCCGCGAGTTCGCCGACGATCCGGTGGACCCGGGCGCGGTGCGGCGGGCCGTGGCGGCGGCCGTGACGGCGCCCGCGCCGCATCACACGACCCCGTGGCGGTTCGTCCTGCTGGAGTCCGAGGAGTCGCGGACCCGGCTGCTCGACGCGATGCGGGAGGCGTGGATCGCCGATCTGCGCCGGGACGGGAAGAGCGAGGAGTCGATCGCGAAGCGGGTACGGCGGGGCGATGTGCTGCGCCGGGCGCCGTACCTGGTGGTCCCGTGCCTGGTGATGGACGGTTCCCACACCTACGGGGACGAGCGGCGGGACACCGCGGAGCGCGAGATGTTCGTGGTCGCGGCGGGGGCCGGGGTGCAGAACTTCCTGGTCGCGCTGGCGGGCGAGCGGCTCGGCTCGGCGTGGGTGTCCTCGACGATGTTCTGCCGTGACGTGGTGCGCGAGGTGCTGGACCTGCCGGGGTCGTGGGATCCGCTCGGCGCGGTGGCGGTGGGGCGCCCGGCGGCCCCGGCCGCGGACCGGCCGGAGCGGGCCGTGGCGGACTTCGTGACGGTGCGCTGAAAGCCCGCCGGGTGCCCGGCGGGCTTCCGGGACGCGGTGCGCCGCGGCACGCCCTACAGGCGCGCGATGTCGCCCCGGGACATGCGCGGGGCGCGGCGCGGCGGGATGCGGCCGGAGAGCAGGACGAGCCGGGTGGCCCGGTGGCGCTGGCCCTCGTACGGGGCGAGCAGGGCGAGCATCTCCGCGTCGTCGGCGTCCCTGCGGTCGGCGAGGGCGTGGCCGACGATGCCGGGGAGGTGGATGTCCCCGACGGTGACGGCGTCGGGGGCGCCGTTGGAGCGTTGGAGGGTCTCGGCGGAGGTCCAGGGGCCGATGCCCGGGACGAGTTCCAACCGGGCCGCGGCCGCCGGGAGGTCCATGGCCGCCGCCTCCTCCAGCCGCCGGGCCACCCGTACCGCGCGCAGGATCGTGCCGGAGCGCTTGGCGTCGACGCCCGCCCGGTGCCACTCCCAGGACGGGATCAGGGACCA
This sequence comes from Streptomyces sp. NPDC015144, assembly GCF_043079735.1. Classification (NCBI taxonomy): domain Bacteria; kingdom Bacillati; phylum Actinomycetota; class Actinomycetes; order Kitasatosporales; family Streptomycetaceae; genus Streptomyces; species Streptomyces sp. NPDC015144. Next base: position 576,584 of record NZ_JBIBUU010000002.1, on the reverse strand, counting down.
GGTGCGGGCGTCCGGCATGACGTGCAGGCCCAGCGCGGTGAACGGGGCGTGGCCGGTGGGGCCGGGTGCCGGGGTGCCGTGCGTGCGGACCAGGTGGCGCCAGGCGCGGTACGCCTCGTCCGTGGTGACCTTCTGCTCCAGGATCGACGGGATCAGCGACTCCATCACCAGCCCGGTGCGCAGCAGGCGCAGGCCGGGGCGGCGGTGGTGGGTCAGGGCGAGCAGCCGGTGGCGCGGGCGGAAGGCGTCCGGGTCGTCGTCGGCGCCGAGCAGCGTCGGGAGCCGGTCCAGCAGCCAGGGCCCGCCGGGGCCCCAGGCCGCCGCCTCGATCCGCCCGCCCCGGTCGGCGACGCGGAGGGTGCCGGGCCCCTCGGGGGTGCGGCTGGCCCGCCAGAACGTGCCGTCGCCGGTCATCCGGTAGGTGGGGTCGGCGGGGCCCCGGCGCAGCGGGCCGAGGACGAGGCGCAGGTCGAGCGGGCCCGGCGGGGTCCAGTCGCGGGTGAGGGCATCCGCCGCCGGGGCCGTCGCCGCCGTCGCCGTCCGGCGCGGAACGGCGGCGCGCGGCGTGCCGCGGGGGGCGAATCGTCCTGCCACGGGTCGGGGTCCTCAGGGGTCGGTTCTCGGTCGTCGGTTCTCGGTGGCCGGTTCCCGGTCGCCGCGCCCGGCCGCCGGCCACCGGCTCCCGGCGGTCGGCTCCCGGCCGGGTCGTCGGTGACGGGGCCTGCCCGTCGAGGGTAAGCCCGGCGGGCCCCGTTTCCGTTCCTACTGGTCCGAGGAGAAGCGCACCGCCCCGTCCGGGAGGACCGCCCCGCACCAGACCCGGATGCCGTCGCGCAGCTCGTTGTCGGCGCCGATCCGGGCACCGTCCCCGACGACCGCGCCGCTGAGCACCGTCCGCTCGCCGATCCGGGCACCGGCTCCGACCAGTGAGTCCTCGATCACGGCGCCGGGTCCGACGACCGCTCCGGCCAGGATCGCCGAGCCGTCGATCCGGGCCCCCGCGCCGACCAGGGCGCCCTCCCCGATCACCGAGCCGCCGCCGATCTTGGCGTCGGGGGCGACGGAGGCGTCCGGCAGGACGAGCCGGTCGCCGCACCGGCCCGGGACGGCCGGGGACGGGGCGCGCCCCAGGACCAGGTCGGCGGAGCCGCGGACGAATGCCTGCGGGGTGCCGAGGTCCAGCCAGTACGTGGAGTCGACCATGCCCTGCAGGTGGGCCCCGGCGGTGAGCAGTCCGGGGAAGGTCTCCCGTTCGACGGAGACCGGGCGGCCGGCCGGGACCGTGTCGATGACCGAGCGCCGGAAGACGTACGCCCCGGCGTTGATCTGGTCGGTGACGATCTGTTCGGGGGTCTCCGGCTTCTCCAGGAACGCGGTGACCCGGCCGTCGCCGTCCGTCGGGACGAGGCCGAAGGCGCGCGGGTCCTCGACCCGGGTGAGGTGGAGGGAGACGTCGGCCCCGGAGGCGGTGTGCGTGGCGGCCAGGGCCCGGATGTCCAGGCCGGTGAGGATGTCGCCGTTGAAGACGAGCACCGGTTCGTCTGGGGCGGCGGTCAGCCGGGACGCGGCGTTGCGTATCGCCCCGCCGGTGCCGAGCGGTTCGAGCTCGGTGACGTACTCGATGTGGAGGCCGAGTCCGGAGCCGTCGCCGAAGTACGGCTCGAAGACCTCCGCCAGGTACGACGTCGCGAGCACGATGTGCTCGACCCCGGCGGCGCGGGCGCGCGCCAGCTGGTGCGAGAGGAAGGGCACGCCCGCCGCCGGGACCATGGGTTTGGGCGTGTGCACCGTGAGCGGGCGCAGCCGGGTCCCCTTCCCGCCGACCAGGAGGATCGCTTCTTTTGCCTCTGTCACCGCGCTGACTCTGCTTCCTGCTGGGGTCCCGGCCGGGATTTCGGCTGGCCAGTGTATGCAGCGCGGTCGGTGGCGGCCCCGGGCGGTCGCGGCGGCCCCGGGTCAGCGGCCCTGCATCTGGGCCGAACTGCTGCGGGCCGAGCCGAGCTTGTTGTAGAGGCGGGCTCCGGGGCATTCGGTCACATAGCCGTCCCGGTGGCCGGAGATGACGTTGAGGCTGACCTTCGCCCCCTTCTTGTACTTGTTGCTGCCGCCGGAGACGAGGGTGACCTTGCCCTTCGGGTTGGCACCGAACAGGCCGAGCTTCCAGGCGGTGAGCTTCGCGACGGCGTTGACGGCGGCGGACGGCGGGGTGGAGTCGGTGAAGGTGCCGAGCACCGCGATGCCCATGGTGTTGCTGTTGAAGCCGAGGGTGTGTGCTCCGAGCACGGCCTTGGTCACGCCTCCTGCCCGTCCTTCGTAGATGTTTCCGCACTTGTCGACGGCGAAGTTGTAGCCGATGTCGCGCCAGCCGCTGCTCTTGACGTGGTAGCGGTAGATGCCGCGCAGTACGGCGGGGGCCTGGGCGCAGGTGTAGTTGTTGCCGGTGGCGCTGTGGTGGATGAAGGCGGCCTTGACGGTGCTGGTGTAGACGAAGGTCCGTTCCCGGAGCTTCTCGTCGGCGCCCCAGCCCTTGCGGGTGACGATGCCGGGGCGGGGCCCGATGTACGGGCGGGCGCCCCGGGCGAGACCGGCCTCCGCCTCGCCCAGTGCTTCGGAGGCGGACTTGTTCAGGGCGGGGAGCATGCCGCCCGGCACGTTCCGCGCCGCCGGACCGGACTGTCCGGTGCGCCCGGCCGTCGTCGTACCGCTTCCGGGGGCCTTCGGGTCCTTGCCGGGGTCGACGAGTTCGAGGTGCAGCCCGCCGGGCAGCGGTCTGGCGGTGCCGGTCCGGTCCTGCGGGTCCGGGGCCTCGGGGCGTACCCGGACCGACACGGCGTCCGAGTCGCCGACCCAGAGCGGGGCGGTGGAGCCCCGGACGCCGCGGGACCGGCGTTCGGCAGTGTCGGGGTCGGCGGAGTGTTCGGCGTTGTGGGTCTCCAGGTCCTGCCAGCGCGACCAGGTGCCGGTGCCGGTGGCGCGGGTGCGGACCTGGACGGTGCCGTGGAGTTCGGCGTCCGCGTCGTTCCAGACGACGCCGAGCATGGAGAAGGGGTGGACCTCGCGGTCGAGCAGGCCCTGTTCGGGGGTGGTCCGGTGGTCGACCCGGTCGGACGGCAGCGGCAGGGCCCGCAGCGCCAGGGACTGTGTGGAGCCCGGCACATCGACGGATCCGGCCGGCGCCACGGAGGCGGTGCGGGGAGCGGGGGCGGGGGCGGCGCCCGCGGGCACGGCCGACGGAAGGGCGAGAACGGCCGCGCAGGCGACACCGATCGAGGATGCAAGGAAGGCACGCATGCGAACAATCCTGGCCATACTCGGCAAGTCCGGCTACCTGGACCGGGGCCCGGCCTGACGGCCCCTCGGTTCCGGCGGCGTCCGGAACGGCCGTTTCCGCCCGTGGGGGCACCCCTCGCCGCGTACGCTTGCACGGATGAACGCCACCGACCGCACCCCTGCCGACCTGCTGCGTTCCGCGCTCGCCGCGGATCCGGCCCGCCCCCTGGTCACCTTCTACGACGACGCCACCGGGGAACGCGTCGAACTGTCCGTGGCCACCTTCGCCAATTGGGTGGCCAAGACCGCCAATCTCCTCCAGGGCGACCTGGCCGCCGAGCCCGGTGACCGGCTCGCGCTGCTGCTGCCCGCGCACTGGCAGACCGCGGTCTGGCTGCTCGCCTGCTCCTCGGTCGGGGTGGTCGCCGAGGTCGGGGGCGATCCGGCCGGCGCCGATCTCGTCGTCAGCGGGCCGGAGGGGCTGGAGGCGGCGCGCGCCTGCTCCGGCGAGCGGGTCGCCCTGGCGCTCCGTCCGCTGGGCGGCCGGTTCCCGCAGCCGCCCGAGGGGTTCACAGACTACGCGGTCGAGGTGCCCGGCCAGGGCGACCGCTTCGCCCCGTTCGCCCCGGTGGACCCGAACGCCCCGGCGCTGGTGGTGGACGGCACGGAGCTGACGTCCGTACAGCTGGTGGCGCGGGCCCGCGAGGAGGCGGCGGCGCTGGGCCTGTCCGCCGGATCGCGGCTGCTCACGGGCGGTTCGTACGATTCCTGGGCGGGGCTGGCCGCGGGGCTGTACGCGCCGCTGGCCGCCGGGGGGTCCGTGATCCTCTGCCGTCATCTGGACCGGCTGGACGCGGACGGGCTGGCGAAGCGCGTGGCGAGCGAACGGGCCACCGCCACCGCGGTATGACAAACGCTCCCGGGGGCCACTCGTCCGGCCCACACCGGGTCGAGCCCCGGTGGCTGTGCGTCAACTCCGGTACATGATCGGCGCTACGGGCCATCGGGGGCACAACCAAGCGTGAAGTTCATCCGTCTACTTGTGCGACCGGCGGCCCGAGGTGCCGCCGAACGTGAAGGATGGACGCAACGTGAGCGAAAGCGCCGGGCCGCCGGACGAACCGGCGGCGGGCGGGGGCGGGCCGCACCCCGGAAACGACTCCGCAAGCGGCTCCACGGACACCCCGGGGGCCGACTCCGGGAGCGCCCCCAAGGACAGCTCCGGGAACGGCTCCCCGGACGGCCCCGGGCCCGCCCCGGGGAACGGCCCGCCGGAGAGCGGACCCGACCCCCTCCCCGTCACCGCCGTCGCCGCGCCCCGCCCCCGCCGCCACTGGCTGCGCTGGACCGCGCTGGGCGCCTCGTTCGTCGTCCTGGTCGCGGCGGGCGTCGGCTGCTGGCTGTACCGGAAGCTCGACGGCAACATCCGGACCGACACCTCCGTCGCCGCCGAGCTCAAGGTGTACGAGCGGGAGCGGCCGGTACCGGTGGTGCGGGACGCGGAGAACATCCTGCTCATCGGCTCGGACAGCCGGGCCGGCGAGAACCGCGCGTACGGCCGGGACGACGGCGGCAGCCAGCGCTCGGACACCACGATCCTGCTGCACCTGGCGGCGGACCGGAAGAGCGCCACCGCGATGTCCCTGCCGCGCGACCTGATGGTGGACATCCCGGCCTGCCACCAGGCGGACTCCACCACGACCAGGGCGATGTTCGCCCAGTTCAACTGGGCCTTCGAGCGGGGCGGCGCGGCCTGCACGATCCGTACGGTCGAGAAGCTGACCGGCATCCGGATAGACCACCACATGATCATCGACTTCAACGGCTTCAAGGACATGGTCGACGCGGTCGACGGCGTCCAGGTCTGCCTCAAGAAGCCGGTGGACGACCCCGACGCCCATCTGAAGCTCCCCGCCGGGCGCCAGACGCTCGACGGCGAGGAGGCGCTGGGCTACGTACGGGCCCGCAAGTCGATCGGCAACGGCAGCGACACCGAGCGGATGGACCGCCAGCAGCAGTTCCTGGGCGCGCTGGTGAACAAGGTCCAGAGCGACGGCGTCCTGCTCAACCCGACCCGCCTCTACCCGGTGCTGGACGCCGCCACCAAGGCGCTGACCACCGACCCCGGGCTGGACAACCTCAAGGATCTGTACGACCTGGTGCGCGGCCTGCGCGACGTACCGACCGACAAGGTGCAGTTCCTGACCGTGCCCCGGCAGCCGTACGCCGCCGACCGAAACCGGGACGAACTCGTACAGCCCGCCGCGGAACGGCTCTTCAAGCGGTTGCGCGCGGACAAACCGGTCACCGTCGTCCCGGCGGACCAGCTCGCACATGACAACGGGAAGAACACCGGGAAAAACAATGCCGCGGCCGATACTTCGGACGCTTCCGGCCCCACTCCGACGCCCACGTATTCGGGCAACAACGCGGCGGCGGACCTGTGCGAGCAGTAAAGCAATTCCCAAACGGGAGCCGGTGATCGGCGTGTAATGAGCAGTATGACCAGTTGTAAAGAGCGTGGAATTTGTCACGCGCGTCGCTCGACGTGGAATCGGGCGGATAGTGTGACGCGATCCGGTGCTGCCGGCCGTCTGGCCGCGCACTTCTGGAGCGAAAGATCGAGCGCCTGATCGGGGGAGGCGCCTCGCGTGGCACCGACGGAGGACACAAGCAACCGTGGATGCGCAAAGCCGTGGGCGGGCGGACGGAATCGACCCCGCAGACCAGTGGGTGCTCAACCCGAACACTGGCGATTACGAGCTGCGACTGAATAATTCCGGAGGGGATTCGGGCGACTCCGCCCGGACTTCCGGCCCACGTGTCCCCCACAGCAGAGGCCCGGTCCAGGACAGAGAAGGCGGACGGCGGGGCGGGGGCGACCGCCGTGCCCCGGTCGGCGACGGCGAGGACGGCTCCCCGGTCCGCGAGGGCCGCCGGGGCGCCCCGGGCCGCGAGGTGCCCGGCCAGCGCCGCCGCTCCGCCAACGGGACGCGCGGCACGGAGGGTTCCGACCCGGAGGCCACGGGGTCCCGGCGTGCCCGCAAGTCCCGCAAGGCGTCCAAGGCGCGGCGCAAGAAGGCGCTGATGTGGACGGGCGGTGTGACGGCCTTCGTGCTCGTCGGGCTGTCGGTGGGCGGCTACGCGCTCTACCAGCACTTCAACAGCAGCCTGAACACGGTCGACGTCGGCGGGTCCGGCAACAAGAACGTCTTCGACAACGACGCCCCGATCAACATACTCGTCATCGGTACCGACAAGCGGACCGGCAAGGGCAACGAGGGCTACGGCGACAAGGGCAGCATCGGCCACGCCGACACCAACATCCTCTTCCACGTCTCCGAGGACCGCACCAACGCGACGGCGCTCAGCATCCCGCGCGACCTGATCACCGACATCCCCGACTGCAAGGTCCCGCAGGAGGACGGCTCGGAGAAGCTGGTCCCCGGCAGCCAGGGCGTCCGCTTCAACGAGAGCCTCGGCCAGGAGGGCCGGGGCCCGGGCTGCACCATGGACACCGTCAAGGCGATAACCGGCCTGAAGGTCGACCACTTCATGATGGTCGACTTCAACGCGGTGAAGGAGCTGTCCACGGCGGTCGGCGGGGTCCAGATCTGCCTGGCGAAGGCGGTCAACGACCCGGACTCCCATCTGAACCTGCCGGCCGGTGAGCACCGCATCCAGGGCGAGGACGCCCTGGCGTTCGTCCGGACCCGGCACAGCTTCGGCAACCGGGGCGACCTGGACCGGATCCAAATCCAGCAGCAGTTCGTCGCGTCGATGATCCGGCAGATGCAGTCGGACGACACCCTGACCAGCCCGACCAAGATGTACAAGCTGGCGGACGCGGTGGTCAAGGCGCTCACCGTGGACTCGGGCATCGGCTCGGTGAAGAAGCTGACCTCGCTGGCCCAGGAGATCGGCAAGGTCAACACCAAGAACATCACCTTCACCACCGTGCCGGTGCTCGACAACCCGGCGGAGAAGGTCAAGGCGACCGTCGTACTCAACCCGCCCAAAGCGGACGCGCTGTTCGCCATGATGCGCGACGACACCTCGCTCACCGAGGTGAAGTCGAAGAAGAAGGCCGCGAAGAGCAAGCAGGACAAGCTCCTCAAGGGAACCAAGGCGGCCGCGGCCGACGTCCGCGTCGATGTGTACAACGGCGGCGAGGTCCCCGGGGGGGCGCAGGCGACGGTCACCTGGCTCCAGAACGAGCAGGGCGTCCTCAAGTCCACGAACAAGTCCAACGCCCCGTCGAAGATCGACAAGACGACGTTGGAGTACGCCCCCAACCAGGCCGACCAGGCCCGGGCGCTGGCCGCCATGATGGGCCTGCCCGGCTCGGCCCTGAAGCCGGGCACCGAGGACGCCGAGGGTCTCCAGGCGATGATCCTGACCCTCGGGAAGGACTTCAAGGCGGCGGGCACGCCCATCACCGGTCCGACCAAGGCGCCGGAAGACATCCAGCAAGCCAACGCCGACAAGGCAGTGTGCGCCAAGTGACACCGGGTCACCGCGCCGAACCACGAAACTGAGCAGCAGGGGGGTCCCGGTGGGACGGAGCAGCACGCCCGGGGAGGGGACGCGACCACGCGTCCGTCGCGCCGAACAACTCGGCTGGGACGACGGGCTGTACGAGGACGGGCCGGAGCAGGGGGCGGGCTCCGGCGACGGGGAGCGACCGAAAGCCGGCGCGGCCGGGGCGGACGGCGGCCACCGGCGCGGTGGCGGCCGCAAGCGGCGCGGCAGGAGCGGCAAGCGCAAGGTGCTGCGCTGGAGCGCCTCGGTCCTGGCGCTGCTCATACTCGGCGGCGCGGGGGCCGGATACCTCTACTACGAGCACCTCAACAGCAACATCAAGAAGGCCGATCTGACCCTCGGTGACAAGAAGATGGCCGATCACAAGGCCAACTCCGCCGGTCAGACCCCGCTGAACATCCTGCTCCTGGGCTCGGACGCGCGGGACGACAAGGAGAACCAGAAGCTCGGCGGGGCCAAGGACACCTTCGGGGCGCCACCCCTGGCCGATGTGCAGATGCTGCTCCACCTCTCCGCCGACCGGTCCAACATGTCGGTGATCAGCATGCCGCGCGACACCATGCTGAAGATCCCCAAGTGCACCGACCCGGAGACGAAGAAGGTCTACCCCGCGAGCATCGGCCTCAAGATGACCAACGAGACGCTGATGCGCGGGGGGCCGGGCTGCTCGGTCGCCACCTGGTACGAGCTGACCGGCATCACCATCGACCACTTCATGATGATCGACTTCTCCGGGGTGGTCTCGATGGCCGACGCGATCGGCGGCGTCCCGGTCTGCGTCAAGGAGAACGTCTACTCGCACACCAGCGCGGGCAAGGGCTCCGGGCTCAAGCTGCGGAAGGGCACCACGAAGGTCCAGGGCAAGCAGGCCCTGCAGTGGCTGCGCACCCGTTACGGCTTCGAGGACGGCACCGACCTCGGCCGCACCCACGCCCAGCACATGTACATGAACTCGATGGTCCGCGAACTGCGCAAGGGCACCAAGCTCACCGACCCCGGCAAGCTGATGGACCTGGCGGACGCGGCGACCGACGCACTGACCGTCGACAAGGGCCTCGACACGGTCAAGAAGCTGTACGACCTCGCGGAGGAGCTGAAGAAGGCTCCCACCAGCCGCATCACCATGACGACGATGCCGAACGTCTACGGGACGGGGAGCCTGGAGGGCCGGGTCCTGCCCAAGGCAGGTGACGCCGAGCGGCTCTTCCAGATGGTCCGCGACGACATCCCGCTCGACGGCAAGGCGTCCAAGAAGAAAAAGAAGCCCCCGGTCGCCGAGAAGCCCACCTCGACCCCGGCCGAGACGCCGGTGACCATCCGCAACGGCACCCGTACCGAGACCGAGTACCCGGTCAAGGGCCGGGCGACGGCGGTCCAGGGGCTGCTGGCCGGGAAGGGCTTCACCCAGTCCTCGCTCGACACCGCGAACACCGAGGCGTCGGACCGGACCACGGTGGCGTATCCCAGCGTGGACATGAAGGGCAACGCCCAGGCGGTCGCCAAGGCGCTCGGCATCCCGCTGAGCGCGGTGCGGAAGTCGACCGACGTCTCCGGCATCACGCTGACCGTGGGCTCCGACTGGCGGGAGGACGGGGAGTACAAGGCGCCCCCCGCCGAGGAGAAGACCCCGGACACCGCGCGGGCGCTCAACGGCAGTGACGAGTCGGCCTGTATGGACATCCAGCCGGGCTTCACCTGGTAGCCGCCGGGTCACCCGGCCGCCCGGCCACCCGCTCGCGAGGCACCGAAGGGGCCCCCGGAACACCGGAGGGCCCCTTCGGCCGTTCCGGCGGCGTTCCCGGGGAGACCCCCCACCCGGCGCCGGGATCCGGCCGCCGCGTTGGCGCGAACGGGGGACACCGGCGCGTCCCGCTGGGCGATATGGCGGATAAAAGATCATATTGGCCTACCGTACGGACGGTCCCTCTCCCTCGCACCCTGGAGGTACCCGTGCCCGTACCGCACCGCTCCCTGGGCCCGTCGAGCTCCCGCGGGGTCCCGCCGCGCCTGCGGTCCAGAAGACAGGACGAGCGGCCGCGCTGGGGAGCGCGGCTGGTGACCGGGCTCTCGGTGCTGGTCCTCGGGGCCGGCGGGGTCGGCCACGCGGTGGTGTCCGGCCTGGACACCGGGATCGACCGGGTCGACCCGTTCAAGGACATGAAGAACCGGCCGAGCGCGGGCGTCGGCACCAATCTGCTGCTCGTCGGCACCGACGGCCGCGACCGGATCACCCCGCAGGAGAAGCGGAGGTACCGGCTGGGCGGCGCGCCCTGCCACTGCACCGACACGGTCATGCTGGTCCATCTGTCGGCCGACAAGAAGCGCGCCAGCGTCGTCTCACTGCCCCGGGACAGCTACGCCGAGGTCCCCGCGCACCGGGCCCCGGACACCGGCGCACCGCACCCCGCCCGCCCGATGAAGCTGAACGCGGCCTACGCCGAGGGCGGCCCGAACCTGACCCTGCGGACCGTCGAGAACATGACGGGCATCAAGATCGACCACTATCTGGAGGTCGACTTCACCAGCTTCATGCGGACGGTCGACACCCTGGGCGGGGTACGGATCTGCACGCCCCGGCCGCTGAAGGACGCGTACACCGGCCTGGACCTGGCCGCGGGCCCGCACGACCTGAACGGCGGGCAGGCCCTCCAGTACGTACGCTCCCGGCACATCGACGGCGCCGCCGACCTGGGCCGGATGCAGCGCCAGCAGAAGTTCCTCGCCGCACTGATCGAGCGGGCAACCGGGAGCGGGGTGCTGCTGAACCCGGTGAAGCTCCGGGACGTCGTCTCCACGGTGCTGGGCTCGGTCCGGGCCGACGAGGGCTTCGGGGCGGAGCAGATGCTGGAGCTGGGCCGGGCGATGCAGGGCTTCTCCCCCTCGTCGTCGGAGTTCACCTCCGTACCGGTGGGGAACCCCTCGCACCCGGTGAAGGGCATCGGCTCGACGGTCACCTGGGACCCGGCGAAGTCCAGGAAGCTCTTCCGGGCGCTGCGCGAGGACGAGCCCCTCGCCCCCGCCCGCCCCGCCGGACCGCGGGCGCTGCCCGTCGACGTGGACCCGAAGCTGATCCGGATCCAGGTCTACAACGGGACGCCGAGGGACGGCCTCGGGCAGAAGGCCGACGACGCGCTGCGCGCCACCGGCTTCGACACCACCCGCGCCCCGCTGAACGGGGACGCGCACGACCTGGAGCAGACCCTGGTCACGTACGACCCGCGCTGGGACCGGTCCGCGAAGTCGCTGGCGGTGGCGCTGCCGGGGGCGCGGCTGCACCCGGTGAAGGGGCAGGGGCCCACGATCCGGGTGACGGCCGGGACGGACTTCGGCGAGGTGCGCCGGGTGCGGGCCGAGGACCCGGAGAGCGGCCCGTACGGCGCCGTCTCGGGCGACCAGGTGGTCTGCCCGTGACGGAACGGCCGAGGCCTCAGTCCTCGATCCCGTCCGCGGCGCGCTTCTCCCGCAGCTCCTTGATCGCGCGGCGGCGGGCCAGCCGGTGGGTGCGCCGGATCTGCGCCTCCTGGTAGCGCCGCCGGTCGCGCTCCGTCTCGGGGATCACCTGCGGCACGGGGCGCGGCCTGCCGTCCGCGTCGACCGCGGCGAAGACCAGGTAGGCGCTGCCGACCTGCTGGGCGGGGGTGGATTCGTTCCAGCGCTCGGCCATGACCCGGACGCCGACCTCCATCGAGGAGCGGCCCGTCCAGTTCACCTGGGCGCGGACGTGGACGAGGTCGCCGACCCGGACCGGCTCCAGGAAGACCATCTCGTCCATGGAGGCCGTCACGGCGGGGCCGCCGGAGTGCCGTCCGGCCACGGCACCCGCCGCGTCGTCGACCAGCTTCATGATCACGCCGCCGTGCACCGTGCCCAGCAGGTTGGTGTCGTTGCCGGTCATGATGTGGCTGAGGGTGGTCCGGGAGGCGGCGGTGGGCTTGCCCGGGATGTCGCCCTCCGGGCGCGGGGCCTGATCTGTCATACAGTCCACCTTATGCGGGGTGCTTCGGCCCGGGCGCAATGCATCAGCTTCGCAACAGCCCCGGTCCGATTTCCCGCTCCCCCTGTAAGAGGGACGCCTCGGGCCTGCACACTGGTCCGTATGAACGATTGGCCCGAGGGATGGTCCGACGACAACCGCGGCGGTAACCGCTACGGGCAGGGCAGCGCCGGCGAGCGGCCCGAGGGTGCCCGCGTGATGCGGCACGTTCAGCGCCCCGCCACCCCGCCCCAGCAGCGGCCGGCCCCGCCGCGCCCGGCCGGGCCGCCCCGGCAGCGCCGGGCGGAGCCGTCCCCGTACGGCGGCCCCGACGAGAACACCGGATACGACAGCGGTTACAACACGGGCCAGGTCTACGGCGGTGGCGGCCGGGGCGACGGCCACGGCGGCGGACCCGGCGGACCCGGCGGCGGTCACACCCCGCAGGGTCGTTCGGCGCCGGACTGGCGCCGCCGGATCAAGATAGGCGCGCTCTCCCTGGTGATCGTGGTCCTCGCGGTCTCCATAGGCACCTACTTCTGGGCCGATTCCAAGCTCAGGCGCGAGGTGGACCTCTCCAAGGTCATCGAGCGGCCGGAGAGCGGCAAGGGCACCAACTACCTGATCGTCGGTTCCGACAGCCGCGAGGGCATGACGTCCGACGACAAGAAGCGGCTGCACACCGGCTCCGCGGCGGGCAAGCGGACCGACTCGATGATGATCCTGCACGACGGGGCGAACGGGCCGACGCTCGTCTCCCTGCCGCGCGACTCGAACGTCGAGATCCCCTCGTTCAAGGGTTCCGAGTCCGGCAAGCTCTACCCGGCCCGCGGCCGCTTCACCAAGCTGAACGCCGCGTACGCCATGGACGGCCCCGAACTCCTCGTCCGCACGGTCGAGTTCAACACCGGGCTGCGCATCGACCACTACGTCGAGATCGGCTTCGGCGGCTTCGCCAAGATCGTGGACGCGATCGGCGGGGTGGAGCTGGACATCCCCAAGGCGTTCAAGGACAAGAAGTCCGGCGCCGACTTCCAGGCGGGCAAGCAGACGCTGAACGGCGAGCAGTCGCTGGCCTTCGTCCGCACCCGGTACGCCTTCGCCGAGGCCGACCTGGCCCGTACGAAGAACCAGCAGAAGTTCCTCGCGGCGCTGGCGAGCCAGACGGCGACGCCGTCCACGATCCTCAACCCGTTCAAGCTGTACCCGACGATGGGCGCGGGGCTGGACACCCTGATCGTGGACAAGGACATGTCGCTCTGGTCCCTGGGCAAGATGTTCTTCGCCATGAAGGGCGTCACGGGCGGCGACGGAAAGTCGATGAACATGCCGGTCGCGGGCTTCAGCAACGGGAACGTGGACTGGGACAAGGCCAAGGTCAAGCAGCTGGTGGACCAGCTCAGGAACGACGAGACGGTCACCGTCTCCGGCCGCTGACGACGACCGGGCGAGGGCCTGCCTCCAGAGTGCCGACGTCCGGCCGGAGGCCGGCCCGCGCGGCGTCCGGTACGTGCGATCGCGGGCGGAGGTCCGTCCCCGTACTGGGAGTACGGGGACGACTCCGACAACGTGGCGAGCGATGGGGCCTCTCCCGATCGAGCGGCGCCGAGAGCCCGGGAAAGCGCCAAACGCCGCACTGCAGGCAGTAGTTGGAAGACAGGACGAAGGGCCGGGTGGCTCCTGGAAACCCAGGAGCCACCCGGCCCTTGCACGTGCCCACTCCCCTTGACGCATGCCGGACCCCTCCCTGAAACCACCACCTTCCAGCCATCCGGTTTCGGGCCTGGCCGCCCATACAGGCACCGGCATTTGGCTGAAATGCATGCGATTCAAGTCAATGATTCACCAAGCGTTCACCAAGTCGTGCAGCACGCGACCTTGAACATAGAAAAGTTGTGCGAATTCACGTCGCGTTCGACGCCCGAAAACCCGGTGTCCGATACGCGCCTGCCAAGAGGCTGTGGGTCGCACATAGTTTCTGCCTGTACCTGGAAGCGCGCCCCTCCGGCAGGTCGGGTGCACGACGAACAGGAAGAACGTGAAGAGAACGAAGCTCTGGACCTCGCTGGCCCTTCCGTTCCTGGTCGCCTCGGCGGCCATCGTCTCCGCCCCGGCCGCGGGCGCGGCCACCACCGGCGCAAGCGCGTGCACGCACCCGGCGTGGTCCAACAAGGACGCCGGCTACGGATACGTGTCCGGCAGTTCCGCGCCGCTGCGCACCGGCCCGAGCGCCGACTGCCCCACCACCGCCACCGTCTACTCCGCCAAGCTGTACTACCACTGCTACGTGGTGAACTCCGCGGGCAACACTTGGACCCACGCGCGCATCGACGGCACGCAGATCAACGGCTGGATCTACGACGGCAACCTGACCAACTCCGGGGCGCTCAAGGCCTGCTGACCCGGGCCGCCGACCCTGTACCGATCCGAGGCGCCGTTCCCCTTCCTGGGGAGCGGCGCCTCCGCCTTCACGCCGACCCCGGTCCCGGCCCGCGTCGCCTACGACTCGGGGGTGATGTTGCCCCACTCGTCCATCACGGGGTGCATCCGCATGGGGTCGTGGATCTCGACGTCCGACTTCCGCGGGCCCTCCGGACCGGCGGGGCCGATCCGCATCATCCGTTCGACCCGAATGATCTCGAAGCGCCGCCCGCGCACCTCCAGCTCGTTGGGGCGCCGACGCTTGCTGAACGCCTCGGCGGCCCGGGCGTAGATGGCCGCCTCGTCCTCGTCGATCTGCTTGAACATCGGCAGGAACTTCGTCAGGTGGTAGACCAGCGAGCGCCGCGCGTCCTGCGGGGTGGGGTGCTGGGACGACACCAACGACCAGGCGTGTTCCTTGCGCTCCATCACCCGGAAGGCGACCGGCAGCAGCACCAGCCCGGGGTGGGTCCGCAGCGCACGCCGCGAGTCCGCCAGCACATCGGCCGGGAAGCGCTGGGAGGTGTACGCGAGCGGCACGAGGCCCATCCGGTCCAGCCCCTCGGTCAGCCCCACCGCCGCCGCGTGGTCGATGACGAAGCCCTTGGTGGTCGAGGGTGTATCAAGTTCGAGGTCCCAGCCGTCCGAGTCGACGTCGGTGGCCCGGGGCGGCTCCATGCCGCTCTCACCGATCCGGGCGAACTCGTCGGCGCGCACGATCCGGTAGCGGGTGTCGCCCACGGTCAGGTCGTTGACCCGCTCGGTCTCCAGCCGGCGGACCGCGTCGAGCAGGGCACGCCGCTCACGGGGATCGTCCGTCTCGTCCCTGGCCTTGAACCAGAGGTAGCTGTTCAACTCGTCGCGGACGTCCTGCGGATAGCCGGACTCCATGTCGGTGATCAGCCTCCACCGCGGCCGCTCGCCCCGGCGCTGCTCGGCGACGCCGAAGAGCGGGCCCCGGATGACGACGTTCGAGTACGTCCGGGACGAGGCGAACGCGTCCGCCTCGGTGACCATGGACACCGGGTCCTCCCGGCGCTGCACGTTGATGACGAGGTGATCCGGCAGTGCCTGATGGTGATCGTTCATGCACCCAGTGTGCCGATCGCGTGACCGGGAGGTACGGGGATTCCGTGAAAGCGCCCCGGAGCGCGGGGAGTCGGGGCAGAGTGTGCTGCCGTCGGCGGCCCCTGTCAGTGGCGCTCCCTATAGTCACGCCCATGACGCAGGAACAACCGCCCCCGCCCCCGGGGTCCACCGCGGCCCCGGCAGCCGCTCCGGACTCCGGCGCCGATCCCGCCACCGATCTCGCCTTGGACCTGGAGGCGTTGACCGCCGCGGTCGGCGTGCGGCCCGACCGGCAGGCGGCGTGGAGCTTCGTCCGCGCCTTCGCCCGCGACTGGAGCCCCCGCCCGCTCACCGCGGCCGACGGCCGCGCCTCCGCCGAGCTCGACGCGGCCGCGGAGCGGCTGGGCCTGCCCCTGCCCGCCGCCCTGCGCGAGGCCCACCACCTCCTGGGCCTGCGGCCTGACCTGACGAGCAATCAGGACACCTTGCTCGCCCCGGAGGACCTCTACCTGGACGAGGACCGGGGCGTGCTGGTCTTCCGCGTCGAGAACCAGTCCTGCGCCTACTGGGGCATACGGGTCACGGACCTCGGCCAGGAGGACCCGCCCGTCGTGTTCCGCCTCGACGTCCCCCGGCCCACCGCCGACGACTGGATCGCCTGGCTGGACCGGCTGAGCGTCGCGCTCGTCGAACTCGTCCTGTCCGAGGCGCTGTGCGCCGACGAGGACCTGATGGGCTGGCTGGACCCCGAGGACATCCCCGCGGCCTTCCGCCGCCTCCCGCTCCCGGAGTACCCGACCGCCCAGCTGCCGGGCTCACGCTGGTACGCGCACGACGGGGTCGTCATCCGCGACGACCACGGAACCGCCCTCCTCCGGGCCCGCACCGAGGCGGATCTGGACCGCTTCGACGGGGAGTACGAGGGCATCTGACCGGACGTGACAGAGGGCGGGGATGTGTCACGTCCGGAGGTGCGGTACGGGCTCAGCGCACGGACACCGGCTCCTCCGGAGGCCGCCAGTCCCGCCGGATCAGCCCGTAGACCCATGAGTCGGAGACCTCGCCGTTGACGACGCAGTCCTCCCGCAGCGTCCCTTCACGGACGAACCCGAGCTTCTCCAGCACCCGTGCGGACGCCGCGTTGCGGGTGTCGGCCTCGGCCTGGACGCGGTTGAGGTCCAGCGTGTCGAACGCCCACCGCAGCAGGGAGCCGGCGGCCTCGGTCGCGTAGCCGTGGCCCCACGCCGCTTCGCCGTAGCAGTAGCCGAGCGACGCGCTGCGGTAGTCCGGATTCCACCCGACCAGGCCGCACCAGCCGAGGAACGCCCCGTCGGAGACACGGTCCACGGCGAGCCGCACCCCGGTGCCCTCCCGCACCATCCGCCGACAGGTCTCGACGAACCTCCCGGCGCGCTCGCGTTCGCTCCACGGCGGCGAGTCCCAGTACCGCAGCACACGGGCACTGCTGTGCAGTGCGAAGAGCCCGTCCCCATCCGCGTCCTCGAAGGCGCGCAGCCGAAGGCGGGCGGTGCGCAACGAGGGGGCGGGCAGTGGCGTCGTCATGTTCCCTCCCCGAACGGTGACCGGCCCATCAGCCATCCGGCGCAGACTACCGACGCCCGCTCGCACCGTCTCCCCCAATAAGGAACGCCCCCGCCGTTCGGCGGTGGCGTTCCTCGTGCGCTCCGGGCGGTCGGCCGCCTACCCAAGGCCAAGGCCCCCTCTTGACCGGGGCTGCCCCGGAGGGCGAAGCTCGTGCAAGTGGGCGTAAGCCACTCGGCACCGGAGGCAGTCATGGCACTACGGTTCATCGGGATCGATCCAGACACCGGTCAGCAGGGTTCCCCCACCATTTGGGTGGACGAAGAGAAGAGGGAACTCGTACTCCAGGGCTGGAAGCCGGACGAGAAACTGGAGGCAGAGTGCACCGCTTTCGAGGCTCCCGGACATGCGTCGGGAATCCCGGCACACGAAGCCGTCATTCGGATTCCGGTCCGCATGGTGCCCATGCTCAGGGAGGCATGTGATGTCGCAGAACGACCCGAGCTTTGACGAGCTATTGGCGGCCGCCAAGCACTCCGCCGTGCACCTGGAGATGCGCGACTCGTACGGGGTGGGCGATGAAGCCGAGGACTTCGACAACTGGAAGCGTACGGGGCAGCGCGACGTGGACCCCGCTTCCGAGTACTGGATGCCTTGGGTCGATTTGATTCGGGGCACGGTGAAGAGAGGCGTTACGGTTCGACGCGCACGCGTTGTCTCCGAGCCGGTCACCGACTACATCCGTTACGAGCACGCCGGCACCGTGGTCAATATCCACGCCGGGGAACAGGTTCGCTGGCTGCCCAGACGGCGGGCATCGGACATCGCTCTGCCTGGTAACGACTGCTGGATCTTCGACGGCGAGACCGTGCTGTTCAACCACTTCTCGGGTGACGGGAACTGGTCCGATCAGGGCTGGGAGTTCCGCCCGGAAGCGGACGTGGCCCGGTTCGCATCGGCCGCGTTCGAGGCGGTGTGGGAGCGGGGCATCCCGCACGAGAAGTACTTGGTCTGAACCAGCGAAACACTGAAGAGCCACTCATGTCCACATCCCCCTCGTCCAGCGTCCAGGCCGCACGTGAAGCCCTTGCCGCTCGTCTCGGAGAGCTACGCAAAGACGCGGAGCTGACCGGGCACGAGGTGGCCCTTCGGTGTGGCTGGAGCCCCGCGAAGTCATCACGCATCGAGCGGGCCAGGACGCCTGCGTCCGATGCCGATATCCGTGCCTGGTGCAAAGCATGCGGCGCGGAAGACCAAGCTGCGGATCTCGTCGCAGCAAACCGCCAGGCCGATCAGATGTACGTCCACTGGAAAAAGCTCCATCGCCATGGAATGCGCCGGGCGCAGGAGGAAGTGGTTCCCCTGTATCAGGGAACCCGACACTTTCGCGTGTACTGCTCGAATGTCGTGCCCGGCATGCTCCAGACCGAGGCGTACGCGGCGGCCTTGCTCTCCACCATCGCCACCTTTCAAGGGACCCCCGACGACTCGTCCGATGCCGCCGCCTCACGCGTCGAACGCTCGCAGGTCCTCCACGAAGGTGGCCGCCGGTTCGGCCTCCTCATGGAAGAGACCGTACTTCGCTACCGTATCGGTGACGCGGATACGATGGCCGGCCAACTTGGCTATCTCCTCGCCGTGATGGCACTTCCGGACGTAAGCCTGGGCATCATCCCGTTCACCTCCGATCGACGCGTGTGGCCGTTGGAAGCGTTCTACCTGTTCGACGACCGCCGCGCGAGTGTCGAACTCCTGACGGCCGCCGTGAACGTATCGGCTCCAAGCGAGATCAACGTCTACGCCAAGGCTTTCTCCCAACTGGCGGAAATGGCCGTGTACGGCTCGGATGCCCGCGTCCTCATCACAGATGCGATCAACTCGCTCCAGTGATTCGCGTGCAAGCTGCTGCAAGAACGTGGACCGGCTGAACCTGCCCTCCCTACCGTCCATGACATGGCGCAGCAGTCAGGGGACAAGGCGGGCGATGGTGAGTGACAGCAGAGTGCAGGGAACCGAAGCGGGCGACCACGTCGGTGGCGGATCAACCCGCCGGGCCCTCTCCCGCTCCTCAAGGACGCGTGGTGTCGACAGCGTGTTCCTGGTGAGCGCGTCCGACCCGGGGCCGGAGGGGGCGGACCTCGGCCCCGGCTCGCCCCTTCGCTGGCCGAAGTGCGCATGCGGCAGCCCGAAGTGCCCGGACTACCAGGCCCCTCCTCCACCCGGCGCGAGAGGAACTGAGCGCCAGGGTCGCGGAGGTCAACAGGCTGAGCCGTAGGGGTGGGCTGTGAGCGTCAGAACAGTAATGCGGTACGTGAAGCACCGGATCACCGAACACCCGGACACGGATGTGACGTTCGAGGCCGAGTGCTTGGGCTGCAAGTGGAAGGCGGCGCCTTCCATCGAGTCGGCGTCCATCGACGTGGAATGCATGAGCCATACCGGCCGGTCCGGGCACGCCGGATTCCGGCGCATGCGGACATCGTTCGCCGTGGTCGTACGTGCTGAGTAGAGCCCCACTCCAGCGGTGGAAACCCTGAGCTCCCGCCCGTGCCGGGCGGCGGCGGTCAGCCATGACCGCGATGAGTCGAGCAGGAGGTGCGGTGACGCAGAACGGAACCGACCCGTACGCGCTCGACATCAGCGGCGCATCGTTCGTCCAGGCGTGCGGCGGCCACGGAGACCATACGAACGGCCCCCGGCGCGAAGCCGGGGGCCGCTGTGTTCGTGCAGGTGAGAGGCGATTTCTCGCCCGGCATCAGGCCCGAACGGGCCCGAACCGACCGGAAGCCGAGCCCCGCCCGTGAGCCACCGGAAACGGTCGCTGACCTGCGAAAATCTTGCTACGGCAGGTTGCGCGCCATGACGATGCGCTGGACCTGGTTCGTGCCCTCGTAGATCTGGGTGATCTTGGCGTCGCGCATCATGCGCTCCACCGGGTAGTCGCGGGTGTAGCCGTAGCCGCCGAGGAGCTGGACCGCGTCCGTGGTGACCTCCATCGCGACGTCGGAGGCGAAGCACTTGGCGGCGGCGCCGAAGAAGGTCAGGTCGCCGTCGACGCGCTCGGACTTGGCAGCGGCGGAGTAGGTGAGCTGGCGGGCCGCCTCCAGCTTCATGGCCATGTCGGCGAGCATGAACTGGACGCCCTGGAAGTCGGCGATCGGCTTGCCGAACTGCTTGCGCTCCTGGACGTAGCCCTTGGCGTAGTCGAGGGCGCCCTGGGCGATGCCGAGGGCCTGGGCCGCGATGGTGATGCGGGTGTGGTCCAGGGTCTTCATCGCGGTGGCGAAGCCGGTGCCCTCCTCGCCGATCATGCGGTCGGCGGGGATGCGGACGTTGTCGAAGTAGACCTCGCGGGTCGGCGAGCCCTTGATGCCGAGCTTCTTCTCCGGGGCGCCGAAGGAGACGCCCTCGTCCGACTTCTCGACGACGAAGGCGGAGATGCCCTTGGAGCGCTTGGTCGGGTCGGTGACGGCCATGACCGTGTAGTACTCGGAGACGCCCGCGTTGGTGATCCAGCGCTTCACGCCGTTGAGGACCCAGA
The DNA here is from genome assembly GCF_043079735.1 of Streptomyces sp. NPDC015144. Taxonomy (NCBI): domain Bacteria; kingdom Bacillati; phylum Actinomycetota; class Actinomycetes; order Kitasatosporales; family Streptomycetaceae; genus Streptomyces; species Streptomyces sp. NPDC015144. The sequence continues at coordinate 556,227 of NZ_JBIBUU010000002.1, read as the reverse complement.
AGTCGCCGTCGCGCACGGCCCGGGTCTTCATGCCGGCCGCGTCCGAACCCGCGTCGGGCTCGGAGAGGCAGTACGAGAACATCGCGTCGCCCTTGGCGAGCGGGCCCAGGTACTTCTTCTTCAGGGCCTCCGAGCCGGAGAGGATCACCGGGAGGGAGCCGAGCTTGTTCACGGCCGGGATGAGGGAGGAGGAGGCGCAGGCGCGGGCCACCTCCTCGATGACGATGACCGTGGCGAGGGCGTCGGCGCCCGCGCCGCCGTACTCCTCCGGTACGTGGACCGCGTGCAGGTCCGCCGCGGTCAGGGCGTCGAGCGCCTCCTGCGGGAAGCGCGCCTCCTCGTCGACCGCTGCCGCATGCGGGGCGATCTTCGCCTCGGCAAGCGCACGCACCGTCTCCCGGAGCATCTCGTGCTCCTCGGCCGGACGGTACAGGTCGAAATCGGTCGAACCCGCCAAGACGCTCACTCCCCATACGCTAACTACCGTTAAGTAACTCAATTTTAGGGCGCTGTGCCCACGATGGCCTACGCAAAGGCCGCGTGAGCTTCACGACAGGGGTCCAGAAGGGCGGCGCGACCGTACGGGCGGCCGGAATCCGGGCCTTCGGAAGCAGGACTATGCTCGTTCACCGCATGTCTGTCCGCATCTTCCAGGAGCACTTCATGGCCCTCAGGATCACTGTGATCGGCACCGGCTACCTCGGCGCCACCCACGCCGCGGCCATGGCGGAGCTGGGGTTCGACGTGCTCGGCCTCGATGTCGTGCCCGAGAAGATCGAGACGCTGAGCGCCGGCCGGGGCCCGATGTACGAACCGGGCCTGGACGAGTTGCTGCGCAAGCACGTCGCGGGCATCGAGGGCTCCACCGGGCGGCTGCGGTTCACCACCTCCTGGGAGGAGGTGGCCGAGTTCGGCGATGTGCACTTCGTCTGCGTGAACACTCCGCAGCGGCACGGCGAGTACGCCTGCGACATGAGCTACGTCGACTCCGCGTTCGAGTCGCTGGCCCCGCACCTGACCCGGCCCACCCTGGTCGTCGGGAAGTCGACCGTTCCGGTGGGCTCGGCGGCCCGGCTGGCCGACCGGCTGGCGGAGCTGGCCCCGGCGGGCGCCGACGCGGAGCTGGCCTGGAACCCGGAGTTCCTGCGCGAGGGCTTCGCCGTGCAGGACACCCTGCACCCGGACCGGATCGTCGTCGGCGTACGGAGCGAGCGGGCCGAGAAGCTGCTGCGCGAGGTGTACGCGACGCCGATCACCGAGGGCGCGCCGTTCGTGGTGACGGACTTCCCGACCTCCGAGCTGGTGAAGACGGCGGCCAACTCCTTCCTGGCCACGAAGATCTCGTTCATCAACGCCATGGCCGAGGTCTGCGAGGCCACCGACGGCGACGTGGTGAAGCTGGCCGAGGCGATCGGCCACGACGAGCGGATCGGCTCGAAGTTCCTGCGGGCCGGGATCGGCTTCGGCGGCGGCTGCCTGCCGAAGGACATCCGGGCGTTCATGGCGCGCGCCGGTGAGCTGGGCGTGGACCAGGCGCTGACCTTCCTCCGGGAGGTCGACTCGGTCAACATGCGGCGCCGCGGCCACATGGTGGAGCTGGCCCGGGAGGCCGTGGGCGGCGGCTCGTTCCTCGGCAAGCGGGTGGCCGTGCTCGGCGCGACGTTCAAGCCGGACTCGGACGACGTACGGGACTCGCCGGCGCTGAACGTGGCGGGGCAGATCCAGCTGCAGGGCGGCCAGGTCACCGTCTTCGACCCCAAGGGCATGGACAACGCCCGGCTCCTCTTCCCGACCCTGGGGTACGCGGAGACGGCGCTGGACGCGGTGCGCGGCGCCGATGTGGTGCTGCACCTGACGGAGTGGCGGGAGTTCCGCGAGCTGGACCCGGCGCAGCTCGGTGAGGCCGTGGCGCACCGGATCGTCCTGGACGGGCGGAACGCGCTGGACGGCGAGCGGTGGCGCGCGGCCGGCTGGACGTTCCGGGCCATGGGGCGCCCGACGGCCTGATCCGGCCGGCCGCCCCGTTTCGCTCAGCCGCGCTTCGCGCGGTAGGTGCGCATCTTGGCGCGGGCGCCGCACACCGCCATCGAGCACCAGCGGCGGCGCCCCGCCGGACTGCGGTCGTAGTACGCCCACCGGCAGTCGTCGGCCTCGCACGCCTTGAGCCGGGCCCAGGTGCCGTCGGCCGCCGCGGCGGCGATGGCCGAGGCGACCCGGGCGGTCAGCCCGGCCGGTTCGGTGACGGGGCGCAGCGCGGCGACGCCGGCCGCGTCCACGGTGACCCGTAGCGGCGCCTCGGCGAGCAGCCGGTCCAGCGGGGAACCGGCGTCCTGCGGCGGGCGGTGGCCCGCGTGGGCCAGGCAGGCGGTACGGAGCGCCTCGCGCAGGGCGCGGGCGTCCGGGACCTCGGCCTCGGTGAGGCCGAAGGCGGCGCGGCCGTCCGCCGTGTCGAGCGTGTCCGCGCCCGTCTCGACGTCCAGGGTGTTGACCAGGGACTCGATCAGCGCGAGCGGGCCGGGCGCGGTGTCCTTCTCACTCATGTTCCTTCTCAATCATGTTGCGACGTTACCTCTGGTGCGGCAGCATGCAGTAACGGTTACCGGTTAAGCCGATGTAGCGGTAACCACGTTTCCGAGGGAGGGCTGTGTCATGGCTGTGGCCGCACTGGGTTCTGTTGTTCTGGACTGTCCGGATCCGATCGCGCTCGCCAGGTTCTACGCGGGGCTGCTGGGCGGGGAGATCGTGCCCGGCGGGGAGGACTGGGTGGAGCTGACCGGGGCCGGCTCCACGGTGATCGCCTTCCAGGCCGCGCCCGGTTTCGTACCGCCGGAGTGGCCGCGCCCGGACGCCTCGCAGCAGTCCCATCTGGACCTGACCGTGGCGGATCTGGACGCGGCGGAGAAGGAGGCGCTGGCGCTGGGTGCGACCGTGCTGGACGCGGCGGACCGGGAGCGGACGTTCCGGGTGTACGCGGACCCGGCGGGGCACCCGTTCTGCCTCTGCGCCGGGTAGGGGACGGGTTCGGGGCGCCCCGGTGGGGCGCCCCGTCCGTTCAGCGGTCGAGCTGCTCGATCGTGGCGTGCGAGGGGCCGCGGCGGGTGCGCAGGTCGCGGGCGACGTCCTCCGCGTCGCGCAGCACCCGTACGGCGTTGCGCCAGGTGAGCTTGGCCAGGTCGTCGGCGGACCAGCCGCGGCGGAGGAGTTCCGCGATCAGGTTCGGGTATCCGGCGACGTCCCCGAGGCCGTCGGGGAGGAAGGCGGTGCCGTCGTAGTCGCCGCCGATGCCGATGTGGTCGATGCCCGCGACCTCGCGCATGTGGTCGAGGTGGTCGGCGATGGTCGCCACGGTGGCCACCGGGCGCGGGTGGGCCGCCTCGAAGGCGGCGTGGATCTCCATGGCCCGTGCGGTGGTGTCGAGGTGGTGCAGCCCGTGGGCGCGGAGGTTCTCGTCGGCGGCCAGCGTCCAGGCGACGGCCGCCGGCAGGACGAACTTCGGGACGAAGGTGGCCATGGCGATGCCCCCGTTGCCGGGGAGCCGGCCGAGGACGTCGTCGGGGATGTTGCGCGGGTGGTCGCAGACGGCGCGCGAGGAGGAGTGCGAGAAGATCACCGGCGCGACGGAGGTGTCCAGCGCGTCGCGCATCGTGGAGGCCGCCACGTGGGAGAGGTCGACCAGCATGCCGGTGCGGTTCATCTCGCGGACGACCTCGTGGCCGAAGGGCGAGAGGCCGCCGACGCCCGGTTCGTCGGTCGCCGAGTCCGCCCACGCGATGTTGTCGTTGTGGGTGAGCGTCATGTAGCGGACGCCCAGCGCGTGCAGGCCGCGCAGGGTGCCCAGCGAGTTGTTGATGGAGTGGCCGCCCTCGGCGCCCATCAGGGAGGCGATGCGGCCCTCGGCGCGGGCCGCCTCCATGTCGTCGGCGGTCAGCGCGCGCCGCAGGTCGGCGGGGTACCGGGCGAGCAGCTCGGTGACGACGTCGACCTGTTCCAGGGTGGCGCTGACGGCCTCGTCGCCCGCCATGTCGGTCCGTACGTAGACCGACCAGAACTGGGCGCCGACGCCGCCGGCGCGTAGCCGGGGGATGTCGGTGTGCAGGTGGGCGGACTGGTCGTCGGCGATGTCGCGGGCGTCGAGGTCGTAGCCGACCTGTTCGCGCAGCGCCCACGGCAGGTCGTTGTGCCCGTCGACGACGGGGTACTCGGCGAGGAGTTCCCTCGCCCGCTCCACGTGCTGCTCCACCGGTTCTCCCCCTCGCTCGCGTCTACTTGCCGAAGCCGAAGGCGTCGGCGCCCTTGACCTTGTTGCGCAGGCGCTTGCCCTTCTCCGTCGCCTGGTCGTTCAGCTCCTGCTGGAACTCCCGCATCCGGGCCAGCAGCTCGCCGTCGTGGGCGGCGAGGATGCGGGCGGCGAGCAGGCCCGCGTTGCGCGCGCCGCCGACCGAGACGGTCGCGACCGGGACGCCGGCGGGCATCTGCACGATGGAGAGCAGGCTGTCCATGCCGTCCAGGTACTTCAGCGGGACCGGCACACCGATGACCGGCAGCGGGGTGACGGAGGCGAGCATGCCCGGCAGGTGGGCGGCGCCGCCCGCGCCCGCGATGATCGCCTTGAGGCCGCGGTCCGCCGCGTGCTCGCCGTACGCGATCATCTCGTGCGGCATGCGGTGGGCGGAGACGACGTCGACCTCGTAGCGGATCTCGAACTCGTCGAGGGCCTTGGCCGCCGCTTCCATGACGGGCCAGTCGGAGTCGGAGCCCATGACGATGCCGACGAGCGGCGCGGGGGAGGTCATTCGGTGATCGTTCCTCGCAGGTAGTCGGCCGCGTGCCGGGCGCGCTCCCGCACGTCCGCCAGGTCGTCGCCGTAGGTGTTGACGTGTCCGACCTTGCGGCCGGGCTTCACGTCCTTTCCGTACATGTGGATCTTGAGCCGCGGGTCGCGGGCCATGCAGTGCAGGTAGCCCTGGTACATGTCCGGGTAGTCGCCGCCGAGGACGTTGCACATGACCGTCCAGGGGGCGCGCGGGCGGGGGTCGCCCAGCGGCAGGTCGAGCACGGCGCGGACGTGGTTGGCGAACTGCGAGGTGACCGCGCCGTCCTGGGTCCAGTGGCCGGAGTTGTGCGGGCGCATGGCCAGCTCGTTGACGAGGATGCGGCCGTCACGGGTCTCGAAGAGCTCCACCGCGAGGTGACCGACGACGCCCAGCTCGGCGGCGATCCGCAGGGCCAGCCGCTGGGCCTCGCCGGCCAGGGTCTCGTCCAGGTCGGGGGCGGGGGCGATGACCGTGTCGCAGACACCGTCGACCTGGATGGACTCGACGACCGGGTAGGCGACGGCCTGGCCGTGCGGCGAGCGGACGATGTTGGCCGCCAGCTCCCGTACGAAGTCGACCTTCTCCTCCGCGAGGACCGCGACCCCGGCCCGGAAGGGCTCGGCCGCGTCGGCCTCGGAGCGGACCACCCAGACGCCCTTGCCGTCGTAGCCGCCGCGGACCGTCTTGAGGATCACGGGGAAGCCGCCGGCCTCCTCGGCGAAGGCGGCCACGTCGGCCGAGTCCTCCACGATGCGGTGGCGGGGGCAGGGCGCGCCGATCTCGGTGAGCTTCGCGCGCATCACCCCCTTGTCCTGGGCGTGCACCAGCGCGTCGGGGCCGGGGCGTACGGGGATGCCGTCCGCCTCCAGGGCCCGCAGGTGCTCGGTGGGCACGTGCTCGTGATCGAAGGTGATCACGTCGCAGCCGCGCGCGAAGGCGCGCAGCGTGTCCAGGTCGCGATAGTCGCCCACGACGACTTCGCTCACCACCTGGGCCGCCGAGTCCTGGGGGGTGTCACTGAGGAGCTTGAACTTGATGCCGAGGGGGATGCCCGCCTCGTGGGTCATACGGGCGAGCTGACCGCCGCCGACCATGCCGACTACCGGAAACGTCACTCCTCCAGGGTATCCGCCGCCTCCGCGGGCTCCGGACGACACCCTCCGTCCCCCTTCCGGACAGGCTCTAGCATGACCGGGTTGACGGAGTCGACGCATGTACACGGCGGGCACACACGACGGACGGGCGAGCGATCACCATGGGCGAGCGGGGCGGACTGCGGGCGCGGCTGGAGCTACTGGCCCGGGAGGTCGCCAAGTTCGGCGTGGTCGGAGGGGTCGGCCTGGTCGTCAACATCGTGGTGTCCAACCTGCTCTGGCGCTACACCCCGATCCCGACGGTGCGGGCCGGTCTGCTGGCCACCTTCGTCGCGATCCTCGGCAACTACATCGGCTTCCGTTACTGGACCTACCGGGACCGCGACAAGAGCGGCCGGACCCGGGAGCTGACGCTGTTCCTGCTGTTCAGCGCGGTGGGAGCGGTCATCGAGACCGGTGTGCTGTACGTGGCGACGTACGGCTTCGGGTGGGACACCCCGGTCCAGAGCAACGTCTTCAAGGTCCTCGGGATCGGGGTGGCGACCCTGTTCCGTTTCTGGTCCTACCGGACGTGGGTCTTCAAGGCCCTGCCCGTCCCCGTGGAGGCTCCCGCCGAGGAGTCCGCGGCGGCGCCCGCCGCGCGCCGGTAGGTCCGGGGCGGGCGGGGGCTCAGCGCACCGGGCGGTCCGGCTCCTGCCGGTTCAGGGCGGTCCGGCTGAGGAAGAGGGCGAAGACCGCGGGCTTCGGCTGGAGCAGTTCGAGGCGGCCGCCGTCCGCCTCGGCGAGGTCCCGGGCCACGGCGAGGCCGATTCCGGTGGAGTTGCGGCCGCTGATCGTCCGCTCGAAGATCCGGGCGCCCAGGTCGGCGGGGACGCCGGGGCCCTCGTCGGTGACCTCGATGACCGCCTGGTTGCCGGTGACCCGGGTGCGCAGGGCGACCGTGCCGCCGCCGTGCATGAGGGAGTTCTCGATCAGCGCGGCCAGCACCTGGGCGACGGCGCCCGGGGTGCCGACGGCCTGGAGTCCCTGCTTGCCGGAGCGGACGATGGCGCGGCCCGCGCTGCGGTAGGCCGGGCGCCACTCCTCGATCTGCTGCTTCACGACCTCGTCGAGGTCGAAGACGACGGCGGAGCCGGTACGGGGGTCGCGGGCGTTGGTGAGCAGCCGCTCGACGACGTCGGTGAGCCGCTCGACCTGGGTGAGGGCGATGTTCGCCTCTTCCTTGACCGTCTCCGGGTCGTCGGTGACGGAGATCTCCTCGATCCGCATGGAGAGCGCGGTGAGCGGGGTGCGGAGCTGGTGCGAGGCGTCGGCGGCGAGGCGGCGCTCGGCGGTCAGCATCCGGGCGATCCGCTCGGCGGAGGCGTCCAGGACGTCGGCGACCCGGTCCAGCTCCGGCACCCCGTACCGCTTGTGGCGCGGGCGGGGGTCGCCCGAGCCGAGCCGTTCGGCGGTCTCGGCCAGGTCGGTCAGCGGCGAGGTGAGCCGGTTGGCCTGGCGTACGGCCAGGAGGACGGCGGAGACGATGGCCAGCAGCGCCACCGCACCGATGATCAGCAGCGTGCGGCCGACCTCACGGGTGACCGCCGAGCTGGACTCCTCGACGGTGACCTTCTCGCCGCGCTCCCCCTCGGCCGTGCTGCTGATCACGTTGCCGGACGGCTGCTTGCCGAGCTCGATGGGGGCCCGGCCGGGGATCTCGACCAGGGCGTAGCGCTTGTGGTCGATCTGCTGGGACAGGAGTGCCGAGGTGACCTTCTCGTCCTCCAGGATCCGGCTCTCGACGACGCTGATCAGCCGCAGCGCCTCGGAGTCGACGCTCTCCTGGGCGCTGTTGCTGATGGTGCGGGTCTCGACGATGACGAGGGAGACGCCGAAGACGCCGATCACCACGAGCACCACGGCGAGCGTGGAGTTGATCAGTCTGCGGCGCATGGTGCTGGGTGCTTCCGTCCTCGACGTTTCCGTCCTCGGTGTTCGCCCCTGGGGTGTCGGGCGTCAGCTCTTCTCGAAGCGGAAGCCGACGCCGCGCACGGTCGCGATGTAGCGGGGGTTGGCGGCGTCGTCGCCGAGCTTCTTGCGGAGCCAGGAGATGTGCATGTCGAGCGTCTTGGTCGACGACCACCAGGTGGTGTCCCAGACCTCGCGCATGAGCTGGTCGCGGGTGACGACCCGGCCGGCGTCGCGGACCAGGACCCGCAGCAGGTCGAACTCCTTGGCGGTGAGCTGGAGTTCCTCCTCGCCCATCCAGGCGCGGTGCGACTCGACGTCGATCCGGACGCCGTGCGTGGCGGGCTGCGGCGCGGGCTCGGCGGCGCCGCGGCGGAGCAGGGCCCGGACGCGGGCGAGCAGCTCGGCGAGGCGGAAGGGCTTGGTGACGTAGTCGTCGGCGCCGGCGTCGAGACCGACGACGGTGTCGACCTCGTCGGCCCGGGCGGTCAGTACCAGGATCGGTACGGCGTGTCCCTCGGCGCGGAGCCTGCGGGCCACTTCCAGTCCGTCCATCCCGGGGAGCCCCAGGTCGAGCACGACCAGGTCGATCCCGCCCTGGAGGCCGGCGTCGAGCGCGGTCGGGCCGTCCTCGCGGACCTCGACCTCGTATCCCTCCCGGCGGAGGGCGCGGGCCAGTGGCTCCGAGATGGATGCGTCGTCCTCGGCGAGCAGTACACGGGTCATGGACTGATGGTAGTCCGCGCGGGGTCGCCGCCGGGAGGTGATCCAGAAGCCCTGCGGGTCTGCGCATCAGGCGGGTCGGCACCTTCGAATGTGCGACCGCGGTTCCCTTTCCACCTGTGATCCATCTCTCAAGTCCTTTCAAATGGGGCTCTGTCGTGCCGTATGGTTGCTTGACGCCTGTTGCACGACTCAAGGACCCTTGGGCAGCTTTTAGCGCCGAGGGTCTCTTTTGTTGACCGGCTGGTACCCACCAGTCGCGACTTTCAGTGAATGACCTGTGGCCGGGCCCGGAACGCGAGGAAGCGTGCCGGGCGTGGATCCCGGCGCGGTCGGTCCTCGTCCCCTTCCGGGCGGCTCCCCCACGGTGCCGGACGGAAAAGGGACGGCTTCCCCTTCCGGGCGTGAGGGGCGGGACCGGCACGCGCCGGTGCCGGCCTCCCCCCACCGGGCGCACCACGCTCACCGGCGTCGCGTCCCGAGCACACAAGGATCGACCATGGCGTCCAGCCTGACGAAGGACCCGGCCAGTACCTCCGGTGCCGAGAAGACCTTCTTCGGCCACCCCCGCGGCCTGGCCACTCTCTTCATGACCGAGATGTGGGAGCGCTTCAGCTTCTACGGCATGAGGGCCCTGCTTCCGCTGTACCTGGTCTCCGGATCCGGCCTGCACATGAACGCGGCCACAGCCACCTCGATCTACTCCATCTACATGGCGATGGTGTACCTGCTCGCCATGCCCGGCGGCTGGTTCGGCGACCGGGTCTGGGGGCCGCGCAGGACGGTCACCGTCTCGGCGTCGATCATCATGCTGGGGCACCTGACCCTCGCGCTGCCCGGCACCGGCACGTTCTTCGCCGGTCTGGCGCTGGTCGCGCTCGGCTCGGGGCTGCTGAAGGCCAACATCTCGACGATGGTCGGCCACCTCTACAAGGGCCCGGACGACCCGCGCCGCGACGGTGGCTTCACCGTCTTCTACATGGGCATCAACCTCGGTGCCTTCGCCGCGCCGCTGGTCATCGGCACCGTCGGCGAGAAGGTGAACTGGCACCTCGGCTTCGCCATAGCCGCGTTCGGGATGGCGCTGGGTCTGGCCCAGTTCCTGATCGGCACCCGCCACCTCAGCCCGCGCAGCAGCGTCGTACCGAAGCCGCTGTCGGACCAGGAGCGCCGCTCCACCCTGCGCAAGGGCCTGATCTGGCTGGCCGTCGCGGTCGTCTTCTACGGCGCGGTCGTCGCCGCCGACCTCTACACGCTGAACTGGGCGCTGGTCCCGATCACCGTCGCCGGTCTGGTGATCCCGGTCATGGTGCTGGCGCGGATCAAGCGCGACCGCGACCTGTCGAAGACCGAGCAGTCGAAGATGTCCGGCTACATCTGGTTCTTCGTCGCGGCCGCCGTGTTCTGGATGATCTACGACCAGGGCGGCTCCACGCTGTCGCTGTTCGGCGAGTCCTCCACCACCAACAGCGTGCTGGGGCTGGACTTCCCGACCTCCTGGTACCAGACGATCAACCCGGTCTTCATCATGGCGCTGGCCCCGGTCGTCGCCTGGATATGGCTGGCGCTGAACCGGCGCGGCAAGGAGCCGAGCACGGTCGTCAAGTTCGGCTCGGGCCTCTTCCTGGTCGGTGTCTCCTTCTTCGTCTTCATGCTGCCGCTGACGATGGCCTCGGACGGCGAGAAGGTCAGCCCGATGTGGCTGGTGTCGATCTACTTCCTGCAGACCGTCGGTGAGCTCTGCCTCTCCCCGGTCGGCCTCTCGGTCACCACGAAGATGGCCCCGGCGAAGTACGGCAGCCAGATGATGGGCGTCTGGTTCCTCGCGGTGACCGCGGGCGACTGCACCACCAGCCTGCTCTCGCTGGCCGGGGTGAACCTGGACAAGACCGGGATCGTGGCCTTCGAGGCGGGGCTCGCGGTGCTCGCCGCGTTCGCGATCTGGATGTACCGCAGGAAGGTCAGCGCCCTCATGGGCGACGTGCGCTGACCCGCGCCCCTCGCGTACGCGGGGCCCGCCGCACCGTCTCGGTTCCGACGGTGCGGCGGGCCCCGCGGTGTTTCCGGAGCACCTGGCCCACGCGGCTACGGGCGCCGGGCCGTCACCGGGTGGCGCGCAGCCTGCGCCACGGGGTGAAGGTGAAGACCGCGCCGCCGAGCAGGATCGCGGTGCCCGCGACCAGGCCGAGGGCGCGCAGGGTGCCGGTGTTCTCGGCCCCGGTGGCCGCCAGCCCGCCGCCGGAGGCCGTGCCGCCCGCCGCGGAACCGGCCGCGCCGGAGGAGCCCGTGGTGGCGGAGCCGGTGGCGCCGCCCTCCTGGGCCGCGGTGTCGAGCGTCAGCGACGTGGGCGCCGAGCCCTTCACCTTGCACGGGATGCTGAGCTTCTGGCCGCCCAGGTTCACGTCGATCGTGAGGGTGCCGGGGCTGAGGGTGGACTTGCCGGACGCGCCGGGCTTGTACGTACCGGTCATGTCGGCCAGGTCGACCGGCTTGCCCAGCTTCAGCGGTTCGGCGTTGGCGGGTCCGGTGACCTTCACCGAGCCCTTGTCGGCGCCGCCGAGGGCGACGTCCATGGACGGCTTGAGCGCGCCGGCGGGCAGGTCGGCCGGGCTGTCCATCACACCCTTGGCCGTCTTGACCGTGAGGGCGTAGCTCCCGCCGCTCTTCTTCGCGTTGATCGTCACCTTGGAGCCGATGTCGGCCGGTCCCGGGGAGGTGCAGGCGAAGTGGACCGCGACCTCCTTGCCCGGGAAGTCGGTCTGGCCACCGCCGCCGCCGGAGGTGGAGCCGCCGGAATCACTGCCTCCGGAGGTGGTGCCTCCCGAGGTGGTGGAGCCCGACGTGGTGCCCCCCGACGCCGTCGTACCGCCGGACGTGGTGGAGCCGGAGGTCGTGCCGCCCGCCGTGGTGGAGCCGGTCGTCGTACCGCCGGCCGTGGAGCCGCCGCCCTCGGTGACCTTGATGGTCGCGCCCGGCTGGACGGTCTCCTTCGGGGTGCACTTGGTGTCGGTGGAGATCGGCTTGGAAACGTTGATGTTGTACGCGTCCGGCGTCAGCGTGATCTCGCCGGCCTTCTCCAGCTTGAGCGAGCCCTTCATGTCGGACAGCACCATGTCGCTGTTCTTCGGGATCGGCGGGTTCTTCCGCTCGCCCTCCAGCTGAAGGGTGCCGGTCGCGGCGCCGCCGACCTTCACGGTGCCGGTCGTTTTGACCGTGTCCTGCTGGAGGTCGATCATGCCGGGGTTCTTGGAAGCGCCCTGGACCGTCTTCCAGACCACCTCCACGGTGTCCCCGACCTTCGCCTCGGCGGGCGCGGTCAGCTGCACCTGGGTGGTGCCCTCCACGGGCGGCAGCCCCGAGATGGGCGGCGGAATGCACTCCGTGGCGTACGAGACGTCGGCGGCCTGGGCCGGACTCGCGACCAGCAGGATGCCCGCGCCGCCGAGCATCATCGCGACCCCGGCCGCGACGGTCCTGCGTTGCGTCCGTTGCGTCCTCACGAATGTCCCTTCGTCGTCGGTCTGTTCTCTGACGGTGCGGAATCGGGTGTGAACCACGGCAGCGCGGCCGTGGTGGTGACCGGGGAGCCGGTGGTCCCGTCGGGCCCGTCGGGTCCGGTGGGTCCGGTGGGTCTGTCGGGGGTGCCTCGACGCCCGGTGCCCCGACCGGCGCGGCGCTTCGAGGCGGGTTTGGAGGCGGGCTTCGGGGCGCGCCGCGCGGGGCGTGCGGAGCGGGGCCGTACCTTGTCGACGACCGCCATGCCGATCCGGAACACGGCGGCCGGCACCACCAGGCACAGCAGCACCCAGAAGAGCGTGACGCCCCAGGGCCGCCCGACCCCCCAGGGCTGCTCGGCCAGCACCTTTCCGCCGTACCGCAACGACACCTGGTAGTCGCCGTGCGCCCCCGCCGTCAGCTCGACCGGGAGTTCGACGTGGGCCTTGCCGCCGGGCCGGACGGTGCCACGCCACTGCCGTTCCTCCCACTGCGGGGCGAAGACGCCGTGCGCGGTGCCGATCTCGAAGACCGGGTCCTCGACCGGCGAGGAGCCCAGGTTGCCCACGGTGAGGACCAGCCGCCGGGCCGGCGGGGCGCCGAACCAGGTGAGGACTCCGCCGTCGCCCGCCAGCCGGGGCGTGGCGAGCACCGCCAGCCGGCCGCCGGTGCCCTCCTTCGGCAGCGGGGCGATCGGATGCCCGGCGACGACGAACGCGGCGTCGGCGGTGGCGGACGCGCCGGTGACGGTCGCGACGTGCACCACGCACGGGCAGGGCACCGGTGGTTCGGCCACCGGGAGCTTCTTCCGGAAGGCGCCCCGGCCGTCGGTGGTGACGGCTTGGCCCTCGGCGTTGGCGCAGGAGTTGGTGCCGCCGATCACGCCCCGGTCGGTCGTGGAGCGGCCGCAGATCAGCATGATGAGCAGGGCCTTGGGGCGCCAGCCGCCGCCCTTCACGGTGATCGTGCCGCCCTTGCCCGCCTGCTGCGTGGAGAGGGAGACGGCGGGGGCGGCGTCGGCGGCGCCCGCCGTGCTCATGCCCCCCGCCACCGGGAGTACGGGCAGGGCGGCCAGCAGTACGGTCAGCAGGGCCATGAGCAGCGCGGGGCACGGGGCCGCGGCCCGGCGGGGGCCGCCGCCGCGGGGTGCTGCCGGTCCGGCCTGTCCAGTCACGATTCCGCTCCCGCCTTCGCCACGTGCCTGCTCCTGGAGTGCTCCCGGCCGACCGGCCGCGATTCCTCGCCGTCCGGCCGCAATTCCTCACCGACCGGCGGCGATTGCTCGCCGTCCGGCCGCCGCCGTTCCCCGCAGTCCGGCCGCCGGCCGCGCGCCCGCCTCCGACGCAGGGCGTACGCGCCCGCGCCCGCGCCGGTCAGGGCCAGCAGCGCGCCGGCGGTCAGCGGCGCCCATGGGACGGAGACCGCCCGGACCGTCGCCTCGTCGTGCGCCCCGCCCGCCGCGCCGACCGCCAGCCGTACGGTCGCCGAGTCGAACGCGGGGCGCTCCCGCCACGGCTCGGTGAGCCGGACCCGCCCGCCGGGCCGTACCCGTACCGGAAGGTCCCGGGCCGGACGCCGGAGCAGCGGCCCGAGCACCCCGTCGGCGCGGACGGCGAGCCTCGGGGCGAGGACCGCGTTGCCCCGGTTGACCAGCGTGTAGTGGATGAGCCGCCCGGACACGGCGACGTCCTCCACGGTGAGCGCGGCCAGCGTCGGCCCGGCGACCCGCAGCCGGACCCGTACGTCCACCGCGCGGCCGCCGCCGCGCACCGCGATCGCGCCCGGGTGGTCGCCGGGCGGAGCCGTCGTCGGCACCGTCACGGTGAACGGCACGTCGGCCCGGGTGCGGGCCGGGACGGTCACCTCGGCGGCGGCCGTCCGCAGCCGCCCCCCGAGCCCCGAACCGCTCAGCCGTACGGTGACCGGCGACCGGCCCGGGTTGGTGACGGAGAGCCGGTCGTGGAGCACGGCCCCGGGCGGGCCCTCCAGATAGACGTACGGTCGGCCGCCCGCGCCGGAGCCGGACACCCCGGGCCGCACCGTCCACGTGTCGGCGGCCGACGCCCCGGTGGCCGGGGCGAGGACGAGCGCGAGGGCGCACAGCGCCACGGCGAGGGCGAGTCGGGTGGCGTGACCTGGCGGCGACGGCATGGGCGGCTCCCTGGGCGTGTCCGGCGGATCGGTGCGGGGCCGTGTCTCAGCGGGCCTCGGCGCCCTGGCCGCGCCGGGTCAGCCAGAGCACTCCGGCCGCACCGGCCAGCAGTACCGTGCCGCCGAGCGTGCCGAGGGCCACCGCCGAGTCGAGCGGACCGGTCTTCGGGAGCTGCCCCCCGCCGTCGCCCGAGGTGCTCTGCGGTGCGCCGCCGGAGGCCGCCGTGACGTCCAACTGAAGTGCGGGGCCGGGGTTGTTGGCCGGGGTGCAGGTCGTCGTCGTACCGATCGCCTTGATGGTGAGGACGCCGGCGGTGAAGTCGACCTTGCCGCTCTTCCTCGGGGTGTACGTACCGGACAGGTCGCTGATCTTGATGGGGGTGTTGGCGGGTATCGCGGCGGAGTTCGACGGGCCGGAGACCTGGACCTGGCCCGAGTCGGCGCCGCCCACCTTGATGACCGCGCTGGGGTTCATGGCGCCCTTGCCCAGTTCGATCGGGCTGGAGGAGACGCCCTTCTGGAAGGACATCGTGAGCCGGTAGCCCCCGCCGCTCTTGACGGCCTTGATGTCGATGGGCGACACGGCCTGCTTGTCGCCGATCGGGGTCTTGCACTTGTAGTCGACGTCCACGACCGTGGCGTGGGCGGCGGGCGCGGCCATCAGCACCACCGTGCCCGCCAGCGCGGACGCCAGCGCGAGAGCTGTTCGCTTCTGGTAGGACACCTGAGTTCCCCTCGTGCCGGAGGTCGTCGCACGCCGGTTTCCACCGACGCGATTTCCTGACGACATATCAGATCGGGCGCTCAAGGTACGCCCGGCACCTTGTGGAGGGAAGACAAAGAGCGCGCCGATCCGGCGCGCTCCTCGAAGTGTGGTGAAAGGCCCTGGACGGGCGCCCTACGCGGGCGCGGGCAGCTCCGCCCAGACGGTCTTGCCGGGCCTGCCGGGCACCCGCAGCACGCCCCAGTCCAGGCAGAGCCGCTGCACGATGAACATGCCGTGGCCGCCGGGGCGTCCGGCGCGGTGCGGCGTACGGGGCGCGGGCTGCCCGGCACCCCCGTCGACGACCTCCACCCGCAGCACCTTCGCCGTGCGGGCGATCCGGATCTCGTCCGGCCCCTCGGCATGCAGGCAGGCGTTGGTGACCAGCTCGGAGACGACCAGCAGGACGTCCTCGGCGGCGGCGCGGGCGTCGGCGCCGGAGGCGGGGAGCCAGCCCCATTCGTGCAGCGCCTGGCGGGCGAAGTCCCGGGCGGCCGGTACGACCCCGGGGACACCGCGCAACGCCAGGGTGTGCCACTGCCGCCCGTCCGGACCGGACGCGGGTGCGGCGGCGCCCTCGTCCGCGTCGGCGTCCTGCGGCTCCCGGCCGAGGTCGCCCGGCGGATGCTGCCGGGTGGTGCTCATCAGCGCTTCACCTCACCGATTCACCTTGTCGCCGCCACAACCGTCCGACGGTTCCGGACGGTTCCAGTTGCGATCACACATGTGGTTACGAATGCGAGTACGGACACGGGTACGAGTACGGATACGGATGCGGAGCGTTCGGGTCGTCCTTGGCCCTGCCGGATGTCTTCTGCCCGGCCGAATCGTGACAACACCCACTTCGTCCGTGCGGATCGCGTGACGCGGGCAACACCCGGGGCGCCCGGGACCGCTCCGCGTGCGCGGCCGCGCGCCCCGGCCCCCGCACGCCGGTCGCGCGCCGCGGTCACGTCTCCAGCGCCGCTTCCAGGGAGTCGTGGACGGTGAAGACCGCCTCGGCGCCGGTGATCTCGAAGACCCGCGCCACCACCGGCAGCATCCCGGCCAGATGGACCCCTCCCCCGGCCGCCTCCGCCTTCAGGCGGGCACCGAGCAGCACGTTCAGCCCGGTGGAGTCGCAGAATTCGAGCCCCGAGCAGTCCACCACCAGGCGTGCCCGGCCCTGCTCGACCGCGCGCTCCAGGGGCTCGCGCAGCAGGTCGGCCGTGTGGTGGTCCAGCTCACCCACGGGCGTGACGACCTCACTGCGCCCTTCGGTCCGGACCCCGACCTGAAGTCGACCCCGATTCGCACTGCCGACCGTCCCGCGGTCCATGCCGCCCCTCTTCGTCGATCGTCACCGCGCGGAATCACCGCGTGCGCGGGCGTGCGGATGACGTGGATGTGCTGCCTCTGACGTTCTTGAAAGATTACGCGGTCCACGCGCGATCTGTGTGCCATGCGATACCGGACGACACCAACAAACCGGGCATAACGTCTCAATTGGCGCTTGTAACTGTCTGTCCGAACCGGGTAAGGGTAGAGAACACCACCCGACACGACCGGCTTCGGAGGCGCCGCTTCACCGCAGGCACACGTATGGGCATCGGCAGCCATATGCCGAGAACGATGGAGGAGACCCATGTCACCCCGGCTCGACGGAACGCGTCCCCACCACGCGACGTCAGCATGTCCTCAGGAACCGGCCCAGGCGGACTCCCCCGCCACGGACGTCCTCGCCGCGGATCCTTCCGCCGCCGGAGCCGGCCTCGAAGGACTTCCCGAGATCCCGCCGTTCGACGAGGTCGATCCGCTGGACGCCAGGGCGTTGTCCAAGACGCTCTTCGCCCGGCTGGAATCCCTCGAAGAGGGCACCCACGAGTACGCGTACGTCCGCAACACGCTCGTCGAACTGAACCTGGCCCTGGTCAGGTTCGCCGCCTCCCGGTTCCGCTCCCGCAGCGAACCGATGGAGGACATCGTCCAGGTCGGCACGATCGGCCTGATCAAGGCGATCGACCGATTCGAACTCAGTCGCGGGGTGGAATTCCCCACCTTCGCGATGCCGACCATCGTCGGCGAGATCAAGCGCTTCTTCCGCGACACCAGTTGGTCCGTGCGCGTTCCGCGCCGGCTCCAGGAACTCCGGCTCGACCTGGCCAAGGCGGGCGACGAGCTCGCCCAGCGACTGGACCGCTCCCCCACCGTGGGCGAGCTCGCCGACCGCCTCGGCATCACGCACGACGAAGTGGTCGAGGGCATGGCCGCGAGCAACGCGTACACCGCGAGCTCGCTGGACGCCAAGCCCGAGGAGGACGATCACGAGGGCACGCTGGCGGACCGGATCGGCTACGAGGACCACGGGCTCGAAGGCATCGAGTACGTGGAGTCCCTGAAGCCGATGATCGCGTGTCTGCCGCAGCGCGAGCGCCGCATCCTCTCCCTCCGGTTCGTCGCCAACATGACGCAGTCGGAGATCGGCGAGGAGCTGGGCATCTCGCAGATGCACGTCTCCCGGCTGCTCTCCCGCACGCTGGTACGGCTCCGCAAGGGGCTGACCCTGGAGGAGTGAACGGGCGCGCACGACACCGAACTGCGCGAGGGCCCGCCCCACGGCGACTGCTGCCGGGGCGGGCCCTCGCGCATGCCCGGGTCACTCCCGGTCCGTGCTGCGGTGTGCGGTCAGACGACGCGTGCGCCGCTCCGCCAGACGGCGTGGACCAGCGGGACGCCCGGCCGGTAGGCCAGGTGGACGTGGCTGGGCGCGTCCAGGAGAACCAGGTCGGCGCGGGCGCCGGGGGCGATGCGGCCGATGTCCGTACGGCGCAGGGCCGCGGCGCCACCCGCGGTGGCGGACCAGAGGGCCTCGTCCGGGGTCATGCCCATGTCCCGTACGGCGAGGGCGATGCAGAAGGGTACGGAGGAGGTGAACGACGAGCCCGGGTTGCAGTCCGTGGAGAGGGCGACGGTGGCCCCCGCGTCGAGCAGGCGGCGGGCGTCCGGCCAGGCGGCGCGGGTGGAGAACTCGGCGCCGGGGAGCAGGGTGGCGACGGTGCCGCCCTGGGCCAGGGCGTCGATGTCGGCGTCGGTGAGATGGGTGCAGTGGTCGGCGGAGGCGGCGCCGAGCTCCACGGCGAGCTGGACGCCGGGGCCGTGGCCGAGCTGGTTGGCGTGGACGCGGGGGTGCAGGCCCCTCGCCATGCCGGCGGTGAGGATCGCGCGGGCCTGGTCTCCGTCGAAGGCGCCCCGCTCGCAGAAGACGTCCACCCAACGGGCGTGCGGGGCGCAGGCGTCGAGCATCTTCCCGGTGACCAGGTCGACGTAGCCGGCCGGGTCGTCGGCGTACTCCGGGGGGACGACGTGGGCGCCGAGGTAGGTGACCTCCTCGGTGTGGCGGGCGGCGATGCGCAGGGCGCGGGCCTCGTCCTCGACGGTGAGCCCGTAGCCGGACTTGGTCTCGAAGGTGGTGGTGCCCTGGCGCAGCGCCTCGGCGAGGTGGTGGGCGAGGTTGGCTTCGAGTTCCCCGTCGGTGGCGGCGCGGGTGGCGGCGACGGTGGTCCGGATGCCGCCCGCGCTGTAGGGGCGGCCGGACATCCGGGCGTTGAACTCCTCGGTGCGGTCGCCCGCGAACACCAGGTGGGAGTGGGAGTCGACGAAGCCGGGGATCATGGCCCGGCCGCCCGCGTCGACGGCGTTGTCGGTGGCGGGTGCTTTGCTGGATTCACCGGTCCAGACGACCCGGTCGCCCTCGATGACGACGGCCGCGTCCCTGATCGGTCCCAGGGGGGAGTCCGCGTCGCGGGAGGGGTCGTTGGTGATCAGGGTGGTGATGTGGGTGATGGCGGTCGTCGTCATCGGGGGGCTGTTCTCCTCGCGGGGGTCCGGCGTCAGCGGTGGAGTGCGGCGATGGCCGAGGCCAGTGCCGCGGGTACGTCCTCGACGAGCGTGTGGTGACCGTCGCGGACGAGGTGACGGCCTGCCACGACCGTGTGCCGTACATCGGCGGCGGAGGCGGCGAATACGGCCGCCTCGGCGGCGAGCCGGGGTGCCGGTCCCGCGGTTCTGACCGAGTCCAGGGCGACGGTCGCCAGGTCGGCGGGGGCCCCGGGTTCGATGACGCCCGCCTCGGGGCGGCCGAGCGCGGCGTGGCCGTCGGCGGTCGCGGCGCGCAGCAGGGCGGCGGCCGTCCAGTGGCCGCGGGCCCGGGTGCGCAGCCGTTCGTTCAGCTCCATCGCGCGCGCCTCCTCGAAGAGGTCGATCACGGCGTGGCTGTCGCTGCCGAGGGAGAGCGGCGATCCGGCCCGCTGGAGGGCGACGGCGGGGCCGGTCCCGTCGGCGAGGTCGCGTTCGGTGGTGGGGCACATGCAGGTGCCCGTCCGGGTGGAGCCGATGAGCGCGATGTCCTCGGGGGTGAGGTGGGTGTTGTGGATGCCGGTGGTGCGCGGGCCGAGGACACCGTGGTCGGCGAGGAGCCGGGCGGGGGTGCGGCCGTGGGCGGCGAGGCATGCCTCGTTCTCGGCGGTCTGCTCGGAGAGGTGGACGTGGAGGGGGGCCTGCCGTTCCTCGGCCCAGGCGGCCACGGTCGCGAGCTGCCCGGCGGGCACCGCGCGTACGGAGTGGACGGCCGCGCCGATCAGGGCGTGGTCGCCGCCCTTGAGGAGGGAGGCGCGTTCGGCCCAGGCCTCGGCGGTGGTGTCGGAGAAGCGGAGCTGGTGCCGGTCGGGTTCGCGGTACCGGGTGGGGCCGTCGCCGAAGCCCGCCGAGAGGTAGGCGGTGTCCAGCAGGGTGATCCGGATGCCCGCCTCGGCCGCCGCCGCGATCAGTGCCTCGCCCATGGCGTTGGGGTTGTCGTAGGGGGTGCCGCCGGGAGCGTGGTGGAGGTAGTGGAACTCGCCGACGGCGGTGATGCCCGCCAGCGCCATCTCCGCGTACACGGCGCGGGCCAGGTCGTAGTAGGAGTCGGGGGTGAGCCGGGAGGCGACCTGGTACATGGTCTCGCGCCAGGTCCAGAAGGTGCCGGAGCCGACCTGGACGGTGGAGCGCAGGGCGCGGTGGAAGGCGTGCGAGTGGGTGTTGGCCAGCCCGGGGAGGGTGAGGCCGTGCAGCGCGGTGGCGCCGGGGGGCGGGGTGGCAACGCCGGTGCGGACGCCCGTGATCACCCCGTCGGAGACGTCCAGGGCGACGCCCGGCTCGACGTGGGTGGAGAGCCAGGCGTGGGAGAGCCAGTACGTGACGGGGGCGGGACGGCCGGTGTCCCGGGCGGGCCGGGTCTGCGCCGGTTGCGTTGTCAGCTGCACGCGAGACCTTCCAGTACGTCGGCGAGTGCGGCGACCCCGGCGGCGCAGTCGTCCTCGGTGGCGTGTTCGGCGGGCGAGTGCGAGATCCCGGTGGGGTTCCGTACGAAGAGCATGGCCGTGGGGACCGATGCGGACAAAATACCCGCGTCGTGCCCGGCGCCGGTGCCCAGGACGGGGACCGGGCGGCCGTCCGCGTCGCCGCCACGCCCCTTGAGGACGCGGCCGATCTCGTCGCGCAGGGCGTGTTCGAACTCGACGACGGGCGTGAAGGACTCGCGCACGACGTCGAGGTCGATGCCGGCCCGCTCGGCGTGGTCCCGGGCGGCGCGCTCGATGCCGGTGACGACGGCGTCCAGCGCGGCCTGGTCGGCGGCGCGGGAGTCGAGCCAGCCGCGTACGAGGGACGGGATGGCGTTGACGCCGTTGGGCTCCACGGCGACCTTGCCGAAGGTGGCGAGGGCCCCGGCGAGCTCCGCCTCGCGGCGGGCGGCCAGCACGGTCTCGGCGTACGTGAGCATCGGGTCGCGCCGGTCGGCGAGGCGGGTGGTGCCCGCGTGGTTGGCCTCGCCGCGGAAGTCGAACCGCCAGCGGCCGTGCGGCCAGATCGCGGAGGCGATGCCGACCGGGTCGCCGGTGAGGTCGAGGGCGCGCCCCTGCTCGACGTGGAGTTCGACGAAGGCGCCGATGCGGGCGAGCCGTTCGGGGTCCGGGCCGATGGTGCCGGGGTCGTGTCCGGCGGCCTCCATGGCCTGCGGGAGGGTGGTGCCGTCGCCGTCGCGGAGCCGGTGGGCCGCTTCCACGGTCAGCTGTCCGGCGGCGAGCCGGGAGCCGACGCAGGCGAGGCCGAAGCGGGCCCCCTCCTCGTCGCCGAAGTTGGCGATGGCCAGCGGCCGGGTGAACTCCGCCCCCCGGCTGCGGAGTTCGTCGAGCGCGGCGAAGGAGGAGACCACGCCGAGCGGGCCGTCGAAGGCGCCGCCGTCCGGTACGGAGTCGAGGTGCGATCCGGTGACGACGACGTCCCCGGCGAGGGGGTCGCCGAGCCAGGCCCACTGGTTGCCGTTCCGGTCCGTCTCGCAGACGAGTCCGCGCGTCTCGGCCTGGGCGCGGAACCAGGCGCGGCAGTCGGTGTCGGCGCCGGTCCAGGCGTAGCGGCGGTAGCCTCCGCTGTCCCGGTTCCGGCCGATCGGTGCCAGCTCCCGCCACATCTCCTGGAACGACGGGGGCGCCCAGGCGCGGGCGGACGGCTCGGGGGACGGCGGCGCGCCGGCCCCGCCCCGCCCGCCCGCACCGGCCCCGGGGGGCCGGCTCACTGGCCGTCCTCCGCCATCGGCACCCGTACGCCCTTGTCGGCGGCGACCGCCTCCGCGCTGTCGTACCCGGCGTCGACGTGCCGGATGACGCCCATGCCCGGGTCGTTGGTGAGCACCCGGCGGATCTTCTCGCCCGCGAGCGGTGTGCCGTCGGCGACGGTGACCTGTCCGGCGTGGATGGAGCGGCCCATGCCGACGCCGCCGCCGTGGTGGAGGGAGACCCAGGAGGCCCCGGAGGCCACGTTGACCATGGCGTTGAGCAGCGGCCAGTCGGCGATCGCGTCGGACCCGTCGAGCATGGCCTCGGTCTCCCGGTACGGGGAGGCCACGGAGCCGCAGTCCAGGTGGTCGCGGCCGATGGCCAGCGGTGCGGCCAGCTCGCCGCCGGCCACCATGTCGTTGAAGCGCTCGCCGGCCCGGTCGCGCTCCCCGTAGCCGAGCCAGCAGATCCGGGCGGGCAGCCCCTGGAAGTGGACCCGCTCGCCGGCCATCCTGATCCAGCGGTGCAGCGACTCGTTCTCCGGGAAGAGGTCGAGGATCGCCCGGTCGGTCTTGTGGATGTCGGACGCCTCGCCGGACAGGGCGGCCCAGCGGAACGGGCCCTTGCCCTCGCAGAACAGCGGCCGGATGTAGGCGGGTACGAAGCCGGGGAAGTCGAAGGCCCTGCCGTATCCGGCGAGTTGGGCCTCGCCGCGGATGGAGTTGCCGTAGTCGAAGACCTCGGCCCCGGCGTCCACGAAGCCGACCATCGCCTCGACGTGCCGGGCCATCGACTCCCGGGCGCGGGTGGTGAAACCGGCCGGGTCCTTGGCGGCGTACGCCGCCATGTCGTCGAAGTCGACGCCGAGCGGGAGGTAGGACAGCGGGTCGTGCGCGCTGGTCTGGTCGGTGACGATGTCGATCGGGGCGCCCTCGGCGAGCATCCGGGGCAGCAGTTCCGCCGCGTTGCCGAGCAGGCCGATGGAGAGCGGGCGGCGGGCGTCCCGGGCCTCGGTGGCGAGCTGGAGCGCGTGCTCCAGGGAGTCGGCGCGCACATCGAGGTAGCGGTGCTCGATCCGGCGCTCGATGGCGCGCGGGTCGCAGTCGACGCAGATCGCGACGCCGTCGTTCATGGTCACGGCGAGCGGCTGCGCGCCGCCCATGCCGCCGAGCCCGGCGGTCAGGGTGATGGTGCCGGCCAGCGTCCCGCCGAACTTCTTCGCGGCGACGGCGGAGAAGGTCTCGTACGTGCCCTGGAGGATGCCCTGGGTGCCGATGTAGATCCACGAACCGGCGGTCATCTGGCCGTACATGGTGAGCCCGAGCGCCTCCAGGCGGCGGAACTCCTCCCAGTTGGCCCAGTCGCCGACCAGGTTGGAGTTGGCGATCAGGACGCGCGGCGCCCACTCGTGGGTCTGCATGACGCCGACCGGGCGGCCGGACTGGACGAGCATCGTCTCGTCCTGCTTGAGCGTCCGCAGCGTGCGCACCATCGCGTCGAAGGAGCGCCAGTCGCGGGCCGCCTTGCCGGTGCCGCCGTAGACGACGAGCTTGTCGGGGTGCTCGGCGACCTCGGGGTCCAGGTTGTTCTGGAGCATGCGCAGGGCGGCCTCCTGCTGCCACCCCAGGGCACTCAGTTCCGTACCGCGCGGTGCCCGTACGGGGCGGGGTCCTGACATGGGGATGCCTCCTCGCGACTGTAATCTCTCCATTCACATCCTGGGGTCATGAATAGTTGTAGTCAACAGTCGCGCACCGTCGCACGGAGTCTGTGTCCCCGTCCGCCCCGCGCACGGGGTCGCCCCCTCGGCTCCGGCGCGCGCCCTCGGCGCACACCTGTGCCCCGGTGCATGTGCCGGTGGAATTTGCCCGAATCCTCTTCCGAGGGGTGCACGATGCGTAGCCTCGTGGTCACACCGAACCCCCGGTACCGGGAAGGGCTTTGCCCGTCGCCCGTCCTCGGGCATCCTCCCGGACCGGTTCGTACCCCATGGGAGGCTTCTGTGATCCGAGCACTCAGGCTGCGCGCCGGGGCGAAGCAGCCGCCGACACCCGAGTCCGGGCCGGACGACGTGCTGGCCGAACTCCGCAGATTACGTGCCGGGTTACCGCTCGTGTCCGGTTCCCTGGTCGCCGGTACCGACGGTCTCGTACTGGCCCACGACGCCCCCGAGATAGAGCCCGAGACGGTTGCCGCGCTGACCGCGAGCGCCCTCGGTGTCGCGGTCCGGATGACGGAAGCGGCCGACCGGGGCGGTTTCGGCGAGTTCCTGGTGCGCGGCGAGTCCGGCTGTCTGGCCGCGTACACCGCGGGGGAATCGGCCGTGCTCACCCTGTTCGCCGAGGACCGGATCGACATCGACCGCCTCCGCGCCGAGGGCCGCCGGGCGGCCGCCCGGATCGGCGCGTTGATCGACGCCCCCGAGCGCCGCGCCGCCCCTCCGGCGCCCTCCGGATGCCCGGCCCCCGCCGCACCGTCCGCGCCCTCGCCCCGGCAGCTGCCCCCACAGCCGCCCCGGCCGTACCCGTCCCGGCCGTAGGGCGCGGGATCAGCGGGTGCGCCGCGCCCCGCCGGGCGCGGCGTCGCCCGCCATCGGCCCGGTCGTCCGGTAGCCCGCGACCCGCTTGCCCGCGGGCCGCCCGCGCCCCGCCCCGTCGGCGGGCACCCAGTACAGGACGTCGTCCGCGTGCTCGCGCCGCCCGATCCGTACGGCCTTGAGCCAGAGTCCGGCGCCCGCCCCGGCCAGCGTCATCCCGCCCGCCCCGGGCAGCAGGAACGCGCTCGCCACCGCCAGGACGAACGCCGCGAGCAGCCACCACCGGTGGCCGCGCCGCCAGGCCCGTACGGTCACGGCGCGGTCCTGGAGGAAGTCGGAGCGCCCGGCGCGGGTGGCTCCGGCGGCCAGTGCCGCGTACCGCCGCCCCCGTACGAGCGCCACGACGACGGCGGTGACCAGGAACAGCGCGACCCCGGCCAGCAGCCCGATCCGGCGGCCGGTGAAACCGGGCACCAGCGCGCCGATCCCCGTGGCGAGCAGCCCGAGCCACCACAGCGGGGCGGCTCCGGCCCGTACGATCACGGCCACCCTCGCCAACGACTGCGCCCCGCGCCCCATGTCCGTACCCCTTTCTCCTCGGCCGCCCGGCTCCTCGCGGGCGGCTCGGGGCGGAGGGTAGTGGGCGCGGATGAGGGGCGTCTGAGAAACGGGGAGGAGCCGTGCGACGGTCAGAGCATGAGCCCGACCAGGCCGTTTCCCCCGTTCAGACAGCCGAAGCGGCCCGGGCAGCAGCACTCCCACCCCTCGTGCCCGGCCCCGCTGAGGACGAGGTCGCGCCACGGTTCCCCGGCCGGGACGTGCTCCCCGCCCAGCCGGAGCGAGAGCCCCGGCACCGCCACCCACCCCCGCGCCCCGGGCGGCCGGGCCGGTTCCGGGAGTACGGCGAGGACCTCCTCGGAGGGGTGCCCGAACAGGTCGATGCCGTCCCACACCGCCCCCGCGTCCGGCGCACCGGGCGCGGAGACCGTGATCCTGATCCCCGCGAGCCGATCCGGCGCGCCCGGTCCCCCGCCGTCCAGGGTCACCTGCAACCCGCCGAAGACGGCGACCACGGTCCAGTCCGGCTGGTGGAGGTAGCCGGAGAGCCAGGCGTCATGGGCGTGGCGCCGTTCGGCGTACTCCGGGAGCGTCAACGAGCCACACCGCAATCCCCGGTACGTCCGCGGCGCGGCCGCCTCCAGCAGGGCCGCGGCCTCCTCGGGCCCCGTCCCGAACCGGAGCGTCCCGGCTCCGCCCGGCAGTCCCACGCCGGTCCCCGGCAGCAGTTCGAGCATGGCCCGATTCTCCGGGACCGGGCACGGGACCGGGCACGGGCCCGGCGCGCCGGGGCGTCTGCCGGGGCCGTCGCGACCGCGGCCGGTCTCACTCGACGAACAGGCCCCGGGCCGCCGCCCCCGCGTCGAACTCCTCCAGCCGGGCCTGTGCGCCGGGCAGCGCGTCGCACATCGACTCCAGCAAGACCCGCCCGAGCAGCATGGGGGCGCACGCGGTGTCGAAGGCGAGCCCGGTACCGACGCCGGCCGGGATCAGCAGGTCGCTGTGGCGGGCGACGGGCGCGAAGGCGGAATCCGCGACCGACACGACGGTCAGCCCCTGCTCCCGGGCGTACGCGAGGGCGTCCACCACCTCCTTCGGGTGGCGGGGCAGCGCGAAGCAGATCAGCGCGGTGGCCCCGGCGCGGCGGGCCGCGTCGATCCGGTCCTGGAGCATGCTGCCGCCCTCGTCGAGCACCCGGACGTCGGGGTGGACCTTGGCCGCGAAGTACCCGAAGCCGCGCGCCTGCGAGGAGGCGGCCCGCAGCCCGAGGACCGGCAGCGGGCGCGAGGCCGCCAGCACCCTGCCCGCGTGCTCGACGGGCCCGGGGTCGGCGAGCAGCTCGGCCAGGTGGCGGAGGTTCTCGATCTCGCCGAGCACCGCCTGCTGGTACTCGTTGGGCGCGTCGTCCCCGTCGCCCGGCGCGGCCCCGGCGGGGGCGATCTCCCGCAGGTGCTTGCGGAGCGCCGGATAGCCGTCGAAGCCGAGCGCCACGGCGAACCGGGTCACGGACGGCTGGCTGACCCCGGCGAGCTCGGCCAGCTCCACGCTCGACAGGAACGGCACGTCCCCCGCCCTGCGCACCATCGAGTGCGCGATACGGCGCTGGGTGGGGGTGAGCCGGTGCCCCTCGAAGAGCCGCTGCAACCGCGCGGCCGGGCCGCTCCCGCTCATGCTGTCCCCTCGGTCGGTCCGTGGGCCCGTCGGCCCGTGAACCCGTCGATAACCTGTCGATCCCCGGACCCCGCCGGTCCGCGAGCCCGTCGAAGACCTGTCGGTCCTTCGATGCGGCGCGCCCCGGTCCGGACGGTCCGGCGCCGGCGCATCCCTGCGGGCCGGCACATCCATTCAGTCAGGATGGCAGCTGCATGTCCATATGCAGCCGGAGCACCGGACCACTGGTAACCAGGGGCCGTACCGCCGGGCCCCGGGGCCCGGGGCCGCACCGCCCGGACCCGGGACCGTACCGCCCCCGGCGCGAGGACGCACCGCTCAGGACAGACCGCTCAGGCGGACCACTCAGGACGCGCCGTCCACGATCCCGACGACCGAGACCCAGGACTTCCACCGCTGCGTGAAGACCCGCAGCGTATGGCCCTCCACCTTCCCGGCCCAGGCGAGGGTCCCCTCCTGGTCCGCCAGTTCCTCCGGTATGTCCTCGGGCGCCCGGTCCGGTCCGCCCGGTACGTCCGCCGGTTCGCCCGACACCCGGCGCAGGCCCTCCGTCTCCAGACGGGTGAAGACCGCCAGCAGCTCGTCCCGGGCCACGGCCGCGCCCGCGCTGTAGTCGACGACGCACTGCCGGGCCACGGCACCGCGCGCCCCTCGGTACCCCGAGGTGTAAGCGGCCCTGTCGGGCCCCTTCCCGGTCATGGTGGTCATGCAGAACTCCGCGAGCCCGGCCCGGTTCAGGACATCGCCCCGGGCACCGGAGGCGACGGGCTCTCCATCGGTCTGCTTCCAGTGCCAGATGTCGTCCAGCGGTACGTCCCGCGCGGGGAGGTTCTGGACCACACCGTTCTTGCGGAACGGGTTCTCCGGCGCGGTGGCCACCGTGCCCCGGCGGTCCTGCGACCGGTCCGCCCCGCCCGGCAGCAGGGCCCACGCGCCGGTCAGCAGCGCGGCCGCGCACAACGTGGCCGCGCCCGCTCTGCGACGCGCCCGGCGCCGCTGCCCGCGCCGCCGGATCTCCTCGGCGGCGGGCAGCCGCACCGCGACACCGTCCAGCAGTTCCTCGGCCTCAGCCATGGTCGGCACTCCTCACTCGCCCGGCGGTGACCACGGGATCGGCCAGCCGCTCGCCCAGCACCTTGCGGGCCCGGTGGAGCCGGGTCCGTACCGCACCGTTCGACACTCCCGTCTCCCGCGCCACGTCCTCCACCGGCAGGTCCAGCAGATGGTGCAGGACCACGGCCCGGCGCTGTTCGGCGGTCAGCTCACCGAGCGCGTCCATCAGCGCCACCCGGTCCGCCGACAGTCCGGGCGCGTTCGCGGGCGGGCCGTGCCGGAAGTGGGCACGCACCCGGTTGCGCGTCCTGCGCCAGGTGCTGATCGCCAGCCGGACCGCCACCGTCCGCACCCAGGGCAGCGGGTCCCCCTCGCGCACCAGCCGGTCCCAGCGCTGCCACGCCCGTACGTATGCCTCCTGCACCGCGTCCTCCGCCTCGGCCAGATCGCCGGTCGTGGCGTACACGGTGGCGACCAGCCTCTTGGCCGTGGCCGTGTAGAACGCGTCGAAATCCTCGGCCCCCGTCGGCATCGTCCCCCCTTCCCTCCGCTCATCCGTCCATCCCCCAGGAACTGTTCCCACCGGATACACGCACCGGCGGGGGCGGATGTTACGGACGACTTTCCGGGCGCCCGGCCGGCCCGCGGTGCGGCACTCCCCGGGGAGAGGACCGGCCGTACGGCGCACCCCCGCGAGAGGCCCGCCGTGCGGCGCTCCCCCGGGAGAAGAGGGGGGACAGCCCCACTGTGCGCGGGGCGGGCGGCTCCTAGCCTGAAGGGCATGAAATCCGGAGACCCCGAGCTCAGGAGCGAGCTCGACGCCGCCCTCCGGGCCCGTGAGGAGCTGGGCCCGGAGTACGAGCCCGCGCTCGTGGAGTCCTTCCTGGAGAAGGTCGACCAGCGGATGGACCACATGCTCGACCGCCGGGTGCGCCGTCATCTCGCCGAGCAGCGGGTGGACGTCGTCCGGCGGGCCCGCCATCCGCAGCACCGGCTGGCGGGCTTCGCCGAGCGCCATGGATTCGGGATCGTCTCGCTGGTCCTGGCCGTCCCGCTGTCGGCCATCGGCGCCTCGACCGCCGGCACCGGGGGACTGATCGTCGCCTGGCTGGGGATCGTCGCCGTCAACGCGGTGCAGGCGCTCCGCGGCCACGGCCATCAGGGGGCCGCGCTCCGCGCGCGATCCGACTGGGAGGACTGAGAACAGGCCCTGGAGGGCCCGGAACCGACGCGGGGACCGCCGCACCCCCGGGAATCCCAGGGGGCGGGACGACGGCGGTCCCCGCGGCGGACGCGGGCCGGGTCAGGGCCGGTGGCCGCGTCCTGGCGACGGTGGAGGTCCGGGAGCCGCTCCGTAGTCCGTGTCGCCGTTCCGGGTGCCGGCGGGCTTCCCCGCCGACACCCGCCAATCTGCCGGACCCGTGTTAAGCCGGTGCTGCGCGCATGTGTCGTCCCCGTACCGTTTTCGCGAAGCCCGGCCGTGATCCGCCGGACGCGCCCTACGCCTTGCCGGCCGACGCGTCCTTCGCGAGGAAGGCCAGCAGGTCCTGGCGGCTGACCACGCCCTTCGGCTTGCCCTCCACCAGCACGATCGCCGCGTCCGCCGTGTTCGTACCGCCGAGCACCGCCATCAGGTCCTCGACCGGCTCGCCGGAGCCGACCTGCGGCAGCGGCGGCGACATGTGCTTCTCCAGCGGGTCGGAGAGCGAGGCCCTCTGGGCGAAGAGCGCGTTCAGCAGTTCCCGCTCCACCACCGAGCCGATGACCTCGGCGGCCATCACGTCCGGGTGCCCGGCCCCCGGCTTCACGATCGGCATCTGCGAGACGCCGTACTCGCGCAGCACGTCGATCGCCTCGCCGACGGTCTCCTCGGGGTGCATGTGGACGAGCGTCGGGATCGGGCCCTCCTTGTGGTCCAGCACGTCCCCGACCCGGGCCGACGGACCGGAGTCCTCCAGGAACCCGTAGTCAGCCATCCATTCGTCGTTGAAAATTTTACTAAGGTACCCGCGGCCGCTGTCCGGCAGCAGGACGACGACCACGTCGTCCGGGCCGAGCCGCTTGGCGACCTCCAGCGCGCCGACCACCGCCATCCCGCAGGAGCCCCCGACCAGCAGCCCCTCCTCCTTGGCGAGGCGGCGGGTCATCTGGAAGGAGTCCTTGTCGGACACGGCGACGATCTCGTCCGTGACCGTGCGGTCGTAGGCGCTCGGCCAGAAGTCCTCGCCGACGCCCTCGACGAGGTAGGGCCGCCCGGAGCCGCCGGAGTACACCGAGCCCTCCGGGTCCGCGCCGATCACCTTCACCGCGCCGTCGCTGACCTCCTTCAGATAGCGGCCGGTACCGCTGATCGTGCCGCCGGTGCCGACGCCCGCGACGAAGTGGGTGATCTTCCCCTCCGTCTGCTCCCACAGCTCCGGACCGGTGGTCTCGTAGTGGGAACGCGGGTTGTTGGGGTTGGAGTACTGGTCCGGCTTCCAGGCCCCGGGGGTCTCACGGACCAGCCGGTCGGAGACGTTGTAGTACGAGTCGGGGTGCTCGGGGTCGACGGCCGTCGGGCAGACGACGACCTCGGCACCGTAGGCGCGCAGCACATTGATCTTGTCCGTGGACACCTTGTCCGGGCACACGAAAATGCACTTGTACCCCTTCTGCTGGGCGACGATCGCCAGGCCGACACCGGTGTTGCCACTGGTCGGCTCGACGATGGTGCCGCCCGGCTCCAGCTCGCCGCTCTGCTCGGCGGCCTCGATCATGCGCAGGGCGATCCGGTCCTTGACCGAGCCTCCAGGGTTGAAGTACTCGACCTTCGCCAGGACCGTTGCCTGGATACCGGCCGTCACATTGCGCAGCCGCACCAGCGGGGTGTTGCCGACGAGACTGATCATCGAATCGTGGAATTGCACCGTCTACTCCGGGGTCTCCGTAATGGTCCGGCAAGCGTATGCGTACGGGCGGGGGATCGGGCGAAGCCTTCGGACAGGCGATTGAGCGACCGTCCGTACGGGGCAGTTAGCTGTATGTACGGGGTACGGCGACGAGGAGGTGGACCGGACTGTGTCAAGAGCACGCGTGGCACGGCGGATCGCGGCGGGCGCGGCCTACGGCGGGGGCAGCGTCGGACTGCTCGGCGCCGCGGCGGTCGGCGTCCTGCTGGCGGAGGTCCATCTGGCGAAGCGGCAGGTGGGCGGGGGTATCGCACCGGTGCCACCGAGCGCGGACGGCCGGTACGGGGTGGCGTTCGCGGGGCCCGCGGAGCCCCTGCGGCTGGGGCTGCTGGGGGATTCGACGGCGGTCGGGCAGGGGGTGCGCCGGGCCGGGCAGACCCCGGGGGCGCTGCTGGCCTCGGGGCTCGCGGCGGTCTCCGAGCGGCCGGTCGACCTGCGCAACGTGGGCCGGCCGGGGGCCCGGTCGGACGATCTGGAACGACAGGTCTCGCTGCTGCTCTCCGACGTCTCCGGGGTCCCGGACGTCTGCGTGATCATGATCGGTGCGAACGACGTGACGCACCGCATCCCGGCCACCCAGTCGGTGCGCTGTCTGACCACCGCCGTGCGCAGGCTGCGGACGGCGGGCGCGGAGGTGGTCGTCGGCACCTGCCCGGACCTGGGCACGATCGAGCCGGTCTACCAGCCGCTGCGCTGGCTGGCCCGGCGGGTGAGCCGCCAGCTGGCCGCGGCGCAGACGATCGGCTCGGTGGAGCAGGGCGGGCGCACGGTGTCGCTGGGCGATCTGCTCGGTCCGGAGTTCGAGGCCAATCCGCGGGAGCTGTTCGGACCGGACAACTACCACCCGTCGGCGGAGGGGTACGCCACGGCGGCGATGGCCGTGCTGCCGACGCTCTGCGCGGCGCTGGGGCTGTGGCCGGAGTCCGACCGGCTGGACGGGGCCCGGCGCGAGGACATGCTGCCGGTGGCCAAGGCGGCCTCCCAGGCGGCCCGGGAGGCCGGTACGGAGGTCACGGCGGCGCGGGCGCCCTGGGCGCTGCTCAAGCACCGCAGGCGGCGGCGCCTGCCCACCGCGTCGGAGCCCGCCCCGCACCGGGCGGCGGAGACGGGATCGGGCACAGCCGCGGAGGGGAGGACGCCCCCGGCGGCCGCCCGGGAGGACCGTACGGGCCCACCGCCCCCCGGGACCGCCCGCGACGACGGCGCGGAAATGCCTCCCGAGACTCCCCGGCCGGTCGACTGAGCGGTCGGCCCGGCGGTCCCCCGGCGCCCCGGCCCGGGGGATCGACCGAGCGGTCGCTTAGAAAAGAGGGCGGCGTCACACGCACTGCCCGGTGACCCGGTGCCGTACGTACAGGTAACTTCCCATTCGGTACCCGCCGCAGCGCCCGTACCCGTCAGAACCCGCCTTCCAGCACCCATGGAGCCGCGTGATGCCCGAAGCAGTGATCGTCTCTGCCGCCCGTTCCCCGATCGGCCGGGCCTTCAAGGGCTCGCTGAAGGACCTGCGCGCGGACGACCTGACCGCCACGATCATCCGGACCGCGCTGGACAGGATCCCCGAGCTGGACCCGCGGGACATCGACGACCTGATGCTCGGCTGCGGCCTCCCCGGCGGCGAGCAGGGCAACAACCTGGGCCGCATCGTCGCGGTGCAGCTGGGGATGGACCACCTTCCCGGCTGCACGATCACCCGCTACTGCTCGTCGTCGCTCCAGACCAGCCGGATGGCGCTGCACGCCATCAAGGCCGGCGAGGGCGACGTCTTCATCTCGGCCGGTGTCGAGATGGTGTCCCGGTTCGCGAAGGGCAACTCCGACAGCTGGCCCGACACCCACAATCCGCTGTTCGCCGACGCGGAGGCCCGCACCGCGGCCCGCGCGGAGCAGGGCGGCGAGGGCTGGCACGACCCGCGCGAGGACGGCCTCGTGCCGGACGCCTACATCGCGATGGGGCAGACGGCGGAGAACCTGGCCCGCTTCAAGGGCGTCACCCGTCAGGACATGGACGAGTTCGGCGTCCGCTCGCAGAACCTCGCCGAGGAGGCCCTGAAGAAGGGCTTCTGGGAGCGGGAGATCACCCCGGTGACCACCCCGGACGGCACGGTCGTCTCGAAGGACGACGGTCCGCGCGCGGGCGTCACGCTGGAGGGCGTGCAGGGCCTGAAGCCGGTGTTCCGCCCGGACGGCCTGGTCACCGCGGGCAACTGCTGCCCGCTCAACGACGGCGCCGCCGCGCTCGTCATCATGTCCGACACCAAGGCGCGCGAGCTGGGCCTGACCCCGCTGGCCCGGATCGTCTCGACCGGCGTCAGCGGCCTCTCCCCCGAGATCATGGGGTACGGGCCGGTCGAGGCCAGCAAGCAGGCGCTGAAGCGGGCCGGGCTGACCATCGACGACATCGACCTGGCCGAGATCAACGAGGCGTTCGCCGCCCAGGTGATCCCCTCCTACCGCGACCTCGGCCTGCCGCTGGAGAAGGTCAACGTCAACGGCGGCGCCATCGCCGTCGGCCACCCGTTCGGCATGACCGGCGCCCGCATCACCACCACCCTGATCAACAGCCTCCAGTTCCACGACAAGCAGTTCGGTCTGGAGACCATGTGCGTGGGCGGCGGTCAGGGCATGGCGATGGTCATCGAGCGGCTGAGCTGACGCCCGGCGCCCCGGCCGGTCCCGCGGGGCCGGTCCTGCCCCACCCCTCCCCGCCCCGGGTCCAGCGGGATCCGGCCGATACAGGCCGGATCCGACCGGTCCCAGCCGAGTTCCGAGCGTGACCGAATCTCCCCCAGGATGTGACCTTTCTCCTGGGGGAGAGGCATATCCGCAGGTCATAGCCGTATTGGGGTTAAACCCGAGGCCCAAAGACCTGTCCAATTCGTGACGTAATGCACTGACACCGGGCGCGGTCGGGGGCCAAGCTGAGGTAGGAACGTCGGGGATCGATTGAAACCGGGAGTATGTCAGTGAGCGCCATGTCTGTTGCCCTGTTGCTGACCACCGCCGCCGCCACGGCCGTGGGCGTCGCCGCTCTGCATGCTGCTCACGGGCTGCGGGGGCAGGTGAAGGCCCTCCGTACCGAGCTGGCCGAGGACGCCCGCGGGCGCGGTGCCACCGTGCCCGCCCAGAACCGGGGCTGCGACGCCACCCCCGTGGCCGAGATACGTGCCGCCGTCGCCGAGGCCCTCGCCGAGGAGCGGGAGCGCGAGCTGGCCGAGGCCCGCGCCTTCTGGGCCACCCAGGAGGCCCGCGACGCCGCCGACGCCCCCTCCCTGCTGGGCGGGCTGACCGGCCTGGGCGAGGACGCCGCGTACTTCCTGCCCCGCCAGGCCGACCTCGTGGGCTTCGAGGCGATCGACGCCGAGACCGCCGAGGCCCTCGACGAGCTGGCGGAGCTGGCCGAGTCCGCGGAG
Source organism: Streptomyces sp. NPDC015144 (assembly GCF_043079735.1). Taxonomy (NCBI): domain Bacteria; kingdom Bacillati; phylum Actinomycetota; class Actinomycetes; order Kitasatosporales; family Streptomycetaceae; genus Streptomyces; species Streptomyces sp. NPDC015144. Next base: position 522,490 of record NZ_JBIBUU010000002.1, on the reverse strand, counting down.
CCGGTCGAGCTGCCCGGCCCGGCGGAGGTCGCCGAGGACTCCCCCGAGCTGGCCGCCGCCCGCCGCCGCCACCCCTCGCACCCCGACTTCGTACCGGTGCGGACCCCGGTCGTCACCGACCACGAGCGCACCGTGCTCCGCCTGGAGGAGCTGGCCGAGAACCGTACGGAGCTCTCCGACGTGCGCCCCGGCCCGCTCGGCACGCTCGACGTCTACGTCTTCGCCGACGGCACCACGCTCTGTATGACCCCGGGCCACCGCGAGACGGCCGAGCGGCTGGCCGATTCCGTGCTCGCCGGTGAGCACCCGGTCCTGCTCGGCGGCTCCGGCGTCTCCGGCGCGTACGCCCTGACGTTCTCCTGCGGCACGGAGAACGTCTACATCCTCGCCGACCGCGTCATCGCCTCGCTCTGACCGGGCGCGGCGCTCGGCCGCCCCCGGCTCCCGCCGCTACGCGAACGCCCGCGCGGCGGCCTCGTTCACCTCTCGCACGGCCTCGTCCAGCTCCGCCGACGAGGCCGTTTCCAGTGCCAGGGCCAGATCGCGCCCGGCCACGGCGAGCTGGTCGCCGACCGTGAAGAGCCCGGCGTCCGGCAGCGCGTACGGCTCCCGGTCCGGCGCCTCGATCAGCTGGGCGCGCCGCGCCAGCTCGCGGGCCGCGGCCAGCCCCTCGGCGGCGGCACCACGCCGCAGCCGGCTCTGCGGGGCGGCGCGCAGCCGGTCGGCGAAGCGGTCGACGGCGATGGTCAGCGGGGTCGTATCGAGCACCCCGCGACCCTACGCGCCCCGGCGGGACGGTGGCCAACGGGAACCGCGCCCCGCCCCCGCCCCCGGAACGCGGGAACGGCCCGCAGGCGGTGCCTGCGGGCCGTTCCTCCGTACGGGTCGTACGGGCGCGGAGCCGACGGATCAGTCGTCGCCGCTGAGGATGGAGAGCAGACGCAGCATCTCCAGGTAGATCCACACCAGGGTCATGGTGAGGCCGAAGGCGGCCAGCCAGGACTCCTCGCGGGGCGCGCCGAAGGCGATGCCGTCCTCGACCTGCTTGAAGTCCAGGGCCAGGAAGCAGGCGCCGAGGATGATCCCGATGACACCGAAGAGGATGCCGAGACCGCCGCTGCGGAAGCCCAGGCCGTCACCGCCGCCGAAGACGGAGAACAGCAGGTTCACGACCATCAGGAGCATGAAGCCCATGGCCGCGGCCATCACGAAGCCGTAGAACCGGCGGGTGACGCGGATCCAGCGCATCTTGTACGCGAAGAGCACACCGGCGAAGACACACATGGTGCCCATCACCGCCTGCATCACGACGCCCGGTCCGATGTACGTGCTGACCGCGCTGGAGATCACTCCGAGGAAGACGCCCTCGAAGGCCGCGTACGAGACGATCAGCGCCGGAACCGGCTTGCGCTTGAAGGACTGGATGAGCGACAGGACGAACGCCACCAGGGCGGCGCCGATCGCGATGCCGTACGACTTGCCGAGGTTCGCCTCGTCGACCGGCAGCAGCCACCAGGCGGCCGCGGCGCCGAGCACCACGGTGCCCAGCGTGATGGCCGTGCGCGTGACGACGTCGTCGATCGTCATCGCGCCGGTGCGCGTCGGTGCCTGCGGGGCGCCGAGCTGGGCGTCCGGCTGGGCGTAGGGGTTGGTGGCGTACGGGTTCGCGGCGGTGCCCTGCGCGTACGGGTTGGTGCCCGCTGCGGGGGCCCCGGCCTGCGGCGCCGTGTTGAAGCCCGCGTATCCGTTGTCGCGGCTGAAGCCCCGTCGCGAGAAGACCGGGTTGCTGCTCCTCATCTCACTCCTCCATGGCCGCCCTGCGCGGCCTTCCCACAAGAGTAATGGGTAGGCAAAACAATCAGGCTAGTGCTTGGGGAGGATCTTTACGCAACCGACAGCCCGGCGCCACCGCCTTCTGCGCCCCGTCGCCCGCCCGCGCCGCTGCGGGCGGGCAGGCGGACGACGGTCACTTCGCGCAGAGCGTGGTGTCGATGGCCCTGGCCACCGCCTCGCCGGTCCTCTCGTCCATCGCCACGTGGTTGAAGGTGATCGTGACCGCGCGTCCCTCGGGGTCCACACCCCCCGCGGTGGTGAATCCCGGGATGCCGCCGCCGTGTCCCCAGATCTCCTTGCCACAGGAGTTGCTGATCCGGACGAGCCCGAGGCCGTATCCGTCCTTCGGGTTCTTGTCGAGCGGCAGGGTGCGCTTCATCTCGGCGAGCCGCTCCTTCGACACCAGCTCGCCCCGGAGCAGGGCGGTGAAGAAGGTGTTGAGGTCGGCGCCGGTGCCGATCATGGCACCCGCCGTGCTCCCCCAGGAGACGTCGCCGTCGGTGACGTCGATCCGCTTGCCGTCGATCCGGTGGTAGCCATGAACGTGCGGACCCCGGATCGTGGTCTCGTGGGGCTTCGGGAAGTAGGTGTTCTTCAGCCCGAGCCGGTCGATGATCCGGGTGGTGATCTCGTCGGCCGCCGGGTGGCCGGTCACCTTCTCGACGAGCATTCCGAGCAGGATGTAGTTGGTGTTCGAGTAGACGGCCATGTCCTTGGTGCCGGGGCCGGGCGGCAGCGACATGGCGATCTTCACCAGCTGTTCGGGGGTGTAGTGACCGATGGGTTCCTCGCTCACCGCGACCTGGAGCTGGCCGGGCAGGACGTCCTCCGGCCGCGCCTTGCCGGCCGCCACGTAGTCGGTGAGCCCGCTGGTGTGCTGGAGGAGGTCGCGCACCGTGATCCGGTCACCGTCGATTCCCTTGCCCTCGACCACGCCGGGCAGGTAGTGCCCGACGCTCCCGTCCAGGTCCACCCGTCCCTCGTCCACGAGCTGCATCACGACGGCGGCCAAGAACGCCTTGGTGTTGCTGCCGATCCGGACCCGGGCGTCGTCGGGGATCGGCTCGCCGGTGGCGGTGTCCCCGGTGCCCGCCCTCAGGACGCGGCTGCCGCCGGGGCCGGAGAACACCACCTGCACACCGGGAATCCCCTGCTCCACGGCCTCGTCGATGGACCGCTGCACAGCGGCGTCGGAGGCCGGGGCGGACCGGGTGGACTTGCCGGGTGCGGCGGACTTCGCGGCGTCCTCGCAGGCGGTCGTCAGCAGCGCGAGGGCGGCGGCCCCGGCGATCGCGGCGATCTTCCCGGGACGTCGTGCGGTGGTCATCGGCGGTGGCCCTCCTGGTAGCCCGGACCTCACGGCGAGGTCCGTACGCCGAAGACGCTACGGACGCACGAAACCGCTTCCCATGGCGCTGACCACCGGATTCACGCTGGGGCGACCCAGGACGGCCGAGGTAGGGAAGGCCCTACCCCGGCCGGTCGCCCGTCCTTCGCGCTACTCCGCCGCGCGCAGGTCCGCCAGCAGTTCGGCCTGGCCGGCGAGGACCCCGGAGAGGATCGTCCGGGCGACCTTCAGCAACTCCGCGACCTGGGGGTTGGCCAGCGAGTAGTAGACCCCCGAGCCCTCCCGCCGGGTGACCACCAGGTTCGCCCGGCGCAGGACGGCCAGTTGCTGCGAGAGGTGGGCGGGCTCGACGCCGATCTCGGACAGCATCTCGGAGACCGCGTGCTCCCGCTCGCTGAGGAGCTCCAGCACCCGGATGCGTACGGGGTGGCCGAGGGTCTTGAAGAACTCGGCCTTCAGTTGGTAGAGCGGCGTACTCATCGCAGCGGCCTCGCGTCCCCGGCCCCGGCCGACCGGTCGGCCCGTCGCGGCCGTGCGTGTCCCGTGCATCGCGTCCACCCAAAACATTTCGCCATGGGGCCATCCTCGCGCGCCCGCCCCACCATGCCGACCTCGCGAATTGCCAACTTTAGCCAACTCGGACATCCGGCTCGGCGATTCCGCCCCTACGCCCGCCCCTACGCCCCCTGCGCCTCTATGCCCTCATGTCCCGGACGCCGTCCCGGAGACGGGCGCGGGCCGCCGCCACCGCCTCGGGGGTGGTGGGGTAGTCCCGTCCGTAGGGACGCAGCGGCTCCAGGGCGCCCACGGCCTCCAGCGTCCGGCGCTGGCCGGGCCTGATCCCGGAGGCCAGGACGGTGATGCCGCGCCGCGCGAGCTTCTGTACGGCGTCCTTGAGGACCAGGGCGCCGGTGGCGTCCACGGTCGTGATTCGCGACATCCGCAGGACGACCACCCGGACGCCGGCGATCTCGGAGAGTTCGAGGAGGAAGCGGTGGGCCCCGGCGAAGAAGAGCGGACCGTCGATCCGGTAGACGACGATGTGCTCGGCCAGAAGCGCGTACTCCTCCTCGCCGTGGTCGCCGGGGAGTTCGGCGCGCAGTTCCAGCCGGTCCATCCGGGCCTGCCCGGCCACCGCCCGCAGGGCCAGCGCCCCGGCCACCACCAGGCCGATGATCACCGCCTGGACCAGGTCGAGGACGAGGGTGGCGACGGCCGTCAGGACCAGGACCGCGGCGTCGGACCGGGTGGCGCGGGCCATCGCCCGCAGCGCGCCGACCTCGACCATGCGGACCGCGGTGGCCAGCAGCACGCCCGCCAGCGCGGCGAGCGGGATACGGGAGACGAGCGGGGCCGCCGCGAAGACGATCACGGCGAGGACGGCGGCGTGGGTGAGCGCGGCGAGCCGCGAGCCCGCCCCCGTACGGACGTTGACCGCGGTACGGGCGATGGCGGCGGTGGCCGGGACCCCGCCGAAGAGCGGGGCGGCCAGGTTCGCGACCCCCTGCCCGAACAGTTCGCGGTCCGGGTCGTGGTGCTGACCGACCGTCATCCCGTCGGCGACGGTGGCCGACAGCAGCGACTCCAGCGCGGCGAGGGCGGCCACCGCGACGGCGGGCGCCAGCAGCGAGCCCAGCGCCGCCGTGTCGAGGAAGTCCAGGGAGGGGACGGGCAGCCCGGACGGCAGCGCGCCGATCGGCCGCGCCCCGGGCGGCTCGAACACCTCGACGGCCACGGTCGCGGCGATCACCGCGACGATCGAGAACGGGACGGTGGGCCGCAGCCGGGCGCCCAGCAGCATCACGGCCGCCACCCCGGCGGCGAGGCCGAGTGCGGTCCAGTTCGGCGCCTTCGCGAACTCCCCGACCGCCCGCCAGGCCACCACCAGCACCTTCTCGCCCTCGGGCTTGGGCACGCCGAGCGCGCCCGGCACCTGCTGGAGCGCGATGACGCAGGCGATGCCCAGGGTGAATCCCTCCACCACCGGCGCCGGCACGTACCGCATGTACCGGCCCGCCCGCAGCAGGGCGAGGCCGATCAGCAGGATCCCCGCCAGCACCCCGACGGTCAGTACGCCGCCGGGCCCGTGGGCGGCGACGATCGGCACCAGCACGACCGTCATCGCCCCGGTCGGCCCGGAGACCTGGAGGTTGGAGCCGCCGAAGAGCGCCGCCAGCGCCCCGGCCACCACCGCGGTCGCGAGCCCCGCCTCGGCGCCGAGCCCGGAGGAGACCCCGAAGCCGAGCGCGAGCGGGAGCGCCACAATGGCGACGGTGATCCCGGCCAGCAGGTCGCGGCGCGGGTTGCGGCGCATGGCCGCGACGTCGGACCGGTGGGGCAGGAGCGCGCGCACCCGGTGCGCGAGCCGTGAGGAGAGGACACGTAATCCGTGATGACCTGGGCTTCCCGGAACCGGCACGATCTCGGACCCCCTTCGGCCCCGGAGGCTCCGGGACGCAGTTCGACACGCCGGACTCACCCGCTCGGATCGCAGGTACTTCAGAACAAAGCATGTAGCGAATTGCATATTTTCGCAATTAATACATGTCGCAGCTCTATGCGCCCCGAACGCGCCCCCGGCGGAATTCCGGATCGCCCCTTACCCTCCAGCCCGCCGTCCAGTAACGTTCAGACCAACCGGTACGGCATCGGCCCACTCGAACAAGGGGGCGCAGCCGGATCGGCGGATTCGGGCCGCGCCGGGGCGGGGCCCCGGGGCCGAGGAAAAGTGGCGGAAGCGGCGGATCCGTCCGGCCGCCCGGTAAGAAGTGGTGCCTGGAACCGGACTCGAACCGGTACGCCCCCGAGGGGCAGCGAGGTTTAAGCTCGCCGTGTCTGCATTCCACCATCCAGGCTGGCGCGCGGCTCCGCGTTGGCACATGACCCTATCGGGGTACCTCGCCCGAACAGCGGATCTCTGGGGCGATGTTGTCTTATTTTATTGACCGCTTGAGGACCCGTCAGCACTCCTGAAGGGGCATCGTCACATGCCTGGGCAGGGTATGGGGCACGGCGGCAAGCCAGCCGAATTGACGTAAAGTCGCCGCACTCGGGCGGCGCGGCCGCCGGGCGTGCGCCTGTTCTCGCCACGCGCACGCCACCCGACCGGGTAAGGGGCGCCAAGGCCGCCCGCCCGCCGCCTCTCCGGCCGCCCCCCGTTGTAGCCCTCCCGAGTGATGGGCCTCGGGGAGGGTGTCATACCGCAGGATGACCCCGGGAACCGCCGATGCGACTCAAGACGGCCCGAGGAACGGGCATGCGGACTGACGATCCGCGCCGGGACGGCCAGGAGGATTGAGGGGTACCGAACAGTCCCCGAACAAGGCCGGACGAGCCTCGGCCGGAGCCCGAATCAGGAGAGTCCCGTGACCACCATTTCCACCGCACCCAGCGTCACCACGGTGGCCGCACGCGCCACGGATCTGTCCAAGGTCTACGGAGAGGGCGAGACCAGGGTCACCGCCCTCGACCAGGTCACCGTGGACTTCCCGCGCGGCGAGTTCACCGCGATCATGGGCCCCTCCGGCTCCGGCAAGTCCACGCTGATGCACTGCGTGGCCGGGCTCGACAGCTTCAGCAGCGGCTCGGTGCGGATCGGTGACACCGAGCTCGGCGCCCTCAAGGACAAGCAGCTCACCCAGCTCCGCCGGGACAAGATCGGCTTCATCTTCCAGTCGTTCAACCTGCTGCCGACGCTGACGGCGCACGAGAACATCACGCTCCCCATGGACATCGCGGGCCGCAAGCCCGACGCCGAGTGGGTGCGCCGGGTCATCGACATGGTCGGGCTCTCCGACCGGCTGACCCACCGGCCCACCGAGCTCTCCGGCGGCCAGCAGCAGCGCGTCGCGGTGGCCCGCGCCCTGGCCTCCCGGCCGGAGATCATCTTCGGTGACGAGCCGACCGGCAACCTGGACTCCCGCTCCGGCGCGGAGGTCCTCGGCTTCCTGCGCAACTCGGTGCGCGAGATGGGCCAGACCGTGGTGATGGTGACCCACGACCCGGCGGCCGCCTCCTACGCGGACCGGGTCATCTTCCTCGCGGACGGCCGGATCGTCGACCAGATGATGCACCCCACCGCGGACGGGGTCCTGGACCGGATGAAGGCGTTCGACGCCAAGGGCCGCACCAGCTGATGCCCGCCCTGCCCCGCGACCTCCGGACCACTTCCCGATCCCAGGACTGACAGACATGTTCCGTACCGCCCTGCGCAATGTGCTCGCGCACAAGGCCAGGCTGCTGATGACCGTCCTCGCCGTGATGCTCGGCGTGGCCTTCGTCTCCGGCACCCTGGTCTTCACCGACTCCCTCGGCAACGCCCTGCGCAACCAGTCGGCGAAGAGCTACGACGACGTCGCCGTCGCCGTCACCACGTACCCCGACCGGGACGACGAGAAGTCCCACGGCGTCGACGCCGCCACCCTGGCGAAGATCCAGGGCCTGGACGGCGTCAAGACCGCCACCGGCCGGGTCTCCGGCTTCGCCGGCGTCGCCGACCCCGACGGCAAGCTCATCGGCAACGGCTGGTCGAACACCGGGGCCAACTACTCCCCCGCCAAGGACGGCAAGGACCCCGCGTACACCTTCACGGACGGTGCCGGTCCGGCCGCCGCCGACCGGATCGCGCTCGACGCGGACACCGCCGAGAAGGGCAAGTACCACGTCGGTGACCGGGTCCGGGTCGCCACCAACGGGCCGGTGAAGGAGTACACCCTCTCCGGTGTCTTCACCACCGAGGACGGCGCGGTCAACGCGGGCGGCAGCCTGGTGCTCTTCGACACCGAGGTCGCCCAGAAGCTCTACCTGCGCCCCGGCGAGTTCCAGGAGGTCACCGTCTCGGCGGCGACCGGCGCCTCCGCCGACAAGCTGCTGGCCGAGGTGAAGCCGCTGCTGCCCAAGGACGCCGAGGCCAAGACGGGCCAGGAGCTCGCGGACGAGCAGGCCTCGGACATCGCCCGCAGCCTGACCAGCATCAACACCATGCTGCTGGCCTTCGCCGGCATCGCCCTGTTCGTCGGCATCTTCCTGATCGCCAACACCTTCACGATGCTGGTCGCCCAGCGCACGAAGGAGCTGGCCCTGATGCGCGCCGTCGGCGCCTCCCGCCGCCAGGTCAAGCGCTCGGTGCTGCTCGAAGCGGCCTTCGTCGGTGTGATCGCCTCGGTCATCGGCTTCGTCCTCGGACTCGGCCTCGCGACCGCGCTGCGCTCCGCGATGGGCGCGTTCGGCGCCAAGATCCCGGCCGGCCCGCTGGTCGTCTCGCCCACCGCGGTCGTCGCCTCGTTCGCCGTCGGTGTCGTGGTCACCGTGCTGGCCGCCTGGCTGCCCGCCCGCCGGGCCGCGAAGATCCCGCCGGTCGCCGCGATGAACAGCGTGCACGCGACGGCCACCGTGAAGTCCCTGGTGCTGCGCAACTCGATCGGTTCGGTGATCAGCCTGCTGGGCTTCGCGGCCATCGTGGGCGGCGCGGTCAAGGGCGAATCGACCGGCCGGACCGTCATCGCCGCGGGTGCCTTCCTCGCGCTGATCGGTGTCATCGTGCTGATCCCGCTGCTCTCCCGGCCGGTGATCGCCCTGGTCCGCCCGCTGCTGCGGAAGGTGTTCGGCGTCTCCGGGAAGCTGGCCGCGCAGAACGCGGTCCGCAACCCGCGCCGGACCGGCACCACCGCCTCCGCGCTGGCCATCGGCCTCACCCTCGTCACCGGCATCTCGGTGCTCGGCGTCACCCTCGGCCAGGCGGTCGACCGGGCGACGACGGACAACCTCAAGGCCGACTACCTGGTGACGATGGCCAACGGCCAGTCCCTCGACAAGTCGGCGCTCACCGCGCTGGAGAAGGCCGGCAAGGTCTCGGCCGTCTCGCCGAACCAGTACACCGGCATCGAGGTCAAGGGCGACTACCAGGGCGCCTCCGCCGTCTCCGCCGCCGACCTGCGGAAGGTCTTCTCGCTGAAGACCGTCTCCGGCTCGCTCGACACGCTCGGCAAGGGCGAGATCGCCGTCTCCGACAAGACCTCCGAGTCCAAGGGCTGGAAGACCGGCGACACCCTGCCGGTGAAGTTCGACAACGGGAAGAAGGGCGAGCTGCGCGTCGGCGCCGTCTTCGAGGAGAACACCTTCCTCTCGCCGGTCCTGGTCTCGACGGACCTCGCCGCCCAGCACAGCGAGACCACCAGCATCCGGGAGATCTGGCTGACGACGGACGGCGGCGCGAGCGGCGCCAACGAGCAGGCCGTGGTCGACGCGCTGGGCAACAACCCGGCGGTCAGCATCATGGACCGCCAGGACATCCGCAACATGTTCGGCGGCTCGGTCAACCTCGCGATGAACATCATGTACGGGCTGCTGGCGATGGCCCTGATCATCGCGGTCCTCGGGGTCGTCAACACCCTGGCGATGTCGGTCTTCGAGCGCCAGCAGGAGATCGGCATGCTGCGGGCCATCGGGCTGGACCGGCGCCGGGTGAAGCGCATGATCCGGCTGGAGGCCGTCGTCATCTCGCTCTTCGGCGCGGTGGTAGGGATCGGGCTCGGGGTGTTCCTCGGCTGGGCGATCGGGAAGACCATCGCCTCGGACATCCCGGGGTACGTGCTGGTCCTCCCGTGGGGCCGGATCGCGATCTTCCTGGCGCTGGCGGGGGCGGTGGGCGTGCTGGCCGCGCTCTGGCCGGCCCGGAGCGCAGCGAAGCTCAACATGCTGACCGCGATCAAGTCGCAGTAGCGGGGTTGCGGTAGCCCCGCGGAGCCCGGCCGGGGGCCGGTGCGCGCAGTGTACGTACGCTGCGCGCACCGGCCCCCGTTCCGTGTGACGGACGGTCAGCCGGTCGCGGGTGCGGTCCAGGCGCGGGCCCGTAGCGGCAGCCCGGAGGTCCCGCCCTCCGCCGGGCGCACCGCCAGGATCTGGTTGACGCCGATCCTGTTGCGCTCGAAGGAGAGGGCGGAGGCGGCCATGTAGAGGCGCCAGATCCTCGCCCGGCCGGGCGAGGTCATCCGTACCGCCCGGTCCCAGTGCTGTTCCAGGTTGGCGACCCAGCGGCGGAGGGTCAGCGCGTAGTGCTCGCGGAGCGACTCGACGTCCCGGGCCTCGAAGCCGGCCTCCTCCAGGGTGCTGACGGTCCGGCCCAGCGGGGCCAGTTCGCCGTCCGGGAAGACGTAGGCGTCGATGAACGCGTCCACGTGGTAGGCGGATTCGTCCGGCTCGGGGCGGCGGGCGATCTGGTGGTTGAGCAGCCGTCCGCCGGGCTTCAGCAGGGCGTACAGGTCATCGGCGTACTCGCGGAAGCGGACCGAGCCGACGTGCTCGGCCATGCCGATCGACGAGATCGCGTCGTAGGGGCCGTCCCTGACGTCCCGGTAGTCCTGGACGCGGATCTCGATCCGGTCGGTCAGCCCCTCCTCCGCGATGCGCTTGCGGGCGAAGGCGGCCTGTTCGACGGAGAGGGTGACCCCGGTGACCCGGGCGCCGTACTCGCGGGCGGCGTGGATGGCCATGGAGCCCCAGCCGCAGCCGACGTCCAGCAGCCGGTCGCCCTCCTTCAGCCCGAGCTTGCGGCAGACCAGATCGAGCTTGTCGCGCTGGGCGTCCTCCAGGGTGGAGCCGTCCTCCCAGTAGGCGCAGGAGTAGACCATGGACGGGCCGAGGACCAGGGCGTAGAAGTCGTTGCCGACGTCGTAGTGGTGGCTGATGGCCGCCTTGTCGCGGCCCTTGGTGTGGAGCGGGCCGGTCCGGCGGCTCATCTCCTCGGCCGGCGGGGGCGGCGGGGTCCAGGGGCCGGCCATGCGCAGCAGCCCCTTGGCGAAGGCCCGTACCTTGGGGTCGCGGACCGGGTCCAGGAGCCCGGTCCCGGTTCTGCCGGTTCCGTCGCCCCGTTCCCAGATCAGTGCGGCCAGCAGGCCCAGGGCCTCGTACAGATCGCCCTCGACGTCGAGGTCGCCGGCCACCCAGGCGCGGGCCAGGCCCAGCTCGCCCGGCTTCCAGAGCAGTCGGCGCAGTGCGCGGCGGTGCCGGATGATCAGCTCGGGGGCGCCGGGCGGTCCCGAGCTGCTGCCGTCCCAGGCCCGGATACGGACCGGCAGCTTTTCTCCCAGAAACTCCTCGGCGAGAGCGGTCAGCCGCGACGCGGCGTCTCCCATGGCGCACACCTCCGTGATGGTGGTTCCAATGTGCCCAAACCTGGTCGAACATGCATGCAACCACGCCGGACACCTGTGCGCCTCGGCGAGGTCCGTACCCCTCAACACTCCACCGGTCGGCATCCGTCCCGCTACCACGCAACGGAACGGTAAAAAGCTGTACACCGCATCCATCCGGATACGCCGAAGGGGCCGTCCGCACCACGGATGGCGGACGGCCCCTTCGGACGGGGCGCGGGCGAGTGGGCCCGCGGGCGGGCTAGGAGGCCTTGGCCTTCTCGCCCTCGGCCTTCGCGGCGGCCGGGGCCGGGGCCGGCTTGGCGGCCTCGTAGAACTCCTCGCGCGGCGTCTCCATGGCGCCGAGCGAGACGACCTCGCGCTTGAGGAACATGGCGAGGGTCCAGTCGGCGAAGATCCGGATCTTGCGGTTCCAGGTCGGCATCGCCAGACCGTGGTAGCCACGGTGCATGTACCAGGCGAGACGGCCCTTGAGCTTGATCTTCATCTTGCCCATGACGATCATCGCGACGCCCTTGTGCAGCCCCAGACCGGCGACCGCACCCTTGTTGGCGTGGCTGTACTCCTTCTGCGGGAAGCCCCGCATGCCGGAGATCACGTTGTCGCCGAGGACCTTGGCCTGCCGCAGCGCGTGCTGGGCGTTGGGCGGGCACCAGGCGTTCGGGTTGCCGGCGCGGCGGCCGATCATGTCCGGCACCTGGGCGTTGTCGCCCGCGGCCCAGATGTAGTCGGTGCCCTGCACCTGGAGCTTCTCGGAGGTGTCCACGTGACCGCGCGGACCGAGCGGCAGGCCGAAGCGGGCCAGTGCCGGGTTCGGCTTCACGCCGGCCGTCCACACGATGGTGTTGGAGTCGACCTCCAGCCCGTTCTTCAGGACGACGTGGCCGTCGACGCAGGAGTCCATGGAGGTCGAGAGGAAGACCTCGACGCCACGGGACTCCAGGTGCTCACGGCCCCAGGTGCCCAGCTTCGGGCCGACCTCGGGAAGGATCTTGTCGGCGGCGTCGACCAGGATGAAGCGCATGTCCTCGCGCTTCACGTTGGTGTAGTACTTGGCCGCGTCGCGGGCCATGTCCTCGACCTCGCCGATGGTCTCCGCACCGGCGAAGCCACCGCCCACGAAGACGAAGGTCAACGCCTTGCGGCGGACCTCCTCGTCGGTCGTGGAGTCGGCCTTGTCCAGCTGCTCCAGGACGTGGTTGCGCAGGCCGATGGCCTCCTCGATGCCCTTCATGCCGATGCCCTGCTCGGCGAGGCCGGGGATCGGGAAGGTACGGGAGACCGCGCCCATCGCGATGACCAGGTAGTCGAAGGGCAGCTCGTAGGCCTCGCCGACGAGCGGCGCGACCGTGGCGACCTTGCGGTCCTGATCAATGGTGGTGACGCGACCGGTGAGCACCTCGGCCTTCGGCAGGACGCGCCGCAGCGGGACGACGACATGCCGAGGGGAGATGCTGCCGGCGGCAGCTTCGGGAAGGAAGGGCTGGTAGGTCATGTACGAACGCGGGTCGACGACCGTGACGGTCGCCTCGCCGAAGCGCATCTTCTTGAGAATGCGTCGAGCTGCGTACAGGCCTACGTACCCACCGCCTACAACGAGGATCCTGGGACGCTCCGTGGTGCTCATGGCATCGAGTATCCACCCCTCTCCGGGGGTGGGTTAGTGCGCCCCTTCACAAGGTATGGCCGCCCCTCTGCTACACTGCGCCGCCCACGTGACCCAGGTCATGGCGCCGCAGGGGAACCACGGGCCGGGCGCGAACGTTGTTGACCGCCTGTGAGCTGGCCCTTGGCCCCTTCCACCGGGTGGACCACGCCCCTCGACGACCCCTTGGGGGACGCTCCGTAGCACGCCGTTCCGCGGGCGCGGCACCCCCGAGAGTGATTCCCGGGGCCCGCAAGAGGCCGAACGGCCCTTCCGTGGACCCAATTCCTTGTGAAGAAGTTCACGAACTTTGTCGCGCCGCCCCCTTCGAACCACCGCCCACACCCCCTTCAGGGGCTCAAAGGTGCAGGCCAAGGCGCGCCCGAGCGGAGTGTTCGAAGGGGCGGAGGAACGGCCGGGGCGGGACCGCCGGCCGGTCCGGGGTTACGCGATCGACCAGGCGATGCCGTCGGACACCGCCCCGGAACGGCGTCCCGTCCCGCACGACGGATCCCCGCGTGTACACGTTGGCGCGTACACTTCTGGCATGACCGAAAGCATCGTGACAGTACGGGAAGCCCGTGCGCACCTCGCGGACCACATCAACCGCGCCGAGGAGGGCGCGGCCACGGTGATCACCCGCAATGGCGTGCCGGTGGCGGCCGTGGTTCCGATCGCCGACTTCGACGCCCTGGAAGAGGCGGCCGACGTGCTGCTGGCCAGGGAGGCGGAAGCGGTCCTCGCCGAGGGGGGCCCGACCGTGACCATGGCCGAGCTGTTGGCGGACCTGTTCACCGAGCGCGGTGAAGACGCGGCGTGAAGTACGCCTTCCGGTTCACCACGGCGGCCCAACGGCAGCTCCGGGCCATCGACCGCCCCGCCGCCATGCGCATCCTCACCGCCCTGACCGCGCTCGGCGACGATCCGTACCGCGAGGACGCCGACGTCAAGAAGCTCGCCGGCCCCTCCGGCCTCTACCGGCTCCGGGTCGGCACCTACCGGGTCGCCTACCGGGTGGAGGACGGCGAGCTCGTCGTGCTCGTCGTCAAGGTCGGCGACCGGCGCGATGTCTATCGCCACATCTGAGACGCGGTCGGTCCGGGGTTACGCGATCGACCAGGCGATGCCGTCGAGGATGTCGTGCTCGCTGACCACGACCTCGCGGGCCCCGGTCCGCCGCATCACGGCGAGCAGGATGAGCGCGCCGGAGACGATCACGTCGGCCCGGCCCGGGTGCATCGCGCCGAGGGCGGCCCGCTCGGCGTGGGTCGAGCCGAGCAGCCGGGCGGTGATCTCCTCGACCTGGTCGACGGAGATCCGGGAGTGGTGGATCGCCGACGAGTCGTACTCCTCCAGGCCCAGGGCGACGGCGGCGACCGTGGTGACCGTGCCGGCCAGGCCGACCAGGGTGGCCGCCCCGGTGAGCGGGACGCTCTGTGCCGCGAGGTCGAGGGCGGCCCCGATGTCGGACCGGACCGCCTCGACCTGGTCGGGGGCCGGCGGGTCGGTCAGGACGCCGTCGCGGACCAGGTGCCGCTCGGTCATCCGTACACAGCCGATGTCCACGGAGCGGGCGGCCCGCACCCGGTCGTCGCCGACGACGAACTCGGTGGAGCCGCCGCCGATGTCGACCACCAGGTACGGCGTCGGGAGGTGCTCCTGGCCCGCGAGTTCCCGGGTGGCGCCGGTGAAGGAGAACTCGGCCTCCTGGTCGCCGCTGATCACCTCGGGCTCGACGCCGAGGATGTCGACCACACCGCGCACGAAGTCGTCCCGGTTCTCCGCGTCCCGGGAGGCGGAGGTGGCGACGAACCGAGGCTTGCCCGCCCCGTGCTCCTCGATCACCGCCGCGTACCGGCGGCAGGCCGCGAACGTGCGCTCCAGCGCCTCGGGGGCCAGCCGGCCGGTGCGGTCGACGTCCTGGCCGAGGCGGACGATCTCCATCCGCCGGTCCAGCTCGACGAGTTCACCGGTGGACGGGTCCGCGTCGGCGACGAGCAGGCGGATGGAGTTGGTACCGCAGTCGATGGCGGCCACGCGGGTCATGGTGCTGCTCCTGGGGAGATCGGGGCCCCTCCGGCGGACGGGGAGCGGGGTGGGGGCGCGGAGGAAGGGCCGTCAGCCCTCGTCCGGCGCGCCGTCCTGCGGGGCGCAGGGCGTGACGCACGGGCCCTTGCGCCACCATTCCGGCAGCATCGCGATCGCCTCGTCGCCCAGCGGGTTCACACCCGGCCCGGCGGCCAGCGAGTGGCCGACCAGGACGTGCAGGCACTTCACCCGGTCCGGCATGCCGCCCGCGCTCGGGAAGCCCTCCAGCACCTCGATGGCGTCGCGCCGGGCGATGTAGTCCTCGTGGGCGGCCCGGTAGGCGGCGGCCAGCTCGGGGTCGGTGGCGAGGCGCTCGGTCATCTCCTTCATGACCCCGTTCGCCTCCAGCGTGCCGATGGCGGAGGCGGCGCGGGGGCACGTCAGGTAGTACGTCGTCGGGAACGGGGTGCCGTCCTCCAGCCGGGGCTGCGTCTCGACCACGTCCGGGTTGCCGCAGGGGCAGCGGTGCGCGATGGCGCGCAGGCCGCGCGGCGGGCGGCCCAGCTGCTGCTGGAACGCGGCGATGTCCGCCTCGGTGGGGGCGGTGGACTCGGTCTGGGGAGGAGGGGTTTCCATGCCTGCCTTGGTTCTGATCGGGTCTGCTCGAAATGCGGTACTACGGGGACGGGCGGCGGGAAGGTCAGCCGCGGTCGGCGCTGTCGACGCCGTCCCACAGGTTGGAGTGCCAGGGCCGGCCGGAGCCGTCCGCCCGGCCCTGGCGTTCCTTGACCGCGTCGGGGTCGACGATCGTGTAGCCGGTCTCCCCCGGAAGAAGGTAATGCAGATGCGTACGGGCCAGCCGCCTGATGTAGGCGTCGTCCTGGAGCCGCGCCTTCTCGTCGCGCAGCTCCTCGGTGCGTTCCTTGGCCTTCTGCGCGAGGCGCCGCTGGTCGGCGATCTCGTCCTGCTGGGAGACGTAACTGCGCATCGGATACGCGAGCACGACCACCAGGGAGCAGACGACGAGCGCCAGGAAGGCCGCCCGGCCGGTGAGCCGCGAGCGGCGGGCCTGACGGCGGTTCTGCGAACGGTAGACGCGGGCGGCGGTCTGCTCGCCGAGCAGTCGCAGCCGGGTCGCGGTGGAGAACCGGTCCCGGTCCTTCGCGGCCATCTCTCCGCCTCCCCATTACGCACGTCCGTCCCCGCACACGGTACGGGACCGAGTGCGGGGACGGACGGAGGCCGGGGCCGTTCGCGGCGCGCACTGCTCCGCGAGAGGCGTTTCCGCTGCTCCGCGGGGCGGCTGTGCCTACAGGTGCCTACTGGTCCGCGGAGCGGCTGTGCCTACTGGTCCGCGGAGCGGCTGTGCCTACTGGTCCGCGGAGCGGAACCGGGGGAAGGCGGAGCGGCCGGCGTACACCGCCGCGTCGTCGAGGATCTCCTCGATGCGCAGCAGCTGGTTGTACTTGGCGACGCGGTCCGAGCGGGCCGGGGCGCCGGTCTTGATCTGGCCGCAGTTCACGGCGACGGCGAGGTCGGCGATGGTGACGTCCTCGGTCTCGCCGGAGCGGTGCGACATCATGCACTTGAAGCCGTTGCGCTGGGCCAGCTCGACGGCGTCCAGGGTCTCGGTCAGCGAACCGATCTGGTTGACCTTGACGAGCAGGGCGTTGGCGGAGCCCTCCTCGATGCCGCGGGCCAGGCGCTCCGGGTTGGTGACGAAGAGGTCGTCGCCGACGATCTGCACCTTGGCGCCGAGCCTGTCGGTGATGACCTTCCAGCCGGCCCAGTCGTCCTCGAACAGCGGGTCCTCGATGGAGACCAGCGGGTACGCGGAGACGAGCTCCTCGTAGTACTCGGTCATCTCGGCGGCCGAGCGGGACTTGCCCTCGAACTCGTACGTGCCGTCCTTGTAGAACTCGGACGCGGCGACGTCGAGCGCGAGCGCGATGTCCTTGCCCGGGACGTAACCGGCCTCCTTGATGGCCTCGACGATGAGGTCGAGGGCGGCGCGGTTGGACTCCAGGTTCGGCGCGAAGCCGCCCTCGTCGCCGAGGCCGGTGGACAGGCCCTTGGTCTTCAGGACCTTCTTCAGCGTGTGGTAGACCTCGGCGCCCCAGCGCAGGGCCTCGGAGAAGGACTCCGCGCCGATCGGGGCGATCATGAACTCCTGGATGTCCACGTTGGAGTCGGCGTGCGAGCCGCCGTTCAGGATGTTCATCATCGGAACGGGCAGCAGGTGCGCGTTCGGGCCGCCCAGGTAGCGGAAGAGCGGCAGGTCGGATGCCTCGGAGGCGGCGTGGGCGACGGCCAGCGAGACGCCGAGGATGGCGTTGGCGCCGAGCGAGCCCTTGTTCTCCGTGGCGTCCAGGTCGAACATCGCCTGGTCGATCAGGCGCTGCTCGGTGGCGTCGTAGCCGACGAGCTCCGGGCCGATCTGCTCGATCACGGCGAGGACGGCCTTCTCGACGCCCTTGCCCTGGTAGCGGTTGGGGTCGCCGTCACGGAGCTCGATGGCCTCGAACTGACCGGTGGAGGCGCCGGACGGAACGGCAGCACGGCCCGTGCTGCCGTCGTCGAGGCCGACCTCGACCTCGACCGTGGGGTTTCCGCGGGAGTCGAGGATTTCCCGGGCTACGACGACGTCGATGGACGGCACGTGGCATCTCCTTCTGGGATATGACGCTGTTGGTGCAGGGTCGCTTTGGCCTTGCGACAAGAGCCTAACCGGCCCGGCCCGCCCGCCCCCACGACCGCCCGACCCCTGGGACGAAAAACGACCCGAGAGACCTCATTGCCGGGCATACCGGCCAAAATTTACCGGTCGGTAACTACAACAGTTGAACGCATCCCCGCTCCCCCGAGCGCAGGGAGCGGCGAAGACGGCGGAGCGGGTGGGGGACGGCGTCGCCCCGGTCCGGTGCGCACGGGGGGGGATGCGCGCCGGACCGGGGCGGTCTGGAGGAGAGAGCCCGCGCCGCGGGGTCCCGTGCTACTTCGTCAGGTGCAGCTGCTGACCCGGGTAGATCAGGTCGGCGTCCTCGACGATGTCCTTGTTCAGCTCGAACAGCCGCTGCCAGCCGCCCTTGACGCCGTGCTCGGCGGCGATCGCGCTCAGCGAGTCACCCTCGACGACCTTGTACTCGCCGTCACCCTTCTTGACCTTCTCGCCGGTCGGGGTGGTGACGGTCTTCTTCGACTCGGCGCTCGGGGCCTGGCCACGGTCCGAACGGGAGGCGGCGGGGGCCTCGGTGCGCTCGGCCGGCTTCGGCTGCGCCTGCTTCTTCGGGGCGGTGCTCTGCTGCTCGGAGGCGCCGGAGCCGGCGGTCGAGTTGGCGGAGGAGTTCGAGGACGAACCGGTGTCGACGCCCGGGTCGACACCGTCGTTGGTCAGGTTGCCGGCACCGGCGCAGGCCCAGGCACCCGGGCCCTGGAGGGCGAGGAGGCGCTCGGCGGTGGCGATCTGCTGGGCCTTGGTGGCCAGGTCGGCGCGCGGGGCGTACTGGGTACCGCCGGCGGCGGCCCAGCTCGACTGCGAGAACTGCAGGCCGCCGTAGTAGCCGTTGCCGGTGTTGATGGACCAGTTGCCACCGGACTCGCACTGGGCGACGGCGTCCCAGGTGGCGACGGAGGCGGCGGAGGCGTTGGTGGCGCCCATCAGCGGCACGGCGACGGCGGCACCCGCGACACCGGCGAGCGTGACGATGCGGACGGCCTTGGACGGGCGGCGGTGCTTGCCCTTGCTGGAAAGCAGCATGGAACTTCTCCTCACCGACGCCTACGAGGTGAGCTGTCGGGTTCGGGCCGAGTGAGTTGCCCGGTCGCACGTCCTAGCACGCGACTTCACCCCAAGCCTGATCCGATACGTCGTCCCGACGTCCGGACCCGGCGGCTTACCTGGGTCCCCCGCTCCTGCCTACGGCGCTGTACGCGTCTGTTTTCCCTTCGACCGACGGCAGGATTCGGCGTGACGGTCGACGGGGCCCGCGGTGCGAGCGATTCCGACCGTAAACATACGCAAGCCCTACATTCAAAGATGGACACATCAGACAATCAGCCCGTACTTGCATCTGAAGAATTGCCGTTTCCGCAGGTGGGAGCGGGGTGAGCGAGCCTCCGGATCGCGACACGCCGGAAGACGCAAAGAGACCCATGTCTCACTTACGCATAAGTGGACATAGGCCCCTAAACTGCCCCGGTTTCTGAGGCATTTTTAGGCGGTTTCCGGACCGCCGACCGGTCGCCCCTACTCGGCCTTCACGCCGAGTTCGAGGCTCTGACCGGGGAGGATGAGGTCCGGGTCGGAGCCGATGACGTCCTTGTTCGCCTCGTAGAGCGCGGGCCAGCCGCCGGGGACCTTCTGTGCATCAGCAATCGTCCAGAGGTTGTCCCCTGACCGGACGGCGTACGTGCCGTCGGCGGTCTGCCCGGCCGTGTCGCGCGCGTCGCCGCCGCGCGAGGCGTGCCGGCCGGACTCGCGGTGGCCGCCGTCCGTGCCACGGCTCTCGTCGGCGGCCGGGGCGCCTCGGTGGCGGCCGTTCGTGCCGCTGGAGGACTCGGGCGAGGCGGAGCCGTCCTGCGCGGGCTTCGACGGCGCGCCGGTGGAACCGGACGGGGTGGCCGAGGGCGAGGTCTCCGCGGACGGCGTCTTCGACGGCTTCCCGTTCGACTCGCCCTTGCGCTTGCCGGAGTCGCCGGACGGGCTGTCCGCCGAGCCGTCGGAGCCGTCCACCGCGTCCGCGCCCTCCCAGGCGGTGTGGGGCGGCGTGACGATGTCCGACGCGTCGTCCTGCTCGTCCCCGGAGGGAGTGGTGCCGGGGTCGACGCCGGGCAGCGAGGCGTCCGTCGCCAGGCCGGAGATGACGGCGCAGCTCGGCCACGCCTTCGGCCCCTGGTCCGCCAGGACCTTCTCGGCCACCGCGATCTGCTGCGCCCGGCTGGCGAGGTCGGCGCGGTCCGCGTAGGTCTCGCCGCCGTACGCCTTCCAGACCTCCGGCGAGATCTGGAGGCCGCCGTAGGAGCCGTTGCCGAAGTCGGCGCTCCACGCGCCGCCGCTCTCGCACTCGGCCACCCGGTCCCAGGTCGTGGCGTCGGCCGCGGACGCGCCCGACGCGCCGAGCAGCGGAATGGCGATGGCCGATCCGGTCACGCCCGCTGCGACGACGATGGCCGGTGCCTGCCGGGGGCGACGGTGCCTGCCGTTCGCGGATCCCATGGAATTGCCTTCCGTGTGACTGACGTCTGACTAGGTCGAACGGTGAACCTAGCCGCACTCGAACGCGCGTCACAAGTCGATGCAGCGCGGATCACGCGAAAGTCACAGAGTTGACGTTGCGTCAGCTGCAGGTGCGGTGCGTTCCGGTGTGAACTGGACCGGGAGCGTGCGGAGTCCGCGCATGATGAGCCCGCCACGCCACCGCAAATCGGTAGGTTCCACCGCGAGTCGCAGGTCCGGGAGACGGTTCAGCAGGGTGGCGAGCGCGGTCCGTCCCTCCAGCCGGGCGAGCGGTGCGCCGAGGCAGTAGTGGATGCCGTGCCCGTATCCGAGGTGCTGATTGTCACGTCGGGCGAGATCGAGGGTGTCGGGGTCCGGGAAGCGGTCCGGGTCGCGGTCGGCGGCCGCGAGGACCACGAGCACCGGGTCCCCGGCCTCGATGGACTCCCCGCCGAGCGTCAGCGGTTCGGTGGCGAACCGCCAGGTGGCCAGCTCCACCGGGCCGTCGTAGCGGAGCAGCTCCTCGATGCCGGTCTCCAGCAGCTCCTCCTCCCCCGCGTCGAGGGAGCGTTGCAGCCGTTCGCGTTCCCCGGGGTTGCGAAGCAGGGCATACACCCCGTTTCCGATCAGATTGACCGTGGTCTCGAAGCCGGCGAAGAGCAGGATGAAGGCCATGGCGGCGGCTTCGTTCTCGGTGAGGTGCTCGCCGTGGTCGCTGGCCCGGATCAGCCCCGAGATCAGGTCGTCGCCGGGCTCCTCGCGCTTGCGGTGGATGAGTTCGGCGAGGTAGCCGCGCATCTTCTTCACCGACCGGGCGACCCCGCCGCGCGGGCCGCCGCCGTGGCGGATCATCATGCCCGCCCAGTCCCGGAAGTCGTCCTGGTCCTCGGGCGGTACGCCGAGCAGGTCGCAGATGGCGTAGATGGGGAGCGGGAAGGCCAGGTCGTGGATGAGGTCGGCCTCGCCGCTCTCGGCGAAGCGGTCGATGAGCCGGTCCGTCAGCTCCTGGACGCGCGGGGCGAACTCGGCTACCCGGCGCGGGGTGAACGCCTTGGAGACGAGGCGGCGCAGCCGGGTGTGGTCGGGCGGGTCGATGTTCAGCAGATGCGTCATCAGCTCCGCCTTCCGCTCACCGGGGATGCCGGTCTTCCCCTTGGCGTGCGCGGGTTCGGCGTGGTGGGCCGGGTTCTTGGAGAGCCGGGAGTCGGCGAGGGCCTGCCGGGCGTCCTCGTACCGGGTCACCAGCCATGCCTCGACGCCGCTGGGCAGCTCGGTGCGGTGTACGGGGCTGTGCTCGCGCAGCCAGGCGTACGCCGGGTACGGGTCGGTGGCGAACTCCCAGGTGAAGAGTGCGGGCGCCCCGGCGGCCGCCGGGCACGTGGCGGGCTCGGCGGGCGGGTCCGCGGGGAGCGTGGCGGACGGGTCGTCCGTGGAGGGCGTGGCGGGGTGGTCGTCGGCGGGGCTGTGGTTCACCCTTCGACGTTATCCGCTGCCTTTCGGTCCTCGCCGTGGCCCTCCGCCGCCCTGATGGCGTCCCGGTAGGCGCGGCCCGCGGCGCGGAGGGCGGCCTCGGGGTCGGCACCGTCCCGTTCGGCCCGGACGGCGAGGGCGAGGAGCTCGTAGCCGATGCCCTCGCCGGCGGGGAGCGGCACGTCGAGACCGGCGGTGCGGACCCGGCTCGCCAGCTTGGCCGCGAGCGCCAGGCCGGGCTGGCCGACCGGGACGCCGTCGGTGACCGAGTCGCGCCGCTTCTCCTCCGCCTTGGTGCGCAGCCAGTGGGCGTGGACGTCCTCGGGGGTCTCGGCGGTCTCGTCGCCGAAGACGTGCGGGTGGCGGTGGATCAGTTTCTCGATGAGCCCGGCGGCCACGTCGTCGATGGAGAACGGCTCCGCGCCGTCCCCGGGGCGGCCCTCCTCGGCGATCCTGGCGTGGAAGACGACCTGGAGGAGGACGTCGCCCAGCTCCTCCCGGAGCTCGTCCCGGTCGCCGTCCTCGATCGCCTCGACCAGCTCGTACGCCTCCTCGATCGCGTACTTGGCGAGGCCCTCGTGGGTCTTCCGCGAGGTCCACGGGCACGCGACCCTGATCCGGTCCATGATCTGGACCAGGTCGAGGAGCCGGGCGCCGGGCAGGTCGTACGAGCCGGGCAGCAGCTCCAGGTCCGGCATCCGCGTCCGTCCCGATCCGGCGAGCCGGGCCAGCCCGTCGGTGAGCGCGGGATCGCCCTCGCCGCCCGCGAGGACGACGACGCTCCGGCCGCCCGCGCAGGCGTCGACCAGCTCCGGCGCGGTGGGCGCGGCGTGCTCGACGGTGACGCCCGCCTCGCGCAGGTACGGAAGCTGCGGGTGGTCGGGGTCGGCGCAGAGGACCCGGTCGGCGCCGTGCAGGGCCTGCCAGGCGGGCCAGGACAGCAGTCCGGGGGCGACGCGGTGGCTGGCGGTGAGCAGGACGATGCGGCCGGGGTCTTCAGCGTTCACCGTTCGAATCTACCTCTGTCGCCGCCGCCCGTTCCGCCGCAGGTCAGGCCCCGGCTCCGGCCGGCTTGGTGACCTGGGTGATCCAGGGGGCCCGGTAGGTGGCGAGCTGGGCCTGCTTGCTGTCCCAGGTGCCGTAGCGCGGGTTGACGTCGACCCGGAGCGCCTTCGACGCCTTGCCGAGCGCCTCGCTCACGGCCTGCTGGCCGGCGGGCTGCTGGAGGTCGACGCCGAGGGCGGCGGCCAGCTTCGTGAGCTGGACCTGCTCGCGCAGCACGGTGTCGATCTGGTCGGGGGCGACCCAGCTCTGCTGGAGCATCATCGTGCGCAGCCCCGTCGCCCCGCCGGTCTGGGCCTCGGCGACCTTGCGCATCTGCTGGATCTCGGTCCGTTCGACGGTCACGCCCGCGTCCGCGGCGGCCCGGTCCAGGACCCGGTCGAAGATCATGCTGTGCAGCTTGGCCCGGCCGAGCTGCCCGGACTTGTCGACGAGCTGGGTGGCGTCCTTCGTCTCGTTCTGCGCCGCGCGCACGGCGGCCACCTGGCCCTGGAGCGCGGAGACCTCGATCCGCTCCCCGCCGACGACGGCCGCGGCCCCCGGATGGGTCTCGCCGCCGCAGGCGGCGAGGGCGGGTACGCCGACGAGCAGGGCGGCGGAGACGGTGAGCGCGGTGCGACGGCGGCGGTGCAAAGGAACCTCCCGGGGAGACTTTGTGCATCAGTGCACAAGACCTTGCGGTGATCGATGTTAGGCAGTGGACGTGGCTGGGGCCACTGATTCGACCAACGATTCGGAAGGAGTTGGGGATGTGGGGCGTCGGCGACGCGGATCGGCCGGCCGCCTCGACGGCTGTCGACGGCCCCCGGCGGCCCGCGGCCGCGGGTCGCGGGGCCGGGGGCCGCCGGTCCGGGCCGCGCGGTCCCTACGCCGTGGCCTGCGGGATCTGCCCGGCCACCACGTCCAGGCCGCCGGGGCCGAACCGCTGGAAGAAGATGCGCAGGGCGCTCTGCGCGGACTCGTCGATCATGACGAACGAGTGCTTCAGCAGGCCGCGCTTGACCTCGGTCCGCTTGAGGTCCGCGAGGAGGTACGTGGCCAGGTGCCGGTCCGGCTTCGCGAAGGTCGGGTTGGCGACGAACAGGAACAGCCGCTCCCCCGTGGTCGCGAGGTAGATGGGCTGCGGGGCCGCCGCAGCCACCATCGTCCCCCCGCTGAGCACCGCCGCGGCGATCCCCATCGCGATGTTCTTCTTGACCGAGACCTCGCTCAGGTTCACCAGCGAGGTCGACATCACCTGCTCCCCGGGGGCCAGCATCGGCGTGACGGCAGCCACCAGCGCCCGGCTTCTTCTCTTGTTCATCACAACACCTCTGGGTCGGATCGGCCGGATCGGCCGGTTCGACCGAAATGCAGCACGACGTGTCAATGCATCGCGACACTTTGCCACATCGGATCCCGGTCCCCGCCGTCCGTCTCAGCCGACGTGTTCGCGCTCCACCGCCGGTGGCGCGTCGGGGCGCAGCATGATCGTCCGGGAGACGAGGAAGGTGATCGGGACGGCCGCCGCGGCGGCGATCAGCGGCGCGTACCGGCTGCCGAGGCCGGCGACGTCGACCAGCAGGTAGACGCCGCCCGTGGTGATGGCGAAGTTGGCGGCGTTGGTCAGCGGGAAGAGCAGGAACTTCCGCCAGGTGGGGCGGGTCCGGTAGGTGAACCGGCAGTTCAGGAAGAAGGAGCCGGTCATGCTCAGCGCGAAGGCGAGCACATGGGCGGCGATGTACGGCAGCCGGGTCAGCAGTACGAGGTAGCAGCCGTAGTACGTGCCCGTGTTCACGACCCCCACCAGGGCGAACCGGGCCAGCTGGGCGGTGACCGTCATCGGCGTACGGACTCCCGGGCCTCGCGGACGGCCGACGGGGTCTCCGTGTTCGTGGCCTTGACCAGGTAGTGCGGGCGCTGCTTCACCTCGTAGTAGATGCGGCCGACGTACTCCCCGACCACCCCGAGCATCACCATCTGGACACCGGCGAGCGCGATGACCACGACGAGCGTGGTGACGTAGCCGGGGGTGTCCACGCCCCGCACCAGGGCGACGCCGACGATCCACGCCGCGTACGCGAGGGCCACCGACAGCAGCAGCATCCCCAGGTAGAGCGCGGCGCGCAGCGGCTTGTTGTTGAAGGACAGCAGCCCGTCGAGGCCGTAGTTGAGGAGCTTGCCGAAGGTCCAGGCGGAGCTGCCCTGCTCCCGTACGGCGTTCTCGTAGCCGAAGGTCTTCGTGCGGAAGCCGACCCAGGCGAAGAGGCCCTTGGAGAACCGGTTGTACTCGGTGAGCCGCAGCACGGCGTCGACGGTGCGGCGGGACAGCAGCCGGAAGTCGCCGACGCCGTCGACGAGTTCCACGTCGACCAGGCGGTTGATCAGCCAGTAGTAGGCGCGGGCGGTGACGGTGCGGGTGACCCGGTCGCCCTTGCGGGTCCGGCGGGCGATCACCTGGTCGTGGCCCTGCTCGTACTCCTCCAGCATCCGGCCGACCAGTTCGGGCGGGTGCTGGAGGTCGGCGTCCATGATGACGACGGCGTCGCCCTCGGCATGCTGGAGACCGGCCAGCATCGCGGCCTCCTTGCCGAAGTTGCGGCTGAAGGAGACGTAGCGCACGCGGGGGTCGGCGGCGGCCAGCTCCTGGAGGATCATCAGCGTCCGGTCGGCGCTGCCGTCGTCCACGAAGACCAGCTGGAACTCGTGTCCGAGCCCGGCCATTTCGTCCGTGACGCGGTCGTGGAAGCGTTCGAGGATCTCTTCCTCGTTGTAGCAGGGCACCACCAGAGAGATCAGCACAGACGTACATCAACCGGGCCAGGTGTCGGCATCCGATGCAGCACATGACCGGCGCACGTCCATTGCGTGAACTGGTGCGTGGCACAAGGGATTTGCGTGTTCGAGGCTGACATATTTCTGCCCATGCCCGTGCCCTTGTCCACGTCCCGGCCCGCTTCCGCCCCCACCGCGTCCGCCGCCGCCCCGCCGCTGGTGGACCGCGCCCGCCCGCGCGCGGGCGCGCTCGCCGCGCTGCTCACCGTCGTCGCGGTCTGCGCGGGCGACGCCGTGTCGCGGAGCTTCCCGTTCGGCCCGTACACGCGGAGCGTCAACGACCTGGGCAACCAGTTCGTCCCGTTCCACGCCCGGCTCTGGGACCTGCTGCACGGGCGGGCCGACGGGGGGCTGCTGCTCAACTGGTCGTCGGGGTTCGGGACGAGCTTCCTGCCGGATCTCGGTACGTATCTGGGCAGCCCGTTCGCCCTGCTCGTCGGGGTCTTCCCGAGGGACCGGATCGATCTCGCGGTCTATGCGGTGACGGTCCTGAAGATGGCGTCGGCGGCGGCGCTGATGGCGGTGTTCCTGCTGACGCTGCGCGGCGGGCGCTGGTGGGTCGCCGGGGTGCTGGGCGGTTCGTACGCGCTGTGCGGCTGGTCGGTCGCGGAGGCGGCGTACAACCCGATGTGGCTGGACGGGCTGGTCGCGCTGCCGCTGCTCTGCCTGGCCGCCGAGTGGGCCCGGACCGGGCGGCACCGGGTCGCCGCGCCGCTGCTGGTCGCGCTGGCGTGGGTGGCCAACTTCTACACGGCGTACATGGCGACGCTCGGCGCGGCGCTGGTGCTGGCGGTCCGGCTCTTCACCGAGCGGGACGACCGGCGGGCGGTGGCCCGGGCGCTGGGGCGGGCGGTGCGCACGGTCGGGGTGGGGATCGGGCTGTCGGCCCCGGTCCTGCTCCCCGTCTACCTGGGCACCAAGCACGCCTACCCGGGCTGGGACCGCCCGTTCGCGCCCGCCTCCTGGACCGATGTGCTGGCCCGGCTGCTGCCCGCCACGTACAGCTTCTTCACCCCGGCCCTCTACCTCGGCACGGGCACCCTGCTGCTGGCCGGTGCGCTGGCCTTCCAGCGGTCGGTGCCGGGGCGGGAGCGGTGGGCGTGGGCGGGGCTGGTGGCCGGGGTCGCGCTGTCGATGCAGTGGGAGCCCACCCATCTGCTCTGGCACGCCTTCGCCACGCCCAACGGCAGCCCGTACCGGCAGACCTTCGTGCTGGCCGGGCTGGTGGTGACGGCCGCGTGGATCTCCGTCTCGTACGGCCCGCCGGGGCGGCGGGCGCTGGCCGGCGGGGCGGCGGTGCTGGTGCTGCTCGCGGCCGGGGCGGGGTTCAGCGGGCTGGTCTCGGGGTGGACGTATCCGCTGTTCGCGCTCGGCCTGGGGGCGGCGGTCCTCGCCCTGCTGCTGGTGGGGCGGGGCGGGCGGTACGCGGCGCTGGCGGCCGTGCTGCTGATCGGCGCCCAGGCCGGGCAGGCCGCGGCGGCCACCGCGTACTTCGACCGGCAGCGGCTGAACCGGCTCGACGACTACGCGCCCTGGGGCGAGCGGCAGAGCACCCAGCGGGCCGTGGTCGAGGGCGCCGACGACTGGCCGCGCTTCCGGACGGACCCGGGCCGGGAGCAGACCACCGCGAACGACCCGCTGCTGGTGGGCGGGGAGGGCGGCGCCTACTACAGCAGCCACACGCCGGACGTGCTGACCCGCACGATGCGGGCGCTCGGCGGCGGGTGGACGTCGAACGGGCGGGCGGTGCAGAGCCTGGACAACCCGGTCACGGACGCGGTCTTCTCCGTCGGCGCCCGGGTACGCGGTCCGCGCGACCCGCATCAGGGCGCCGGTCACACGGGCCTGGGCGCCCCGGCCGACCGGCCGGTGACGGCGGGGCGGGCGGCGGCCCCGCCGCTGGTGACGGTGCGTCCGTCCGGGGCGGGCGGCCCGGTGGCGTACGGGCGCTCGGCGTTCCGGAACCAGGAACTGCTGCTGGGCTCACGGGTCTACACGGTCCCGCCCACGGTGCTGCGCGCGGCGTCGGCGGGTACGGCCGCGGTGACGGACCGGGGCGCGCACGACTACCGGGTGCGGCGCGGCGCGTACACGCTGACCGCCGCCTGCCCGGCGGACTCCGAGGCGTATCTGTGGACGCCCGACCTGTTCGGCCGGGCCCGGCTCGGCGGCGGCCGGGACGTCGAGTTCAAGGGCCAGCTGCCGGCCCGGCGGGCCGCGATGCAGCACCTGGGCCGGGTCGGCCCGGACGGGCACGTACGGATCGCGCTGGCCCCGGTGCGCCCCGGGACCGTGCCGCACCGGGCGGTCGGCTGCCTGGACCGGGCCCGGCTGGCCTCGGCCGTCGACGGGCTGCGGGCCACCGGCGCGACCGCCGTCCACATCACCGCCGACGGCGTACGGGCCGAACTCCCGCCCGGCACCACGGGAACGGTGGTGCTCGCCGCCCCCCGGATCGCGGGCTGGCGCTGCCAGGGCCGCCCCGCCGACAGCCACCTGGGCCTGGTCGCCACCCCGGCCCCGGCCGACGGCACGGCGGTGGAGTGCGCCTTCCGCCCCCCGGGCCTGCGGGCGGGCGCCCTGGCCGGCGCGGCGGCGCTGGCCCTCCTGATCGCGGGGGGCCTGGTGTCGGCGTACCGGCGGCGGTCCTGAAGCGGGTTGCCGATTCGGGGTGCGCCGCGGGTCGTGGGTCCGGGGCCACGGGTACCGGACCCGGCCGCCGACGAGGGTGGCCGGCGAGGCCGACTCGGTCAGCGCGGCCATCAGTGTCTCTCTCCATACCCATGCCGCCACCCCCCTCCACAACTTCTGGTTGTTTCCAGTGTGATTCCGGGTTGTTTGATCGGATGTCCGCACAGTGGTGGGATCAGCGCATGTCTACTCGCACAGAGCAGGTCATGCATGTCCAGACGCCTGAGTTCGCGCGTTTCGCGGAGCGGATCGCGGAGGTGACCGATGCGACGTCCCGGCTGAACGTGCTTCCCTTCAGCGACAGCGAAGGGCGCACGGAACTACTGTCCGTTGTGTTCGGCGGCCCACTGCCGGAGTCGGTGGTGATCTACCCGCCGTTCTTCACCGAGTACGGGCTGGACACGACGTTCGGGGAGAACGTCTTCGTCAACCAGGGATGCACCTTCATGGACAAGGGAAGCATCCGCATCGGCAGCGGCGTCATGATCGCCCCGAAGGTCAGCCTCATCACCGGAGGCCATCCGCTGCCCCTGGCCGAGCGCCGTCAGTACCTTTCCTTCGCCCCGATCGTCATCGAGGACGACGTCTGGATCGGGACGTCCGCCGTGATCACGCAGGGGGTGACCATCGGCGCCGGTGCGGTGGTCGCCGCCGGTGCGGTGGTCACGCGTGATGTCCCCGCCGGCACGATGGTCGCGGGAGTGCCCGCCCGGGTGGTCAAGGAGATCGACTGAGTCCGGCCGGTCAGCCGCCGTGGACCTCGGCCTGGCGGTCGAGGCGGCGGCGCAGCTCCGCCGGGAGCGGGTGCTGGGGGCCGTAGGCGCGCTCGGCGTCGTAGAGCAGGGCCTGGAGCTGGACGCGGGCGGTGACGTGGTCGCCGAGGGCGAGCAGCAGGTGGGCGACGCGGTTGCGGATCTCGAACCAGCGGGCCGGGTCGCCGCCCCGGGCGGGCTCGTCGTAGTACGGCAGGATCGCGCGGTACTCGGCGAGCGCGGCGGCCGGTTCACCGAGCTGCTCCAGGCACTGGGCGGCGTCGTGGCGGAAATGGAGTGCCTGGGGGTCGGCCGGGCCCGCCTCGGCCGCCCGGTCGTCGGCGAGCCGGCGCAGCTCGGGCAGGGCGCGGCGGTACTGCCCGTCGTCCATCAGCGTCGCCGCGTACTGCTTGCGCAGGATGCGGACGACGGTGGAGTTCTCTCCGTGCTGTTCGGCGGCGGCCGGGAGGATCGAGCCGAGGATGTCCACCGCCTGGGTGATCCGGCCCTCGCCGAGCAGTTTCTTCACGTCGTCGACGGCGGCGGCCACATCGGGCCGGGCGGCTGCGGCGGCGGGGGCGGGCGGGGCCTGCGGCTGCGGGGGTACGCGGGTGGCGCGGTCGGGCCAGGGGGCGTGCGGGCGCAGGAAGGGGCGGGTCGGGTCGAGCGGCCCGGCGGCGGGTGCGGTGCCCGGGGCGGGGAGCAGCGGGGCGAGGTGTTCGTACACCTCCTGGGCGCCGGACGGGCGGTGCTGGGGGTCCTTGGCGAGGAGCCGCAGCACCAGCGCTTCGAGCGGTTCGGGGATGTCGGGTCTGATCCGGCGGACCGGGACGGGCGGTTCGTAGAGGTGGCGGTGGAGGACGCCGAGGGCGGTGGCCCCGCCGAACGGCACGTCCCCGCTGAGCAGTTCGTGCAGGAGCACGCCGAGGGCGTAGAGGTCGGTGTACGGGCCGACGGCGCCGCCCATCGCCTGCTCGGGGGCCATGTACGCCGGGGAGCCGATGGGTGAGCCGGTGTGGGTGAGGCGGGTGGTGTCGTTGTCCATGACGGAGGCGACGCCCAGGTCGAGGACGGTGAGGGTGCCGTCCGGGCGGACCATCACGTTGCGGGGCTTGAGGTCGCGGTGGACGATCGGCACGGCGTGCACGGCGCACAGGACGGAGCAGAGCTGGGCGGCGACCGCGACGGACCACTGCCAGGGGTACGGGTCGTGCTCGGCGAGGTGGTCGGCGAGGTCGGCACCCTCGACGTGCTGCATGACGAGGTAGAGGTCGTCGCCGTCGCTGCCCGCGTCGTGGACGGTGACGAGGCCGGGGTGGTCGACCCGGGCGGTGACCCGGCACTCGCGGACGAAGCGGCGGCGCAGGTCCTCGGCGGCCCCGCTGTCGACGCCGGCGACCCGGTCGGGGCGGAGCAGTTTCACCGCCACGCGACGGTCCAGGCGCTGGTCGTAGGCGGTCCAGACCTGGCCCATGCCGCCCTGGCCGAGGACGGTGGCCAGCTCGTAACGGCCGCCGATGATCCGGCCGCTCATCTGCCCTCCGCCTTGCGGAGGTAGTCGCTCAGCTCGTCGAGCTCGGCGCGGACCTGCTCGATGCGTTGGGGCTGGGGCTGTTGCTGCGGCTGGGGCTGCTGTTGGTGCGGCTGGGGCTGGGGCTGCTGTTGGTACGGCTGTTGCTGGTACGGCTGCTGAGGCGGCTGCGGCATGTGCTGCTGCGGCGGCGGGAAGGCGGCCGGGGCGGGAGCAGGGGCGGACGCGGGGAGCACCGGGACCGTCTGCACGTAGGCGTATCCGGGCGCGGGGTGCTGTGTCTTGGTCAGCCGGTCGTAATGGCGGATGTCCCCGACCAGGTAGTACGCGATCGAACCGGCCATCACGAGCAGGAGCAGGGGGATGAGCACGTTGTCGATGCCGGTCGGCTCCTCACTGCCGTCCCGGCCGAGGATCGGCAGGAGCACGCAGACGAAGACGAACCCGGCCCCGGTCAGCCACCAGTCGACGGCCCGGCGGCGCACGATCGCGAGGCGGAGCAGCGGGGTCCACAGCAGCAGCCCGATCGAGCCCACCGTCAGCAGGGGGAAGAGCACGCGCATGGAGACGATCCAGGCCCGGCCGGGAACCCGGCGCGGCGGCGTCGGCGTCGGCGGTGGGACCGGGGCGTACATGGCTGCTCCTGGAGTACCTGGTCGGTGAGTTCCGTGTGCACGCTCCGCGTGTACGGAACCGAGCGTAAAGGGCGACCACGACAACCGGCCCGGGGTTGTACGGGTCGGCTGTGTTCCGCCTCACCCGTGGCCGCGTCGCGTCGCTACCGCCCTGTCCGTCGCACCCGCGTCGTTGGCCGCGTGGTGTCCGTCGTCAGTCCGGTGTGACCGTTCCGTCGGTCAGCCCGTCGTACATGCCCTGGACGAGCTGTCCGCCGAGCCGGCCGGTCAGCCGGAGGGCGTCCTCGAACTCCGCCAGGGCGCGGAACCGCCGCCCGTACCGCTGTTGCTCGGCGAGCGGCAGCCGGGGCAGTTGGAGGCGGCGGGCGTCCAGCCGGGTGGCGGTGGAGGCGTAGCTGCTGGCCTGGCGGTTGTTGGCGGTGGAGCGCAGGAATCCGGCCAGGAACCAGGGGTCCAGGGCGGCCGGGTCGGGGCGCAGGAGTTGGAGGTTGCGGCCGAGCGCGGCGCCCGCGGTGGCCTCGTCGACGACCCGGGTGGCGGCGCCGCCGCCGAGTACGGGGACGACGACGTCGCCCGCCTCGACGAACACCGGCTCCTCGGGGGGGCCGTCCGTGGGGAGGCTGCCCGAGGGGGCGGTGGCCCCGAGGACGTCGTGTTCGGTGAGGACGGGGGCGGTGCCGGTGCCGGAGCCGCCGGTACGGAGCTGGAGGGCCCCGGCGCGGGCGAGTTCGCCGACGGTGGTGAGCGGCCAGTGGGCGGGGGCGTGGAGGGCGGCGGGGGGTGGGGTGAGGGCGGTGGTGAGGCCGAGCGTCTCGGTGAGCCGTTCCCGTACGCGGGTCAGTTCGGCCG
Organism: Streptomyces sp. NPDC015144; assembly: GCF_043079735.1. Lineage (NCBI taxonomy): Bacteria > Bacillati > Actinomycetota > Actinomycetes > Kitasatosporales > Streptomycetaceae > Streptomyces > Streptomyces sp. NPDC015144. Next base: position 490,467 of record NZ_JBIBUU010000002.1, on the reverse strand, counting down.
GGCCGCCCGCACCGGCGGGTGGCAGGTGGCGGGCGGGGGCGAGGTCCACGTCGTCGTCGAGGAGTTCGATGACGGGGACGGCGCGGCTGACGCCGGGGCGGTCCGCGGCCGGGGCCCCGCCGCCCGCGCCCTCCCCCGCGAAGGCCCGCCAGGCGTCGAGCACGGCGCCGTGCACCGCAGGCCAGTCGAGCCGGTCGCGCCCGCCGGCCGCGGCGGTGGGCGCGGGGCCCGTCGTGGCCGGTTCGGCGGGTTCGGCGGTGTCGACAACGAGCAGTTCGGGCGAGGGGTGCGGGCCGCCGTCGGGCTTGCGCAGCACCCAGAGGTGGAGCGGGATGCCGTACGGGGGTGCGGCCCCGGCCGGGAGCGCGACGACCGCGCGGAGCGCGCCGCGGCGGAGCAGGTCGGCGCGGATCCGGCGGCCGGAGCGGCGCGAGGCGGCGGCCGGGGGCATCAGGAGGACGGCGGCGCCCCCCGGGCGGAGCCGGGCCAGGGCATGCTGGACCCAGGCCAGTTCGGATTCGGTACGGGCCGGGAAGCCGTACTCCCAGCGCGGGTCGTAGGCGAGTTCGTCGTGGCCCCAGTTGCGTTCGTTGAACGGCGGGTGGCAGAGGACGACGTCGGCGGCGAGCTGCGGGAAGGCGTCGGCGCGCAGGGTGTCGCCGGTCCGCGCGGCGACGGTGCGGGTGCGGGCCTCCTCCGCGTGGAGGGCGAGCCGGAGGGCGGTGAGCGCGGCGAGGTCGGGGTCGGCCTCCTGCGCGTACAGGGCGGCCGGGCCGTCGACGGCCCGCAGCAGGGCACCGGTGCCCGCGGCCGGGTCGAGGACGGTACGTGCTGCCTCCCCGCCCCGCGCTCCGGCCAGGGCGGCCATCAGCTCGGCGAGTCCGGGCGGGGTGAGCGTGTACTGGCGCGGGTTGGCGTCCAGTTGGCGGCCGAGCAGGAACTCGAAGGTCTCCGGAACGCCGGTGCCCCCGGCGAGTTCGGCGGCGGCGCGGAGCAGCGGGACGGACGGGAGCAGTTCGGCGCAACCGGGGGTGTGCACCGCCCTGCCGGGGTCCGCCGCCGGGCCGAACCGCTCGGCGAGCAGCTTGTCGAGGGCGAGGGCGAGCACCCCGGCCATCCGCTCGTCCGGGACGGCGGCGCACTCCCGCCAGGCGCGGGGGTTGGCCCGCAGGAACAGCAGGGCGCAGCCGGTGTGGACCAGGGCGGGGACGGCTCCGGCCGGGTGGCCGGCGAGCTGCTGCCAGACCCGTTCGCGCAGCGGGACCTCGGCGAGTTTTCCCTGGTCACGGAGCCACTGCTCGACCTCGGCGAGGGAGAACGCCGGGCTCGTCTCGGTGCCGCCGACGGGTTTGGGGAAGTCGGCGTGCCGGCGGCGCCAGTTGCTGACGGCGGCGCGCCCGACACCCGCGAGCCGGGCGATCCCGGCCGCGGTCACCTCGGCCACGCCCGCGCCCGTGCCCGCGTCCGTCGCCTTCTCCGTCTTCCCGGTCTTCTCCGCCTTCTCCGTCTTCTTCTCCGGCACTGGCTGTCTCCCTGGTCCTGGCGCGCGCCCCGGTCGTGGCTTGTCGGCGAGCATACCGACCCGGTTCACACGCTATCGATTCACAGCGTGCACCACCCCATCCTCCGTGAACCATGTTGACTCGGTTCACAGTCTCTGTTGTTATTGACCCATCGCTGCACGAGCGATGCGCGAGAGCGCCGCACGTGCCGCCCGCCATCCGTTTCCGCTCATTTCCGCTCTTTTGCCGGAGGCACAGCCATGTCCCAGTCCACGCAGCCGCCGCAGTCCCCGCAGCCGCAGCCCCAGCAGCCGTACGCACCCGCCCAGGCGCCGGGGACGCACCCGGCACGCAACGGACTGGGGGTCACCGCGCTCGTCCTGGGGATCATCGGCGCTGTCTCCGGCCTGATCCCGTTCCTGTTCTGGCTGGCCGGCCTGCTGGGCCTCGTCGCCCTGATCCTGGGGCTGGCGGGGCGGGGCCGGGTGAAGCGCGGCGAGGCCACGAACAAGGGGGTGACCACCTTCGGCGCGGCGCTCGGCGGGGTCTCCCTGGTGCTCGCGGTGGTGGGCGCGGTGATCACGTTCATGGTGGTCAACGACGCCGTGAAGGACCTCGACAAGGCGGTGTCGGACACCACGGCCTCCGCGAAGCCGAAGCCCGGCGGCGACACGGGCGCGAAGGGCGACGGCAAGAAGGACGACGCCGAGAAGGGGGAGGGAGAGGACAAGGACGCTTCCAAGCCCCTGGAGGCCGGTGACTCGGCCGTGTACGACGACGACCTGACGGTCACGGTCGGCGACGCCACCTCCTACGCCCCGGGCAGCTACGCCGTCGGGCACACCAAGGGCAAGAAGGCGTACCGGATCGCCGTCGTCATCGAGAACGCCGGCAAGGAGAAGTTCGACTCCACGCTGGTCAACGTCACGGCGCGGGCCGGCAAGGACGGCGTGGAGGCCGAGCAGATCTTCGACGACAAGGTGGGCGCGGGCTTCGACGGCACGATCCTGCCCGGCAAGAAGGTCACGGTCCAGTTCGCCTTCGACGCCCCGGTGGACGCCAAGGAGTTGAACGTCGAGGTCAACCCCGGCTTCACGTACGACGCCACGCAGTGGGACCTGAAGCTCTGACGCCCGCGGCGGACCGGCCCCGCGAAGGGGCCGCCCGCCGCGACTCGTGGGCCCGACCGGCCGGACGGCCCGCCCGGCCCGCGCCCGCCCGGCTCAGCCGCCGCACTGCTCCAGCATCGCCGTCTTGTCGGCCGTGGTGACCGGCAGCCCGTACTTGAGGGCCACCTGCGCGAACCGCACCGCGTAGGAGCAGCGGATCGGCTCGTACGGCGGCAGCCAGGAACCGGGGCCGTAGTCGCGCTTGGCGTTGTTGGCCGGCCCGTCGACCGGGATGAGGTTGAGCGGGTCGTTGGCGATCTGCTGGCGCTTGGCGTCGCCCCAACGCGAGGCGCCCATCTGCCAGTCGTACGAGAGCGGCATCACGTGGTCGATCTGGATCCTGGTGGGTCGCTCCTTGCTCCACTCGATGGTCGAGCCGGTGTACGGGTCCTTGAGGGTCATCGACACGACCACGCAGTCGGAACCCGACCGGAGCTCGACCTTCTTGCCGTCCCGGGCGAGGAGGTCGTTGCGGGTGTCGCAGCCGTTGCGGGCGAGCGGTATCCCGTCGATCGAGTCCTTCCAGGCGTAGCCGAACTTCTCCCGGGCGTACCCGTTCCTCGTCCCGCGCCTCTTGGTCGTCACCTGCTCGATGACCTTCCGCCCGGCCGCCCGGTCCGCCTCGGAGGTGAGCGGCGCGAGGCCCGGCTTCGTACCGTCCGGGTTCTCCAGCGGGCTCGCCCCGAAGCCGCTGACGGTACGTTCGCTGCCGCTTCCTCCCTTGGGAGGCAGGGTCTCGACATCGCAGCCGGTCAGGGCCAGCACCGCCGTCACGCAGAGGGCGGGCAGGGCCACTTGATACACACGGGGAACAGACACGCGGAGCCGTCCTGACGGAGAGAAAGCCGAACCACCGAATCGTACGTATGTCTCTCCTGCGCACAGGTGTCCGCAACCGTGCCGCTCCCCGATGCGGCCGGAATCACACCCTCCGCCCGCTGTTCAGTGCCCTGCTCCGACCTCCCGCCTTCTGACGTCCCGTCCGGCTCAGGACCGCATGCCGCCGTCGACGCGCAGGACGGTGCCGGTGACGTAGGAGGCGCGGTCGCTGAGCAGCCAGGCGGCGGCCTCGGCTATCTCGTTCGGGTCGGCGGCCCGGCCCAGCGGTGTCTGGGAGTTGAGCTGTTCGATGATGCCGGGAGAGTCCGCCTCCCACACGTGGACCATCTCGGTGAGCGTGGTGCCGGGCGCGATGGCGTTGACCCGGATGCCCTCCGGGCCGTACGTGACGGCGGCCGAGGCGGTGAGGCTGTTGACCGCGCGCTTCGCGGCACCGTAGGCGGGCAGCCACGGGTTGCCCATCAGGCTGCCGACGCTGGAGGTGTTGACGATCGCCCCGGTCCCGGCGGTGGCCCGGATGGCGGCGATCTCGGCGGTCATGGCCAGCCACGGCCCCTTGAAGTCGACCGCGCACACCCGGTCGAAGTCGGCCTCCGTCAGTTGGTCCATCGGGCCGGGCGGCTGGGCGGTCGCCGCGTTGTTGAAGGCGACGTCGAGCCGGCCGTACACCTCCACGGCCCGGTCGACGGCCGCGCGGATGCTCGCGGGATCGGCCAGGTCGCACAGCACGTACTCGGCGGTGCCGCCCGCCTGCCGGATCTCCTCGGTCACCGCCGCCAGCTGGGCCCGGGTACGGGACGCGAGGAGCACCCGGGCCCCTTCCCGGGCGAACAGCCGGGCCGCGGCGGCGCCGATGCCCCGGCCGGCTCCGGTGACGAGGGCGACCTTGCCGGGGAGCAGCCCCGGGCCTGTGGTGCCCGGGCCTGTGGTGCCCGGGCCTGTGGTGGACGTGATCAGTGTGTCGGTCATGGGGCCGAGCCTGCGCCGGACCGCGCCGCTCATCCAGGCACCGGCGGTACCTGGATGAACCGGACGGGGTCCGCGCACACTGGAGGGGTGGACAGACGAGAACTGGCAGGCTTCCTGCGCAGCAGGCGCGAGCGGATCACCCCCGCCGAGGTGGGGCTCCCGGCCGGGCCGCGCCGCCGCACGCCGGGGCTGCGGCGCGAGGAGGTGGCGCAGCTCGCGTTCATCTCGACGGAGTACTACACGCGCCTGGAGCAGGCCCGGGCCCCGCATCCCTCCCGCGAGGTGCTGGCCCAGATCGCCCGCGCGCTGCGTCTCTCGGACGCCGAGCGCGACCACATGCACCACCTCGCCGGTACTCCGCCGGGCCCCCTGCCCGGCCCGTCCAGGGAGGTCCGGCAGAGCATCGTCGACCTGCTGGACCGGCTCCCGGAGGCCGCGGCGCTCGTCCTGTCCGCCACGTACGAGGTGATCGCCTGGAACGGTCTGGCCGCGGCCCTGATGGAGGACTTCTCCGCCCTGTCGCGCCGCGACCGCAACCTCGTCCGGCGCGTCTTCCTCGGGCCGCACCGGCACGGCCGGCCGCTGTACGGCGTCTCGGACGCGGACGCGTTCGTCCGGACCTCGGCCCAACACCTGCGCGCGGCGGCGGCCCGCTACCCGGACGACCCGGAGGTGGCCGGTCTGGTCCGGGAACTGCTCGCCGGGAGCGAGGAGTTCGCCCGGATCTGGGCGGGCCACGACGTGACCGCCCGCCCCACTCTCTGCAAGACCTTCCACCACCCGCTCGTCGGCCCCGTCTCCGTCAACTGCGACGTCCTGGACATCGCCGACCGGGACCAGCGGGTCGTCATCTACACCGCCGCGCCCGGCTCCCCCTCCGAGGAGGCGCTGCGGCTGCTGTCGGTCGTCGGCACCCAGCGCCTGGACGTCCCCTCGGACGTGTGACGAGTTCTTCCCGGGGGCGCTGTCAGTGGCGGGTGCGAGACTGCCCGGCATGACCGAACCGGGTGGGCCGAGTGAACCGAGTCCGAAGGCGGACCTTCTCCAGTACCTCCAGCAGGGCCGCGACGCGCTGGTGTGGAAGCTCGACGGGCTCTCCGAGTACGACGCGCGGCGCCCGTTGACTCCTACGGGTACGAATCTGCTCGGGCTGCTCAAGCATCTCGCCGGGGTGGAGCTGGGTTACTTCGGCGACACGTTCGGGCGGCCGTTCTTCACCGGGGAGCCGCCGTCCTGGTGGTACACGCGGGACGCGGAGCCCAACGCGGACATGTGGGCGACGGCGGACGAGTCCCGCGAGGACATCATCGGGCTGTACCGCAGCGCCTGGGCGCACACCGACGCCACGGTCGAGGCGTTCGACCTCGACGCGACCGGCCGCGTCCCGTGGTGGCCCGAGGAGCGTGCCGAGGCGACGCTGCACCACCTCCTGCTCCGCGTCATCTCCGACACCCAACGCCATGCCGGTCACGCCGATGTGGTGCGGGAGCTCATCGACGGGACCACCGGCTACACCCTGGCCCAGGACAGCCTGCCGACCGATGACGCCGCCTGGTGGGAGCGTCATCGGGCCCGACTGGAGCAGGTGGCTCGGGAGGCCGACGGCTGACCGGAGCTCTCGCCCCTCTCGGCCCCGTGGTGCCCGCCCGGGGTCAGAGGGGCGCCGTCTCGACCCTGCCCGTGAACCGGCCGCCCACGCGATCGGCGAGCCAGTGGGCGCGGGCGGTCTGGTCGCCGTTCCGGTCCCGGACGTGTACGTGGACGGTGTGGTCCGGCGACGGCTGGTCCTGGTAGAGGTCCCTGGAGTTGACCGTCAGCGTGAGGTACGCGTACTTCTGCGAGATCGCCTCCAGGCCCGCTTCGGGAACCGCCGGCCACGACTCCAGATCCCACCGGACAGCGGCGGAATCCTGCCCCAGGGCGACGACGAAGGGTTCGGCCCGGTCCAGCGGACGTCCCCAGTCGGACACGCGGATCGGCAGGTGGTCCGCAGCGTCCTCACCGGTCTCCGACGAGCCGTGCTCCTTGCCCGCCAGGGCCCACCATTCGAGGCCGGGCAGTACGCGGCGTACGCGCGCCAGGGTGTCCCGGGAGCTGATCACGGCTTCGAAGTCGACCTCTGCCCGGCTGGTGTCCGCCACACCCAGCAGGACACGGACCGCCCGCACCGCTTCGGACAGGTCGGTGGTGGTGAGGATGGCGGACGCCGCGGAGTTGCTCATCCTGGAACCGTAACGGGCATCCGCATGCGCCAGGGGCGGAGTAAGGGGCCGGGTGCGGGCACGGACGACGGCGTTGCGGCTGCCTCCCCCGCGGGTGCTCGCGAAAATGTGTGACACATCGGGGGGCGAGTGTCACGTTGTTCAACTGGGGTGGGCGGAGAGGGTGTACGTCACGTCCGTGTCCGGGACGACGACGAGGAGCGGGCTGCCGCCCCTGAGATGCGCCTGCGCCTCGCGCTGACCCTTGCGGTCCGCGTACCACTCACGCAGCTCGGCCGGGCGGCTCGGCGGAGCACCGGCCGGCCGACGCCGACTCAGGTGCTGCACCCACGCCTTCCCCTCCAGATCCAGACGCGGACCGTCCTCGGGATCACTGTCCAGCCGGTCCGCGATCCACAACGCCTGACCACCCAGCCACCGCACCGCCAACACCGGCGAGATCGTCTCGAACCTCCCCAGCACATACCGCGCCATCCGCCCGGTACCCCCGAAGAACTCCACCGCCAACACCTCACACCGGTAACCCGGCAGCCTATTCAGCCTGTTCACACGCCACCCCTGCTGCTTCGCAGATTCCGCAACGCGTTCTCCACACTCAACCGCTCCGCCGGAGTCAACGCCCGCACCCACCCCGGCTCCGCCTCCCACTCCACCCCACCCCCCACCGGCCGCAACGACCAGTACGGCCCCACCACCCCACGGAACTCCCCCACCCGACCCCCACGCCCCTCATCCCGGAACAACGCCCCAGGAGGCGGCACTTCGAGCTCACCCGAAGGCCCCTCCGAGCACCCCTCCGAGCGCTCCTCCGAGGGTCCCTCCGAGGGCTCCTGACCGTTCGGCACACCTGCGTCCTCGTGCACGTCAACTCCGCTCCGTAGTTGTCCCACTACCAAGTGGGGTCAGCGTGACCTAGAGTCGAAGTGTCAGCAACGTGGCTGAAAGGCAGGGCACGATGGTCAACGTCAAGGAACTCAACCCGGAGGCGAGCCCCGCAGCCGCCTACGGAGCCCGTTTGCGCAGGCTGCGCGAGGAACGCGGCTGGACCCAGGACCACCTCGGTTCGCTGGTCGGGTGCACGGGCAGGCATATCTCGGCGCTGGAAACTGGGAGGAAATCGCCTACTCTGCCTTTTTCTCGCCGTGTTGATGTGGCATTAGATACGACGAACACCGCTGATTCGTTCGAGCGCGAATGGCGCGAGATGAAGCACGGCAGCCTGCTGGAGGGCTTCCCGGAGTACGTGGGGTACGAGGCCCGAGCGGCGGAGATCAAGCTGTTCGAGTGCGGAGTGATTCCCGGACCGCTCCAGACCCGTGCGTACGCGGAGGCCCTGGCCACCAGCGCGGTGGACCGGGGAGTGATCACCCAGGAGCAGGCCAATGAACGGGTCGCGTTCCTCATGGAGCGACAGGCCGCTCTGGTCCGGCCCCTGCCCCCGCTGATCGTCGCGGTACTGGACGAGAGTTGCGTCCGGCGCCCCATCGGCGGCCCCGCCGTGATGGACGCACAGTTCCAGCATCTGATCGACTTCGCCGCGCAGCCCAACACCATGCTCCAGATCGCCCCGTACAGCATCGGTGAACTCCGCCCGTTCAATCGGTTGGTGAATCTGCTGACCCTCTCGGACCGGTCCGTCTTCTCCTATGTGGAGTCGCAGACGCAGGGGCATCTCGACCGTGAACTGTCGTCCGTACTGCCCCTGGTGAGGGACTACCATCAGTCGCAGGCTGTATCACTGTCACAGACGGCTTCTGTAGACCTGATCCACCAGCTACGAAAGGGCACCCCGTGACGACCGAAGTCGCGACCCCCCACTGGGTCAAATCCTCCTACAGCGACAACGGCGGTTCCTGCGTCGAGTGGGCCCCCGCGCAGGCGTCCACCACCGGCGTCGTCCCCGTACGCGACTCCAAGAATCCGCACGGACCCGTACTGCACACCTCCCCCACCGCCTTCGCCGCCTTCGTCGCAGGCGTCAGGAACGGGGAGTTCGGCGCCGTCTGACCCACGCGCGTCCCGCACATCCGATCCGTCAAACCCCACCGCGCCACGCACGGTGGGGTTTCGCGTTCCGCGCCCCCCGCCGGTTTGCCGCCCCGACCTGACGGGCACCTCGAACGCGGCACGGTTTCGCGACCAGACACGGGCAGTTGACGAGAGGGTTCCCATGGCGATCGAGTCCCCCCGCTGGATCAAGTCCTCCTACAGCAACAACGGCGGTTCCTGCGTCGAGTGGGCCCCGGCCCAGGTGCCCACCACCGGCGTCGTCCCCGTATGCGACTCCAAGAACCCGCACGGACCCGTACTGCACACCACCCCCACCGCCTTCGCCGCCTTCGTCGCAGGCGTCAGGAACGGGGAGTTCGGCACCGTCTGAACAACGGATTCTGCCCACGGGGCGGTCAGTTCAGCAGGGCAGCAGTGAACGTCTCGCGCTGGTCCACCAGCCAGTTCTGCATGCGGTCCCAGCGTTCCCATCCGCCACGCTCGGCCAGTGCCTGGAGATAGACAGGGTCGCCGTCGGCCACGCGGCGGGCGACGAAGGCGCGGCAGACCTCCGTGGCCTGCTCGATGACGGCGGGGAGGTCGGCCCGGTCCCGCGCCGAGAGGCCGTACCCGTCGGCGAGAATCCGGAGGCGCGCGGGCACGTCCAGCCCGGCCGGGTAGGGAGCGGGTGCCGGTCCGGGGTTCCGCATGGGCACCCAGTAGCGGGCGGTCATCGCGACGTCCCAGAGGGGGCGGCCCGGGGCCGCCAGGTCGAAATCGATCAGGGCCACGGCCCGGCCGTCACGGAAGACGACGTTCTCCGGGCACACGTCGTTGTGGCACAGCAGCGTTCCGCCCTCAGGATCGGCCAGGTCCCGGGGCCACGCGGTGCGGGTGTCGACCGCGACGCCCGCACCGGCCTCGTGCAGACGCCGCAGCAGGCTCCCCACCGACGCGAGGGCGGCGCTCGTCATCGCCCACTCCGGGAACGGTGGCAGGGGCACGTCGCCGGGGACGAAGGTCAGCCGCTCACGCCCCTCGTCGGTGCGGCCGACCGGGATGGGCGCCGCGTCGAAACCGCGCTCCCTCAGCGCGAGGAGCCAGGCGTGCAGAGCGGGCGCGTGGGGCGGCGCCGGACGCTCGACCAGCGCACCCCGGCGGAAGACCGCCCCCGCGTTCGCCATCCCGCCGACCAGTTCCCCGCCCTCAGCCGTCATGACGGTCACGCTACTGCGGGACCGGCCGTCGAGGTCCTGTTGTTGGCCGACGCAACAGGCCGGCCAGGGGATGGATGGGATGGACGTGGGCCCAGAACAGCGGCTGTGGAGACCGGTGCTGCGGAATCCCTCGCCGAGTACCGGTGGCCCGCCCATGGACGTGTCCGGGCTCCGACCCGCCGCATCGCGAGGAGGCGCTCCGCTCGTCGAGCGGCTCATGGGGCGGATCTCATGGGGCGGAGACCGGGGAGGCGGGCGGGTACCAGGTGAGAATCCAGCCTGCGGCGAACGCCGCCGCGCCTCCGGCCAGGGCGATCGCGCCGCCTGTTCCGATGCCCGCGGCCACCGCGCCGAAGCAGACCGGTCCGACGCCCTGCAGTGTCATGCTGCCGGAGCCGAGCAGGCCGAAGGCCTGGCCCTGGCCGCCCTGCGGCAGGGCTTCCAGGAACGGCCGTTGCAGGCCGAGACCGTAGGCGAATCCGAAGCCGCAGAGCAGCAGCAGGCAGGACGAGGCGCCCACCCCGGGTTCGGCGGCGAAGCCGACCAGCGGCAGGCCCATCAGCGCGGTCAGCGGGACCACCAGTCGCTCACGGGTGGGCGGCCGCAGCAGTCGCCCCACCAACAGGTCGCCGACCAGCATGCCGACCGGCAGACAGCCCATCAGCACCGCGTACCACCCGGGCGCGAAGTGGCGTCCTCCCGCGTAGGCCACGATCAGGCCTTCCCCGCCCGCCACGAACGCGGGCGGCAGCCACTGTGCCAGCATCAGCCGTCGCACCGTGGGTTCGCGCAGCAGCAGGCCGGCGCCGTGCAGGCTCGCCCGGACGGTGCCGCCGTCACCCCGGGCGCCGCCGGGTGTGCCGCCGGACTCTCCCCGTTCGAGCCGGGGCAGTCCGATGCGGACAGCGAGCGCGCAGCCGAGGTAGAGGGCGGCGCCGACCGCGAGCGCCCGGCGCGGACCGAGTACCGCGACGACCGCGCCTCCCAGCGCCAGACCGAACAGTTGCGCGCCGGAGGCCGCGATGTTGTTCAGTGAACGCCCCAGTACATAGGCGTCGCCCTCCAGCGACTGCGCGACCAGCCGACTCGACGCACCGTGGAACACCGGTGTGGCGAGGGCGACCAGCGCCACGACTCCGAGGGCTGCCGCGACCGGCATCCGTACCAGGGCGAGCAGCAGGGCGGAGGCGCACGTCACGGCGTAGCCACCGGTGATGAGCGCGCGGGCCGGCAGCCGGTCGGCCAGTGAGCCCAGCAGCAGCGAGCCGAACAGCTGCGGGACGAAGCCGATGCCGAAGGCCAGTGCGCTCAGCGGCGCGGAGCCGGTGGACGAGAAGGCCAGGACCGAGAAGGTGGTGATCCGCAGCGCGTCCGCGGTGATCGCGACGGTGCGGGTCGAGAAGAGCAGCCGGAATCGCGGCTCGGCCAGCACCTCCCGGTAGGTGGCACGGTGGTTGCCCTGCGCGGGCTCGGCGGTCGGGTTCATGACGCGCAGCCTCGCCGGACGCCCACACCCCCACCAATGATTCGTCGCTGGACGAATCGGAGCGGATGCCCCGCAGTAACATGGCCGGATGCTGCGCTTCGAAGTCTCCGTCGAAGACCTGCTGCGCAGCCGCTTCGCGCTGTCGCCCGCGATGGACCTGTGTTTCCTGCTGCGTTCGCTCGCCGGCCTGGAAAGGCCACTGCCGCGGGCCTGGGCCGCCCGGCTCCTGCCGGATTTCGAACGGCTTCGCCGCGAATGCGAACTGGACGCCGTCCTGGCTCTGCACAGCCCACGGGGCGGACCGGACTTCATCGCTCCGCCCCCGCGCGGCCTCAGCCAGACCTGGGCGGACGACCTGGCCGTGATCCGGGCCACCCCGTGGGAAGCGGCCCGCCAGGAATGCGCCACCGCCGCGACCGGCCCGTTGGCCCGTGATCCCCGCGTACGCGCGGTGCTGGACTCGCCGAACGCCGTCTCCAGGATCGCCGAGGCGATGGACCGGGCGTGGCACGTGCTGCTCGGCCCCGACTGGCCGCAACTGCGCGCGATCTGTGAGCGCGACATCGTGCACCGGGTGGGCGTGATCGGCGAACGCGGATGGGCCACGACCGTCGAGAGCCTGCACCCGAGCATCACGTGGCAGGCCGACCACATCGAGATCGGCCACTTCCCACACGCGGGAACAGTCCGCCTCACCGGTGCCGGGCTCCTGCTGATCCCTTCGGTCTTCGTCAGGGACCTCGCCGCCCACACGGAGGACCCCTGGCCCCGGACCTTGATCTACCGCGCCCGCGGCACCGCCGCCCAGTGGGGCGAACAGGACACCGTCCCCCAGCCGGACGCGCTGACCGCCCTGGTCGGCCGGTCCCGGGCCCGACTGCTGCTGGCGCTGGACGCCCCGGCCAGTACCAGCCACCTCGCCCGGAGCCTCGCCATGACACCCGGCGCGGTGGGAGACCACCTCGCCATCCTGCGCAGCTCGGGACTGCTCGTCCGGGCCCGGTCCGGACGGTCCGTGCTCTACCGGCGCACCCCGCTCGGCGAGGCGCTGGTCGCCGGTTCGCTCTGAGGGGGCCCGGATCAGCCTTCGCGCGGAGGCCATGGGATCCGGGGCCGGCCGCCCGCGCTCCGGCGCAAGGACCCCGACGTCCTACTCGTCCGGTTCCCAGGCGCGGAGCTGGTCGAAGAGACGGCGGTCGCCGTCGAGCTCCAGGGAGTCGATCGGGATGCGGTCGTGCAGGATGAGAACCAGCTCGTTGGCCGTGCCCCGGACGGAGGCGAAGGCGGCGGGCGCGTCCGGGTCCTGGCTCCGGTCGGCCGTGGTGGCCGGGACCGTGCCGGGCCGGGGAAGACGGGCGGACCGTGCGCCGTCGGCGGAGAGCGAGAGGCGCCAGGAGTGGCCCTCGGAGGCGTGGAAGTCGATCGCTGCGGGCTGGTGCGGCCAGGCGCTCGCCGTCGCGACGCAGGTGGACAGGAACTCGTCGACACCGTCGAGCGCCGCCTCCTCCGGCAGCGGCTGCGCGGCGCCCACGGTGATCTGGGCGTCGTACGTGTGCACCGCCATCTGCTGGAGCTGGTGCCGGGCCACGGCACCGGAGGTGTGCGGCGACTGCAAGGTCTCCCACCACGACCAGCAACCGCGGTCCGGACCGGCCTCCCGCAGCGCGTCCAGCAGTTGCCCCGTGGACTCCGCCAACCAGACCAGCAGGGCCTCGCGCTCCCGGGGTGCGGCCGGGGCGCCCTCCGCGGCGGACTTGGCCGGGGCGGGCCCCGCTGCGACGGTGACGGCCCAGTCGCGGCGCCCCTCACCGATGTGCTGCGCCAGATCGAACAGCGTCCACTCGGGGCAGGTCGGCACCTGTACGTCGAGGCTGGGCGCGGAGGCGACCGCGGCGCGGAAGGCGGTCGACCGTTCTTCGATCAGTCGCAGCAGATCGGGGAATTCAAGTGTCATGGTCACGGTGAGTCTCTATCACCGCGTGCCGATCACCGGACAGCGAATTTCCCCGCCGGTGCTCGCGGAACGAACGCCGCCGGGAGGCGTGGGGACAGGGGTGCCGAGTCCGGGGCCCGCCGGTCGTGCCGGCGGCGGGCCCCGGGGCCGTCACGAGCCCAGGATCGTGGTCAGGAACTCGCCGGTCCAGGCCAGGAGTTCGCGGCCGACGACCGGCTTCCCGCCCACCTTTCCGGTGGTGGGGCGGGGCACCAGGATCTGGTGGACGGCCGGCTTGATGACCGTACGCGGATACAGGCGCTTCAGCCGGAGCTCCTGGGACTCGCGCAGCTCGACCGGGGCGAAGCGGATGTTCGGCCCCTGGAGGACGATCTCGCCGACGCCGCAGGCGCGGGCCAGCATGCGCAGACCGGCGACCAGGAGCAGGTTCTCGACCGGCTCGGGCAGCTTGCCGTAGCGGTCGGTCAGCTCCTCCCGTACGGCCCGGATGTCGTCCTCCGTGTTGGCGGAGGCGATGGCGCGGTACGCCTGGAGGCGCAGCCGCTCGCCGGGGGCGTAGTCGTGCGGGACGTGGGCGTCGACCGGAAGTTCGATCTTGACCTCCAGCGGCGGCTCCTCCTCCACGCCGCCTTCGAGGGAGGCCCGGTAGTCGGCCACGGCCTCGCCCACCATGCGGACGTACAGGTCGAAGCCGACGCCCGCGATGTGTCCGGACTGCTCGCCGCCCAGAAGGTTTCCGGCGCCCCGGATCTCCAGGTCCTTCATCGCCACGTACATGCCCGCGCCCATCTCGGTGTGCTGGGCGATCGTGGCGAGGCGTTCGTGGGCGGTCTCGGTGAGCGGCTTCTCCGGCGGGTAGAGGAAGTAGGCGTAGCCGCGCTCGCGGCCCCGGCCGACCCGGCCGCGCAACTGGTGGAGCTGGGAGAGGCCGAAGTTGTCGCCGCGCTCCACGATCAGGGTGTTGGCGTTGGAGATGTCGATGCCGGACTCGACGATCGTCGTGGAGACCAGGACGTCGAACTTCTTCTCCCAGAAGTCCACCACCACCTGTTCCAGGGCCTGTTCGGACATCTGCCCGTGTGCCGTGGCGATCCGGGCCTCGGGGACGATCTCGCGGAGCCGGGCGGCGGCCCGGTCGATGGACTCGACCCGGTTGTGGATGTAGAACGCCTGGCCCTCGCGGAGCAGTTCGCGGCGGATGGCGGCGCCGATCTGCTTCTCCTCGTACGGGCCGACGAAGGTGAGGACGGGGTGGCGCTCCTCGGGGGGCGTGGTGATCGTCGACATCTCGCGGATGCCGGTCACGGCCATTTCGAGGGTACGGGGGATGGGGGTCGCGGACATGGTGAGGACGTCCACGTTGGCGCGGAGCTTCTTCAGCTGCTCCTTGTGCTCGACGCCGAAGCGCTGCTCCTCGTCGACGATGACCAGGCCGAGGTCCTTGAACCGGGTCTCGGAGGAGAAGAGGCGGTGGGTGCCGATGACCAGGTCGACGGAACCGTCCTTGAGCCCTTCCAGGGTGGCCTTGGACTCGGCCTCGGACTGGAAGCGGCTGAGCGCCCGGACGTTGACCGGGAACTGGGAGTAGCGCTCGGTGAAAGTGCCGTAGTGCTGCTGGACCAGAAGAGTCGTGGGGACGAGGACGGCGACCTGCTTGCCGTCCTGGACCGCCTTGAACGCCGCCCGGACCGCGATCTCCGTCTTGCCGTAGCCGACGTCGCCGCAGATCAGCCGGTCCATCGGGACGGACTTCTCCATGTCCTCCTTGACCTCGGCGATGGTGGAGAGCTGGTCGGGCGTCTCCGCGTACGGGAAGGCGTCCTCCAGTTCGCGCTGCCAGGGGGTGTCGGGGCCGAAGGTGTGGCCGGGGGCCGCCATCCGGGCCGAGTAGAGCTTGATCAGGTCGGCGGCGATCTCCTTGACGGCCTTCTTCGCACGGGCCTTGGTCTTCGTCCAGTCGGCGCCGCCGAGCCGGTGCAGGGTGGGGGCCTCGCCGCCGACGTACTTGGTGACCTGTTCGAGCTGGTCGGTCGGGATGTAGAGGCGGTCGCCGGGCTGGCCGCGCTTGGCGGGGGCGTACTCGACGAGCAGGTACTCGCGGGTGGCGCCCTGGACGGTCCGCTGGACCATCTCGATGTAGCGGCCGACGCCGTGCTGCTCGTGGACGATGTAGTCGCCGGGCTCCAGGGTCAGCGGGTCGATCGTCTTGCGGCGGCGGGCCGGCATCCGGCCCAGGTCCTTGGTGGCGGTGCGCTGGCCGGTGAGGTCGGTCTCGGTGAGGACGGCGAGCTGGAGCGCCGGGTCGACGAAGCCGTGGTCGATCGCGCCGCAGGAGACGTGGACGACGGACGGGGAGATCTCCGCGAGGTCCGGGTCGAGGCGGGCGGCGATGCCCTCGCCGCTGAGCACCTCGACGGTGCGGGAGGCGAGGCCCTGGCCCTCGGTGACGTAGACGGTGCGCCAGCCCGCGGCGATCCGCTCCCGGGTGTCGGCGAAGGCGCGGGCGGTGTCGCCCCGGTACGCCTCCGGGGCGTGCATGCCGAGCTGGAGCGTGTCCTCGTCGACCTCGGCGTCGTCGGCGGCGAACGGGGAGACCGACCACCACATCATGCCCAGCTCGCGGGCCCGGTCCCGGACGTCCGCGATGCCCCACAGCGAGGCGGCGCCCACGTCGATCGGGGCCTCGCCGCCGCCCGCCGTGGCCGCCCAGGACGCCTGGAGGAACTCCTGGCTGGTGGCGACGAGGTCGGCGGCCCGGGTGCGGACCCGCTCCGGGTCGCAGACCACCGCCATCGCGCCCTGCGGCAACACGTCGAGCAGCAGCTCCATGTCGTCGACGAGCACCGGGGCGAGGGACTCCATGCCCTCCACCGCGATCCCCTCGGCGATCTTGCCGAGCAGTTCGCCCAGCTCGGGGTGGGCCTCGGCGAGGGCGGCGGCGCGCCGCCGGACCTCGTCGGTGAGCAGCAGCTCGCGGCAGGGCGGCGCCCACAGCCCGTGCTCGGCGATCTCCAGCGAGCGCTGGTCGGCGATCTTGAAGTAGCGGATCTCCTCGACGTCGTCGCCCCAGAACTCCACCCGCAGCGGGTGCTCCTCGGTCGGCGGGAAGACGTCGAGGATGCCGCCGCGTACGGCGAACTCGCCGCGCTTCTCGACCAGTTCGACCCGGGAGTAGGCGGCGGCACCGAGCGCCTCGACGGTCTTGCCGAGATCGGCGCTCTGTCCGATGGCCAGCGCCACGGGCTCCAGGTCGCCGAGTCCCTTGACCTGCGGCTGGAGCACGGAACGGATCGGCGCGACGACCACCGAGACCGGCCCGGTCTCCGGGTCGTCCGCGCGCGGGTGGGCCAGCCTGCGCAGCACGGCGAGGCGGCGGCCCACGGTGTCCGAGCGGGGCGAGAGCCGCTCGTGCGGCAGGGTCTCCCAGGACGGGAACTCGGCGATCGTGTCCGGCGGGAGCAGGGTCCGCAGCGCGGCCGCCAGGTCCTCGGCCTCCCGGCCGGTGGCGGTGACGGCGAGGACCGTGCGCCCGGTCTCGCGGGCCAGCGCGGCGATGGCGAAGGGGCGGGCGGCGGGCGGGCCGACGAGGTCGACATGCATCCGGTGGCCGTCGCCGGCGGCCCTGACCGCTTCGTCGAGCGCCGGATCACGTACGACGACATCGAGCAGACCGTGCAGGCTCATGAAGGGCTTCCGTCCGGTAACGAAGGGCAGGTCCCGGCAGCCGGCTGCTGCCAGGAACAGGGCAACGCGAAGGGCCCGACACGTGTACGGGGGCGGCTCCCGGTCCGGCACGATCCGGGGGGCCGCCTCCGGACGGGCCGGGGACCACCAGCCTACGACTCCGACGCGGTGCCCGCGTGCGGGCGCCCGGGGCGCGCGGTGGCCGAAACCTCCGCACGCGGCGGCACCGGCGACGCGCACAGGTACGGGAGCGGGCATGTCAGCGGGCACGGGAACGCGGACCGGGCGCGGCCGGGACGGAAACGGAACGTTACCGGCCGGGGCCGGACGGACCGTCCGTCGCACGGGGGCGGCCGCTCGTCGCAGGACACACACCGTTCATCTCCAGCCCGCACACAGTTGTGTCCTGGGTCCTCACAGAAAAGAACCCAGCGTCTACGCTTTGGCCGAAAGACTCCACAAGCAGGTGCGGGGGCAGGCGTACGGCAGCGGGGGCACACGTGGGCGACAACGAGATGTCCGTATTCGGAGTCTCGGCGGCCGAGGAAGCGGTGTACCGGCATTTCCTGCGCAACCCGGGCAGCACCGTCCAGGACGCGCAGCTCCTGCTCCACATCACCCCGAGGACCGCGCGCGACTGCGTCGGGCGGCTCCGGGAGCTGCGGCTGCTCCACCCCGAGGAATCCGGCCAGGAGGTCTTCCCGACCGATCCGGAGACCGCCGTCGCCCGGCTGATCGACCAGCGGGTGCACGCCCTGCACCAGGAGTTCCAACGGGTCACCCGGGCGCGGCACGTCATCGACGGTCTCCGTGCGGAGCAGCTGACCCGTAATCCGCCCCCGCTCGGGATCGAGCAGCTGGAGGGGCTGGCCCAGATACGCAACCGGATCGACGACCTCGCGTTCTTCGCGCGGGAGGAGATCCTCTCCGTGGAGCCGTACACCAAGCTGTCGGCGGAGAACATCGCCCGGTCCCGCCCGCTGGACCTGCGCTGTCTGCGGCGCGGGGTGAAGATCCGGAACGTGGTGGTACGGGACGCGCTGCGGGACCGGGCGACCGCCGCCTACCTGCGGGAACTCGTCGAGCACGGGGCGATGATCCGGGTGACGGAGCAGAGCGCGGAGCGGCTGCTGGTCTACGACCGCAAGGCGGCGCTCGTCCCGCTGGACCCGCACGACACCTCGCGCGGTGCGCTGCTGGCCCACCGCAGCGGCCTGGTCAGCAACATCATCGCGCTCTTCGAGAAGATCTGGGACCAGGCGACGGACCTCGGCCGGGCGGACGAAGCGGTGGTCCGGGAGGACCCGGAGGAGTGCCTGTCGGAGACCGAGCGCCGGGTGCTGGTGTCCATGTGCTCGGTGGGCAAGGACGAGGCGGGCGCACGCGAGCTGGGGGTCTCGGTGCGTACGTACCGGCGGCACGTCGCCGACCTGATGCAGACGCTCGGCGCCGCGAGCCGCGCCCATGCCGCGCTGCTGGCCCGGGAACGCGGCTGGATCTGACCGACGGCTGAACCCGCGAAGCACGGCCGGAACGGGAACACGGCGCTGGAACAAGGCCGGGGCCGAAGCACTTCCGGGATCAAGCACGGCCGGGACGGAAGCAGACGGAAACACAGCCGGATGTGAAACACGGCCGAATCCGAACGGTCCGGGCGGCCCGGTCCGTCCGTCCGGCTCAGGGGCCCTCCGCCCAGCCGGTCAGGGCACGGTCGGCGAAGGCCCCGGCGACCCGGCGTCGGACCTCGCCCCGGTCGGCGGAACCGTCCAGGTCGATCCGGAGCTCGATCCGGTCGGGGCCGACCGCGCGGGGCGTGCAGAGCCAGTGGGCGGGCAGCAGGCTCAGCAGGCGTACGACGGTGGTCTCGCCGGTCGCGGCCGTGGCGTCGCGGCGGACGGCGATCAGGTCGACATGGCCGTCCGCGCCGCCCGGCCCCCTTCCGGTCATGCCCGGCCCCCTTCCGGCGGGGCCAGGAGCCGCCGGGCGGCCGTCGCCATGGCCGTGATCCCGGTGGGCAGGGCGGTGCGGGCGTCGGGGGCGAACTCCGGCGCGTGGTTCGACGGCACCGGCGGGCCGCCGTCCCTGGCCCGGCGCCACGGCCCCGCCCCGGTGGCCCCGAGCAGCCAGTAGACCGCCGGTACGCCCCCGGCGGCGTACCGGGCGAAGTCCTCGGTGGCGGTGATCGGTCCGGTGCCGGTGACCCGGTGCGGGCCGAACACCTCCTCGTGGGCGCGGCGCACCTCGGCGGTGGCGGCCGGGTCGGTCGGCAGGGCGGGCGAGCGGGCGGTGACGGTGATCGCCGGCTCCTCCGGGCAGCCGGCGGCCGCGCACTCGGCCCTGACGATGCGCTCCACGGAGGCCACCATCCGGTCGACGGCCGGTCCGGTCAGGGCCCGGACGCTGAGCGAGAGCTCCGCGGTGGCGGGGACGACGTTGCCGGGGCCGCCGGCCCGCAGGGCGCCCACGGTCAGCACGGGCCGCTCGGCCGGGGCGGTCTCCCGGGCGACCGAGGAGTGCAGCCGCAGTACCGTCGCCGCCGCGGTGAGGACCGGGTCGACGGTCAGGTGCGGCGTCCCGGCGTGGCCGCCCAGCCCGTGCACGGTGACGTCGACCGAGGCGCCGGCCGCCATCAGGGGCGTGCCCGGGTCCGCGACGTGGGCGAGGGTGCCCGCGGGGGCGGGCGAGGTGTGCTGGGCGAGGACGGCGTCCGGGGTGCCGAAGCGCTCGTAGAGGCCGTCGGCCAGCATGTCCCGCGCCCCGGTCAGGGTCTCCTCGGCGGGCTGGCCGACCGCCAGGACGGTGCCCCGCCAGGCGGACCGGGTCCGGGCCAGCGTGTCCACCGCACCGGCGAGCGCGGCGAGGTGGAGGTCATGGCCGCAGGCGTGCATCACCCCGGGCACGGTGCTCGCGTAGACCAGGCCGGTGCGTTCGGTGACCGGGAGGGCGTCCAGCTCGGTGCGGAGCAGGACGGTCGGGCCGTCCCCGTTGCGCAGGACGCCGACGACGCCGTGGCCGCCGACGTCCCGGGTCACCGCGCAGCCGCTCGCCGCCAGCCGGGCGGCGAACAGGGCGGCGGTGCGGCGCTCGGCACCGGGCAGCTCGGGGTGGGCGTGGACGTCGAGATACAGCTCCAGGGCCGGACGCAGGACCTCCCGTTCCACCGTGGACGTGGCGGACGTGACCGTCTCCCGCATGTCATCTCACCTCGTTCCGCCGGGTGGGCCGCATCAGCGTGCGCCGTCCCGGCTTCAGTAGTACGGCGTTTCACTGACAGGGGGTGTCAGCGGTCTGACAGCGAAACCGCTGCCGATCCGACAGCGCCCGCCGCTGGAATGGGCCGGACGCAGGGGAACGGTGCCGGATCGGCCGGTCCGTCCCCGGGAACCAAGGGAGAACACCATGGCCCCCAAGACCGAGCTCGCCGCCCTCGCCGACGAGATCCTGGAGCTGGAGTCGGAGACCTTCGAGATCTCGGACTACTCGGACGCCGCCGAGGTCGTGCTCGCCGGTTCCACGTCCTGCTCCTCGACCTCCACCTGCTCCAGCACCACCAGCACCACCTCCTGCTGCGCCTGACCGGTTCAGCGGTCGTACGGTCCGGCGGGACCGGGGCCCTTCCCGTGCCAGGGGCACGGGGAGGGCCCGTTTGCCGTTCACCGGGGCCACGGGGGTCCCCCGGGTCTCGGGGGTCCCCCTGGTCTCGGGAGTCACCGGGGTCATGGGAAGGGGTGTGGCACCCGTTTGATCCCGGACTCCGGCAGGTCGTCGGCGCGGCGGCCGGCGGCCCGGAGCGCGGTGCGCAGCCGGGGCATCAGCAGGGCGCGCTGCCGGTTCCAGCCGAAGTCGAGCGGCAGCAGGCCGGGGACGACGGTGGCGACCGTGTGCAGGCCCATGCGGCGCTGCTCGGGGGTGGTCTGGTCGACGGCGACGACATCGTGCCCGGCGGCGGCGAGCCGGTCGCGCAGCAGGTTCAGATCGTCCAGCAGGTCCCCGGTGCGGGGGCGGCGGGGCTGCCAGTCGGCGAACGTGTCCGCCAGGGGACGCATGTCGACGGGTTCCAAATACTCCCGGGCGTGCACGGCCATCTCCGGCAGCCCGTAGAGCTGGGCGTGGTCCTTGAGCTGCCGCACCCGGCCGAAGTCGCTTGCCATGGCGGTGAGTTCGGCGTGGCGTTCGGCGACCTGGTAGGGCAGGTGCGGGATGTAGGTGAGCACCTCGGAGAGGGCGGACTCGACGGTGGCCTCCGGGTCGAATCCGGCGGCGGCGGCGAACGACAGGGTGCCGTGTCCGCCGTCCCGGCGTACCGCGAGGGCGGTGACGACGGGGACGTCCAGGTCCATCCGGGTGTCGAAGGCGTGGACGTCGTAGCCGTGCAGTCCGGCCCGGTCGATCATGGAGCGGACGGCCGGGGAGCGGCAGGTGGTGAGGTCGATCGCGGTGAGCGGGGTCCGGCCGTGCCAGGCCAGTAGGAAGGCGTCCCGTTCGACGAGCTCCAGCAGCCCGTAGAGGATCGCCTCCTCCACACTGCCGCCGGTGGCGCAGCCGTTGGAGCATTCGAAGACGAAGTTGTCGGCCTCGACGCCGGCGCTGTAGTGGGCGAGCCGGGCGGGGACGAGGACGGGCCGGTCGTCGCGCAGGGAGTGGCCCCACACCCAGGGGATGGGCCGGTCGGGGTCGAACGGGGAGACCATCGGGTCGTTCGCGTAGGTCTCGGGGGCGTAGAGACCGCAGGCGGCGGGGTCCACGGCGTGGTCGGCGAGGCGGTGGTAGCTGTCGACGACGGGGGTGGTGCCGCGTCGGCGGGTGGTGCCCGCGTACCGCTCCAGGCCCTCCAGGTGGGCGAGGAGACGGCTGGTGTCGTAGCTGTTGGCCTGGCCGCTGAAGGTGACGTCGTTGAGCCCGGCGTAGCCGCGGACGAAGTGGGTTCCGGCGGCGGGGGCGGTGGTGGTGGAGGTGGGGTTGATCCAGAGGTCCGAACCGAGGGTGCCGCAGACCGGGTTGACGAGCGCGGCGGTGGGCAGCGGGTACGAGGCCAGGGGGCGCAGCCGGTAGCCGTCGGGGTCGGGTTTGGGGGCCGGGCCGAGGTGCATGCGGGCGGCCTCGGCGGTGTCGGGGACCGGGCGCACGCAGGAGGGGCAGAGGGGTTCGGGCAGGATCGGGAAGGTCGCGGTGGCGAGGGTGGCCAGGTCGATCCGGCTGACCCGGGGCAGGGCGCGGTCGGCGGGGGTGGTGTCGGACGCGGTGGCTCCGGCCGGGGCGGGGGCGGGGTCGCCGAGGGCCGCCCGGTAGAGGGACCAGACGGCGTCGGCGGCGTAGGCGGTGAGGACGGGCCAGTGGGTGGCGCCGTTCGGGGAGCCGCCCAGCTCCAGGGCCTCGCGCTCGGAGCGGCTGCGCAGCCGCTGCCAGCGCATGGCGAGGCACTGGCCGCAGGCGGTGGCGTCGGGCCCGCCGCCCCAGGGCCCGATCAGCACGGCGCGGGAGGTGAGCTGGACGTTGGCGGCCGGGCGGAGCTCCGCGTACGGGTCGGGGGCGCCGTGGCCGAGGGTGTCGGCGGCGCCGAGCGGGACGACGAGCGGGGCGGGCAGGGCGGCCGCGTCGGGCGCTTCGCGGTGGCGGCGGGCGAGTTCGGCGTGGAGGGCGGTGCGGGCCTCCTCCAGTGGGGTCTCGCCCCGGACCGGCGGCGCGGGTGCGGCGGGGGCCGTCGTCATGACTTGTCGCTCCAGCGGAAGGTCTTCAGCGCGATGGCGCCCAGCACGACGGCGAACCCGGCGAGGACCACGCAGGCCAGCCCGATGTCGCCGTTGGTGCCGTTGCCGGTGAGGGAGCCGGAGATCCCGTCGTTGAGGTAGCGCAGCGGCAGCACCCGGGAGAGGTTCTGCATCCAGCCCGGCATGGCGTCCAGCGGGAAGAACGAGCCGGACAGGAACGCCATCGGGATCATCAGGCAGTTGGCGACGGCGGCGACGGCCTCCGGCGTCTTGGCGTAGCTGCCGACGATGACGCCGAGGGCGAGGAACGCGGTGATGCCGAGGACCAGGACGGGCAGGGCGAGCGGCCAGCGCCCGTCCACCTCCAGGCCGAAGGCGGGCAGCATGGCGACGGCCACGAAGAGCACGGACTGGACGGCGCCGATGGCGAGGGCCAGCACGTACCGGGAGGCGAGGACGGCGGAGACCGGGGTCGGGGTCATCCGGATGAGGCGCAGGATGTCGTCGCGCCGCCATTGCATGAGGACGAAGCCGACCCCGAACACGGCGGCGTTGCCGACGCCCCAGGACAGGACGCCGGGGGCGATGTAGTTGATGTAGGGGCGGCCGCTCTCCTCGACGGTCTGGCCGTGGAAGATCAGGCCGAAGACGACGAGGAAGATGAGCGGGAAGGCGAAGGTGAAGAAGAGCGTGGTCTTGTCGCGCGTGTAGGCCCGGTATCCGGCCTGGCTCAGCGCCGCGTATGCGCTCATCGGGGTTCTCCGTATCACTTGCTGAGGTCTGTACGTGGGGGGGCGGACGGGCCGGGGGCGGGAGGGGTCAGGAAGCGTCCGGGGCGGCGGCGGTCAGCGCCAGGTAGACGTCCTCCAGGTCGGCGGTGCGGGTCTGCACGCCCCGCAGCCCGGCCAGGGCGTCGATCGCGGCGAGGACCTTGCCGGATTCGAGGGTCTCCAGCACGAGGGCGCCGGGCTCCTCGGTGACGGCGTCGACGCCGTCGATGGCCCGCGCCTGCTCGGCGGTGAGCCGGTCGTCGGGGACGACGAGGCGGGTGGTGGGCGCGGCGGCGGCGATGAGGTGGGCGGGGCTGTCCAGGGCGACGACGGACCCCTCGACCATGATCGCGACGCGGTCGCAGAGCGCCTCGGCCTCGTCGAGGTGGTGGGTGGTGTAGATGATGGTGCGGCCCTCGCCCTTGAGGTCGCGCAGGACCTGCCAGAGCGCGCGCCTGGCCTGCGGGTCGAGGGCGGCGGTGGGCTCGTCCAGGAAGATGAGTTCGGGTTCGTGGACGAGGGCGGAGGCGATGGCCAGGCGCTGGCGCTGGCCGCCGGAGAGGTCGTCCACCCGGACGTCGCCCTGTTCGGTGAGGCCCACGGAGGCGAGCGCCCGCTCGGCCGCCGCCCGGTCCGTCCGGTAGAGCGCGGCCATGGTGCGCAGGTGCTCGCGGGCGGTGAGGCGGACGAAGAAGGCCGACGTCTGGGTCTGCACGCCGAGCCGGGGCAGCAGCTTCGGGTCGCGCGGCCAGGGGCTGGAGCCGAGGACGGTGACGGCGCCGGAGTCGGCCCTGCGCTGCCCCTCCATGATCTCGACGAGGGTGGTCTTGCCGGCCCCGTTGGGTCCGAGCAGCCCGAAGAACTCGCCGCGCCGCACGGTGAACGACACCCCGTCGACGGCGTGCCGCTGACCGTACGTCTTGCGTACGGCGTCGAGGACGACGGCGGCTTCGGACCGGTCGTCGTCCGGGGCCGTCCGGTCGCCCGGGGAGGGGGAGGGGGCGGTGGGGGTCATGGACTTCTCCTTGCGGGGGGGGCTGAATCAGGTGGTGAGCAGATGGCGGGCGGCGGCCACGACGGCGGCGGCCACGGCGACGAGCGCCAGCACCGCCGCCAGCCCGTAGGCGCGGTAGGCGGCCCTGGCCGGGCGCGGGTAGTCACCCGCCGCCGGGTCGCGGCGGGCGGCCAGCCGCAGGTACGCGAGGGTCGAGGCGGCCAGTTCGGTGGCCCCGCAGAGCTGGCTCGCGATCCGGTATCCGTCCAGCGGCGGGAGCGGGACGAGCATGGCCAGCGCCTGCACACTGCCCAGGAGCAGCAGCGCGCCGAGCGCGTCGTGCGTGGCGGTGTCCAGGGGGGCGAACAGCCACAGCGCGCAGAACGGGAGCAGGAACAGCAGGTTCATCACCGCACCGGCCACCGCTGTCTGGATGCGTTGCCAACGGGTGCCGAGATACAGGTAGTTGTCGACGGTGCAGTACATGATGATCACGGGCAGCCGCCAGCGCAGTCCGATTTCGGCCACGGTGCCGCCGTGGTGCCGGGCGACCACCCCGTGGGCGAGTTCGTGCAGCGCGGTGCTGAACCAGAGGAGCGTGGCCGCCCCCACCAGAAGGGCCGGGTTGGTGAACAACTCCTTTGTCATATCGAGGAGTTCGCCCACCCGTACGGCCACCAGCACCTCCATCGCCAGCACCAGGGCCAGCAGCGGCAGCAGGAAGCCGGGAACGAGCAGGAAGCCGACCACCCGGTGCAGCCGGTCGGTGGTGGCGTCGGCGTCGGCGACCAGGCGGATGCTGCCCTTCAGCAGTCCGCGCTCGGCCCGCTCCGGCCCCGCGGGGACGTCCCCGGCGGTGGACGCGGGCGCGGGCACGGGTGCTCCGGCGAGCAGGCCGCGCGTCCCGAGCATCCGCAGGATCTGCTGCCAGCGGGCGCCGTCCAGCCTGCGCCCGTACTCCTTCGCGTACTCCTCGCCGATCTCCGCGAGGCTGCGGCTGCCGTCCATCCGGGCGATCAGGAAGTGTTCCTTGGGGCCGACCTTGAAGGAGCCCCCGGCGGCGGTGTCCTTGATCAGGTGGACGGTGGCCGGGCCCTGGAGGAGGGCGTCGCTCAGCAGGACCTGGGGCCCGAGCGCGGGCCGGTACTCGGCGAGGCCCGGTGCGGCGCCGGGCGGGGTGGGGCTCATCCCGACTCCCGCAGCGCCCGGCCGAGGACGTGCGAGAGGTACGCCTCGTCCCGGATCGTCACATGCAGCCGGTTGTTGGTCATGTGCATGTACGGGGAGAGGAGCAGCGGCAGCGAGACCGCCGGGTCGGTGACGCGCTCGTCGCGCTCGCCGTCCCAGGAGCGGAACACCAGGTCGCCGTTGCGGCTCAGCTCGACGGCCCGTTCGCGCAGTTCGGCGCAGTGCTCGGCCCAGCCGGCGAGGAATCCGGGCAGCCGGGCGGCCTCCCCGTCGCCCTCCCCGCCGGCCTCCCCCGCCGTGGCGGCGCGGACGCGGGCGAAGCGGGCGGCCAGTCCGGGCGCCATGGCGGCGTAGTTGCGGTCGTACTCGTCGCTGCCGATGAAGCCGGTGCCGGGGAACGCCTTGTGCCAGAACTCGTAGTAGCTGTCGAGGTAGTCGGCGAGTTCGGTGCGGTCGGGGAGGAAGGCCGCGGACATCACCATCATGAGCTGCGCGGAGGTGCCGAGCAGCACGGTCCGCAGGTGCAGGTTCTTCGTCCGGAACGCGTCGATGACCAGGTCGCTGGAGTGCCGGAAGTGCCATTCGGCCAGCTCGATCCCGGCCGGGCCGCCGTACTTGCCGTACTCCGGCTCGTACGGTTCGGCGCTGCGCGAGTTGTTGGGGCGCAGCCGCATCCGGCCCTGGTCGTCGGTGTAGTGGCCGCGTTCGGCGCCGGGGAACTCGATGTCGAACAGGGTGTTGTAGAAGTCGTTGAGGAAGCCGGAGTCCACCTCGTACAGGGCGGGGCGCTCGGTGAGGAAGGTGTCGATCGCCGCTTCGGTGCGGCGCCGTACCTCGGCCTCGGCGGCGGGGCTCGCGGGCTTGATCCGCAGCCGTACGTGCGGCCCCTCCAGCCAGTAGTTGATGAAGAAGTAGCCGTCGATCAGGCCGTCCGCGTCCAGCTCCTCGATCAGCGGGCGGACGCACTGGGTCAGCATGGGGCGGGGGTTGGCGGCGTAGAAGATGTGGGTGGCCTGCCAGGACCCGGCGGTGGTGGCGGTGGCCTCGGGTACGGGTGGTGCCGTGCTCATGACGGGTCGGTCCTTTCCACGGAAACGGCGGTGGCGGCGGTCTCGACCGCGAGTTCGGCGACGTGGTGGCCCCGGCCGGAGACGGTGTGCAGGCCGTTCTCGTCGGGGAGCATCTCCCGGAACACGACGCGCGCCTCGGCCGTCCTGATCAGGGCCTCGAACGCGGCCAGCGAGAGGGTGCTGTCGAAGTCGAGGTACGAGGGCTTGGCACCGGTCGCGCCGCGCGCCCCGCTGTCGGAGACGGTCGCGAAGACCCGGTCCGGCAGCCCGTGGGCCCGGCGGAACGCCTGCCAGCCCAGGAACCAGTCGTCGTCCGCCCGCCCCGGCCCGCGCAGCGGCAGCACGGCGGCGGGCGCGCTCCAGCTGCGCCGGGCGAGCACCACGCTGCCGTGCCGGACCCGGGGCCGCGTGGAGACCCCGTCGACGGCCACGCCCTCGGGGACGCCGCCCCACACGTTCAGCGGGGACATCGAGGTCGGCGAGAGCAGCAGCAGGGTGCGGGGCAGTTCGGGCAGCGCGAGCGGGACGAGGTAGCCGAGGTAGACCGGTACGACCTCCTTGCCGAGCCGGGTGGAGCGCAGCACCAGCCGGTCCGCGTCGCGGTCGTGGACGAGGTGGAGGTCGTCCAGGTGGATGCGGTTCTCCTCGGGGAGGGTGCCGCGCTCGCCGGGGCAGACGATCTCGTAGTCGGTGAGTCGGCCGTGCAGGTTGAGGTTGCTGGTGACGGGGCCGCCGGTGACCTCGGCGAGGACCGCGCCGTCGGGCAGCAGGTCGGCGGTGGCGGCGTGGAGCTGCTCGGCGAGGCCGTCGAAGAGGTGGGTGAACCGGCTGAACGGGAAGGACACCCCGCCGTAGGAGCGGTTGAGCACCACGAGCGGATCGCCGGGCCGGTCGGCGATCTGCACATGGTGGGCGAGCGGAGTGAACTCGCTCTGCAGGGAGGCGAGTTCGGTGGCGACCTCGTCCAGCAGCTCACCGTCCACCCGGATCTCGCCGCCCCGGTCCGGGTCGGCCTCCCAGGCGGCCCACAGGGCCCGCATCCGCTCGACGAAGGTCTGCCGGGCGGTGTCGAGGGCCTTGAGCTGGGGCAGTCCCAGCCAGTTCTCCTCGGGGACGTAGTCGCCGTCCGCGTCGAAGGTGGTGCGCTTGGCGGTGAACGACATGTACTGGTCGAAGAAGTCCTCGTGGAAGTCGTGGACCAGCTTCAGCAGGTCGTCGCAGCGGCCGCCCTGCCCGTACCGGGCGAGGAAGAAGCCCTTGAACGTGACGCGCTGCGGCAGGGTCAGGTCGAAGGCGGGCAGCACGCGCTCCACCGCCCCGAGGGGGGCGGCGGCGAGCCGGTCCCAGGCGGCGGCGGAGAGCTCGGTGCGGCGGCCGGCCGCCACGTCCTCGTAGAGCAGGGTCTGCGGGATACGGGCGGCCGCGCCCAGCTCCTCCTCCTGGAGGGTGCGCAGCGCCTCCCTCAACTCGCCCAACAGCACGCGGCGTTCGGTCGGGGAGGCGTCGGCGAACCGCTCGATCCCGGCGGCCGGGCCGGCCAGGTGCCCGGCGAGCCGGTCGGCCCAGGGGCGGCCGAGACCGCGCAGCGAGTCCTGGAGGGCACCGAGCGGGTCGGTGTCGTGGACCTCCGTCCGCAGGCACGGCACCTGCACCATCCCGATGTCCAGCAGTGCCTGGAGGTACTGGGCGCACTCCTGCGGGTCGGCGCCCCGGTCGGCGGCGAGCCAGTCGGCCAGCTCCCCGTACCGGAGGGTGTCGTGCTCCTCGAAGAGGCCGAGGAGGCGTTCCAGGGTGCCGCTGCGGCGCAGGAAGAACAGCCGGTCCTTCACCGCGTCGAAGGTGACGGCGGTGGACTCGTCGCCCTGGGTGACCCAGCGGCGCACGTAGCGGACCCGGTCGTCGTCGCGGCCCCACCCCGAGGCGGGGGCGACCGGGAGATCGGCCCGGCGGACCGGGTCGGTGACCACGGCTTCGGTGAGTCGGCCGATCGCGGCGACGTTCAGCCGGATCCGCCCGTCCCAGACGTCCTCGACCCGGGCCCGCAGATCCTCCTGGCCACCGTCGGAGAACGTGCCGAGGGCGACCCCGGTGAAGGTGGAGAACGGGCTGGTCTTGCAGGCTGTGCGGTACAGGTACGAGAGCAGCGAGCGTTCGATCTTGCGCTGCTTCTTGTCCGGCGCGGCGGCGGCGTCGGAGCGGATGTACGTGTCGAGTTGGGCGTCCAGGGCCGGGGAGGCGAGCAGCAGCGCCCGGCGCAGCCGCTCCTCCCCCGCCAGGGCGCGCAGCCGGGCGCGGGCCTCGGCGGTCTCCCCGGCGAGCAGGGCGGCGCCCCGGGCCCGTCGCTCCTCCAGGCGGTGGCGCCCGTCGAGCCAGGCGGCCAGCGCGTCGGCGGCCTCCGCACCGGCCGCCGTGCCGAGTCCGCGCATCAGCTCGCGGGCCCGGTCGACGGCCCCGGGGCGGGGCAGGCGGTTGTTGAAGAGGTCGCGGCGCAGGGCGAGCAGGGTGCGGCGCAGCGTCTCGTCCTCGCTGCCGCCGACCAGGCCGTGGATCAGGTCGGCGAGCCGTTCGCCGTCCGCGCGCACCCGGTCGGTGGCGTGCAGGACGTCGTCGGCCCAGCGGCGGCTGTCCGGGCAGCGCAGGCCCCGCACACTGTCGAGCGGCAGCCCGGCGACCCGCAGCATGAAGCGGGGGCGGGTGGTGGCCGCGGGGGCGGCGGGGGCCGGGTGGTCCGGCGTCATGACGGGGTCTCCCCTTCTCGTTCCGGTGGTGTCGTCGTACGCACGGGCTCAGGCGATCTCGTACCGGAAGTCGGCCGGGGCGGGCCGCTCGTTGCCGATCATCATGATCAGCAGCGGGGCCTCGCCGGTGCCGTCGAGGCCGAGTTCCTCGATGTACGAGATGTTGTCGAAGCCGAGCGCGACACCGCAGCCGACGCCGAGGGCGGAGGCGGTGGTGTACGTGGTCTGGGCGATCGCCCCGACGGTGGCGTTGACCAGGCGGTAGCCCCGGTCCCCGACGGCGTCGAGGACGGCGTCGGTGCGGACGGTCGGCACCAGTACGGCGGCGGCCTGCTCCAGGTTGTAGTTGGACAGGAAGTAGTTCTTCTGGAGGAAGGCGCCCGGCGCCCCCGCCTTCACCAGGCGCAGCACATGGGCCTCGGGGTCGTACTCGTACGCCCCCGGTTCGATTCCTTCGACGTGTCCGACGAAGGCGTAGAGCTTCGCGAGCCGCTGCCCGCCGGTGTCCCCGCCGATCACGGACCCGGCCACCGAGGCCGCCAGGCAGGACGCCAACTGTTCGGCGGACATGGGGCGTTGGGCGTCGAACCGGCCGAAGCTGCTGCGCCGCTCGCGGAGTGCGGTGCGGACGTCGACGGCGAGCGGCGGGCAGGTCGGCAGCTCGGTCACCGGCCGGTCCGGCACGGGCGGGTGCGCGGCGGCCGGGGCGAGGGCGGCGGGGTCGGGGCGGTCGGTGGCCCCGGCGGCGGTGACGGCCTGCATCCGGCGGAGCGCGTCGAAGGCGAGGACGGTACGGGAGCGTTCCCGGTCGCGGTGGCGGACGGCCACCGGGGCGGCCGGGGCAGGGGTACGGGCGGGGCCGGCACCGGTCCACCGGAGCGGGACGACGGCGAAGACGCCCTCCTCGGCCGTGTCGACGCCGAGGAGCCGCCCGAGCCGTTCCTCGTCGAACCAGAGCGCGGGCTCGACGGACAGCCCGCGCGCCCCGGCCCACATCCGCCAGGTCTGGAGGCAGGCGCCGAGGTCCATGGTCACGGCGTGGAAGGAGAAGTTGTTGTACTTGAAGGCGTTCTGCCAGTACTTGATGGACAGGACGAGGTACTGGTCGGTGTCCGGGCCCGGCGCCCCGTCACCGAGCGCCGCCCGCACCTCGCCGGTCACGTCGCCGGTCAGCAGCCGGCGCATGGCGTGGTGCCGGACGGAGTAGTAGTGCACCCCGGGCGGTACGGGGGCGCCCGGCCCGGAGACCCAGTGCACGGCGACGGGGTAGAGGCCGCCGCCGGAGGCGGTGCCCCGGGACCAGTTGGCGAGCGGGTAGAACGGCAGGGCGTTCAGGTCGGTGTTGGCCTGGACGCCGAGGCGGCGGCCGGTCAGCCCGTAGGAGTCGCGGAGCATCCCGGACAGCAGCGGGAGGTCGAAGGCGCCCTCCCCGTGGGCGTCCCGGGCCAGCCCCCGGTCCAGGTCGGCGTCGGCCGGGTAGCCGCAGTCGGGCAGCGGGAGGCTGTCGGTGCCGGGGTAGAACTTCGTCTTGCGGGGCCCGTCCGACCAGTTGGGCACGAAGTCGGCGGGGTCCATCGGGATGCGGCCGCGGTGCAGGATCGCGGTGGCGTATTCATGGGCGTACCCCATGGCGGGCTCCTCGGTCACGGGAAGGGGTGCGGGGCGGGGTTGAGGTCGGCGTCGGTCAGGTCGTCCTCGCGCAGTCCGGCGGCGCGCAGCGCGGTGCGCAGCCGGTCCATGCCGAGGGCGCGCTGCCGGCTCCAGCCGAAGTCGATCGGCAGCAGCCCCGGCACCAGGACGCTGACCGTGGTCAGGCCCAGCCCGCGCTGTTCGGGCATGGTCTGGTCGACGACGATCACGTCGAACCCGGCTGCGGTGACGGCGTCCACACACCGGTTCAGGTCGGTGCGCAGGTCGTCGGAGACCGGGAGCACCGCCCGGTTCCCGCGTCCGGCCGCGGGACCGTCCCCGTACAGCTCGTCGAAGGAGAGCCGGGGCGGGCGGGGCGCGCCCGGGGCGCCGAGGAGGAAGTCGGCGTGGTGGCCCATCTCGGGGAGCCCGTAGACCAGCGGGTGGTCGTGGAGCGCCTCGACGCGGTCGAAGTCGGCGGCCATGGCGCGCAGCCGGTCGCGTTCGCGTGCGGTGCGGTGCGGCAGGTTGACCGCGTCGGTGGCGATCTCGCACAGGGCCCCGGCGAGCGCCGCCTCCGGGTCGAGCCCGGCCCCGGCGCCGAAGCACATCAGGCCGTCACCGCCGTCGCGGCGGACCGCGACCCCGGTGACGACCGGGACGGGGAAGGTGATCCGGGTGTCGAAGAAGCGGGCCTCGTAGCCGTACATCTCCAGCCGGTCGATCATCTGCCGGGTGGCGGGGCGGCGGCTGGTGGCGGCGTCGATCTCCGGCAGCGCGGCCCGCCCGTACCAGGCGAGCAGGAAGGCGTCCCGCTCGACGACCTCCATCAGCCCGAAGTAGACGGCCTCCTCCAGGCAGCCGCCGGAGGCGCAGCCGTTGGAGCTCTCCTGGACGAACCGGTTCTCCAGCCCGGGGGCGTGGTAGTACGCCAGGATCTCCGGCACCAGGACCGCGCGCCCGTCGCGCAGCGACCAGCCCTGCACCCAGGGGATGCGCCGGTCCGGGGCGAAGGGGACGACGCGGGGGTTGGCGCGGTGGAAGGCGTCCGCGTACAGCCCGCAGGTGCGGGGGTCGAGGGCGTGCTCGCCCCGGGCCCGCAGGGCGTCCAGCGAGTCGGCCGTCCCGGCCCGCCTGGCCCGCGAGCGCATGCCCGCGTACCGCTCCAGCCCCTCCAGCACTCCGATCCGCATGGACTCGGCGTACGTGTCGGCGTGTCCGCCCCAGAAGGTCTCGCGCAGGTACTCCCCCGAGCGCATGGAGAAGCAGCCGATCGTGGCGGAGGTGGAGGTGGAGGAGACGTCCTGGACGACGGACGGGCCGAGCGAGCCGCACACCGGGTTGGCGTAGGGCTCGACCGGCAGGTCGTACGCCTCGATGTCCCGGACCCGGAAGCCGCCGGGGCGGCGCTTGGGCGCGGGGCGCAGTACGAGTGCGGCCGCCTCGGGGGTGTCCGCCTCGACGGTGCCGCAGCGCGGGCATTCCGGGTCGGGCACCAACGGGTAGTGCCGGACCGTCAGTTCCGCCAGGTCGACCAGGTGGACCGCCGGGCGGCCGCCGGTGCGCGGGCCCTCCCCGGCCAGCCGGGCCGCGACCAGCCCGGCCAGCGCGTGCACGGCGAACGGGGCGGGGTACGGGGACTCCCCGGCCGCCCGGGTGCCGGAGCCCAGCTCCAGCGCCTCGCGCAGGGCGACGGAGCGGACCGCCTGCCAGCGCCGCTCCAGGCACCGCGCGCAGCCCGGCGCCCCGTCGTCCGGCGCGAACGGGCCGACGACGGCGTGCCGCCCGTAGAACCGCACGGGCACGGCGCCCGCCTTCCCACTGTCCCCGCCGTACGTGTCCGCCGCCTCCGGCACATCGGCGAAGGCGTCGCGCACCCCGAGCGGGGCCACGTCCAGCGGGGGCGGGGTGCCGTACCGGGCCAGCGCCTCCCGGAGCGCCGCCGCGAGGGCCCGCGCGGTCCCGGACAGTACGGGGGCCTCCCGGACCGGGGCGTCAACGGGCATCGGTGCCGCCCGCCTTCCCGGCGGCGCCGCCCGCGTCCGGCACGGCGCCGTCGACGGTGAGCAGCACCCGGGCCGTGCTGATGCCGCCCGCCGCGAGGTCGGCCGGGGTGGTCGGCAGGTACAGAGCGTCCCGGCCGGCTGCCCGCAGCGCGTCCAGCACCGCGTCGAAGGTGGTGTCGGGCCCGTCCACCGCGACCGGTGCCCCGGTCACCCCGACGCTGCCCGCCGCCAGGTCCCCGACCAGCGGGTCGCCGGTGTCGACCGCGCCGGCCGGGTCCTCGGCGGCCAGCTGCGCCTGCCCGAGCAGGTCCCGCAGCGCCGCGCAGGCCGCCGCCCGGCGCGAGAGCCCCGCGCCGACCGCCCACCGGCCCCGGGCGCCCCCGCCGTCCGCCTCGCGGGCCAGCACCACGTGGGCGGTGGTGCGGGCCGGTTCGCCGAGATCCAGGAGGTCCACCGGGAGGTCCAGGTTGGCGGCGGACTTCAGCAGGAAGACCAGCTCGGGGTCGTCGCCGTCGGCCGCGACCGGGCGTACCTCGGTGGCGCCGCGCACCGCCCGCAGCAGGGCGTCGTGGG
This sequence comes from Streptomyces sp. NPDC015144, assembly GCF_043079735.1. NCBI lineage: Bacteria > Bacillati > Actinomycetota > Actinomycetes > Kitasatosporales > Streptomycetaceae > Streptomyces > Streptomyces sp. NPDC015144. The sequence continues at coordinate 456,759 of NZ_JBIBUU010000002.1, read as the reverse complement.
CCAGCGCGGACATCAGCCCGGTGCCCGCCGCCTCCCGCGCGTCGGCCCCGGCGCCCGATCCGGCGACCGACGCGAGGTGCAGCCGCCCCCGGTTGTCCGGGCCGAACGGCCGCACGGCCGCCGCGGGCACCCGGGCCGCTTCCCCGCCGGTCAGCGAGGCGACGGTGGTCCAGGCGTCCGGGACCGCCCCGGTGCCGCCTCCGGTGGTCAGCGCGTCCGGCCCGAGGACCCGGCCCGCACCGCCTTCGCAGGAGGACCCGGCGGGCGGCACCACGTGCTCGACGTAGGCGCTCGCCGCCGCGTACAGGGCCCGCATCCGCGCCCCCGCCAGGTGGTGGACGTCGAAGGCGGCGATCCGGCGGCGCCGTCCCGCCCCGAGGGCCACCTCGATCCGGCTGAGCTTCAACGGGGTCTGGGTAAGTGCCTCGTCGTCCCAGCTCCGGAAGATCCCGGTGTGCGGGCGGACCATGGACGCGCTGATCCGGTTCAGCTCCTCGACCAGCTCCTCCGCGTCGCGGGCGGTCTCCACGGTCGCGGTCACCGGCAGGGCCGGCCCGTCCGGGAGCGCCCCGGCGAGCTCCGGCGCGGCCGCCTCCGCGCAGCGCGCGCAGCGGGGGTGCGGGGCGACCGGTTCGGCCATGACGTCCAGCGAGGCGAGGTCCTGGATCAGGACCTGGCGGTCGGTCTCGGCGGGCAGCACGCCCGTGGTGAGGCGGAAGATCTCGTACCCCAGCAGGTTCCCCACCATCGCGGCGACCGGCCCGTCCACCGTGTCCGTGGCGGCGGGCACCGCCCCGGCCGCCGCGCCCCACAGCTCGGCCGCCGCGCCCGCGTCCACGTTGCCGCCCAGGCGCAGCACGGCGCAGGACCAGCAGCCGGTGGAGGTGGCGGTGGCCAGCGGGCCGACCACCAGGCGCTCGGCGAAGAGCCAGGCGGGGATGAGGGTGCGGCCCTCGGGCACCCCTGCGGCCAGCAGCCGGTGGGTGCGCGGACCGGCACCGGCACCGGTCACCACGACGACGTCGTACCCGTCCAGCGCGGCCCAGTCGGCGCCGGTGCCGTCTCCGGTCCCGGTCCCGTCTCCCGTTCCGGTGGTGATGCGGGCGGCGTGGGCGGCCGCCTGCTCCGCCTCGGCGGTGACGTCGTCGAACGCGGCGGTCGTACCGATCCGTACGCAGCCGTTGCGCAGCAGGCTCAGCGCGCACCAGCGGGCGATCTCGTCGTCGCCGAGCACGGCGACCCGGGTGGCGCGGAAACGGGCGAACCGTTCCGGTGCCCGGTCGGTGTAGTGGTCGATGTAGGCGATCTGGGCGGCGAACCGCTCGGCCACGTCGTCGTCGACCGGGGCCGGTCCGCCGGCCGCCTCGGGCACGTCGCGGGCGAAGTCCCGGGCGTAGAGCGTCCGGACGAGTTCCGCGGCCATCGCGCGCTGGGCGGGGCCGAAGCCGGAGCAGAGGTCGGCGAGCCGGTGGTGGCCGGTCAGATGGGGCACGACGAGGGAGGCGAAGCGGTAGGCGGTGCGCCCGGCCAGGTGGAAACCGCCGTCGGCGTTGTGGAAGAGGACCCCGCCGGGGGTCTCGGTGAACAGCACGTCGCGGCGGATCCGCGGCCGGGTCCCGGCCAATGTGTCGAAGACCGATGCGGTGGAGGCGGGTTCGGGCCCGGCGGACGCGGACGCCGGTGCCGGTGCGGACTCCGGTGCGGTCGCGGGTGCCGGTGCGGCGGGGTCGGCCGTCGGCGCGGCGTCGGGGGCGCGCTCGGTGGTGGCGGCGGTCTCGGCCATGGGGGTCACACCTTCTCTGTGCGGCGGATGCGTTCCTGGTCGGTTCTCCGCGCGTGGGCGCGGAGCAGTTCGTGGATGCGGTACGGGCCTGGCGGGCCGTCCTCCAGCAGCCCGGCGTCGGCGAGCCGTTCCAGCACCGCTTCCGGGGTGCCGGGGACGTCGTCGGCGGTGAAGGCGGGCCCGGTGCCGGTCGCGGCCCGGTGGAACGCCTCGGAGAGCCTCGGGTCGAGCCGGGCCAGCGCCCCGTCGAGGACGGCGGGGACGGACAGGCTCGGGGAGTCGGGGAGGACGAGCCGGGCCAGCGGGTCGTCGCCGAACCAGTCGACGGCGTCGCCGAGCGACAGCGCGGGCCGGGTGAGCAGCCGGGCCGTCAGGATGCGCAGGGCGAGCGGAAGGTGTCCGCACAGCCCGGAGAGTCGGCGGGCCGCCTCCGGTTCCGCCTCGACGCGTTCGGCGCCGAGGACGGAGACCAGCAGGGCGTACGCCTCGGGCTCGGTGAACACCGAGAGCCGGTGCACCCAGCCGCCGTGCGTGGCGACCAGCCCGGCCAGCCCCATCCGGCTGGTGACGACCACCGCGCCCCGGGCCTGGGCGAGCGCGGGCAGCAGCGGGCGTACCTGGTCGGCGTCCACGACGTCGTCGAGCACCAGCAGGACCCGCGCCCCGCCCGCCTCGCCCGAACCGCCCGTACCGCCTGTACCGCTCGTGCCCCCCGTACCGCCGACGCCTGCCGTACCTCCCGTACCTCCCGTGCCGAGGGCCGCGTGGGCCTCGGCCGCCAGGTCGGCGGCGGGGCGGGCCTCGCCGTCCGGGCGGGTCGCCGTGACCACCGCCCGCCCGCCGGGGAAGGCGTCCCGCACCAGATGGGCGACGTGGTGGGCGAGGGCCGACTTGCCGACGCCGGGCGCCCCGGACACCAGGATGATGGGCGGCTGCCGGTCCCCGCCCGCCCCGGTGTCGGCGGCGTACGCGGTGAGCCGGGCGGCCATCGCGGCGGTCTCGGCCTCCCGCCCGGTGAAGTCCGGCACCGGCCGGGGCACGGCGGCCCAGGGCACCGGGAAGGCCGCCTGGACCGCGGAAGCCGCAGGGGTCAGGGCCGTACCGTCGCGCACCACGGACACCTCGCGCACCGGCACGGGCCCCCGCTCCCCCGGCGCGATCACCGTCCCCTCCAGCACGCCCATCGCCGCCCCGGGGCCGAGGTCCTCGCCGCGCAGGATGGCGAGTTCGAGCTGCTGGAGGGCGGGCGAGGGGTCCACCCCCAGCTCGTCCAGGAGAAACTCCTTGACCCGCCGGTACTCGGCGAGCGCCTGGGTCTGCCGCCCGGTCCGGTACAGCGCCTCGATCAGCTGCTCGTGGAGCCGCTCGTGCCCCGGGTATACGCGCGTAGCGGTCCACAGTTCGACGAGCGCCTCACCGTGCCGGCCGAGCCCCAGCAGCAGGTCGCAGACCCGTTCCACACTGCGCAGCCGCTCCTCGGCCAGCCGCGGCACCTCGTCCCGGTGCAGGACGTCGGAGCGGACGTTGGCGAGCAGCGCGCCCTGCCACAGCGACAGCGCGTCCTTCAGTTGCAGGAGTTCGGCCTCCGGGTCGTGGGAGAGCAGGACGGCGCGGCGCACCTGTTCCCGGAAGCCGAGCAGGTCGAGGGTGTGCGGTTCGGCGGTGATCCGGTAGCCGCCGGGGACCGCCTCGATGACCGTCTCCGTCACGCCGTGCTTGGTGAAGAGCCGACGCAGCCGGAGTACGCAGGTCTGGAGCGCGGCCTTGGCGGTGACCGGCTGTTCCTCGCCCCAGACGGCGCGCTGGAGGTAGTCGGCGGAGACGACGGAGTTGGCGCGCAGGAGGAGCGCCGCCAGCAGGATGGTCGGCTTGGACGGCTGGAGCACCACGGATTCGGGGCCGTCGGCGAGGGTCAGTGGCCCGAGCAGCTGGAACCGCATCGGCCGCGGTCCTAGTCCCAGCCGTTGACCAGCTTGCACACCGGGACCGGTACGGAGACCGGCAGCCCGGCGAGGGCGGCCTCCACGCTCTCGCAGGCCCGCGCGGTGCCCTGCGCGGCCTCCGGCCGGCCCGTCGCGTCCCCGGGGACGGGGGCGGCGGAGGCGGTGGCGGCGCCGAACAGGAGCCCGGCGAGGGCGATCCCGGTGACGGCCGCGGTGCGGGCGAGGGCCGCGGTACGGGTCACGCGGGCGGGCCGACATGAAAACGGAGAACTGAACACGTGTGTCCCCTTCGGCGGTGTCGTCCTGCCGGGGGTGTCCCGGCACGACGACGATGCCAGCGGCAAGGGCGCGGCAGCAGGGGCCTTGGTGTCAGCATGCTGCACCGGTCGCGGCAGCTTCGTGCAACGCGGTGGCCGAACTCCGTTGCTCCACAGGGGCGCACGCGATCCGGCCCCGGAGTGTTTGGAGGAACACCCCGGGGCCGGATGCGGCCAGTCTACGCGGATCGTACGGCTCAGCCGTCGGCGGCGATCGCGTTCAGGACGTTCATCCGCCCCGCCCGGAACGCCGGTACCAGTGCGGCGAACAGGCCGACGAAGGCGGAGGCGACGAAGACCGTGAGGATCGTCGGCCACGGGATCTCCAGGACGTCCAGCCCCTCCAGGGCCAGCAGCCGCTGGGCGGCGGTGCCCCAGCCCATGCCGAGCCCGAGGCCGAGCAGGGCGCCGAAGACCGCGATGACGACGGACTCCAGACGGATCATCCGGCGCAGTTGGCGGCGGGAGAGGCCGATGGCGCGCATCAGGCCGATCTCGCGGGTCCGTTCGACCACCGACAGGGCCAGGGTGTTCACCACACCGAGCACGGCGACGATGATCGCGAGCGCCAGCAGCCCGTAGACGATGTTCAGCAGCTGGCCGATCTGGTCCTTCAGCTCCTGCTTGTAGTCGGCCTGGTTGCGGACCACGTACTGGGGGTACTTGGCGAGGGCGGTCTTGAGCGCGGCGTACGTCTCCTTCTCCTTGCCGTCCACGGCCTTGGCGAAGAGCATCACGTCCTGCGGCATGGCGTCGGCGGGGAGGTACCGTTCGGCGGTCCGGATGTCGGTGTACATCGCGCCCTTGTCGATGTTCACGTCGTCCGAGGTGATCGCGCCGATCCGCAGCTTCGCGGTCCTGCCGTCCCGGAACGCGACGGTGAGCCGGTCGCCGACCTTGAGGTGGTGCTTCGCGGCGTAGCCCTCGCCGACCGACATGGCGCCGGGGGCGTAGGCGTCGGCGAGTTCACCGGAGACGGTCTCGCGGCGCAGGTCGTCCTTGTACGTGGGGTCGACGGCGGAGAGGCCCTGCTTCTCGGTGGTGCCGTCGGGGGCGGTCACCCGGGCCTCGACGCTGCGGTAGCGGGAGATGTGTTCGAGGTCGGGTACGGCGGTGACGGCCTTCGCCGCCTGGTCCACGATCGGGGAGCCGTCCCCGGCGGACTGGACGATGAAGTCGGCGCCCACGGAGCGGTCCAGTTCCTCGGTGGCCGAGGCGACCATGGAGGAGCCGACCACGGAGAGGCAGGCGACCAGCGCGAGGCCGACCATCAGGGCGGCACCGGTCGCCCCGGTACGGCGCGGGTTGCGCAGGGCGTTGCGTTCGGCGAGCCGGCCCACCGAGCCGAACACCCGCAGCAGCACGGCGCTGAGCACCCGGACCACGAACCCGGCGAGCAGCGGGCCGATCACGATGAAGCCGACCAGGGTGAGCAGGACGCCCACCCCGAGCGGGAGCGAGCCGCGGCCCGCGTCGTCGGCCCGTGCCGCGGCGACCAGCGCGGCGCCGCCGCCCAGTGTGAGGACCAGCCCGAGCGCGGCCCGGACGCGGCCGGTGCGGCCGTCCGAGGGCGTACCGGAGTCGCGGAGCGCGGCCATGGGCGAGACCTTGCCCGCCCGGCGGGCCGGGAAGTACGCGGCGACGACGGTGACGACGACGCCCAGCACCAGGCCGGTCACCGGGGTCGTCCAGGCGACGGTGAGGTCCTCGGTGGACAGCTCCATGCCCACCGCGCCCATCAGCTTCATCAGGCCGACGGCGAGGCCGATGCCCGCGCCGACCCCGAGGAGCGAGCCGACGGTGCCGAGGAGCAGCGCCTCGACCAGCACGGACCGGTTGACCTGCTTGCGGCTGGAGCCGATGGCCCGCATCAGGCCGATCTCGCGGGTGCGCTGGGCGACCAGCATGGAGAAGGTGTTGACGATCAGGAAGATGCCGACGAGGAGGGCGATCCCGGCGAAGCCGAGCATGGCGTACTTCAGCACGTCGAGGAAGGAGCCCATGGAGTCCTTGTTGGCCTCCGCCGCCTCCTTCTGCGTCCGGAGCTCGTACGCGCCCTGGTCGCCGACCGCCGTGGCGACGTCCTTCTTCAGGCGCTCGTGGGGGACGCCGGTGTCGGCGGTGACGTTGACCAGGCTGAAGACGTCGTCCCGGCCGAGCAGCATGCGCTGCGCGGTGGCGGTGTCGAAGTAGACGACGGCGGCACCGGGGTTGGTGATCCGGAAGGTGGCGATGGCGCTGATCCGTGCCCGGATGTCGCCGTGGGGGGTGATGGTGCGCAGTTCGTCGCCGAGCTTCAGGTGGTGCTTGTCGGCGGTGTCGGCGTCGACCATGACCTCGGTCGGGCCGCGCGGTGCGTGGCCGGAGGATATCTCCATCGAGCGCAGGTCGTTGCGGGTCCAGTTGCCGGCGATGGTCGGGGCGCCGGTGGTCGAGCCCATGTTCTTGTCGTGGCTGTCGACGACGGTGACGGACATGCTGGTGACCGCGCCCTCGGCGCTCTTCGCGCCGGTGGCCTTCGCGGCCCGTTCGACGACGGAGGCGGGGACGGTGGCGGGCTTGCCGCCGCGCGGCCCCATCAGGTCCTCGTCCTCGGCGGTGCGGGGGCCGACGGTGACGTCGGCGGAGGTCGCGGCGAAGAGCTTGTCGAAGGTGGTGCTCATGGTGTCGGTGAAGACGAGCGTGCCGCACACGAACGCCACCGACAGCAGGACCGCGACGGCGGAGAGCGCCATCCGTCCCTTGTGGGCGAGGAAGTTCCGCCGTGAGGTCTTCCAGACGGTCATGAGGTCCGCCCGCGCGCGTCGAAGTCCTTCATCCGGTCGAGGACCTGGTCGGCGGTCGGGTCGCGCATCTCGTCGACGATCCGCCCGTCGGCCAGGTAGAGGACCCGGTCCGCGTAGGAGGCGGCCACCGGGTCGTGGGTGACCATGACGATGGTCTGGCCCAGTTCGTCGACCGAGCGGCGCAGGAAGCCCAGCACCTCGGCCCCGGCCCGCGAGTCCAGGTTCCCGGTCGGCTCGTCCCCGAAGATGATCTCCGGCCGGGCGGCCAGGGCACGGGCCACCGCGACGCGCTGCTGCTGGCCGCCGGAGAGTTCGGTGGGCCGGTGCTTCAGCCGTCCGGTGAGCCCGACGGTGTCCACGACCTGCTGGAGCCAGGCGGCGTCGGGGCGGCGGCCGGCGATGTCCATCGGCAGGGTGATGTTCTCCAGCGCGTTGAGCGTGGGCAGCAGGTTGAACGCCTGGAAGATGAAGCCGATCCGGTCGCGGCGGAGCTGGGTGAGCTTCTTGTCCTTCAGGCCGGTGATCTCGGTCTCGTCGAGGAAGATCTGGCCCGCGCTGACGGTGTCCAGACCGGCCAGGCAGTGCATCAGGGTCGACTTCCCGGAGCCGGACGGGCCCATGATCGCCGTGAACTCTCCCCGGACGATGTCCACATCGACATGATCGAGCGCGACGACCCGGGTCTCCCCCGCCCCGTAGGCCTTCACGACCTGCCGCGCCCGCGCGGCAACGGCCGTGCGTCCCGCGACACCCCCACGGCTGGGAACGGTTACCGCCGTTGTCACGATATTTCTCCTCTGTCGGCCGATGCCGGGAACGGCTCGGTACGCGTACGGAATCAGGTGCCGGAAACAGCCCGACACCTGCGCGTCCGGCCCATCCCCCGGGCGGGGTCTCCCCCGCCCGTCCCCCCGGGCCCGCCATGTCCGCGGCGGGCTCCAGCCGCTCCTCGCGGCGTAAGAACACCGTAAGGAATCAGCCGTCCCGGCCACGTCCTCCGCCGGGAGGAACGGCCCCTGCCCAGAACTGAGGAGCCACCCCTAAGGGTCTCGGCCCCTGGGTGGAGCCCTTGTAGGGGACTCCCCCCAGGGGTGCACCGACCGCCCCGCAGCGGTCCCCCGTCCCGCCCCGGGGCCACCTTCCGTTCACCGCCGGATGCTCAACTGAGCCAATACCAGAGGTAATTCGCTTCACACACTCCCCAACCGCCGTACTGGCGAGTAAGGTTCACGCTTCCGACCGCACCGCACTCCTGCCTTGCCGTCCCCGACCAGGACCCGAGCCACGCAAGGAGCAGCACCCCGATGTCGCACGGAAACCCGTCCCCGTCCCCCCAGCGCGCCGACTACCTGCTGCCCTGGCAGAGCACCGCTCCGGCCCCGCCCGACCCCCTGGCCGACCCGTCCACCGCTCCGGCGCCCGCCGCCCCCGTCCCGGGCCGCCACAGCGACCTGCGCCGGCTGCGGACCGCGTACCGGGCGCTGCGGCGGATCGCGACGCTGACCGCGCTCGGCTATTTCGTGGCCTTCCTGCTGCTGTCGGCGTTCGCCAAGGACGCGATGGCCACCCCGCTATTCGGCGGCCTCAATGCCGGTATGGCGCTGGCCGTCCTCCAGCTCCCGGTGACGGTCCTCGCCCTGGTGGTGTACGAGCGGACCGCCCGGCGCACGGTCGACCCGCTCGCCGCCCGTATCCGCAGAGCGGGAGCCGCACGGTGAACGGATTCGACAACTCCGCGCAGTCGATGTCCCTGGTGGCCTTCCTGGCGGTCGGCACCGTGGCGCTGCTGCTCTGTGTGATGACCGGCCCGGACCGGGACGACCTCGGCGAGTTCTACACCGGTTCCCGCTCGCTGGGCCCGGTACGGAGCGGGCTCGCCCTGGCGGGCGACTACCTGTCCGCCGCCACGGTGCTCGGCACCACCGGCATCATCGCGCTCACCGGGTACGACGGGACGATCCTCGCCCTGAGCATCACGCTCTCGCTGGTCCTGCTGATGTTCCTGCTCGCCGAGCCGCTCCGGAACACCGGCGGGTTCACCATGGGCGACGTGCTGGTGCGCCGCTCCCCCGGCCGCGCGGTCCGGGTCACCGCCTGCGCGGCCACGATCGCCGCGCTCGTCCCGATGATGGTCGTCCAACTGGCCAGCAGCGGCGATCTGCTCGCGTTCATCCTGGGTTTCGACACCTCGGGCTTCCGGACCGGCGCCATCATCGGCCTCGGCATCCTGATGATCGCCTACGCGGCGATCGGCGGGATGAAGGGCACGTCGCTGATCCAGATCGTGAAGATCGTCGTCCTTCTCGTGGCCGCCTTCAGCATCGCCGTCCTCATCATGAACCGGTTCGACTGGAGCACCGATTCGCTGCTCTCGGCCGCCCGGCAGAGCAGTGGGGCGGGGGCCGCGTTCCTGAGTTCGGGGCTCCAGTTCGAGGGCAGCGGGCTCGACATGGTCAGCTCCGAACTGACCGTGGTCCTCGGCGCCGCCTGTCTCCCGCACGTCACCATGCGGATGTCGAGCGCCCGCTCCACGCAGGCCGTCCGCCGCTCGATGTCATGGGCGGTCGGTACGGTCGCCACGATCTGCCTGCTGCTGGTGGTCATCGGTTTCGGCGCGGCGGCACTCGTCGGCCACGAGGGGATCACCGCCGCCGGGGCCTCCGGGAACAGCGCGATCCTCCAGATCAGCGGGGAGGTCGCGAACGGTACGCGGATGGGGGCGCTGATCATCACGACGATGACGACGGCGATCTTCCTGACGCTGCTCGCCTCGGTCGCCGGGATGATCCTGGCCTGCGCCAACTCCCTGGCCCACGACCTGTTCGCGCACGGGCTGCGCGGAACCCGCCGACCGGGCCGGGGACCGATGACGGGCCGTACCGAGATGCGTACGGCACAGATCTCGGCGATCGTCGTGGGCATCATCGCCATCGCCCTCGCCGTGGTGGCCCGGCACTGGAACGTGCAGGCCCTGGCCACGCTCTCGTTCTGCGTCGGCGCGTCGGCGCTGGCCCCGGCGCTGGTGTACAGCATGTTCTGGCGGCGCTTCACCCGTACCGGGCTGATCTGCACCCTGGTCGTCGGCACCGTCACGGTGCTGGTGCTGATCACCGGTACGAACCTGGTGTCCGGCTCGCCCACGTCGGTCTTCCCCGACCACGACTTCAACTGGTTCCCGTACACCACCACCGGGCTCGTCTCCATCCCGGCGGGCTTCCTCGCGGGCTTCCTGGGCACGGTGCTCCCCCGCAACACGGCCCCCGCCGCCCGCCGCGTCTACCAGGGCGAGGAGCCCCGCATCCTGGCCGGCGCCCCACCGATCCCCGCCGACCCGCACTGACCGCCCCGGCTGCCACGCGGCGGAGCCGGTACCGTGCTCCCGGCTGCCCCGAGCCAAGGGCGGGTCGGTGCGAGGCGGCGCAGGCCACCGGCCCGCACGGAACGGGACTGGCGCCGCCTGCCGAGCACGGAACTGGGCCCCGGTCCGCTCGATGGACCCTCGGCAGGTCCTCCGCCGTGATGGGCCGACGAACGCGTCGGTGATCAGCGGCTCTACGCGGCGGACGAGTCGAACGAGATCCAGACGTCGGGCGGCAGTTCGGGCCGGCCGGGAACCGCTCTGCGCTCCTCCGTCCACGCGTCGCCGGCGATCTCCGTCGCGACACGGCGCCAGAACCGCACCGCGGCGGTGTTGGCGTCCTGGAACGCGATCTCCCACGGACCGGGGTGCCGGGCCACGATCTCCTGTACGGCGCGCAGCCCGGTCCCCGCCCGCCGCGCCCCGCGCACCACGAAGAAGCTGTTCAGCACACGTGTCGCGGCGGTCAGGTTCCGGACGAAGGCGAACCCGGCCGGGCTGCCGTCACCGCTGGTGAAGAGGTAGGGCGCCCAGTCGGGGTCGTCGGAGAAGGCCGTGTGGAGCCGTTCGCCGCGGAAGGTTCCGTCGGCGTTGGGCAGCACACCGTCGAACTCCGAGAGGTCATGGCGGAACATCAGCCACAGCCGCTCCACCACGGCGCGGTCGGCGCTGCTGGCGAGGCGGACGGATACGTCGGGCACGGGACTCTCCTCAAGTCGGAGGCCCTCGACCGCGGCCTCCGTGTCCGGGTACGGGTACAGGTACAGGTACGGGTACGGGTACGGGTACGGGTACGGGTACGGAAAAAGCCTCCCCGGCGGATGTCTTCATCCGGGCCAGGGAGGCTCGTAGTCGGCGGAGACTTTAACAGACCCCCTCGGATACGTCCGCGTTCCGCACGAGTACCGTCCGGCGGGGCCTTCGGTAGATTCCCGCGCATGACCGAACCGAAATCCGTTGTCTGGCCACCCGCTCCGATCAGGACCGAGCGGCTCGTGCTGCGGGCTCCCGAGCCCCGGGACCGTGCGATGTTCGTCGAACTGTTCAGCTCGCCGGAGGTGGGCACGTACATCGGCGGACACCGGCCCCGGGACGAGTGCGAGCGCGCGTTGCCCGAGGAGCCCGAGAGGCGGCCCGGCCTCTTCGTGGTCGAGCTCGACGGAACGATGATCGGCACCGTCGAACTCAACCGACGCACCACGGAACACCGGGACGAGCCCGAACCGGGCTCGGGGAAGGCCGAACTCGGCTACCTGTTCCTCCCGGAGGCATGGGGACAGGGATACGCCGGCGAGGCGTGCGCGGCGGTGCTCGGCTGGTTCGCCGAAGCGCTTCCCGGCGAAACGGTGGCGCTGCGCACCCAGACCGCCAACGCCCGCTCGATGCGCCTCGCGGCAAAGCTGGGCTTCACCGAGGCGCAGCGGTACGAGGCATGGGGCGCCGAACAGTGGCTCGGCACGGTGTCCCCGGTCGCACCACCCGCTTGACCGGGGTTCCACCCCTGCCTCACGTTTTACATGACACTTGGGGCCAACTGTCACATTTTCTCAGGGGTGGGGTCGGGCTCGCGGCAGGGACGGCAGAGTCCGTCGCGGAAGGCTTCGGGCCTTCCCGGTACGCCACACTCGGTGCACTCCGGCATCACCCGGCGCACCGGGGCCTCCGCCGGTACGGGCGGAACGGGCGTCGCGGGCAGGTGGGGCGGAAGCTTGTCCTGGAGACGGCGGCGCACCAGCCCGAAGGGAGACCCGACCGCATCGGGAAGCCCTGCCGTCAGGGCCCGGGTCAAATAATCGGCATCCACACCCCGCGCGAACCACTCGACCACCAGCCCCTCCAACCCCGCACAGTCCGCCGCCGAAAGCGCCAGACGGGAGTCCACCCGCCCCAACCGCGCCAACGCCACGAACGCGGGCGAGGGAACACCACCCTGCGACTGCGGGCAGGACATCGGCAAAGGTCCGGGCTGGAGTCGAGGCTGGGGTTCCGGGCGGGACCAGGACTGAGCCTGAATCTGCGGCTGCGGCTGAACCGGGGGCACCGGCTCCGCCGCACGCGGCTGCGGGACCTGCGCAGCAGGTACGGGTACGGAAGCGGGAGCGGGCACCGAAGGAGCGGCGGCGGGGGCCTGGGGGTTGGGCTGTTGGGTGGCTCGGTGGTTCTCGGCGGCGAGGAAGGCGGTCCACCACTCGTTGTCGTGGGCGACCCGCGACCAGAACGTACGCGTGACCCAACGGACCTGACCGTCCTGGATACTCACGCAACGACCCCGGCGCAGGTGACCGGCCACACTCAGCGCCCGTAACGCACTGCCCACCGCCATCTGCCCGTACAACGGCAGAGACTTCGCAAGCGACTTGATATCCATCGCCGCACCCTCCGCCAACGCCTCCACATAACCCGCAATGTGCCGCTCACGCACCGGCAACGACGCGAAGTCGGCCTCACACGGCGGTCGTTCCTCCGGAACGGAACGCTTCCCGTAACCCGGCCTCGCCTTCGGCGGGGCAACGCGCGGAGCTGCGGGCGCACAAGGGTCGGAGATAAGCTCGGAAACAGCCACGGGATCGGCTTTCTACTTGGTTGCGATCTTGGGGTCAGACCCCGGGCAGTGCTCCAACACTGTGCCGGGGTCGTTTCGTTCGCACCGTAAACGGGCGCGACTCTGCGCCGCAACTTGATCACAATTAGTCATACTTGCTGGCCGTGACGGGTACGGGAGGGTGGGTGGGGTTCCCCAACCCACCCAAAAAACCAACCACTTGGAACACACCGCTCGAATCCCGAACCCCGAATCCCGGCCCCCGAAGCCCGAAGCTCAAGCCCCGGGCCCGCGCCCGTTTCCGCGCCCACGAAAGAGTGAACCGGCCCCCTCCCGAAGCTCGGGACTCGGGATTCGGGAAGCACTAGCTCCGCCGACAGCTCGGCGTCCTTCCGCAGGGCACGCCCGTTCCGGTGGGGGCGCGGCGTCGCGTCGCCGTTCGCCGGATCAGCTTCCACATCCGGAGGCGCCATCGCGGTTTCCAGCTCCACCCGGCCCCGTTCACGGCGCCACCGCAGCTCCCGCAGAACGCGCCGCCCCAGATTCGCCGTCTCGCCCACAGTGGCACTCTCCGCACGGGTCAACACCCCCACGCCATACGCACCCACGGCCGCCGTCGGATACGCGGCCCTGCCTGCTCCGCCGACTCCGCGCCCCCTCGGGGAGGCGCACCGGAGTCGGCCGGTCCAGCGTAGGAAGGCCACGGCCGTCCCGTAACCCGGAACACCGAATCCGCCCGGCCCGGTTTCGGGACGGGCCGGGGCAGGACACGGCGCGGCGGGGGGAGGAGGGCGCGCAGTGCGTTGCGGCCGGGGTCAGTTGTGGAGTTCGTCCACCGGGGCGGTGACGCGGCCGGTGAGGGCGGCGAGGGCGTTGCGTACGTGGGCCATGTGCGCGTGGAGCTGCTCGCGGCTCTCGTCGTGCTCGCGCACGACGCGCTCCGTCTCCCGGACCACCCGTTCCTCGCGGACCCTGGCCCCGGCGATCAGTTCGGCGGCGCGCGCCTCGGCGTCCTCCTGGCCGTGCCGGGCGGCCTCCTCGGTCTCCGCGAGGGCGCGCCGGGCCTCCGCCAGCCGGGCCTCGGCCCGCTCGGTGAGGTCGTCGTGGCGGGCCGTCTGCTCGGCCTCGGCGTCGGCGAGTTCGCGTTCGGCCGTCTTCAGGCGCTCCGTGTGCTCCTGCTCCTGGTGGGCCAGGACGCTCGCGGTGCGGCTGACGGTCTCCGCCATCATGGCGCGCGCCTTCTCCCGCACCCCGGCGGCCTCCTCGCGGGCTTCGGCCACCGCCGCGTCGGCCGTCTCCCGTGCGGTGGTCAGCGTGGCCTCCGCGTACGCGAGGGCCTCGGCCCGTATCGCCTCGGCGGCCTTCCCGGCCACGGCACGGACCTCGCGGCCCGCCGCCTCCGCCGCGTCCCGCAGCTCCTGCGCCCGGTCCCGGGCAGCGCTCCGTACGCTCGCCGCCTCGCCCTCCGCGAGGGCCAGGATCTGCTGGGCCCGCTCGCCCAGCGACTCGTAGGTCTGCGGAGCGAGCGTGGCGACGACCTCGGCCAGCCGGACCGACTCCGCCGACATCTCGGCCACCAGGGCGGTCAGCCGGTCCACCTCGGCCAGGGCCTCGTCCCGTTCCGCCGAGAGCGCGGACACCGCCCGGTCCACCTGCTCCGGTCGGTAGCCGCGTCCCCGTACACCGATACCGACGAAGCCGTGCGCGGACACCGGTACAGAACTCATGCGTGAAGCCTCTTTCCGACTCTGCGACCATCAGCGACACGTCAAGGATGCGGCAGATCGGACCATAAGTCGGAATCGATCATCTGCTTTACAGACAGAAGCGACAGGCATCACAGCCCCATGGACACCACAGAGCGCGGCGCCCGGCCCCTTCCGGGGACCGGGCGCCGTACGCGGATGGCTCAGAGCCCCACGAGGCCCGCAGGGCCTGCGATCAGAGCAGTCCGTCCCACATCTGTTCGAGCAGCACGGACCACCAGCTCTCCGGCGACGCCAGCGCCGCCGCGTCCAGCGCCATCAACTGGGCCTGGAAGTCGACCGTCCAGCGACCCGCCTGCTCCGGGGTGAGCCCGAACCGCAACCGCCACATCCGGCCGAGCAACGCCATCGAGCGCTGGAACTCCGGCAGCCCGGTGTTCACGAACTGCGGCGGCACCGACTGCCCGCCCGGACCCGCCTCGACGGGCACCGCGACGATGTTCGCCGTCCCGTACTGGACACAGATCGCCCGGCCGAAATCGGACCCCATCACCAGGTACGAGCCCGCGTCGGGCGCGGCCTGCACCTGACGCTGCTGGGCCAGCTCGCCCAGCGTCGGCACCACCGGCTGGCCCGGCTGCGCCCAGAAGAACGGCCCGAAATCGGCGGGCAGCCCCGCCCACACCAGCGCCCGGGCCACCGTCTCGGGCACCCCCTGACGGGACACCGCGCGCTGGTCGAAACGGAGGATGCCCTGCGGCCCGAAGCTCTGCAGCAGCTCCTCCGCGACGGCCTCCGGCGGCACCACCGGCGCGGCCGGCATCTGCGGGAGCGGTGCGCGGACCGGCGCCGGACGGGCCGGACCGTCCGCCACCTGGTGCAGCTCACCCTGGTGGGTGAGGAGGTGCTGCATGCCCTGCTGGCGGCTGGCGTGGTCGGTGCCGTACGGGGCGACGCTGGTGATCCGCACCTGCGGCCACGTCTCACGGATCATGCGCGCGCAGTAGCCGCCGGGCAGCTCGCAGGACTCCAGCTCGGTGTGGAGCTCGATGACCTGCTGCGGCGGCACGTTCATCGCCCGCAGCTCGTGCAGCATCTGCCACTCGGGGTGCGGGGTGCCGGGCGCCGAGCGGCGGATCAGCTGCTGCTCGCTGCCGTCGGGCGCGCGGTAGCGCAGCACGGCCTGGTAGCCGGGGCCGACGGTCGGCTGGCCGGACGGGGGCTGCTGCGGGTACCCGTACGCGGGCGGCGGCGGGGTGTGCGGACCCTGCGGCGGCACATGGCCGGGGGCACCGGGCGGACCGGGCGGGCCGGGCGGACCGGGGGGCTGTACGCCACCGGGGCCACCCATGCTCGGGTTGGCCAGCATCGTCGCGGCCTGATGGACCCCGCCACCGGGCGGCGGCGTCGCACCGGGCGGACCCGGGGGCCGCACACCACCGGGGCCACCCATGCTCGGGTCCGCCAGCATCGTCGCCGCGTGGTGCACCCCGCCACCGGGCGGCGGGGGCGGCGTCGCACCGGGCGGAGGCGGCGGCGTTCCACCGGGCGGACCGGGCGGGCCCGGGGGCTGCACCCCACCGGGGCCACCCATGCTCGGGTTGGCCAGCATCGTCGCGGCATGGTGCACCCCGCCACCGGGCGGCGGAGGCGGCACGGCACCGGGCGGGCCGGGCGGCGGCGTCGAACCGGGCGGCGGCGGCACCGAGGCACCCGGCGCACCGGGCGGACCCGGCGGCGGCACCGGCGCACCCGGCGCACCGATCTGCGGGGCGAGCTGGGTCGGCAGATACCCGCCCGCCGGGGCACCGGGCGCACCCGGCCCCGAGGGCGGCGGCACCGGCGCCCCAGGAACCCCCGGCGCGCCCGGAGGCGGCGGAGGTACGGCGCCACCACGCGGACCGGGCGGAGCCACGGCGGCCTTGCCGGTGGTCGCGTCCGCGATGCCCCCGGCCCCGGGCGCACCCGGAACCCCCGGCGCACCCGGACCTCCCTGACCGCCCGGCGCACCGGGACCACCCGGCCCGCCCGGCCTCTCCGGCGACGGCAGACCCGGCACCAGCGCGGTCCGGGGAAGCTGACTGCCCCCCGACATCAGGGCGGTCGGGGCGTCGGCCGGCACCACCGGCGGCGGCGTGTTCTCGTCATCGGCACCGGAGAGCGGCGGCGCGAACACCGTCGCGGGCAGCGGCACCTCCGCGTCGTCGGAGTCCGCACCCGTATTGGTGTCCGTACCGGCCCACGGGGTCGACCCGTCCGGCACACCCGCCGGAACCGGGGGCGGCGCCGCCGGAGCCGCCGCCGGGGCCACCGGCGGGACCGGCGCCGGGGGCGGACCTGCCGGAACACCGTCGTTGGCGGTCGGCTCATACGCCGGCTGCCCACCCTGCGAACCCGGCCCGCCGCCCGCCGGCGCACCCTCAGCGCGACGGTCCGGGATGCCCAGCTTGTCCGCCGCCTCCTGGAGCCACTCCGGGGGGCTCAACAGGAACGACGTCTGATTCAGATCGATCCGCTGCGGCGGCTCCGGAGCGGCCGCCGCCGCCTCGGCCCGCGCCCCGTACTCCTCCTCGTACCGCCGGATCACCTCACCCACCGGCAGCCCCGGCCACAGCGTCGCCTCACCACTGTCCCGGGCGATCACCAGACGCTGGTTGCCACCGTCCGAGACGGGGCCCTCCGCCCGGTCCTCGCCCCACACCACGAAGCCCAGCTCGAACTCCCGCACCCGCACCTCACGGTGCTGGTACGCCGGAACGTCCCCGTTGATCCACTCGTCCGCGCGCTCCTGCGCCTGCGCAAAAGTCACCATCGCGCTCACCCCTCCACCGGGACGGCCCGCGCGAAGCCGCCGTCCACCATCAGGTTCGCCACGGTCTCCAGCTCCGGCGGATTGCCCGCCAGCCGCTGGAGGAAGGCGTCGAAATCCGCACCGCACGGCAGCAGCAGCCGGCCCACCCGGTCCTGCACCGACCAGCCGTCCCGGTCCCGGGCGTCGTCATAGGCGCAGAACCACACCGAACCCACGCCGTCACCCCGCACCTTCACCGCGACGATGCCGCCCTGGACGAAACCGACGCCCAGGAAGTCCTTCGTGAGATGGTCGCGCAGACACTTGTTGACGTACACCAGGTCGTTCACCCCGGCCTGCTCGCGCACCGTGAAGAACGGCTGGTCCACCAGGAGCCCCAGCTCCGCGTCGAGCGCCGCGCCCACCGGCGCCGCACCGCCCGCCGCCTTCAGGAACGAGCGGTACGCCCCCGGCAACCGGTAACCGAGGTCCTCCTCCACCCCCAGGACCTGCGACTCGCTCACCGCGACGGCGCCCTTCGGCAGCCGGAAGTGCGCGGGCCGGGTCTCCTGCAACGGGCGGGTACCCCGCTTGTCGTGGTCGACGGCCGTACCGGCCAGCCCCGCATGGTGCCGCAGCAGCGCCTTCACCTCGACCGGGACCAGCTCCATCCGCCGGCCACCGGGCACGTGGTGCCAGGTCCAGCCGTGCGGGGTGGCGACCGCCGGAATCGTGTCCCAGAGCTCATGGCCGCTCGCCGCGAGCGCCGCGTTCGCCGAGACGTAGTCGGTGAGCCGCAGCTCGTCGACCCCGAAGCCCTGCGGCGGTTCGGCGACCTCGGCGGCGGCACGCGCGTACGGCGTGAAGACCGGGCTGCCGTTCCCGTCCATACGCACACCGCCGGGGTGGCGGGACGCCCGGACCGGGTCCGGGAAATGCACGAGCTGCCCGGCGTAGGCCGCGTTCGGTGGCGCGGCTTGCTGACCGAGCCGACCTGTCGTCATGGCGGTTGCCCCCTGCTGCGTCTGGCTGGTGAGGGACCGGCCCGCCCGAGAGCGGCGGTCCCGGCACAGCCTATGCGGTGACGCAAGGGCCGGTCCCGCCCATGTGACCTGTCCTACCCGCCCCTCCCCACAACCGTCACCAACCGTCACAACGGCGTGACGGACGAGCGACGCGCCCGGCACCGGCCCCCGCCCGAAACCACCCCGGCACGCGCCACGAAGCCGCTCCCCGCGCGACACGAAGGCACGTTTCACCCGCCCCAGCTTCCACACCAGCCCGGACATTTGGCAGGCTGTCACCGCAACTCGGGGGCGTGCACATCGCGCAGCTACCGCTGCCGGCACGGGAGGGAAAGCACCAATGCACACAGCACAAACAGTCACATCCGGAGATCCGCGCCTCAGCTGGAGCAGCGCCGACGGCAGCCGGACACCCCGGCTGATCCACCGCCGCGACGGCATCCTGCCCGCGGTCGCGGCAGCGCTCTCCGTACGCGGCGAAACACTGACCTGCACCGCGGGCAAGGGCGACCAGCCCCCCGTACTCCACCCGCTCGTCCAGGACTTCCTGGACACCCTCCCCAGCGGCCGGCGCGAACGGTTCACCGGCCGCTGCCCCGAAGCGATACTCCTCTCCCGGCAGCTCACCGCCGCCGAGTCCACCCGCTCCAAGCGCGCCCAGCGCAAGCCGCTGACCAACGGCGAAGCCCGGCGCGCCCTCAAGCACTCCCGGCTCACCGCGCGGCGCATCCGCGAGGACGGCGACCCCCTGCACGGCAGCTACGCGCCCCCGTGCCGCTCCTGCACGGCCATGCTCGCCCACTTCGGTGTACGCCCCGTCGACCTGACGACGCCCACGGCCACGACCACCGCCGAGAAGGGCTGACCGCACGCCGATGCACGACCGAACCGACCTGCCCGCACAGACGGGCCCCGCCGGACGCGACCGGAACACCACCACCCGCTTCCCCGTCGCCGTCGACGCCGCCCTGCGCGCCGCCGGCTGGGAACCGGGCCGCTGGGACATCCGCCGGGCCGAGGAATGGGCCGACACGCTCAGCTCGCACGTCTCCCCCGCCGGCCACCGGCACGCGGTCTTCCCGGCCGCCGTGGAGGCCTGGGCCGAATTCGGCGGGCTGCACATCACCGCCTCCGCCCCCGGCCGCCAGATCGCCCCCGCCCCCGTACGCATAGACCCGCTGAGCGGACTCCACCTGGCCCGGACCCTCGGCGACCTCGGCCGGGCCCTGGAGACCGAGGTCAGCCCCCTGGGCGAGGAGGGCGACGGGCAGGCCGTACTGGCCATCGACACCGAGGGCCGCGTCTACAGCATCGACCACACCGGCGACTGGTACCTCGGCCCGGACATCGACCAGGCCCTGGCCACCCTCGTCTCGGGCATCCAGCCGGCCCGCCTCGTCTCCGGCTGACCCGGACCGGGCCCGCGCCCACCACGGACCACCCCGCACCGGCGGCCCGCTCCCGAACCCGAGCCGGGACCGGGCCGCCGAAGCCGTACCCGGCCCCGCGCCCGTACCCGTACCCGTACAGAAGGGGAGCCGGAACGGATCAGACCGCCGTCTCCCCCACCGGCAGCACCGCCGACACCCGGAAACCCCCCGCCTCCGTCGGCCCCGACACGAACACCCCGCCCAGACCCAGCACCCGCTCCCGCATACCTACCAGCCCGTTCCCCCCGCTCGGCAGCCCCGCGTCCGCCGTCGCCGCGTCCGACGGACCGTTCTCCACCTGCATCGCGACCTCCGCACCCCGATGCGCCAACCGCACCCAGGTCCGCGCCCCCGCCGCATGCTTGTGCACGTTGGTCAACGCCTCCTGCACCACCCGGTACGCCGTCTGCTCGACCTCCGGCGGATACCCCCGCGCCTCCCCGTCCACCGACAGCTCCACCGTCATCCCCGCCGCCCGGGACTCCCCCACCAGCGTCTCCACCTCACGCAACCGGGGCCCGTCCTCCGCGGCCGCGGCCGCCGCCGCGGCAACCGCCTGCCCCACCGACGCCAACGGCACCCCGGCCGGACGCGACGACACCGGCTCCCCCGCCCGCAGCACCCCGAGCATCTCGCGCAACTCCGTCAACGCCTGCCGCCCCATGTCCCCCACCAGCGCCGCGTTCCGCACCGCCTTCGCGGGATCCTTCGGCGCGACCGCCTGGAGCGC
This sequence comes from Streptomyces sp. NPDC015144, assembly GCF_043079735.1. NCBI lineage: Bacteria > Bacillati > Actinomycetota > Actinomycetes > Kitasatosporales > Streptomycetaceae > Streptomyces > Streptomyces sp. NPDC015144. The sequence continues at coordinate 436,348 of NZ_JBIBUU010000002.1, read as the reverse complement.
CGCCGCGTGGACCACCATCAGACTCACCCGGTGGGCGACCACGTCGTGCATCTCCCGGGCGATCCGGTGCCGCTCCTCCGTACGCGCCCACTCCGCCCGCTCCTCGGCCCGGTCCGCGAGCAGCGACAGCTCCCGCTCCAACGAGTCCGCCCGCTCCCGCAGGCTCTCCATCAGCCGCCGCCGCGCCCCTATGTAGAGGCCGAGCAGCACGGGCGGCGCGGTCAGCCCGAGCGACATGAACAGCGAGATCAGCGGTACGTACCAGTCACCGGGCCCGAAGTCCGCCTGCTCCGCCACGTTCTGCCGCAGCCGCACGTACGACACGATGAACGAACCCGCGAAGGACATCCCGCTCAGCACCGCCGTGATCCGGCGCGGCACCTCCGACGCGGCCAGGCTGTACAGACCCACCAGCCCCATCAGGAACGCCATTCCGGCCGGCGCCGTCGCGATCGACACCAGCACCACCGCGATCGGCCACCGCCGCCGCAGCACCAGCACCGACCCCACCAGCAGCCCGAACAGCACCCCCACCGGCACCGGCAACCCGGCGTCCCCGGCGAAATCCACGCCCTCCAGCGCACACTCCAGCGCCGAGAGAACCCCGAGCCCCACGTCCAGGGCGACACTGCGCCGCCGCTCCCACCACCAGTAGCCGCGGGTGGTCGGTCCCGCCGCCTCCTGGTCTGCCCCCGTTGCGGTCATGGCATCCACCCTACGGGCGGCCGCCGCCCGATCCCGGAGAACCCGGACAGCACAGACGGCCACCACCGGAAGCCGAAACAGCCACTTATCGCTTGAAATGGCGAATCGATCAGCCTTTCGCACCGGACGCCCGCATTCCGGACGACGCTCACCGCATGACGAAGATCACGAGCACCTGTGCCGACTTCGAGAATCTGCGCGAACAGGCGATCACCCTGCGCCGGGAGGGGCTCAGCCTGCGCCAGATCCGCGACCGCCTGCGCATCCACAACAACGACCTCCTGAACCGCCTCGTCCGCGGCGAGCCCGCCCCGGAGTGGACGAAACGCCCGCGCGCCAGGGACGACCTCCGCGAGAAGGCCCGGGAGCTCCGCCTCCAGGGCATGACGTACGACCGGATCCAGTTGGAGCTGGGCTGCTCGAAGAGCTCGATCTCGCTGTGGGTACGGGATCTGCCGAAGCCGGAGCGCAGGCGGTCCCGGGAGGAGGCGTCGGCCATCGCCAGGCGCGGCTGGGAAACGACCCTCCGGCGACGCGAGGAGGAGCGCGGGGAGGCGAAGAGGAGGGCGGCGGCCGAGATCGGCCCGCTGAGCCCGCGCGAACTCTTCCTGCTGGGGGTGGGCCTGTACTGGGCGGAGGGCTCCAAGGCCAAGCCGCACCGGCCGCAGGAGCGGGTCACCTTCACCAACAGCGACCCGGGCATGATCGAAGTGTTCCTCGCCTGGCTCCGGCTGCTGGGGGTGGCCGACGCGCACCTCCGCTTCCACGTGCACATCCACGAGACCGCCGACATCGCGTCGGCGGAGCGGTTCTGGGCCGCCCTGACGGGGGCCGACGCCTCCGCGTTCGGCAAGACCTCCGTCAAGAAGCACTCACCGAGGACCAATCGGAAGAACGTCGGGGAGAACTACCGGGGTTGCCTGGTGGTGCGCGTTTTGAAGAGCGCCGACCTGTACCGTCGCATTGAGGGCTGGTGGTACGGCATAGTAGAGGCCGGAAAGCGATCCGATCAAGGAATTCGGACATAAGGGTCGCTCTATCCCGGGTCGTCTAATGGCAGGACAAATGGTTTTGGTCCATTGAATGAGGGTTCGATTCCTTCCCCGGGAGCAGCGCGGAGCGCCGTGAGGCATCACGGAGAGCGCCGCACAGCGCCGTGACGGGCCCCGACCAGCAGGTCGGGGCCCGTACCCATGCCCGGCCAACAGCCCCCCGGTATCCTTCGGGTGTCCACCACCCGAAGCCGAAGGGCATTTCCGTGAGCTCCGAACGCCCGGCAGCCGTCGTCGTCCTCGCAGCGGGTGAGGGCACCCGCATGAAGTCGAAGACCCCCAAGGTCCTCCACGAGATTTCCGGGCGCTCGCTCGTCGGACATGTCGTCACCGCCTCCCGCGAGCTGGACCCCGAGCACCTCGTCGTGGTCGTCGGCCACGCGGGCGAGCAGGTCACCGCGCATCTCGCCACCGTCGACGAGCGGCTGCGCACCGCCCACCAGCCCGAGCAGAAGGGCACCGGCAACGCCGTGCGCGTCGGGCTCGACGCGCTGGGCGGCTCCGTCGAGGGGACCGTGATCGTCGTCTGCGGCGACACCCCGCTGCTCTCCGGCGGGACGCTCCGCGCGCTCGCCGCCACCCACGCGGCCGACGGCAACGCCGTCACCGTGCTGACCGCCGAGGTCCCCGACTCCACCGGCTACGGCCGCATCGTCCGCGACCCGGCCGACGGCGCGGTCACCGCGATCGTCGAGCACAAGGACGCCACCGACGCCCAGCGCGCGATCCGGGAGATCAACTCCGGGGTCTTCGCCTTCGACGGCCGGCTCCTGGCCGACGCCCTCGGCAGGCTCGGCACGGACAACAGCCAGGGCGAGGAGTACCTCACCGACGTCCTGTCGATCCTGCGCGAGGCCGGTCACCGGGTGGGCGCCTCCGTCACCGGGGACCACCGCGAGATCCTCGGCATCAACAACCGGGTCCAGCTCGCCGAGGCCCGGCGGCTGCTCAACCAGCGGCTGCTGGAGCGGGCCATGACGGCCGGGGTGACGGTCGTGGACCCGGCGTCCACGCTGATCGACGTCACCGTGACGTACGAGCGCGACGCGGTCGTGCACCCGGGCACGCAGCTGCTCGGCGCCACCCACCTGGGCGAGGACGCCGAGGTCGGCCCCCACTCCCGGCTCAAGGACACCGTGGTCGGCGAGGGCGCCCGGGTGGACAACACGGTGGCGGACGGGGCGGAGATCGGCGCGGGCGCGTCGGTCGGCCCGTACGCCTATCTGCGGCCGGGTTCCCGGCTCGGTGTGAAGTCGAAGGTCGGCACGTACGTGGAGCTGAAGAAGGCCACGCTCGGCGAGGGGGCCAAGGTCCCGCACCTGAGCTACGTCGGCGACGCCACGATCGGCGACCACACCAACATCGGTGCCGCGAGCGTCTTCGTGAACTACGACGGCGAGGCCAAGCACCACACCACGATCGGCTCCCACTGCCGGACCGGAGCGGACAATATGTTTGTGGCTCCTGTCACGGTCGGGGACGGCGTTTACACCGCCGCCGGATCGGTCATCACCAAGGACGTACCGCCCGGTTCGCTGGCCGTCGCACGCGGCCAGCAAAGGAATATCGAGGGTTGGGTGGCCCGCAAGCGACCGGGGAGCGGCGCCGCGCAGGCGGCCCAGGCCGCCGCTTCGGAGCGCACGAGCGAAAGCTGACCGGAAACAGGTACGTCATGCACGGCGTACCGTGATAGATGCTCACCCCATTTCGGCTGGCTCGTCGCACATCGGGACACATGCGCGGGGCCAGGAACACGTCTGAGGAGACTGTGCTGTGACCGGGATCAAGACGACCGGCGAGAAGAAACTGATGCTCTTCTCCGGCCGCGCCCACCCCGAGCTGGCCGAGGAGGTCGCGCACCAGCTGGGTGTCGGTCTCGTGCCGACCAAGGCTTTCGATTTCGCCAACGGTGAGATCTACGTCCGCTTCCAGGAGTCGGCCCGCGGCGCCGACTGCTTCCTGATCCAGAGCCACACGGCTCCGATCAACAAGTGGGTCATGGAGCAGCTGATCATGCTGGACGCGCTGAAGCGCGCCTCGGCCCGCTCCATCACGGTGATCGTCCCGTTCTACGGGTACGCCCGCCAGGACAAGAAGCACCGCGGCCGTGAGCCGATCTCGGCCCGTCTGGTCGCCGACCTGATGAAGACGGCGGGTGCGGACCGCATCCTCACCGTGGACCTGCACACGGACCAGATCCAGGGCTTCTTCGACGGCCCGGTGGACCACCTGTTCGCGCTGCCGATCCTGGCCGACTACGTCGGTGCCAAGGTGGACCGCTCGAAGCTGACGATCGTCTCCCCGGACGCGGGCCGGGTGCGGGTCGCCGACCGCTGGTGCGACCGGCTGGACGCCCCGCTGGCCATCGTGCACAAGCGCCGGGACAAGGACGTCGCCAACCAGGTGACCGTCCACGAGGTCGTCGGCAATGTGAAGGGCCGGGTCTGTGTCCTGGTCGACGACATGATCGACACCGGTGGCACGATCTGCGCCGCCGCGGACGCCCTGTTCGCGCACGGTGCCGAGGACGTCATAGTGACCGCCACCCATGGTGTGCTCTCGGGTCCGGCGGCGGACCGGCTGAAGAATTCCAAGGTGAGCGAGTTCGTCTTCACGGACACGCTGCCGACCCCGGGCGAGCTGGAGCTCGACAAGATCACGGTGCTGTCGATCGCGCCGACGATCGCGCGTGCGGTGCGCGAGGTCTTCGAGGACGGCTCGGTGACCAGCCTCTTCGAGGAGCAGTAGAAGCAGTCGTTCGAAGATCCACTTTGGGGCGGCCTCCTTCGCCGGGTAGACTCAGTGAGTTGCTCGGCGAGGGAGGCCGTACTCATGGGTACGGCGGTCCGTTATCGACGCGCTCTTCGTAGCAGGCCAGTCGTGGCCGGGTGACCTTCCGTTTTCGTCATCCCACGAGGAGTGCAGTCATGGCCGAGGTCAAGCTCGACGCCCAGGTTCGTACCGAGTTCGGCAAGGGTGCCGCCCGTCGCACCCGCCGCGCCAACCTGGTTCCCGGCGTCATCTACGGCCACGGTGCCGAGCCGGTCCACATCACCCTGCCGGGCCACGCCCTGATGATGGCGCTGAAGACCGCCAACGTGCTGATCGCCCTGGACGTCGAGGGCAAGGACGCCCTGGTCATCCCGAAGGCCGTGCAGCGCAACCCGCTGAAGGGCGACATCGAGCACGTCGACCTGCTCACCGTGAAGCGCGGCGAGAAGGTCAGCGTCGAGGTCGCGGTGCAGGTCGAGGGCGACCTGGCCCCGGGCGGCAACCTGCTGGAGTACGTCCAGAACACCCTGCTGGTCGAGGCCGAGGCCACCCACATCCCCGAGTCCGTGACCGTTTCGGTCGCCGGCCTGGACGCGGGTGCGTCGATCCACGCCAAGGACATCACGCTGCCCAAGGGTGTCTCGCTCGCCGGTGACGAGGACGCCGTGGTGCTCCAGGTCCTGGCCGCGCAGGCCGAGGAGCCGGCCGCCGAGGGTGCCGAAGAGGGCGCCGAGGCCTGAGCCTCGCCTCTCCTGCTTCACTGACGGGGTGGCGGTTTCCTGTTCGGGGACCCGCCGCCCCGTTTCCCTGTCTGCGGTGCGGCGCCCGCCGCACCCCGTTCGTCGTACGCGAGGAGACCGAGCAGAGATGTCCGACGCCACCGCACCCTGGCTCATCGTGGGCCTCGGCAACCCCGGTCCCGAGTACGCGGCGAACCGGCACAACGTGGGCTTCATGGTGGCCGATCTGCTGGCCGAGCGGATCGGCGGGAAGTTCAAGCGGGCGCAGAAGGCGCAGGCGCAGGTCGTGGAGGGCCGGATGGGTCCGCCCGGTCCGCTGAGCCGGCGGGTCGTGCTGGTGAAGCCGATGTCGTACATGAACCTGTCGGGTGGGCCGGTCACGGCGTTGCGGGACTTCTACAAGGTGCCGGTGGACCGTGTCGTGGCGGTCCATGACGAGCTGGACATCGATTACGGGACGCTGCGGCTCAAGCTGGGTGGTGGCGACAACGGGCACAACGGGCTGAAGTCGATCACCAAGTCGTTGGGGGCGGAGTACCACCGGGTGCGGTTCGGGATCGGCCGTCCGCCGGGGCGGATGCAGGTCGCGGACTTCGTGCTGAAGGATTTCTCGTCCACCGAGCGCAAGGAGCTGGCGTATCTGGTGGACCGGGCGGCGGACTCGGTGGAGTGTCTGCTGGCCGAGGGGCTGGAGCGGGCGCAGAGCGCGTACAACGCGTAGGCGGGCAGGCCGCGGAGAACTGCGCAGGCGTGTGGGGCCGCGCGTACAACTCTGACATTCCTCCCGGTAACCGGCTTTTCGTGGGCGTGAGTTGACCGGTGGTGCCGGTCTGTCGAAGGATCGCTCACCATGAAGCGCAGCTCCTCCTCCCACCGCGCCCTGGTCTACGCCCGCAATGCCGTCATGGGCTGTGCGGTTCTGCTGTTGCTGGTGGCGGGTGTGCTGTCGTCCTGGGACAAGGCCCATCACATCGTTCTGGCCAAGGGCCGTGAGCACGGCACGATGGCGGTGACCGGGTGCGGTGCCGATGTGTGTACGGGGCCGTTCACGCCGTCGGACGGTGGGGTGGCGCGGTCCCGGGTGACGATCGAACGGTCGGTCGCGGCGCGGCGCGGGGACCGGTTCCCGGTGGTGGTGCGGCCGGGTACGGACGATGTGGTGCGGACCGGGGCGCCGGGGTTTCTGCATGCCTGGGTGCCGCTGGGTGGTGCGTTGGTGCTGTCGGGGCTGGTGATCGGTGGTGGTCTGCGGCTGTCCCGGGTCGGGTGGTGCACCGGGATCGCGGGTGCGGCCCTGCTCGTGGCGACGTTCTTCGCGCTGTGAGCGGGCCGCACCCGGTCCGGTCGGGTTGCCTGTGCGGTCAGCCGGTGTTGCGCAGGCCGGCGGCGACGCCGTTGACGGTGAGCAGGAGGGCCCTGGCGAGCAGCGGGTCCGGTTCCTCGCCCCGGGCGGCGGCTTCCCGCTGGCGGGCCAGCAGGGAGACCTGGAGGTAGGAGATCGGGTCGAGGTAGGCGTCGCGGATGGCGAAGGTCTGCTGGAGGGCGGGGCTGGTGCCGAGGAGTTCGGTGGAGCCGGTGACCCGGAGGACCTCCTGGACGGTGAGCGCGTGCTCGGCCTCGATCGCGGCGAAGACGTGCTTCAGTTCGTCGGGGACGAGGGTGTCGACGTAGTGGCGGGCGATGCGCAGGTCGGTCTTGGCGAGGGTCATCTCGACGTTGGAGATGAAGTTCCGGAAGAAGTGCCAGTGCTCGTGCATCTCGTCCAGGACGGTGTCGAGTCCGGCTTCGCGCAGGGCCTTGAGGCCGGAGCCGACGCCGTACCAGCCGGGGACGATCTGGCGGGACTGGGTCCAGCCGAAGACCCACGGGATGGCGCGGAGTCCGTCGAGCGAGACGCCGGAGCCGGGGCGGCGGGAGGGCCGCGAGCCCAGGTGGAGGTCGGCGAGCTGGTCGACCGGGGTGGAGGCGAGGAAGTACGTCGGCAGGTCGGGGTCCTCGACGAGCTTGCGGTAGGCCGCGTGGGCCGCGTCGGAGACGGTGTCCATGGCCGCGTCCCAGCGGGCGAGGGCCTCGTCGGACTGGCGGGGTGCGGTGTGCAGGGCGGATGCCTGGAGGGTGGCGGCGACGGTCAGTTCCAGGTTCTCCCGGGCGAGGGCCGGGATGAGGTACTTGTCGGAGATGACCTCGCCCTGTTCGGTGACCTTGATCTCGCCCTCCAGGGTGCCCCAGGGCTGGGCGAGGATCGCGTCGTGGGAGGGGCCGCCGCCGCGGCCGACGGTGCCGCCGCGGCCGTGGAAGAGGCGGAGGCGTACGCCGTAGCGGTGGGCGACGTCGCGCAGGCGGCGCTGGGCGCGGTGGATCTCCCACTGGGAGGTGGTGATGCCGCCGAACTTCGAGGAGTCGGAGTAGCCGAGCATGACCTCCTGGACGTCGCCGCGGAGTGAGACGAGGCGGCGGTAGGAGGGGTCGGCGAGCATCTCGTCGAGGATGACGTCGGCGGCGCGCAGTTCGTCGGTGGTCTCCAGGAGCGGCACGATGCCGATCCTGGCCCAGCCGGCGTGCAGGTCGATCAGTCCGGCCTCGCGGGCGAGGACGGCGGCGGCGAAGACGTCGTCGGCGCCCTGGCACATCGAGATGATGTAGGACTCGATGACTTCGGGGCCGAAGCGTTCGAAGGCTTCCTTGACGGTGTGGAAGACGCCGAGGGTCTTCTCGCCGGCGGCGTCGAGCGGGGCCGGGGTGGGGGCGAGGGGGCGGCGGGAGCGGAGTTCCTTGGCGAGGAGCTTCTGCCGGTAGTCGCGGGGCATGTCGGCGTAGCGCCAGGATTCCTCGCCGAGCCGGTCGAAGAGCTGGCCGAGGGCGTGGTGGTGGGCGTCGGCGTGTTCGCGTACGTCCATGGTGGCGAGCTGGAGGCCGAAGGCGGCGAGGGTGCGGATGGTGCGGTCCATGCGGCCGTCGGCGAAGAGTCCGCCGCGGTGGGCGCGCAGGGAGGTCTGGATGAGTTCGAGGTCGGTGAGGAGTTCGGCGGTGCCGAGGTAGTCGCAGCCGGGGCGGTGGGGGGTGCCGGAGGCGAGGCGGGCGCGGGTGTTGACGAGCTTCTGCCGGATGCAGGTGGCCTTGAGCCGGTAGGGCTCCTCGGCGTTCAGCCGCTTGTAGCGGGGGCTGATCTCGGGGAGGCGTTCCAGGTCGGTTTCGAGGGAGGCGAGGAGTTCGTCGGTGGCGCCGGTGTAGCGGATGGAGTTGGAGAGCAGTCCGCGGAGCTGGTCGATGAGTTCGAGGGCGTCGGTGATGCCGTGTTCGTGCTGGAGGATCAGGACGTCCCAGGTGACGGCGGGGGTGACGTTGGGGTTGCCGTCGCGGTCGCCGCCGATCCAGGTGCCGAAGGTGAGGGGGCGGGTTCCGGCGGGCAGTTCGACGCCGACCCGGTCGAGTTCGGCGGCCAGGTCCTCCAGGACGTCGCCCACGGCGTTGGCGTGGAGTTCGTCGAGGTAGTAGATGGCGTTGCGGGCCTCGTCGGCGGGCTCGGGGCGGACGACGCGCAGTTCGTCGGTCTGCCAGATGAGGTCGATGTTCTCGGCGAGGCGGAGGTCCTGGCGGCGGCGGTCGGACTCGACGACGGGGGTGTCGAGGAGGGCGGCGATGCGGCGGAGCTTGTTGAGGACGGAGCGCCGGGCGGCCTCGGTGGGGTGTGCGGTGAAGACGGGGCGGACGTTGAGGTTCTTGACCGTTTCGCGCAGGTGGTCGGGGTCGGCGTCCTTGAGCCGGTCGGCCGTTCGGGCGAGGAGGCCGCCCTCGGCGGCGCGGCGGTCGCGCATCTCGCGGGCGCGGTGCACCTGTTCGGTGACGTTGGCGAGGTGGAAGTAGGTGGAGAAGGCGCGGACGAGCCGGGCGGCGGTCTCCAGGTCCGTCTCACCGAGGAGCTGGGCGGCGGCTTCGCCGTCGGTGCGGGTCAGGGCGCGGACCCGTTCGACGAGGTCGAGGAGTTCCTGGCCCTCCTGGCGGACGAGGGACTCGCCGAGGAGGTCGCCGAGGCGGCGGATGTCGGCGCGCAGCTCGGTGCTGGCGGCAGGTGTCTGGTCGGCACTGCTCACGGTGTGCGGCTCCTTGCAGTGGTTGAGCACGGGGGTACTCCGGGGCCGCGGCGGGCCGCGCCCCCGGGGGTTTCCGGGACGTGGCGGGCTGCGGGACTGCCGCCGTCCCGGGAAAGCAGAGTGCGGACCGCGCTGTCCGACTCCACTCAGGATAGGTGTCCACGAAGTGGACACCCGCTCGCGGCCCGATCGGGTATCCCCGCTGGCGCGGCCCGGTCGCGCTCTCGTGCGTCGGGCCCTTGCGCTGCCATACTTACGTTGCCGTAGGTTACGGAACCGTAGCCGGAGCTGTCCGTCGTCTTTCTCTTCCCCAGGGGACCCCCCATGAACACCAGTCCCGCCGCGCTCGACGATCCCCGGTCCGCCGCGGCCGACGACGGCCGGCCCCTGCCCTCCGCGACGCTCGGCGGGGACAGCAAGCGGTCGATCGAGCAGATCGCCCTGCTGCTGTTCATCGTGGTGCCGTTCGTGGCGCTGGTCGCGGCGGTGCCGCTGGCCTGGGGGTGGGGGGTGAGCTGGCTGGATCTGGGGCTGTTGGTGGCGATGTACTTCATCGGCTGTCACGGCATCACGATCGGTTTCCACCGGTATTTCACGCATGGCTCGTTCAAGGCGAAGCGTCCGTTGCGGATCGCGCTGGCGGTCGCGGGGTCGCTGGCGGTGGAGGGGCCGGTGGTGCGGTGGGTGGCGGATCACCGCAAGCATCACCGGTTCTCCGACGCCGAGGGCGATCCGCATTCGCCGTGGCGGTTCGGGGAGAGCCTGCCCGCGCTGATGAAGGGGCTCTGGTGGGCCCACATCGGGTGGATGTTCGACGAGGAGCAGACGCCGCAGCAGAAGTACGCCCCCGATCTGATCAAGGACCCGGCGGTCCGCGCGGTCTCGCGTCACTTCGCGACGTTCACGGCGGTCTCGCTGCTGCTTCCGCCGCTGGTGGGCGGAGTGGTGACGATGTCGTGGTGGGGTGCGGCGACGGCGTTCTTCTGGGGCTCGCTGGTCCGGGTGGCACTGCTGCACCATGTGACCTGGTCGATCAACTCGATCTGTCACGCGGTGGGCAAGCGGCCGTTCAAGTCGCGCGACCGGTCGGGGAACGTGTGGTGGCTGGCGGTGCTGTCCTGCGGCGAGTCCTGGCACAACCTGCACCACGCCGATCCGACGAGCGCCCGGCACGGGGTGATGCGCGGTCAGATCGATTCGAGTGCCCGGGTGATCCGCTGGTTCGAGAAGCTGGGCTGGGCGTACGACGTGCGCTGGCCGGACGCGGCGCGGATCGCTTCCCGCCGGGTCGATGCCGGTCCGAGCGACGCCCGGCGCGACCGCGGTCGTACCGAGGCGGCATGATTGACGACGTGGCGACCGACTCCAGTACCAGCAGCGAGAACACCCGTCCCTCCTCCTCCCGGCGTACCCGCAGGGTGCGGATGACCGGGAAGGAGCGCCGGGAGCAGTTGCTGGACATCGGTCGCACGCTCTTCGCCGACAAGGGCTTCGAGGGGACGTCGGTCGAGGAGATCGCGTCCCGGGCCGGTGTCTCCAAGCCGGTGGTGTACGAGCACTTCGGCGGCAAGGAGGGGCTGTACGCGGTGGTCGTCGACCGCGAGATGCGCCAGCTCCTCGACATGGTGACCGGTGCGCTGACCGCGGGGCACCCCCGTGAGCTGCTGGAGCAGGCGGCGTTCGCCCTGCTCGACTACATCGAGACGTACACCGACGGTTTCCGCATCCTGGTCCGCGATTCCCCGGTGGCGCAGTCGACCGGGACGTTCGCCTCCCTGATCAGCGATATCGCCACCCAGGTGGAGGACATCCTGGGTCTGGAGTTCAAGGCGCGCGGCTTCGACCCGAAGCTGGCCCCGCTGTACGCCCAGGCGCTGGTCGGCATGGTCGCGCTGACCGGCCAGTGGTGGGTGAACGCCCGCAAGCCGAAGAAGTCGGAAGTGGCCGCCCACCTGGTGAATCTGGCCTGGCACGGCCTGGAGAACCTGGAGTCGAAGCCGAGGCTGATAGGCCACCGGAAGAGCTGAGCCGGGGCTGTTCACCCGTGGGGATGACGGTGGGGGATGTGCGGCCCAGTGGGGCTTTCAGGGCTGGGGATCCCGTCCATGGGAGGAACAGCCGTCCACCGGTTCCAGGAACTCCAGGCGGTTGCCCACCGGGTCCTCGGCGTAGAAGCGGCGGTGGCCGGGGAGGTGGTCGTCCCAGTGGACGTCGGCGCCGTGTGCCGCGAGGCGGGCGGCGAACGCTTCGATGTCCGTGACGCGCAGGCCCGGGTGGGCCTTGCGGGCCGGGCGGAAGTCCGGCTCGATGCCGAGGTGGAGCTGGACGGGCCCGGCCCGGAACCAGCAGCCGCCGCGGGCCGCGAGCGCCGGTGGCTTGGGGATCTCCGTCATGCCGAGCACCTCCGCGTAGTAGGCGCGCAGGGCGTCCTCCGAGCCGGGCGGGGCGGCGAGCTGTACGTGGTCGAGGGCGGCGATCATCGGCTCTCCTTGTGGGCGACGGCGAAGACGCGGCGGAACGGGAAGACCGTGCCGTGCGGGCCGGCCGGGTAGGCGGTGCGCAGCAGGTCGCGGTAGTCGGCGAGGAAGGCGTCGGTGGCCTCGGGGTCGTCGGCGAGGGCGGTCAGGACGGGGCGCAGGCCGGTGCCCTTCACCCAGTCGAGTACCGGGTCCTCGCCGGGCAGCAGATGCAGGTACGTGGTCTCCCAGACGTCCGTGGTGAGGCCGGGGGCGGTCAGCGCGTCGAGGTAGGCGGCGGGGGTGTCCACGGCGTCGGCGTGGCGCAGGAGGCCGGAGAGGCGGTCGCGCCAGCGCGGGGAGTCGGCGAGTTCCCGCATCAGGGCGTGGCTGGGCTGGTCGAAGTTGCCGGGGACCTGGAAGGCGAGGGTGCCGCCGGGGGTGATCGCGTCGAGCCAGGCGGGGAAGCGGGCGGTGTGGCCGGGGACCCATTGGAGCAGGGCGTTGGAGATGATCAGGGCGTGTGGTTCGGCGGGGGTCCAGGTGGCGGCGTCGGCCTCGGCGAAGTCCAGGCGGGGGCCGGTGCGGGTGCGGGCCCGTTCGAGCATCTGCGGGGAGTTGTCGTAGCCGGTGATCCGGGCGTCGGGCCAGCGGTCGGCGAGCAGGGCGGTCACGTTGCCCGCGCCGCAGCCGAGGTCGGCGATGCGGGGTGCGGGGGTGGCGGGGAGGTCGGGGACGCGGGCGAGGAGGTCGAGGAAGGGGCGGGTGCGGTGGTCGGCGTGGCGCAGGTACTGGTGCGGGTCCCAGGAGGGTGTGCCGGGTGCGGTCATGGGGCCAGGATCACGCCAGATTTATCTTGATGTCAAGACACTTGAATTCAAGAGACTTCATGTCGACAGACCAACTACACTGATCCGCATGGAGGACGAGGTCGACCGACTGGTCGCTGCATGGCGCCGCGAGCGCCCCGACCTCGACGTGGAACCACTCGAGGTGCTCAGCCGCGTCTCCCGCCTGGCCAGGCATCTGGACCGGGCCCGCCGGATCGCCTTCTCCGAGCACGATCTGGAGCCCTGGGAGTTCGACGTGCTGACGTCGCTGCGCCGGGCCGGGGCCCCGTACCAGCTCTCCCCCGGTCAGCTCCTCACCCAGACCCTGGTCACCTCCGGCACGATGACCAACCGGATCGACCGGCTCACCAAGAAGAACCTCGTCGAGCGGCTGCCCGATCCGAACGACCGCCGCGGCGTCCTCGTCCGGCTCACCGCCGAGGGCCGCGACAAGGCCGACCAGTCGCTGGCCGGACTGCTGGCCCAGGAGCGCGCCATCCTGGGCGAGCTCTCCACCCAGCAGCGGGGCGAACTGGCCGGACTGCTACGCCAGTTGACCGCCCCGTTCGACAACATCCCCTAGGGCGCCGCCCGGCGGTGCGGGGTCGGCCGGGCCGACGCCCGCGCGGCGGGCCAGCGCGACCGCGGCCAGGGTGGAGTGCACGCCGAGCTTGCCCAGCACGTTCTGCATATGGGTGCGGACCGTGTGCGGGGAGAGGAAGAGGCGTTCGGCCACCGCCTTGCGGCCCAGGCCAGCCACCATGCAGCGCAGCACCTCGCGCTCGCGCGGGGTCAGCGACTCGACCAGCTGCTCACTCTCGCTGCGGTGCTTGCGCGCCGCCGTCAGCTCCCGCAGTACGCCGGTGAGCAGCGCCGGGGGCAGATGCGTCTCGTCGCGCAGGACGCCCCGGACGACCGCGAGCAGGCGTTGCAGCGAGCAGTCCTTGGCGACCCAGCCGGCGGCCCCGGCCTGGAGGGCGAGCGCGGCACGCCGGGGGTCGTCCCGCTCGGCGAGCACCACCGTGCGCACCGAGGGGCGCCCGGCGCGGACACCGGCGACCAGCGAGATGCCGTCCACCGGGGCGTTCCCCCCGTCGGCCGGAACGGGGACGGGGCCCGGGGGCGGGCGGTCGCCCGCCGGAGACAGGGTGCCGAGGTCGGCGTCGACCAGCATCACGTCGTAGCCGCGCCCCTCCGCCGCGCCCCGCTCCAGGCACCGTAACGCCGCGGGGCCGCTGCCCGCCGCGGACACCTCGACGTCCGGTTCGGCCGCCAGCGCCGCCGCGAGCGACTCGGCGAAGATCCGATGGTCGTCCACCACGAGAACCCGGATACGCACCACAGGCACCCCCCTATGTGTCGGTCCCTGGGGCCACCCCGGGGACGACGAAAAGGGGCCGGTCAGTGCGGGTACGGCGACCCGGATCGGGGATTCGGACCGCAGTCCCACGGCCGCCGCCGTGTGCCGACTGCGAACCCTCCCCGGGTGCCGTACCCGACTGTCTCGTACCCCTGAATCAGCACCGGCCCCCACCGGTGCTGTGCATCAGAGTACGGGCGACGGGCCCGGGCGGAAGTGAATTCACAGAACTGGCCCATGCCGCTTGGGTGTTCGGGCCATAACCGGGATCCGGCCGTCTCCTTCGGATCGGGCCGGACCCCGCGAACCGGGCGTGATCCGGGTGGGACTGCCTACGCGAGGCGGCGGGCGCCTGCCGAGGGGACGGCCGGGAAGATCCGCGGGGCGGTGTACCCGGCCTCGGCGAACGCCTTGCGCACGGCGTCGGAGACCTGCTCCGCGCGCTCCTCCTCGACCAGGACGATCGCCGAGCCGCCGAAGCCGCCGCCGGTCATCCGCGCGCCGAGCGCCCCGGCCGGACCGGCCGCCGACACCACCAGGTCGAGTTCCGGGCAGGAGACCCGCAGGTCGTCGCGGAGCGAGGCGTGTCCGGCGTCCAGGACGGGGCCGACGGCCCGCGCGTCGCCCGCGTCGAGGAGCGCGATGACCCGTTCCACCCGTTCGTTGTCGCCGACCACATGGCGTACGTAGCGGATCACGGACTCGTCCACCCCGGCCCCGGCCAGGGTCTCCAGCGCCTCGTCGAGCCCGGCGTACGGGATCTCGCGCAGGGTGGCCACGCCGAGCGCCGCGGCGCCCGCCTCGCAGCCGGCCCGCCGCTCGGCGTAGGCGCCGTCGCCGAGCGCGTGCTTGACCTGGGTGTCGACCACCAGCAGCCGCAGCCCCTGGGCGGACAGGTCGAAGGGGACCTGGCGCCGGGTGAGGTCGCGGGTGTCGAGGTGCAGGGCGTGGCCCTCGGTGCAGCAGGCGGAGGCCATCTGGTCCATGATCCCGCAGGGCACGCCCACGAAGGCGTTCTCCGCGCGGCGGCCGATCACCGCCAGCTCGGGCAGGGAGAGCCCGAGGTCGAAGAGGTCGTTCAGGGCGAGGGCGGTGACGACCTCCAGCGCGGCGGAGGAGGACAGGCCGGCGCCGGTGGGGACGGTGGAGCTCAGCTGGATGTCCGCCCCGGTGACCGGGTGCCCGGCCTCGCGCAGCGCCCAGGCCACCCCGGCGGGGTACGCGGCCCAGCCGTGGCCCTCGTGCGGGGCCAGTCCGTCGAGCCGGAGCCGGACGACGCCGCCGGGCACGTCGGTGGAGTGGAGCCGCAGTTCGCCGTCGGTGCGGCGGGCGGCGGCGGCGAGCGCGGTGTGCGGCAGGGCGAGCGGCATCACGAAGCCGTCGTTGAAGTCGGTGTACTCGCCGATCAGGTTGACCCGGCCGGGGGCGGCCCAGATCCCTTCCGGCGGGTACCCGTAGAGCTCGGTGAAGGAGGCGGTCAGGGCACCGGTCTCGGTGGTCATGGGGCGGTGGGCTCCTCTCGGCGGGCGAAGTTCCAGGCGTCGGTGACGATTCCGGCCAGGTCGGCGCGGGACGGGGTCCAGCCGAGCCGCTCCCGGGCGGTGGCGGCGGAGGCGACCAGGACGGCGGGGTCGCCCGCGCGGCGGGGGGCGACGACCTCCGGGACGGGGTGGCCGGTGACCGCGCGGACGGTCTCGACGACCTCGCGGACCGAGAAGCCGTTGCCGTTGCCGAGGTTGCAGATCAGGTGCTCGCCCGGGGTCGCGGCCTCCAGGGCCAGCAGGTGGGCCTCGGCGAGGTCGGCGACGTGGATGTAGTCGCGTACGCAGGTGCCGTCGGGGGTCGGGTAGTCGTCGCCGTAGACCGAGATCGAGGCGCGGCGGCCGAGGGCGACCTGGAGGACCAGCGGGATCAGGTGGGACTCGGGGTCGTGCCGCTCCCCGCATGTGCCGTACGCCCCGGCCACGTTGAAGTACCGCAGGGAGACGGCGGCCAGTCCGTGGGCGGCCGCCTCGCCGGTGATCATGTGGTCGACGGCGAGCTTGGTGGCGCCGTAGGGGTTGGTGGGCGCGGTCGGGTCGGTCTCGGTGATCGGGGTGGTGGCCGGTTCGCCGTAGGTGGCGGCGGTGGAGGAGAAGACCAGGGTGCGCACCCCGGCGTCGCGCATCGCGGCGAGCAGCGCGAGGGAGCCGCCGACGTTGTTCACCCAGTACTTCTCGGGGTCGGTGACGGACTCGCCGACCTGGGAGTACGCGGCGAAGTGGAGGACCCCGTCGTAGGAGGCGTCGAGCCACTTCCCGGCGTCCTGGACACGGCCCTCGATGAACTCGGCGCCGGCCGGGACGCCCTCGCGGAAGCCGGTCGAGAGGTCGTCGAGGACGGTGACCGCGTGGCCGGCCTCCAGCAGGTGCTGGGCGACCACGCTGCCGACGTATCCGGCACCGCCGGTGACCAGGTACTTCTTCGGGGGCTTGCTCACTGGCTCGCTACCTCTCTCAGTCGCTTCGCCGCGGCTTCCGGCGGCACGTCGTTGATGAACACGTTCATGCCGGATTCGGAACCCGCGAGGAACTTCAGCTTGCCGGAGGTGCGTCGGATGGTGAAAAGCTCCAGATGGAGCCCGAACTCCTCCCGCCCCTCGACGCCGAACGGTGCCTGGTGCCAGGCGGCGATGTACGGGGTCGGCGGCTCGTCGGGGCCGAAGATCCGGTCGAACCGACGCAAGAGTTCCAGATAGATCTGTGGGAACTCTGTGCGCGCGGCCTCGTCCAGCTCCCGCAGGTCCGGGACGCGGCGGCGCGGGTGGAGGTGGACCTCGTACGGCCAGTGCGCCGCGTACGGCACGAAGGCGATCCAGTGCTCGCCGGCGAGGACGATCCGGGAGCCGTCGGCCTCCTCGCGGGCCACCACGTCGTCGAAGAGGTTGCCGCCGGTCTCGGCCCGGTGGGCGGCCAGAGAGCGGAACATCAGCTCGGTGCGCGGGGTGACGAAGGGGTAGCCGTAGATCTGCCCGTGCGGGTGGCCGAGCGTGACGCCGATCTCGGCACCCCGGTTCTCGAAGCAGAACACCTGCTTGACCTGCGGGAGTTCGGCGAGGGCGGCGGTGCGGTCGGTCCAGGCCGCGAGGACCAGTGCGGCCTGTTCCTCGGTGAGGTCGGCGAAGGACGCCTCGTGGTCGGAGGTGAAGCAGACGACCTCGCAGCGGCCGGAGTCGCCGGCCAGCGAGGGGAAGCGGTTCTCGAAGACGGCGACGTCGTACGTGGCCTCGGGGATCTCGCTGTGCTTGCCGTCCCGCGAGGGGCAGAGCGGGCACTCGTCGGCCGGCGGGTGGTACGTACGGCCCTGGCGGTGCGAGGCGATGGCCACGCTGTCACCGAGGAAGGGGTCGCGGCGGATCTCGGAGGAGGTCGACACGGCGCCGAGCGGGCGCTGGTCGACGGCCTCGCGCACGGTGTCCTCGCGGCGGTCGTAGTAGATCAGCTCCCGGCCGTCGGCGAGCGTCGTAACCGTCTTCTTCACCAGTCTCCTCCCAAACATAACCAAACACAATGAACCACAAGTCAACATGCGCGTCAATGAGTGGCGCCCGCCCGCGGGGAGCGGGCGGGCGCGGGAAAGGGAGGCGTTACAGCTGGCGGAGGTGGTCGCGCAGGCGGCGGGCCACCTCGGACATCAGGGCCTCGGCCCCGGGCTGGGCGCTCGCCGGGACGGAGGATTCCGTGAGCACGGCGACGGCGAAAGTCTGGCCGTCCGCGTGCTCCACGACGCCGACCTCGTGCCGGAGGTTGAGGAGGGTGCCCGTCTTGGAGGACCAGGTGCTGGCGTCGGAGGCGAAGTCCGGGGCGAGCCGGTGCCGCAGGACGTTGTCGCCCAGGAGGCCGCGGACCCGCCCGGCCACCTCCGGGTGGATCGCCGAGGGCGTCCACAGGGCCTGGAGCAGGTCGACGAAGGCGCGGGCGCTGCCGGTGTTGGCACGGGTGGTGTCGAGCTGCGGCACCCGGTGCCCGCGACCGCCCGTACCGGCGTCGATGGCCAGTGCGTGGGCGAGGTGGCGCCCCGCCGCGTCGAAGCGTTCGACGGGGGTGTCGGTCAGCTCGCCCATGGTGTGCCGGACGGTGATCCCGCCCAGGCCCAGCTCGTGGAGGATCGCGGCGACCCGGGGCGGCGGGGTCAGGTCGAAGAGCGCGTCGGCGGCGGCGCTGTCGCTCAGGCAGGTGCTCAGGTAGAGCAGGTCGTCGATCGCCATCCGGGCGGGGTGGCGGAAGCGGCTCAGCCCGGTCGGGCCGGGGGTGGTGATCCGGCCGGGGAGGACGTCGATCATGGTCGCCCCGTCGAGTTCGCCCCGGTGGACGCGGACCGCGGTCGCCAGTGCCAGCGGGAGCTTGATCAGGGAGGCGGCGGGCAGCCGGGTGTCCGGGTCGATGCCCAGCTCGTCGCCCGTGCGCAGGTCCCGGACGAGCAGGCAGCCGCGCAGACCGCCGTCGTCCAGCCGGCGGCGCAGCGCGCGCAGCAGGGTCTCGCTGTTCACGTCGCGGGGCCCTTCTCGCGGCCGCCGGTGCGCGGGGTGCGTCGGGTGTGCGGGGTGCGTGCGGTACGTGCGGTACGTCCGGGGCCGGGCGGAACTTCTGGGGCGGCGGGGCGGGGCGGGGCACCGAGGCAGCGCGCCAGGGCTTCGTCCAACTGGTCCCGCAGGGGCCGGGGGTCGCCCTCGGCGGCGGCCACGAGCGCGTAGCCACGGCCGAGGGGGAGCTCTCCGACGGGGCGCCAGTGCAGGCCGAACTCGCGGGCCTGGTCCGGGGAGCACAGCAGCAGGTCCCGCGTCCGGAGGACCTCGGCCAGGGCGGTCGTCGGATCGGCCGCGACGGCGAGCTGCCCGGGACGCAGCCCCAGCGCGTCCCGCAGCCGGGTCAGCGGGTCGCGCAGGTGCGGTACGTCGTCCTCGGGCTGGAGCCACACATGGCGGGCCGGGCCGGTGGAGCCGCGCCCGAGCCGAAGGGTCTCCAGGTAGACGCGGTTCACGCCGGGGTCCCCGGCCCCGGCCAGGCCGAGGGGGACGGACCAGACCGCCTCGTCGGCCGGCACGGCCAGCAGGGCGGCGCGGACCTGCTGGAGGCGGACCAGTTCGGCGCGGCGCGCGGGTGGTGCGACGCGGAGGTCGAGGACGAGGCCGTGGTCCCGGGCCTCGGCCACCAGGTGGGCGAGGGCCACGGCGGAGCAGGTGCCGGGCACCGCGAGCCGCACCGGCCTGCTGCCGGCCGCCCGCGCCTCGTGGATCAGGTCGTCGGCCGCCTGCACGAGCTGCCGGGCCGCCGGGAGGAGGTCCCGGCCGAACGGGGTGAGGACCGCGGCCCGGCGCGAGGTCCGCTCGAAGAGCCGCTCGCCGAGGCGTTCTTCGAGCGCGGCGATGCGGCGGCTGGCGACCGGCTGCGACATCCGGGCCGCGGCGGCGCCGACGGTGAAGCCGCCGCGCTCCCCGACGCTGACGAACGCGCGACACGCTCCGACAAGGTCCACGCAGGCATCCTAGAAGGGTCACATGCGGAAAGGGCATGGAACCGGCCATGCGCGTATTGGACCGTATGTCGGTGCGGGGGCCAGGGTGTTCGTACGCCCTCACCCCACCGGGACGGAGCCTTCTGCCGCTCCGTCCCCCGACTGCCCTGCCCCGAGCGGGGCGACCGGAGGTACGGATCATGCGCATTGCCCGTTCCCACCGCACCAGGCTCGGAGCGCTCGCCGCCGTTCTCGCGTTGACCCCGCTGACGGCCTGCGGTGCGGAGTCCGAGGACCGGTCCGCGTCCCCGTCCTCGTCCTCCGTCCCGTCCTCGTCCGCGCCGGGCGCGGCGGGGAAGGGCGCCGTGAAGCCGTACGCGGGGCGGCTCGAGGAGTTGGAGCGCGAGTTCGACGCCCGGCTGGGCGTGTACGCCGTCGACACCGGCACCGGGCGGGAGGTGGCGTTCCACGACGGCGAGCGGTTCGCCTTCCACTCCACGTTCAAGGCCCTGGAGGCCGGTGCCGTGCTCCGCGAGTTCTCCCTCGACGGGATGGACAAGCGGATCAGGTACACGCGGGACGACCTGATCCCCAACTCTCCCGTGACCGAGAAGCATGTGCGGACCGGGATGACGCTGGCCGAACTGTGCGACGCCGCCGTCCGCTTCAGCGACAACGCGGCGGCCAACCTGCTCTTCGACGAGATCGGCGGGCCCGCGGGACTCGACGCCGTACTGGAGGGCATCGGGGACGACGTGACCCGGATGGACCGCCGCGAGACCGCGCTGAGCCGGTGGGTGCCGGGTGAGCAGCGGGACACGACGACGCCCCGGGCCCTCGCCGGGGACCTGCGCGCCTTCGTCCTCGGTGACGTCCTCCCGAAGCCGGAGCGGGCGCAGCTCACGCGGTGGCTGCGGGACAACACCACCGGGGACGAGCTCATCAGGGCCGGGGTGCCCAAGGGGTGGGAGGTCGCCGACAAGACCGGGACCGGCACCTACTACGGCGGCCGCAACGACATCGCCGTGGTGTGGCCGCCGGGATCCGCCCCCGTCGTCATGGCCATCCTCTCCCACCGCAACACCAAGGACGCCCCTTACGACAACCGGCTGATCGCCCGGGCCGCGGCCGTGGTCAGCGCGTCCCTGTCCTGAGGGCGGAACGGCCTTCGTAACGGCCTTAGGAACGGCCTTAGGAACGGCCTTAGGAACGGTCTTCGGGACACGCCCTACGCGGTTCCGGGGCGGGTGGCGCGGTCCAGCAGTCCGGTGCGGGCGGCGAGGGCGGCGGCCTCCAGGCGGGAGCCGACGCCCAGCTTCATCAGCACCCGCTGGACGTGCGTCCGCGCGGTGCTGGGCGCGATCCCCATCCCGGCCGCGATGACCCGGGTGTCCTCGCCCTCGGCGACCCGGACCAGGACCTCGACCTCGCGCGGGGTGAGCAGCCGGAGCAGCCGCCGGCCCTCGTCGTCCGGGGCCGCGGCCGGGTTGAGGAGTTCGGCGAAGGCGCTGCGCAGCAGTTGCGGCGCGACCGCGGCCTCGCCGGCCCGCGCCTTGACCATGGCCCGCTCGACGCCCTCCATGCGCTCGTCGTGGCGGACGTATCCGGCGGCGCCGGCCGCGAAGGCCGCCGCGATGCCGCGCGGGCTGGGCACCGGTCCGAGCACCACGACGGCCACCTGCGGGCGCTCCCGCCTGATCCGTGCGACCGGGTCGAAGGTGCCGGGGGCGGCGGGGGCGGCGGTGCCGAAGAGGCAGACCTCCGGGGCCCTGCTGACGACCAGTTCGGCCGCGCCGGCCGTCGGCGCGGTCGCCGCGAGGACGCGGTGGCCGCGGAGTTTCATCGCCGAGGCGAGCGCCTCGGCGAGCAGCCTGTGATCATCGACCACCATCAGCCGCACGCCCATCGCACACACCCCCGTCGCACCGGCACGCCGGGCACCCCGGCTTTCCTGGTCCGGCAAGTTACACGCTTGTTCGACGCCGAGGGGCGCCTTACGGCCAAAAGGCGACGGGACACGCGAAGGGGGTGGCGCCCGTCCCCGGGCACCACCCCCTTCGTACTTACGCGCGTGTCAGCCCCGGCTGAAGCTGACGACCAGTCGGCGGTCGTTGTCCAGCGAACCGCTCGGCTTGCTGACCATCGTGGCGGACAGGAAGAGGTGCCCGTCGCTGTAGACGAACTCGGTGTAGTCCGGCGTGAAGCTGGTCTCCGCGTTGCGGACCGATTCGTCGCTCGGGTTCTCCATCAGCACCGTCTGCTTGAAGGTGGCACCGTCGATGGAGACGACCTGGCCGCCCTTGTCGTACGGCGGCTCCCGGTACGCGATGATGTTGCCGCCGTCCATCCGGAGCGGGAACATCGTGTAGCGGTTGCCGGCGTCGGCCCGGTCGCCGGTCTGCTTGCCGGTGGTGAGGTCGAAGGAGACGATCTCGTTGGTGTTGCCGTAGTCGCCGGTGCCCTCGTGCTCCTCGGTCGGCAGGTAGATGCGGTTGTTGCCGACCGCGAGCTGGCTGCAGCTCTCGACCTCGGTGGAGGCGCAGCGCGCCGCGTACTTCTCGGCGTCGGCGGCGATCCGGGTGGTCAGCTTGCCGGTCTCGGCGTCGATCGAGAAGAAGTCCGAGATGCCGCTGCCGTCACCGGCGGTGTCGCCGACGTCGGCCGCGACCACCAGCGGCTTGGTGGAGACGATGCTCGCGTAGTCGACGCCGGGCGGCATCTTGTACGAGGAGATCGGGGCCCCGGAGGTGGGGTTCAGCGCCTGGATGACGAGCTGCGGGTCGTCGTACGTGCCGCACTTGCGGACCACGGCGAGGGCGGGGCCGCCGCCGTAGCCGAGGTCGTAGCAGCCGTCGGAGGAGGTCTTCGGCTTCCAGCGCTCGGCGCCGGTGTTCAGGTCGAAGGCGGCGCCGCCCTCCAGGCCGCCCGCGGCGACGGTGGTGCCGCTGACGGTGACCTCGGCGAACCGGACCGGGGCGTCACCGCTGGTGGCGGCGGTGATCGACTTGCTCCAGAGCAGCTTGCCGGTCTTCAGGTCGAGCGCGCCGACCTGGTTGCACGGCGGGTACTTGAGCTGCTTGGTGGGCTTGCTCTGCTGGAAGAGGATCGCGGTCCGGAAGTCGTCGGACATGTGCCGGGAGGCGGCGCAGACCTGGCCCGCGAGCGGGATGGACCAGAGCTTGGCGCCCTTCTTGGCCGGGTCGTAGGCGACGATCTCGTTCAGCCCGGTCTTGACGTACGCCTTGTCGGTCAGCCAGGAGCCGTCGACCTTGGTGACCTCGGTGACCTTGGGCATGGGTACCTGGAAGGCGACCGTGGACTTGGGGTCGGAGGGGGCCTTCTCCTTGCCCGCGCCGTCGGTGGCTCCGCCGCCCTTGTTCTCGCCGTCCGTCCCGCCGCTGGTGCCGCCGGACTGGGTGGCCTCGTCCTTCTTGTCGTCGCCGCTGTTGGCGTACCAGATCCCGCCGCCCACGATGAGGACGACGGCCACGGCGGCGGCCACGATGATCTGCATCTGGGTGGTGAACTTCTTGCCGCCGCCGGTGTTCTGCGGCGGCATCGGCTGCTGCTGCATCGGCGCGGTCGGGTAGCCGTAGCCCTGCTGGGGCGGCGCGCCGGGCGGCATGCCCTGGGGGAAGCCGTAGCCCTGCTGCGGCTGGCCGGGCACGGGGGCCTGCGGGTAGCCGTAGCCGGGCTGGGCGGGCTGGGTCTGCGGGTAGCCGTAGCCCGGCTGGGTCTGCGGGTAGCCGTACCCGGCGCCCGGCTGCTGCTGTTGCTGCGGCGGCGGGGTCGGGGAGCCGTACCCGCCGGGCGGCGTCGCGGGGGACTGCGGGCCCTGAGGTGTCTGGGGCGCCTGGGGTGGCTGGGCACCGGCGGGTGGCGGGGTCGGGGCGCCGAATCCACCGGGCGGCGGGTCCTGCGGGGCACCGAACCCGCCCGGCGGCGGGTCCTGCGGGGCGCCGAATCCGCCCTGGGGCGGCTCGTTGGGCGGCTGCGTCATGGCGTACGTACCTCTGGGAGGGGACTGGAGGGACTGGAAGGAAAGAGAGTGGTGGGA
Organism: Streptomyces sp. NPDC015144; assembly: GCF_043079735.1. NCBI lineage: Bacteria > Bacillati > Actinomycetota > Actinomycetes > Kitasatosporales > Streptomycetaceae > Streptomyces > Streptomyces sp. NPDC015144. The sequence goes on along the minus strand of NZ_JBIBUU010000002.1, from coordinate 412,792 downwards.
CGGGGGGCGGCGGGGCGGGCGTTGCGAACCGGCCGCCCCGCCGGCCGTGAGCCGTGGGGCTTCGGCGGCCGGTCCCCACCGGGGTCCGGCCGTCGAGGGACTTCCTGAGCCGTCAGTTGCCGAAGGCCATCATGGTCTTCGTCTCCAGCTCTTCCTTGTCGTTTCTGGCGCTGACCCGGCCGCTGGCGAGGAAGGAGCGGCCGTCCGCGTAGACGATCTGCGGCCGGTAGAAGCTCTTCTCCAGCTGGGACGTCGACGAGGGGTGCGTCAGCACCGTCTTCACTGCGCCTCCGGTCGGGGCGAGGGTGGCGATGCCGCCGCCGCGCTGGTAGCCGGGCTCCATGTAGAGCAGCACGTTGGCGCCGTCCATGCGCAGCGGCTTCACCGTGGTCTTGGCCGGGGCCGTGGCCTTCCACTTCGGCTTGCCGGTGTTCAGGTTGAACGCCACGACCTTGTTGGTCTGTTCGAGCCCGCCGCCCGCGTCGGTCGCGATGTAGAAGGTGTTGGCGTCGGCGGCGACCCCGGTGCACCCGTCGAGGGACTTGCCGAAGACGGCGAAGGCGCTGCCGCAGTCCGGGGCGAACGAGTCGCCCTTGTCACTGGAGAGGCCGGAGCGCAGCGTGCCGTCGTGCTTCAGCGCGAGGATGCTCCACTCCTTCTCCTTCTTCAGCGAGACGACCAGCGGGTCCACCGAGTAGACCTTGTCGATCTCCCAGCCGCGCTTGGGCTGGTACGTCCACCGGGCCTTGCCGGTCGCCGGGTCGATCTCCTGGATCTGGTGCTGCGGGTTGTCGACGTCGTCGGTGCGGCAGCTGGCGGCGGCGATCAGCTTGGAGCCGCCGGCGAACGCGAAGGGCTGGCAGTTGCCCGCGGGCTTGCCGAACAGTTCCTTGCCGTCGCTGACCCGGTACGCGTTGGAGTTCCCGGTGCGGGCGACGGTGACCGTGTCGCCGCTGACGGCGAGGGAGATGTCCGAGAGGAAGTCCCAGGTGCCGTTCTTCTTGACGGACTTCTTCCAGCCCGCCTTGCCGGTCTTCAGGTCGATCATCTGGAGGTCCGCGCAGTCGGCCCGGCTGGTGGTGCCGTTCTTGACCCCGATGACGATCTTGCCGTCGGCGGTGGTCTGGTTGGGGGCAGCGCACAGGTCGGCGGGCAGGTCGACCGACCACTTCTTCTTGCCGTCGGCGACGGAGTAGCCGGTGACCTGGCGGTACATGCCCTTGACGATCGTGTCGCCGACCACCCAGGGGCCGCGTACGTCGGAGCCGTTGCGCGGCAGGTCCACGTCGTTCGTCTGGAGCCAGAGGACCTTGGCCTCGCCGGCCTTGCGCCCGGCGTTGAGGTCCCCGTCGCCGCCGCGGCCCGTGCCGTCGCCGTTGCCGTCGCCCTGGTCGACGGAGGCGGAGACGCTCGGCTTGGCGCCCTCACTCTCCTTCGCGACGGGCTTGTCGTCGGAGCCGCCGCTCGTGGCGACGTAGACGCCGGTGCCGATCACCGCGAGCGCGGCGACCGCGGCACCGATGATGATCGCGGGCTTGCGCTTGGCGGAGCCGCCGCCCGGACCGCCCGGACCGCCCGGGGCCGGGGCGCCCGGGTACTGCTGCTGCGGGTAGCCGTAACCCGGCTGCTGCTGCCCGTACGGACCAGGCTGCTGGCCGTAGGGTCCGGGCTGTTGGGCGTACGGGCCCGGCTGCTGCTGGGTGGGGGCTGCGGGCTGCTGCCCGTACGGGCCGGGCTGCTGGGCGTACGGGCCCGGCTGCTGCTGGCCGTACGGGCCGGGCTGGGGCTGGGTCGGCGGCTGAGGCGGCTGGGGCTGCTGAGGGGCCTGCTGCGGGTAGCCGTAGCCCGGCTGGGTCGGCGGCTGGGGCGGGGCCTGGGGCGGCTGAGGAGTTCCCGGCGGCGGGTCCTGCGGCGCGCCGAAGCCTCCCTGCGGCGGTTGCTGGCTGGGCGGCTGGGTCATCAGCACGTCCCCCTTCGTGCGGTCCGGATGCCCGTTCCGATCTCCCCCGCGATTCCGTGGAACACCACGGGGCCGAAACCCCGCCGAATTCCCCGGAAAGGAGCGAATCGGGCATGGATCCCGCGGCGTTGCGTCAGTCGAGCGGGGCTTCTTTGTACCACCCGCGGATGCCCGGACAGCGGGTCGGTCCATCCCCTGTTCCCAAGGGAGAACCGCCCCGTGATGGCTCCGTTACGCCTGGGACCTTGCGTTCGTACCAAGGTTTCCACCCGTCGCGGCGTCAGTCGCCGAACATCTCCAAGGACTTCGCCCGTACCTCGTCCCCGTCCTTGATCCCGCTGATGAACGTGGTCATCACCAGGGAACGGCCGTCCCGGTAGACGACCCGGGGCTGGAACAGGGAGCGTTCGGTCGGCGATCCCGCGTCCGGGTGCTGGAGCAGCAGTTCGGGCTTGCCGCCGGTCTGCGGCAGGGCGGCGATGGCACCGCCCTTCTTCGACTCCGGTTCCACGTAGAGGATCAGCCGGCCGTTCTCCGTCCGCAGCGGCATCATGCCCTGTCCGGCGGGGGCCGGGGACCGCCAGCGGGGCTTACCGGTGGCCAGGTCGAAGGCGACGACCTTGTTGTCGACGGCGGAGTCGGAGGCGTCGGCGCCGAAGGGCTTGGTCGCCAGGTAGACCGTCCGGTCGTCGGTGGCCACCCCGGCGCAGTTGTCGAGGTTCCCGTTGCCGGTGATCAGGTCGGAGTCGCACTGCACCCGGTAGTCCTCCCCCTTGCCGCCGACCAGCTGGGAGCGGTAGGTGCCGTCCGGGTTGAGCGTGATGATCGCCCAGCCCTTCTCCTCCTTCTTCTCCAGGGAGACGACCAGCGGATTGACGGAGTAGAACTGCCCGATCTGCCAGCCCTTCTTGACCTTGTACTTCCACAGGAGCTTTCCGGTGGCCGGGTCGATCCGCTCGACCAGCTGCTCCTTGTGGTCGTCCTCGGCCGTCTGGCAGCTCGCCGCCGCGATGCCCTCCGGGCCGCTGGCGAATCCGAACGGCTGGCAGTTGCCGGGGAGTTCACCGAAGAGCACCTTGCCGTCACTGATCCGGAAGGCGTCCGTCCGGGTCGTGCGGCCGACGGTCACGGTGTTGCCGTTGGTCGCCATCGCGAGGTCGGAGAGCATGTCCCAGGCCCCCTGGCGCCGGTAGCTCTTGAACCAGCCGGCCTTGCCCGTCCTGAGGTCGACCATCTGGAGCCCGTTGCACATCGCCCTGTCGCCGGTGCCGACCTCGACCCCGAGGACGATCTTGCCGTCTGCGGTCGCCTGCGACGGGGCCCCGCACATCCGGCCGGGGAGTTGGAGGGTCCACTTCTCGGCGCCGTCGCCGACCGCGTAGGCGGAGACGGTGCGGTACATCGCCTTGACGACGGTGTCGCCGACGAACCAGGGACCGTACGCGTTCTGGCCGTTGCGGGGCAGGTCGATGCCGCCCTCCTGGAGCCAGAGGACCTTCGCCTCGCCCTTGCCGCGCAGCTTGTTGATGCCGTCCGCCTCGGCGCGCAGGTCGCTCGGGCCGGGGCTCTCCTCGCCCTTGCCGGTGGGCTTGGGGGCGGGGACGGTGGGACTCGCGCTCGCCTTCCCGCCGGGCGGCGGGTCGTCGCTGCCGCCCGTGGCCAGCCAGACGCCGCCCCCGGCGAGCAGCGCGACCGCGATCACGCCGCCGACGATCGCCCCGCGCCGCCCCCGGAAGAAGCCGCCCCCACCGTAGGAGCCGCCCGCCGGAGGGCCGGGAGGCGTCTGGGGCGGTGCGCCGTACGGACCGGGCTGGGACGGCACGTTGTACGGACCGGGCTGGGTCGGAGCGTTGTACGGACCGGGCTGCTGGGGCGGCGTGCCGTACGGGCCCGGCTGCTGGGCCGGGGCGTTGTACGGGCCCGGCTGGGCGGGCGCTCCGTACGGGCCGGACTGCTGCGGCGGCCGGCCGTACGGGTTCGGCTGCTGCCCGTACGGGTTCGGCGGGGGGTCGTACGAGGCCGGCGGTGGGTCGTACGGAGCCCCGAAGCCCTCCTGCGGCGGCTGCTGGCCGGGCGGCTGGGTCATCAGCACGTCCCCCTTCGTGCGGATCGGCCCGGCTGCGGCACCGGGGCAAGGTTTCTTTCTATCACCCGCCCCGTGAGCCCCATCCGTCACACCTGACGCACCCGCCACACCACCGCGTTCCCGTCAGCTTTCAGGCGCCATGCGTCGGCCGCCCCGCGTCAGCCGTCAGGCGTCCTCGGCCAGTTCGAGCCAGCGCATCTCCAACTCGTCGCGCTCGGCGACCAGTTCACGCAGCTCCGCGTCGAGCGCGGCGACCTTCTCGAAGTCCGTGGCGTGCTCCGCGATCTGCGCGTGCAGCGCGGTCTCCCGGGTGGAGATCTTGTCGAGCTGCCGCTCGACCTTCTGGAGCTCCTTCTTCGCCGCGCGGGCGGCCTGCGGGGAGACCGTCGCCGCCGGGGCGGCCGTCTCCTTCGCCGGGGCGGGGGCGGCGGACGGGGTGGCCGCCTCCTCCATCCGCTGCCTGCGCTCCAGGTACTCGTCGATCCCCCGCGGCAGCATCCGCAGCGTGCGGTCGCCGAGCAGGGCCATCACCCGGTCCGTGGTGCGCTCGATGAAGAACCGGTCGTGGGAGATAACGACCATCGACCCGGGCCAGCCGTCGAGGAGGTCCTCCAGCTGGGTCAGGGTCTCGATGTCGAGGTCGTTGGTCGGCTCGTCGAGGAAGAGGACATTCGGTTCGTCCATCAGCAGGCGCAGGATCTGGAGCCGGCGCCGCTCACCGCCGGAGAGGTCGCCGACCGGCGTCCACTGCTTCTCCTTCGTGAAGCCGAACCGCTCGCAGAGCTGGCCCGCGGTCATCTCCCGGCCCTTGCCGAGGTCGACCCGGTCGCGTACCTGCTGGACGGCCTCCAGGACCCGCAGCGCCGGGTCGAGCTCGCGGACCTCCTGGGAGAGGTAGGCCAGCTTGACGGTCTTGCCGACGACGACCTTCCCGGCGGCGGGCTGCACGTCGCCCTGGGTGCGGGCCGCCTCGGCGAGCGTCCGCAGCAGCGAGGTCTTGCCCGCGCCGTTGACCCCGACCAGGCCGATCCGGTCGCCGGGGCCGAGCTGCCAGGTGAGGTGCTGGAGCAGGGTCTTCGGGCCGGCCTGGACGGTCACGTCCTCCAGGTCGAAGACGGTCTTGCCGAGCCGGGCGTTGGCGAACCGCATCAGCTCGCTCGTGTCGCGCGGCGGCGGCACGTCGGCGATCAGCTCGTTGGCCGCCTCGATGCGGTAGCGCGGCTTCGACGTACGGGCGGGGGCGCCGCGGCGCAGCCAGGCCAGCTCCTTGCGGACCAGGTTCTGCCGCTTGGTCTCCTCGGTGGCGGCGATCCGCTCGCGCTCGGCGCGGGCGAAGACGTAGTCGGAGTAGCCGCCCTCGTACTCGTAGACCGAACCGCGCTGGACGTCCCACATGCGGGTGCAGACCTGGTCGAGGAACCAGCGGTCGTGGGTGACGCAGACGAGTGCGGAACGGCGGGCGCGCAGATGGCCGGCGAGCCAGGAGATGCCCTCGACGTCGAGGTGGTTGGTGGGCTCGTCGAGGACGATCAGGTCCGGTTCGCCGATGAGCAGCTTGGCCAGGGCGATCCGGCGCCGCTCGCCGCCGGAGAGCGGGGCGATGACGGTGTCCAGACCGTGCTCGAAGCCGGGCAGGGCGAGGCCGCCGAAGAGGCCGGTGAGCACGTCGCGGATCTTGGCGCTGCCCGCCCACTCGTGGTCGGCGAGGTCGCCGATCACCTCGTGGCGGATGGTGGCCGCGGGGTCGAGCGAATCGTGCTGGGTGAGGACGCCGAGCCGCAGCCCGCCGCTGTGCGTGACGCGGCCGCTGTCCGCCTCCTCCAGCCGGGCGAGCATCCGGATCAGCGTGGTCTTGCCGTCGCCGTTGCGGCCCACGACGCCGATCCGGTCCCCCTCGGACACGCCGAGGGACACCCCGTCGAGCAGGGCACGGGTGCCGTACACCTTGCTGACCTGCTCGACATTGACCAGATTGACGGCCATTTCACTCCTGCCCGGTGGATCGATCGACTCTCCAGGGTAATCGGCCGACGGCTGCGCTAGCGTGCGGCGACCGATCAAGGGCCGCGGCCCAGGTCGGAAGGGTTCGGCATTTCGGGAGTGGGGACATCGATGGGGAATTCCACGGCGCACGGCGTCCGGCGCGACGCCATGGACGGCGCCACGGACGGCGCCCTGCACGGTGCACGGCGCGACGCCGCTCGCGGGCCGGTTCGCGGTGTGGCCGCGGCGGTGGCGGTGCTGGCGGCGTTCGTCCTGGTGGGCTGCACGTCCCCGGCACGGGACGCGGACGCCGGGAAGCCGTCGCGGAAGGCGGACGCGGAGGCAGGGGCGAAAGCGGGGACGGCCGGGAGGACCGCCGCCGGGGTGGGTTCGGTCGGCGCCGCCGGCTCGGCCTGCCCGATGCCCCTCTCCTTCGACCTCGCGGCGTCCTGGAAGCCGAAGGCGGCCCATGTCGACAAGGACTCCGAGCTGGGCGCCGCGCTGGGAGTGCAGGGCGGGGCCACCCTGATCTGCGAGATCGACGCGAAGCCCGCGGGGAACATCGGGTTCCTGCGGGTGTGGCGGGGCGAGAAGTCCGACGCCACCCCGCGCCGGGCCCTGGAGAGGTTCACGGCGGCCGAGGAGGGCGCGGAGAAGTTCGTCTACACCGAGGTCAGGGCCGGTGACCTGCCCGCGGTCGAGGTGGCCTACACGGCCCACAGCGAGCTGCTGGACGAGAGCAAGAAGGAGCGGGCGTTCGCCGTCGCCACCCCGGACGGCCCGGTCGTGGTCCACCTGGGCGGGATGGACACGCGGGAGCACGAGCAGATGCTCCCGGCCTACGAGCTGGCGAAGAAGACCGTGCGGCTGGGCTGACCGGGCGGAGGGCGCGGGAGCCCGCCCCCTCCGGTCCGCTCCCCCTCGTGCGGGCCGTCTACAGGACCGTGGCCCCCGGGGCCGGGGACGCGGCGGTGCGGGCCTCGCGGCAGGTGCCGGAGGCCATGAGGGCGGCGGCCACCTGGCGGGCCGACTCCTCGTCCGCCGCCAGGAAGGCGGTGGTCGGGCCGGAGCCGGAGACCAGGGCGGCCAGGGCCCCTGCGGCGGTGCCCTCGGCGAGGGTGTCGGCGAGCGAGGGGCGCAGGGAGAGCGCGGCGGGCTGGAGGTCGTTCGAGACCGCCGCGGCCAGGGCCTTCGGGTCGCCGGTGCGCAGGGCGTCCAGGAGGGCGGGCGAGGCGGTGGGCGCGGGGACGTCGGTGCCCGCGGTGAGCCGGTCGAACTCGCCGTAGACGGCCGGGGTGGACAGGCCGCCGTCGGCGACCGCGAAGACCCAGTGGAAGGTGCCACCGACCTCGACCGGGGTGAGGTGCTCCCCGCGCCCGGTGCCGAGGGCGGCGCCGCCGACCAGGCTGAACGGGACGTCGCTGCCGAGCTCCGCGCAGATGGCCAGCAGCTCCTCGCGGTCCGCGCCGGTGTTCCAGAGCGCGTCGCAGGCCAGCAGGGCGGCGGCCCCGTCGGCGCTGCCGCCCGCCATGCCGCCGGCGACGGGGATGTCCTTGGCGATGTGGAGGTGGACGTCGGGGGCGATGCCGTGCCGTTCGGCCAGCGCGATCGCGGCGCGGGCGGCGAGGTTCGTCGCGTCCAGCGGGACCTGGGCCGCGTCCGGCCCGGAGCAGGTGACGCGCAGCGCGTCGGCAGGGGTGGCGGTGACCTCGTCGTACAGGCCGACCGCGAGGAAGACGTTGGCCAGGTCGTGGAAGCCGTCGGGGCGCGGGGCGCCCACGGCGAGCTGGACGTTGACCTTGGCCGGTACCCGGACGGTGATGCTCACGCGTCGCTCCCTGTGGGCTCGCTGGTGGTGCTGGTCGGCTTGTGCTCGGCGATGGCGGCGAACTCCTCGACGGTGAGCGCCTCGCCCCGGGCCTGCGGCGAGATCCCGGCGGCGACCAGGGCGGCCTCGGCGGCGGGGGCGGACCCCGCCCACCCGGCCAGGGCGGCCCGAAGCGTCTTGCGGCGCTGGGCGAAGGCGGCGTCCACGACCGCGAAGACCTCGGTGCGGCTCGCCGTCGTGGCGAGCGGTTCGGTGCGCCGGACCAGCGAGACCAGCCCGGAGTCGACGTTGGGCGCGGGCCAGAAGACGTTGCGGCCGATGGAGCCGGCCCGCTTGACGTCCGCGTACCAGGCGGCCTTCACGGAGGGCACGCCGTAGACCTTGTTGCCCGGCCGGGCGGCCAGCCGGTCGGCGACCTCGGCCTGCACCATGACGAGGGTGCGCTCGATGGTCGGGAACCGCTCCAGCATGGTCAGCAGGACCGGCACGGCGACGTTGTACGGAAGGTTGGCGACCAGCGCGGTGGGCGCCGGGCCGGGCAGCTCCCGGACGAGCATCGCGTCGGAGTGCACCAGGGCGAACCGGTCGGCCCGCTCCGGCAGCCGGGCGGCGACGGTGGCGGGCAGCGCGCCCGCCAGCACGTCGTCGATCTCCACGGCGACCACCCGGTCCGCCGCCTCCAGCAGGGCCAGCGTCAGCGAGCCGAGCCCCGGGCCGACCTCGACGACGACGTCGTCCGGGCGGACCTCCGCCGTCCGTACGATCCGGCGGACCGTGTTGGCGTCGATGACGAAGTTCTGGCCGCGCTGCTTGGTGGGGCGTACGCCCAGCGCGGCGGCCAGTTCGCGGATGTCTGCGGGGCCCAGGAGGGCGTCGGACTCTGTGGTGCTCACCTGTAAAGCGTAAGGGTGCGTAAAACGTTTTGCGGACCTCTCCCGCCCCGCCACTGGGCGTCAGGAGAGGTGCGTAAAACGTTTTACGCACCTCCTGCATCTCTCAATAGTCGAAGGCCCTCGCCGTGTTCACGGCGACCGCCTCGGCCAGGACGTCCTCCTGGACGCCCTTCACCTCGGCCATCGCGCGCAGGGTGACCGGGATCAGGTACGGCGCGTTCGGCCTGCCCCGGTACGGGGCCGGGGTCAGGAACGGCGCGTCCGTCTCGACGAGCAGCAGCTCCAGCGGGGCGATCTCCAGGGCGTCCCGCAGCGGCTGGGCGTTCTTGAAGGTGACGTTGCCCGCGAAGGACATGAAGTACCCGGCGTCCGCGCAGATCCGGGCCATGTCGGCGTCGCCGGAGTAGCAGTGGAAGACGGTGCGCTCGGGGGCGCCCACGTCGGCGAGGACGCGCAGGACGTCCTTGTGGGCGTCGCGGTCGTGGATGACCAGCGCCTTGCCGTGCCGCTTGGCGATCTCGATGTGGGCCCGGAAGGACTCCTCCTGGGCGGCCATGCCCTCGGGGCCGGTGCGGAAGTGGTCGAGCCCGGTCTCGCCGACGCCGCGTACGTGGTCGAGGGCGGCCAGGGCGTCGATCTCGGCGAGGGCCTCGTGGAGTGCGGCCCGTCCGCCGGCCGGGCGGGCGCCCTGGCGGGCGGTGCCGTCCGGGTCGCCGTGCACGATGCGCGGGGCCTCGTTGGGGTGCAGCGCCACCGCCGCGTGGACCTGGGGATGCGCGGCGGCGGTCTCGGCGGCCCAGCGCGATCCGGCCAGGTCGCAGCCCACCTGGACCACGGTGGTCACATTGACCGCAGCGGCCCTGGCCAGGGCCTCCTCGACGGTCGCGTCCTGCATGTCCAGGTGGGTGTGCGAGTCTGCGACCGGCACCCGGAGGGGTTCGGGCAGCGGCGGGGCTTCGGTACGGCTCATGCGGACGATCGTACGAGGGCGCGCCGGTGACCCCGTGCCGTTTCGGTGGAGGCGCCGCTTCCGGTGGAGGCGCCGCCCGGCTCTCCGGCGGCCCGGTGGAAGCGCTGCTTCCGGTGGAGGCGCTACTTCCGGTGGAAGGGGTGCAGCAGGTCGGACAGGTGCCAGTGGTGGCCGGTGGCCGCCGGTACCGGGGTCGCGCCCGCGGGCTCCCGGGCGTCGGCGGCGTCGGCGCTCCCGGCGGTGGGCCTGAACCGGACCGGCGGGGAGTGGCGGAGCAGCTGCTGGACGGTGGAGACCCGGCCGGGGCGCATGATGCGGACGACCTGTCCGCCGCAGTTCGCGCAGCTGGGCCTGGAGAGCGGCGAGGGGACCTGCTCCCCGTCCGCCTTGTAGATGACGAATGCGTTGTTCGAACCGTCGACGTGGTGCTCTATCTCGTACGCCTGTTCCCAGCCGTACCCGCACCTCATGCAGGCGAAGGCGTACGCCTCGTGTGCGGTGGTTGCTGCGATGTCGCTCATGCCCGCTCCTTTGTCCGCCGGACAGGCTCCCCGGGCAGGCGGCCCGGAGAGCCGGAGAACGCGTCCCCGAACCAGTGGACGCCTTCACCAGGAGGAGCGCACCGGGCCCGGCCGACTATTGGAGTCCTTTTGGTCTTCTCGTGGCGGAAAAGCCCGGTGCGCGGCTCTTGCTTTGCTTTTTACGATAGTCCTTTTGACCTACCGGAAGCAGGTGCACGATCAAGGGCCGGCGGCGGTGTTCTCCGTTCAGCCCTTCGCTCCGTCCTTCGCTCCGTCCTTCGCTCCGTCCTTCGCCGCGTCCTTGGCCGCGTTCTTCGCCGCCACGACCGCGTCGAACACCTCCCGCTTGGGCAGTCCGGCGTCGGCGGCGACGGCGGCGATCGCCTCCTTGCGCCGCTCCCCCGCCTCCTCCCGCACCAGCACCCTGCGCACCAGCTCCTCGGCGTCCAGCTCCTCGGGCCCGGACTCGGCGGCGCCCTCGACGACGACGGTGATCTCACCGCGTACGCCTTCGGCCGCCCAGGCCGCCAGCTCGCCCAGCGGGCCGCGCTTGACCTCTTCGTACGTCTTGGTCAGCTCCCGGCAGACGGCGGCCCGGCGGTCGGCGCCCAGGACCTCGGCCATCGCGGCGAGGGTGTCGTCGAGCCGGTGCGGGGCCTCGAAGAAGACCATGGTGCGGCGCTCCCCGGCCACCTCGCGGAGCCTGCCCAGCCGCTCACCGGCCTTGCGGGGCAGGAAGCCCTCGAAGCAGAAGCGGTCCACCGGCAGCGCGGACAGGGCGAGCGCGGTGAGCACGGCGGACGGGCCGGGCACGGCGGTGACCTTGACGTCCTTCTCCACCGCGGCGGCCACCAGCCGGTAGCCGGGGTCGGAGACCGACGGCATCCCCGCGTCGGTGACCAGCAGCACCCGGGCACCACCGGTCAGCGCCTCGACGAGCTCGGGCGTACGGGCCGCCTCGTTGCCCTCGAAGTAGGAGACGACCCGGCCCGTGGTGTGGACGCCGAGCGCCTGGGTGAGGCGGCGCAGCCGCCGGGTGTCCTCGGCCGCGACGATGTCCGCCGTCTCCAGTTCGGCGGCGAGCCGGGGCGGGGCGTCCGCCACGTCGCCGATCGGGGTTCCTGCCAGTACCAGCGTTCCAGTCGTTCCAGTCACGGGAACCATCCTCCCAGCACGGGCGACAGCGTTCCCACAGACGCGTTCCCTACGATGGCGCGGTGACGAGTACAGCGCCCGAAGCCCGGCAGGGCCAAGACGCCGGGGAACCGCACGGCGAAGAATCGGCCTCCTGGCAGCGGCGGCTCCGCCGCTTCGGCCATGTGCCCAGGCCCGAGATCGGGCTGCGCGAGCGCCTGGTCCCGCCGTACACGCGGCCCGGCGCCCAGCTGTGGGCGGTGCTCGGGGCCTCCCCGCGCCTGGCCGACCGGCTGGTGCGGTGGTCGGCGTGGGGCGGTCCACTGCTGGTGGCACTGGTCGCCGGAGTACTGCGGTTCTGGAACCTGGGCAGCCCGCACGCCCTGATATTCGACGAGACGTACTACGCCAAGGACTCCTGGGCGCTGATCCACCAGGGGTACGAGGGCAACTGGCCCAAGGACGTCGACAAGCTGATCCTCGCCGACCCCTCGAAGGTCGACATCCCGGTCGATCCGGGGTACGTGGTGCATCCGCCGGTCGGCAAATGGGTGATCGGCCTCGGTGAGCAGCTCTTCGGTTTCACGCCGTTCGGCTGGCGGTTCATGGTGGCGCTGCTCGGCACGGTGTCGGTGCTGATGCTCTGCCGGATCGGGCGGCGGCTGTTCCGTTCGACGTTCCTGGGCTGCCTGGCGGGAACGCTGCTGGCGGTGGACGGCCTGCACTTCGTGATGAGCCGGACCGCGCTGCTCGACCTGGTGCTGATGTTCTTCGTGGTGGCGGCGTTCGGTGCGCTGCTGATCGACCGGGACTGGGCGCGGCGCCGGCTCGCCGCCGCCCTGCCGGTCGACGAGGAGGGGGTGCTGCGGCCGGACGCGTGGACCGCCGACCGCCTGCGGCTGGGCTGGCGGCCGTGGCGGATCGTCGCGGGCCTGATGCTGGGGCTGGCGTTCGGCACGAAGTGGAACGGCCTGTACATCCTGGCCGCCTTCGGCCTGATGACCGTCCTCTGGGACGTCGGCGCGCGCCGCACCGCGGGCGCCGCACTGCCGTACCTCACCGTGCTGAAGCGGGACCTGCTGCCGGCCTTCGTGTCGACGGTGCCGGTCGCGATCGGCACGTACCTGGCCTCCTGGACCGGCTGGATCGTCACCGGCAAGGGCTACTACCGGAACTGGGCGGCGACCGACGGGCAGGGCGGCCACTGGACTTGGCTGCCGGACTGGCTGCGCAGCCTGTGGCACTACGAGTACCAGGTGTTCGAGTTCCACGTGAACCTGACGTCCGGCCACACGTACCAGTCCAACCCCTGGAGCTGGATCGTGCTGGGCCGCCCCGTCTCGTACTTCTGGGAGGAGGAGCCCGGCTGCGCGGCGTCGGAGACCGGCAAGTGCGCCCGCGAGGTTCTGGCCATCGGGACGCCGCTGCTGTGGTGGGCGGCGTGCTTCGCCCTGGTGTACGTGGTGTGGCGGTGGATCTTCCGACGCGACTGGCGCGCGGGCGCGATCGCCTGCGGGGTGGCCGCGGGCTGGCTGCCCTGGTTCATGTACCAGGAGCGGACGATCTTCCTCTTCTACGCGGTCGTCTTCGTGCCGTTCCTCTGTCTGGCGGTGACGATGATGATCGGCGGCCTACTGGGCCCCGCGGCCGGAACCGGCCCCCGCCCACCGGGGCTCGCGACGACGGACGACGACCCGTCCGGCGAGCGGCGCCGGACCCTGGGCGCGGTGGCGGCGGGTGTCCTGGTCCTGCTGATCATCTGGAACTTCATCTACTTCTGGCCGATCTACACGGGCGCCTCCATCCCGGACGGCTCGTGGCGCGACCGGATGTGGCTGGACACCTGGATCTGAGCACGGGCAATCGCGTGGAGGGGCCGCAGTCGACGACTGCGGCCCCTCTGCGGTTGTCGGCCGCCGTTGGTGCCGGTCGGCGGACCTGGGCACGGCCCTGGCACTCACGTGACGCCTGGGCGAGTACGGGGGCCCAGGGGCAGAGAAGATCTGGCGGTCCTGTCCGGTGCTGCATGTGGCGTGACGGGCCTGCCCGTTCAGGGGAGGGAGGGCCGACGCTGAGACCGGCACGAACGCCTCCTGCGGCTGGCACGAGCCAGAAGCAGCTAAGACGTGGACTCACGTGGTGAGTCTGGCAAGCCGCTTGTAGCAGATCAGGGTGGCAGCAAGACTGAGGAAGGCGGCGAAGTGGCGGCTCTTGCGTTCGTAGCGGACTTTCAGGCGCCGGTAGTTGAACAGCCAAGAGATGCTGTGTTCGACCTTCCAGCGGTAGCGCCCCTGGCGTTCGCTCGATTCGATGCCGCGTCGCGCGATCTTGGGTGTGATGTTCCGATTCCGCAGCCAGCAGCGGAGTTCGGGGTAGTCGTAACCCTTGTCCGCGCGAAGCTTGGTGGGCTTTCGGCGTCGGGGGCCGCGACGCGAGCGCACGGCGGGTATTGCCTTGACCAGAGGCTTGAGGGCAAGGCTGTCGTGGGTGTTGGCGGCGGAGACCGCAGTGACCAGCGGCAGCCCCTGGGCGTCGGTCAGGACGTGGAGCTTGGCGCCGGGTTTACCCCGGTCCACCAGGTTCGGCCCGGTGAGCTGGCCCCCCTTTTTCGCTCGGACGAGGCGGAGTCGACCAGGGCGGCAGACCAGTCGATCGCTCCCGCGGCGCCCAGCCGGTCCAGGACCTCGATGTGGAGACGCCGCCACAATCCGGCGCTTGTCCAGGCGGCGAACCGACGGTGCGCGGTGGCCGGGCTCACGCCAAAGCAGGGAGGCAATCGGCGCCAGGCACACGACGTGGTCAGCGCGTACACGATCGCGGTGAACACCTTCCGGTCAGCCACCGGAACCGTCCCACCACCCTGTCGACGGGGCCGGAACGCTGGTATCAGCGGCGCGGCTATCTCCCACAGCCCGTCAGGAACCAAGTCACGCTCAAGATCCACAGCCATGGTTGACGATCACGCCCCAGGGAAGCTCACTCCGCTGCCAGCCCATCAGAAAACGACGTTGGACCACCCAGCCTGGCCTTCTAACCTGCTCACGTGATCGACTACGACGAATCCGGCAGTCCCACGGTCCGGGTGGGAGACCCCGGACCGCGACCCGTCCACCTGCTGTTCTCCGAGCCGACGCGCCCGTATGACGACGATCCGACGCTCGACTTCCTAGTGAAGGCACGCGGTCAGTGGGTGAGTGCCGAGACCTTGGTACGGACTTGGGACGGCGACGGCCTATATAGCTTCCTCTCCTCACTGGCCGAGGACTTCCGGGGTTGGGAGGGAGCGCGCACCTGGCACTCGTTGGAATACGACCTGACAATCTCGGCGGAACACCAATCTGGCGGCCACGTCCACCTGACCTGGGGCATTCACGACCGGCCCCCGTTCGAGGAGTGGCACTTCGAGACCACCACGGTGCACGCGGCCGGCGAGGAGATGGGAAACCTTGCCGCCGAGGTCCATACCTTCCTCACGAGCGTGACGACGTAGCCGGAGCCCCTTCCCGCGCTGGCCACCACCACGTGAGACCACGCCTAAACGAAAACAACCGATTCCCCGAGTGAAACCCCCAGTTAGTGTCCTATAAAAATGCACCACAAATAAGAGGATCTCGCTCGTTTCCCCGCAGGCGCGGGGGTGGTCCGTTCGTGAAGCTCAAGTGCGACATCGAGGAGGCGTTGTCCCCGCACCTGCGGGGCTGGCCCCCGCTCCCCGACTCCGAGGCCGAGAAGCACATCAACGGGGCGGAAGCCCTCCGGCATCCCCGACCGCCTCCACCCCGTTGGTACCGGCGTTCGAGAGTGTCACCCTCTCGGGCGGTCATCGCCCCTTTCACGCCGCTATGACAGGAAAGGGCCCTCTCGGGCCATGTCGGCGAAATTACCCTTCAGCACATTGGGACGGTTCTCGGCGAAAGGGTAAAAAATGCGTTTCTCCATGCGGGCCCTGGTAGTTGGCGGCATGTCGGCGGCCGCACTCTCGTGTGCGGCCGCCTTCCCCGTGAACGCCACCGAGGCACCGGCCGCCGCGCCCGTCACCGTGGCCACCGGCTGTTACATCCACAATGTGTCGGGCGGCACCCTCAACATCCGCAGCGGGCCCGGAACCCGGTACACGGGGATCGGGACGATGGCGGCGGGCAGTCGGCTGCCCTGCGGCGTCGACAAGGAGAGCGTGACGAAGGGCCAGAGCTACACCTCCTGCGGCGGCGGGAACGGCTGGATGACCGTGAAGATCGACGGCCGGGACGGCTGGGTCGCCGAGGAGTGCGTGGCCGTGGGCGCCAACTGACGCGCCATCGATGGGACGGGACGCCTCGGAGGCTGGGTCTCCGGGGCGTCCCGTCGCGTCGGACGAGGTCGGACGAGGTCGGACAAGTCCGCGCTGGCGCCGCGGAGGGCGACGCGGATCTTTTCCCCGGCGGCCCGCCGGTAGCCGTGGCCCGCGGTGTCGCCGTACGGGAGCCGGTAGCCCGTCGCCGCTCCCGCCGAGAGGTGGTGGTGGCCGGGCTACGAGCCGGTCCGCGCCACCCCGTATCGCGTTCCGGTAACAACCGTCACGGCTTCAACCATCCTCCCGTAGGGTGCCCAGAAGTATGCCGTTGAACATGTTCAACGGAAACTTCCGGGGAGGGGGACTGCGGATATGCGCAGTGGAGTGAAGATAGGAATGGTCAGTGGAGTCCTCGCCGTCGTGGTCGGCGGGGCGGGATACGGGGCGTACAACGTCTGGTCCGCGCTGAACGACGGGGGCGGAGGTACGGACACGGCGTCCGCCTCCACCGAGGTGAAGACGGGCCCCGTCACCAAGGAGGAGATCGCGGACGCCTCCAAGAAGTTCCTGCTGGCCTGGGCGAACGACGAGTCGGACGCCGCCTCCCAGCTCACCAACAACCCCGTCGAGGCCGAGCCGCTCCTCGCCGGGTACCGCGGGGACGCGCATGTCACCAAGGCGGTGATCACGCCCGGGGCACCGACCGGCGCGAAGGTCCCGTACACGGTGAAGGCGACCGTCTCCTACGGGGGCAAGTCCGCGTCGTGGTCGTACGCCTCGGAGCTGACCGTGGTGCGCGGGGTGACCACCGGCCGCCCGCTGGTGGACTGGTCCCCCTCCGTGGTCCACCCGGACCTCACCGACGGCGCGAAGCTCCGGACGGGCGGGCCGAGCACCCCTGCGATCAAGGCCCTCGACCACACCGGCCGGGAGCTCACCAAGGAGAAGTACCCCTCCCTGGGCCCGATCCTCGACACCCTGCGCGAGAAGTACGGGCAGAAGGCCGGCGGCACCGCGGGCATCGAGACCTGGATCGAGTCCGGCGAGGCGAACGGCCCGGACAAGACGCTGCTCACCCTGTCCAAGGGCCGCCCCGGCGAGCTGCACACCACCCTGGACGCCCGGGTGCAGGCGGCGGCCGAGGAGTCGGTCAAGAAGTTCAGCCAGGCGTCGGTGGTGGCGATCCAGCCGTCCACCGGATCGATCCGGGCGGTCGCCAACAATCCGGCGACCGGGTTCAACGCGGCGATGCTGGGCAAGCAGGCCCCCGGTTCGACGATGAAGATCGTGACCTCGGCGCTGCTCATCGAGAAGAACCTCGCGGCGTCCGGCCGGCCCATCGAGTGCCCGGAGACCGCGATGTACCAGGGCCGCACCTTCAAGAACCTGGACGGGTTCTCGATCCCCAACGGCACCCTCACCACCAGCTTCGCCCGGTCCTGCAACACCGCCTTCATCAAGCTGATCGACGACACGAAGGACGACGCCGCGCTGGCGAAGGAGGCCCGTGACGTCTTCGGCATCGGCCTGGACTGGCAGACCGGCATCGCCTCCTTCGACGGCAGCGTCCCCGAGGAGACCGGCGGCGAGGCGGCGGCCCAGTACATCGGCCAGGGCACCGTCCAGATGAACGCCCTCAACATGGCGTCGATCACCGCCACCGCCCGCAACGGCACCTTCCGCCAGCCGGTCCTCGTCTCCCCCGAGCTGGACAACCGCCCGATCGCGCGGGCCGCCCGCCCGCTGCCCGCCTTCGTGTCCGGGCAGCTCACCGAGATGATGCGGCAGACGGCGAGCTGGGGCACCGGCAAGCAGGCGATGGCCACGGTCGGCGGCGACAAGGGCGCCAAGACGGGATCGGCGGAGGTGGACGGCCAGTCCACGTCGAACAGCTGGTTCACCGGGTTCAGCAACGACCTGGCCGCCGCGGCGGTCGTCCAGTCCGGCGGCCACGGCGGCGACGCGGCCGGTCCGGTGGTGGCGGCGGTCCTGCGCGCGGGCCCGTGACCGAGGAACGGAACCTCCGTGAGGGCGAGTTGCCCGGCCCGTAGAGTGCGGCCATGACCACTCCTGACACCACCGCCGCCGAAGCCCACCCCCGATTCGCCGAGGCCCTGCGGGAGCTGGGCCTCGGCGTCGAGGTCCGCCGCTTCCCGGAGGCCACCCGCACCGCCGCCGAGGCCGCCGCCGCGATCGGCTGCGAGCTCAGCGCGATCGTCAAGTCGCTGATCTTCGAGGCCGACGGCGTGCCGGTGCTGGTCCTGATGGACGGCTCCTCGCGCGTCGACGTGGAGCGGGTACGGGTGGAGCTGGGCGCCGCGAAGGTCAAGCGGGCCGGGGCCGATCTGGTCCGCGAGACCACCGGGTACGCCATCGGCGGCGTACCGCCTTTCGGCCATCGGACCCGCACGCGGGTGCTGGCCGACCGCGGCCTCCTCGACCACGACGTGGTGTGGGCGGCGGCGGGCACCCCGCACACGGTCTTCCCGCTCGATCCCACGTCCCTGATCGGGCACGCCGGAGGCACCGTGGTGGACGTGCGCGAGCAGACGAAGTGACCCCGCTGGTCGCCCTGGCAGTCCTGGTCGCGGCGGTCACCCACGCGAGCTGGAACGCCATCGCGCACGCCATCCGCGACCAGTTGGTCTCCTTCACGCTGATCTCCGGGGGCGGGCTGCTGATCGGTGCGGCCCTCGCCTGCTTCACCCCGCTCCCGGCGGCCGGGGCCTGGCCGTATCTGCTGGTCTCGGCGGCGCTCCATGTGGCGTACATGCTGCTGCTGATGCGCTCGTTCACCCTGGGCGACTTCGGGCAGATGTACCCGATCGCCCGGGGTACGGCCCCGCTGGTGGTGACGGTGCTGGCCGCCGTGTTCGTCGGTGAGCGGCCCGGTGGCTGGACCACCGCGGGGGTGGCGGTGGCCTCGGCGGGGCTCGTCGGGCTGGCGCTCTGGGGCATCCGGGGCTCGGGCCGCCGCCCGGACTGGCCCGCCCTGCTGGCCGCCGGGGCGACCGGCCTCGCCATCGCCGGGTACACCACCGTGGACGGGGTCGGCGTACGCGCCTCCGGCACCCCGCTCGGCTACATCGCGTGGCTGATGGTCCTGGAGGGCCTGGCCATCCCCGCCTACGCCCTGTATCGCCGCCGCGCCGAACTGCTCCCCGCCCTCCGCCCGTTCGCGGCGCGCGGCCTGCTGGGCGCGGCCCTGTCGGTGACCGCGTACGGCCTGGTCCTGTGGGCCCAGACCCGCGCCGCGCTGGCCCCGGTCGCCGCTCTGCGCGAGTCGTCGATCATCGTCGGCGCGGCCATCGGCACGGTCCTGTTCAAGGAACGCTTCGGCGCTCCGCGCATCGCCGCGGCCGGTCTGATGGTCATCGGCATCGGCCTGATGCTCCACCCGGGCTGAGCGCGTCGTACCGCACCGCCCTTGCCCGGCCCCGCCGTTCAGGCGGTCCGGCGGCGGATGTGCAGGTGCCCCTCACCGGGGAAGGCGGGCGGCGCCGGGGGCAGGACGCGGTCGAAGTCGTACCGGCTCTTGCGCGCGACGCGGCACGACGCCGGGTTGTCCACCTGGTGCAGGAGTTCCAGCCGCTCCAGGACGTCCGGCCCCCAGGTGGCGAAGGCCCAGTCGGTGACGGCTTCCAGGGCGCGCGGGGCTACGCCGCGACCGCGGGCGTGCGCCGCGGTCCAGTAGCCGACCTGGGCGGAACGGCTCGTGAAACCCACGTCCTTCTTGAAGATCAGCTGCCCCGCCAACTCCCCTTGCGGCGCGTCGGCCCGCTCCTCCAGGACGGCGAACCCGAACCGGCTCCCCGCCGCCCAGCCGGCTTCCCGGTCCCGCACCCACTGTTCCGCGTCGGCCCGGTCGTCCAGGGGCGGACCGGCCCAACGACGCAGCACGGGGTCCCGGAACGCGTCGACGAGAGCCGGTACGTCGGCCGGCCGCCAGGGGCGTAGCAGCAGGGCGGGAGCGGACGGGGTCGCGTCCGCGCGCAGGGTGGTGGCAGCGGGCATCGACCGATCGTACGGATCGGCGCCCGCGTCACCAAGGGGCGCGGACGCGGCGGGTGTACGGTCCGGGCCGCGCCCCCGGTGGGGGTCACGAAAGGATGTGACAGGTCGGGGGCGAGTGTCACACCTTCTGCCTCGGGGCGGGGAGACGGCGCGGGTTCGGCCCCGATGTCCGGGGCTGCGGAGGCGGCGTTCCTCGCCCGCCGCCTCCGCCGATTTCGTCGCGGGCGTCAAGTACACGTGTTTCGGCGGGCAGTTCGGCACCCTTCACGGTTGACCCGGGACTCTTCTGACATGCGGTGATTCACAGGTATGCCGCCGCGGATAGACCCAGTGGAGTGAATGATCGGCAGCCCGCTGGACTGGCGCGAAACGTAGCTGTTTGGGTGCGATACGTAATCGTTTTGTTTTGCCCCAGGAGGCTTTCCGTGTTCCACCGCAAGACGTCCCCCGCCGCCGGTTCCGGGCACGGCAGGGGCTTCGTCCGCAAGGTCGCGCTGGGGGCGGTGGCCACACTGACGCTCGTGGCCACCGCGCAGGCCGGCGCCTCGGCGGCTCCGGCATCCGATCCGGCCCCGGCCCCGGGCCCCGCCCCGGCTCCGGTGGCCGAGCCCGCGCAGTGGGTGGTGCTCGGTGACTCGTACACGAGCGGGGAGTTCGTCGGCGACCCGAGCCCGGCACTGGGCAATCCCGGCCGGGACGGGTGCGACCGGACGACGGGCGCGTATCCGAGCCTCGTCGCGCGCAAGCTGGCCGCCGACCCGCCGGGCGGCCGGGCCGTGAAACTGACCGACGTCAGCTGCGGCGGCGCCACCATCAAGGAGATCACCACCGACCGGCAGACCCCCGTCAGCCTGGTGGAGCCGCCCGAGGGCGGCTGGCCCAGTGTGTCCTCCCAGATCGGGCGGGCCGGGATGAATGCCGGCACCGACGTGGTCACGATCAGCGCCGGCGGCAACAGCCTGCCGTTCACCAAGATGTTCGTGTCCTGCCTGATCGGCGGGATCGGGCAGTCGGACGGGGCCGCCCCCTGCCGGGACGCCTACGAGGCGAACGGCCCGGTCTTCGACCCAGAATCGATCCAGACCAAGTACGACCGGGTCACCCGGGAGTACGCCGCCATGCTGCGCGCCGTCCACCAGAAGGCGCCCAAGGCCAAGGTCATCACGGTCGGCTACCCCACGATCGTGCCGTCCGACCCCGCCACCTGCGACCGGCAGGACTCCAGCGAACTGGCCGCCGACGTCCAGGGCCTCGGCCGCATCTCCGTCACCCATGGGGACATCGCCTGGCTGAACGGGGTCAACACCCACCTCAACGCGATCATCAAGGCCCTCACGAAGCTGAGCGGCGACACCTACATCGACATCGCGGCCCCCAGCGTCGGCCACGACGCCTGCCAGCCCCGGGCCCGGAAGTGGGTGGAGGGGATCTGTGGCGAGGGCGGCCCGTACTGGCCGCAGGAGACCGCCCTCGGCCTGGTCACCCTGTCGTGCCCCGATGACCAGCGGGCCACCCTCATGCACCCCAACGCCACCGGTCAGGCCGATACCGCCACCCGGGTCGAGGCCGCCGTCCGCAACGCCCTGAAGTAGCCCGGGGCGCCACCCGGCGGGCCCCGCGCCCTCTCCGCCCCCGGTCGACTCCGGTCGGCCGGGGGACAGCCTCGGGGCCGGTCGGGGTTGGCCGGAACGCGCCGCCCCCTGTCCCTCCGTCACGCCGGAGGCGCACTGGAACGGCTCAGGGAGAGGTCTCCGCCACCGGCGCGGGCGCCGGAGCGGTTCCGGTCCCGGTCCCGGTCCCCCGGGGGCCGAGCCCGCCGGACGCGTCGCCGTCCCGAGTCGGCGGAGCCGTCGCCCCGGCGGACGTACCCGCCGCGCCCGACCCGGCCGGGCGCAGGAGCAGGGCGCAGGCGAGGGCGGCCAGGAGGGCGAGGGAGCCCGCCACGGTCATGCAGAGCCGCATGCCGTCCAGGAACGACTCGCTCAGCGCGCCCAGGGCCTGCCCGGTGGCCGCGTCCAGGTCGAGCCGGGCCACGGCGCCGAGCCCCTGCTCGCGGGCGGTGTCGACGACGAGGGCGGCGGTCCGGTCCGGGACACCCGCGTCGGCGAGGCGGCCGGGCAGGGCGTCCACGGCGCGGGTGGTCAGCAGGGCGCCGAGCACGGCGGGGCCGAGGGCGCCGCCGACCTGGCGGAAGGCGTTGTTCCCGGCGGCGGCCATCCCGGCGAGCCGGAACGGTACGGAGGAGACCGCGGAGGCCGTCATCGGGGTCATCACGGCACCCATGCCGAGGCCGAGCAGGACCAGCCGCCAGGCCATCGCACCGTAGGAGGTGCCGGCGTCGACGGTGTTCAGCGAGAACATCGCGGCCGCCGCGACGACCAGGCCCGAGGTGATCAGGACCCGGGCCGGGACCCGGTGCATCAGGCGCCCGACGGGCACCGCGACCAGCAGCGACGTACCGGACATCAGGACCATCCGCAGCGCCGCGTCGATCGTGCTCAGGTGCTGCACCATCCCGAAGTACAGGCTCAGCACGAAGAAGAAGCCGATCAGCCCGAGGAAGCTGATCATGGCGACCAGGGTGGTGGCGGTGAAGGCCGGGCTGCGGAACAGCGCCAGGTCCAGCATCGGGCTCGTGCTGCGCCGCTCCACGAGGACGAAGACGACCGCGGCGACGGCGCCGAGCGCCAGGGTCGCCACCACGACGGGCTCACCGAACCCGTCCGCGCCGCCCTCGATGACGCCGTAGACGACGGCGGAGACCGCGACGGCCGCGCTGATCTGGCCCGGCCAGTCGAGACGGCGGCCGTGCGGGGCGCGCGAGTCGGGCAGCAGGAACGCGGCGACGACCAGGACGATCAGCGAGACCGGTATGGGCAGCAGGAAGATCCAGCGCCACCCGACGTGCTCCAGCAGCGTCCCGGCGATCAGCGAGCCCACGGCGAGCGAACCCATCAGGGACATCGCCCACAGGCCGATGAACTTGCCGCGCTCCCGGTGGTCGGGGACGGCGTGGCTGATCAGGGCCAGCGTCGTGGGCAGCAGCGCCGCCGCACCGAGGCCGGAGGCCGCCTGACCGGCCCATACGCCCTGCACCGAGTCCGAGAACAGCGAGATCGCCGCGCCCAGGGCGCAGAGGGCCATGCCCGTCTGGAACACCCGCTTGCGGCCGTGGACGTCACCCCACACACCGGTCGTCAGGATCAGCGCGGCCATCGGCAGCACGAACGCGTCCGACACCCAGGACAGCTGGGAGGTGGAGGCGCCCAGGGCCCGCTGGATGGCCGGGAGGCTCACCGAGACGGTGGTCACGGGGAGGTAGGCGACGAAGACGCCCAGGCAGGCCATCAGCAGCGTGACGCCGCGCCCCGATGCTGCGGCGGCCGGCTTCCCGGCGGAGTGCTCGGCCCGGCGGTCCGGGACGGCCTGGGTCGTTGGGGGGTTCACTGGTGGTTCCTCCGGCGCTTCGCGCGGGTGTGCGCGCTTGGGTGGGTGAGCGCCGCCGCCAGGCGTGCGCCCGCTCGCGGGTCCGGCGCACCGGCGCACCACCACGGTCCGCGCGGGCCGCCGGTCGCCCGCGGAGCCGCCGACCAGCTTCGCCCCGGACCGCGCCGAACTCCCAAAAGATCCCGCCGGGTGTCATGAAACCCCCGCTCAGGGCGCCGAACGTGTGAGGATTCCTCCATGGCCGACGATCTGGACCGCACAATCATCCACGGACTGAGCTGCTCGCCCCGGGTCTCCTTCCGCCGCCTCGGCGAGGTCGTCGGGGTGTCCGAGCAGACCGTGGCCCGCCGCTACAACGCGCTGAAGCGCGGCGGGGTCGTCCGGGTCGTGGGGCTGAGCAACCCCGTCGCCCGCGGCCGGTCCGAGTGGATCGCGCGACTGCGCTGCCGCCCGGACGCGGTGGGGCCGCTCGCGGACTCGCTGGCCCGCAGGCCGGAGGTCACGTACACCAGCATCGCCTCGGGGGGCTCGGAGATCATCTGCATCATCCGCTCCCCCGCCGGGACGGCCGGCGACAACGTGCTGCTGCGGCGGCTGCCCCGGTCGGCGTCGGTCCTCGACATGAGCGTCGACCTGCTGATCCATCCCTTCGGCTCCCCGGAGACGACCGGCTGGTCGGGCGGGGAGGGCTCGCTCACCGACGAGCAGGTGCGGCGGCTGACGGCGGACCGGCCGGTGGTGACCGGGCCGCCGCGCCCCGCCACCGACGAGGACCGTCCGCTCCTCGAAGCGCTGGCGGAGGACGGCCGGGCCTCCCACACCCGCCTCGCGGAGGTCACCGGCTGGTCCGCTCCGCGTGTGGCCCGGCGGCTGGAGGCCCTCGAAACGTCGGGCGCGCTCATCTACGACGTGGACGCCGTGCCCGAACGCCTCGGCTACGAGCTCAACGCCACCCTCTGGCTCCAGGTCGACCTCCCCCGGCTCCAGGAGGTCGGCGAGGAACTGAGCGGGCACGACGAGTGCGCGTTCGCCGCGGCGGTCAGCGGCAGGCACAACATCATGGCCGTCGTCATCTGCGAGGACGCACAGCACTTCTACCGCTACCTCAGTGGCCGTCTCGCCCGGACCGAGGGGGTCAGGGGGTACGAGATCAGCGTGCGGGTGCGCCGCCTCAAGCTGGCCGCCTCCCTGATCCTGAACGGGCGGCTGATCCACCCCGCGCTCGCCTGAGAGGCGGGCGGCTCAGGAAGGGGTGCACGCCTCGGCGATCGACACACTGTTCTCGTAGAGGTGGAACCGGACGATCCGGCCCTCCTCGACGGTGACGCGCAGCGCGTAGGGGCCCTCGAAGGACTTCCCCGTCGCGCGCACGGTGCCCGCGAGGTGTCCCATCAGCACGGCGTCGGTGCCGTCGACGAGGAACGTGTCGACGGAGGCCCGCGCGTCCTCGGGCACGGTGTGCGCGGCCAGTTCCCCGAACTGGGCGGCGCATTCGGCCGCGGTGGAGCGCGGCCGGATCCACGGGACGGCGGGGTTCTCGGCGAGCTGCCAGTCGACCTCGTCCGCGAAGAGGGCGACGAGCCGCTCCGTGTCCTCGGCGGCCCGCGCGGTGAAGAACTCCTGGACGACCCGGCGCGTGGCCTCAGCGGCGGAACTCGCGTTCTTCTCGGTCGGATTGACGGTCATGACCGCTCCTCTGTCCTCGGTACCGGAAACCCAGTCGGGTGTCGTTGACGTGCCCCACCCTGCCCCGGCGGGGACACGTCGTCGATGACGTCCGGGGTAATGACCGGGTGACCACCGGGACGGCAGGCGGATCACCGGGCGGGTCAGGCGTCCGAAACAGCTTGGTGGAAACCGTAGTTGGAGGAGGTCAGGCCGCCGTCCACCCGGAGGGTGGTGCCGGTGATCCAGGAGGCGTCGCGGGAGGCGAGGAAGGCGACGGCGGACGCGATGTCCTCGGCCTCGCCGACCCGGCCGAGCGGGTAGAGGGCGGCCGCGCGGGCCAGTTGGGCGTCCTTGCCCGCCCAGGCGTCGGTGCGGATGGTGCCGGGGGCGATCAGGTTGACGCGGACGCCGCGCGGTCCGGCGTGGCCGGCGAGGGTGCGGGTGAGGCTGGCGAGCCCCGCCTTCGCGGCGCTGTAGCCGTGGTTGCCGAAGTCCTGCTCGCCGTTTACCGAGCCGATGTTGACGATCGCGCCCCGGCCCGAGGCCACCAGGTGCGGGAGGGCGGCGCGGGCACAGCGGTACGGGCCGGTGAGGCTGACGTCCAGGTCGCGCTGCCAGGACTCGTCGGACTCGTCCTCGAAGAGCGGGACGTCGGTGGAGCAGGCGTACGCGTTGTTGACCAGCACGTCGAGGGTGGGGAAGGCGGCGACGGCGCGGGCGACCGCCGCTTCGACGGCGTCCTGGTCGGCGACGTCGCAGGCGAGCGCCTCGGCGGTGCCGCCCGCCGCGCGGACCGGCGCGGATTCCCGGATCGCTTCGGCGGTGCGGGCGGCGCGGGCGCCGTCCAGGTCGGTGACCAGGACGTGGGCGCCCTCCGAGGCGAACCGGTGTGCGGTGGCGGCGCCGATGCCCCGGCCCGCTCCGGTGATCAGTACGCCGTAGCCGTCGAACCTCGGTGTCGTTCCAGGGGGTTGAGTGGGTGTCATAGCGCCGACCGTACTGCCCCGACCAGTGCCTGGGCACGGGGGTCGGCGGTGACTCCCTTCTGCAGGCCGTTGGTGACGTAGCCGAGCGCGATGCCCGATTCGGGGTCGGCGAAGCCGAGCGAGCCGCCCCGGCCGGGGTGGCCGAAGGAGCCGGGGGCGAGCAGCGGCGCCGCCGGGCCGTGCAGCATGTAGCCGAGGCCGAAGCGGGTGCTGACGACCAGGACCCGGTCCGGTCCGGCCGATTCCTCGGTGCGGGCCAGGGTGAGGGTGGCGGGGGCGAAGAGGCGGTGGCCGTCGACCGGGCCGATCATCGCGGCGTAGGCGCGGGCCAGTGCGCGGGCGGTGGAGATGCCGTTGGAGGCGGGGAGTTCGGCGGCCCGGTAGCCGGGGTCGTTCTCGTCGGGCAGCGGGTCGATGGCGCCGAAGGCGCGGCGGGTGAGGGACTCCGGGTCGCGGTAGGCCTCGGTGACGGAGCGCTTGGGGCGCATCCGCAGGACACCGCCGTCCGATGTGCCGGTGGCGGCGGGCGGTTCGACGGGTCCGATCCGGCCGACCCGGTGGGTCTCGTCGGCGGGGAGGCCGAACCAGAAGTCCAGGCCGAGCGGGCGGGCGATCTCCTCGGCGATCCACCGGCCGACGGTGCGTCCGGTGACCCTGCGGACCAGTTCGCCGACGAGCCAGCTGTAGGTCTGGGCGTGGTAGCCGTGGTCGGTGCCGGGCTCCCACTGGGGGCGCTGGGCGGCGACGGCCTGCGGACCGGAGATCCCGTCGGCCGCCTCGGAGGGGGTCAGCGGGCAGTCGAGGGCGGGGAGTCCGGCCCGGTGGGCGAGGAGGTGGCGGACGAGGGTGCGTTCCTTGCCGGCGGCCTTGAACTCGGGCCAGTACGTGCTGACCGGGGCGTCCAGGTCGAGTTGGCCGCGCTGGTGGAGGAGGAGCGGTACGGCGGCGGCGATGCCCTTGCCGGCCGAGCGGACGATCTGAACGGTGTCCAGGGCCCAGGGTTCGGTGCCGTCGACGTCCCGGGTGCCGGCCCAGAGGTCGACGACCTTGTGGCCGTCCCGGTAGACGGCGACGGCCGCGCCGCGTTCGCCGCGCTGCTCGAAGTTACGGACGAAGGCGTCCCGGACCGGTTCGAATCCGGCCGCCACCGTGCCGCGTACGTCCACGCCCGCACCGGCGCCTGCTTCTGCGCTCCCGCTCATGCCCCCATGGTGCACGCCGGAGCGCGTGGGGCGGGGACCGGGTCACCCGTGGCGGACGGTCACCGAGCGCGGGTCGAAGCCGAAGGGCAGCTCCAGCCGGTGGGCGCGCATCAGTTCGTCGTCGCAGAGGAGGTCCTGGGTGCGGTCGTCGGCGGTGATGACGCCGTCGCTGAGGATCACCGAGCGCGGGCAGAGCTCCAGGGCGTACGGCAGGTCGTGGGTGACCATGAGCACGGTGACGTCCAGGGACCGCAGGATGTCGGCGAGTTCACGCCGCGAGGCCGGGTCCAGGTTGGAGGACGGCTCGTCCAGGACCAGGATCTCCGGCCGCATGGCGAGGACGGTGGCGACGGCGACGCGGCGGCGCTGGCCGAAGGAGAGGTGGTGCGGCGGCCGGTCGGCGTACTCCGCCATCCCGACCCGGGTCAGCGCCTCGGTGACCCGTTCCTCCAGTGCGGCGCCGCGCAGCCCGGAGGCGGCCGGGCCGAAGGCGACGTCCTCGCGGACGGTGGGCATGAAGAGCTGGTCGTCGGGGTCCTGGAAGACGATGCCGACGCGGCGGCGGATCTCGGCCAGGTTCCTCTTCTCGACGGGGAGTCCGGCGACCCGGACGGTGCCCGCGCCGGCGTCGAGGATGCCGTTGAGGTGGAGGACGAGGGTGGTCTTCCCGGCGCCGTTGGGGCCGAGCAGGGCGACGCGTTCGCCCCGGCCGACCGTGAGGTCCACGCCGAAGAGGGCCTGGTGGCCGTCGGGGTAGGCGAAGGCGAGGCCGCTGACCTCCAGCGACGGCGCTCCGTCCGGGGACGGGGCGGCTTGGGGGGACGCGGTGGGTCGGCTCATAGGGTCCATCCCAGCAGACAGACGGCGAGGGCGAGCAGGGGGAGCACCGCGGCGTGCGCCCACTGGGCCCGGGAGGCGGTCACCTCGTCGATGACCGGCATGGTGCCGGTGTAGCCGCGGCTGACCATGGCGAGGTGGACGCGTTCGCCGCGTTCGTAGGACCGGATGAACAGGGCGCCCGCCGTCTTGGCGAGCACCCCCCAGTGGCGTACGCCGCGCGCCTCGAAGCCCCGGGAGCGGCGGGCGATGGACATCCGGCGCAGTTCGTCGGTGACGACGTCGCCGTAGCGGATCATGAAGGAGGCGATCTGGACGAGGAGCGGCGGGAGCTTGAGCCGCTGGAGGCCGAGGAGCAGTTCGCGCAGTTCGGTGGTGGAGGCGAGGAGCACGGAGGCGGCGACGCCGAGGGTGCCCTTGGCCAGGACGTTCCAGGCGCCCCAGAGGCCGGGGACGCTGACGGAGAGGCCGAGTACGTGGGTCTGCTCGCCGGGCACGACGAACGGCATGAGCACGGCGAAGGCGACGAACGGCACCTCGATGAGCAGCCGTTTGAGCAGGAGGCCCGCGGGGATGCGGGCCAGTGCGGTGACCGCGCCGAGCAGCGCCGCGTACAGCCCGAAGGCCCAGACCGACTCGCGCGGGGTCAGGACGACGACCACGACGAAGCAGAAGGCCGCGGCGATCTTGCAGTGCGGCGGCAGTGCGTGGACGGGCGAGTGGCCGTGCCGGTAGAGCTTGTGCGCGTGCCCGGCGCCCATGTCAGACGGTTTCCTTGTCGTGGGCGGGGGCCTCGGGGGTGTCCTGGGCGCGTCGGCGGCGGAGCACGTAGAAGACTCCGCTGCCGACGACGACGGTGGCGCCGACGCCGATGACCCCGGCGAGGCCGCCGGAGAGCCGGGCGTCGGCGACGTCCTTGACGCCGTAGTCGGCGAGCGGGGAGTCCTTCGCCGCGTGCTCCTCGGTCTTCTTGTCGATGCCCTGGTCGGCGGCGACCTTCTCCAGGCCGTCGGGGCTGGAGGAGGCGTAGTACGAGACGAAGCCGGCCAGGACGAGGGCGGTGACCAGGCCGGTGGCCCACAGGCCGCGGTGGGAGCGGGCGGCGGCCGGGGCGGGGGCGGGCTCGGCGGCGGGGGCGTCGACGAGTTCGCCGTCGACCCGGAGCTTGAGGGTGGTGGCCAGGCCCCGGGCGCCGTGCACCAGGTCGGGGCGGACGGCGATGACGGCGCCGACGGTCAGCGCGGTGATCAGCGCCTCGCCGATGCCGATCAGGACGTGGACGCCGACCATCGCGGTGAAGACCTTGCCGATCGGGATGTCGGTGGTGCCGCCGACCCAGTAGATCAGCGTGAAGGCGACGGCCGCGGCGGGCACGGAGACCAGCGCGGAGACGAACGAGGCGACGGTCACCGAGCGGCGCGTACGCGGCAGCACCGTGAGCAGCCCGCGGAAGAGGGCGTACGCGACGACGACGGTGACGACGCCCATGTCGAGCACGTTGACGCCGAGCGCGGTGAGGCCGCCGTCGGCGAAGAGGATGCCCTGCATCAGCAGGACGACGGTGACGCAGAGGACCCCGGTGTACGGCCCCACCAGGATCGCCGCCAGCGCCCCGCCCAGTAGATGGCCGCTGGTGCCGGCCGCGACCGGGAAGTTCAGCATCTGCACGGCGAAGATGAACGCGGCGACGAGCCCGGCGAGCGGCGCGGTCCGTTCGTCCAGCTCGCGCCGGGCCCCGCGCAGGCCGACCGCGACCGCGCCCGCGGCGACCACGCCGGTGACGGCGGAGACGGGCGCGTCGATGAATCCGTCGGGTACATGCATGGAGGACTCCGCTCCCTGAGGTCCGGGGCCGCCACGGACGGCGCGACCAGGAATGTCGTGAACCGCTCAATAGTAGGGCCTTATTGCGAAGACTTCGCAAGAGCGTACGTACGACGACTGCCCGCCATGCCGCCCGGGAAATCATTGGTGAAGATAGGGGACACTAGGTGACGAAGTAGTACGAACACGAGGAGTCGTTCCATGTCCCCCGTGATCCGTGAGCAGGCCGACGCCTGGCTCGTCAACGACACCCCCGACCTCCCGGCGGTCCCGGTCGACCTGCTGTACGACGCCGAGAAGGATCCGCGCACCGTCCATGTCTCGTTCCCGGGCGGCGCCGACTGGGCCTTCGCCCGCGATCTGCTGGAGGGCGGGCTGACCGCCCCCACCGAGCGCGGCGGCGTCCGGGTCTGGCCCTGCGGGCGTACGCAGCTGGTGGTGGAGGTGCATTCGGCGGAGGGCGTGGAGGTGGTGCAGTTCGACAGCGCCCCGCTGATCCGCTTCCTGCACCGCACGCACGCCTGACCCGCGGACGGGCCGCACGCACCCGCGCCCGTGCAGTGCCTGACACGCGGACGGCCCGCACCCGCGCCGGGGAGGCGGGGTGCGGGCCGTCGGCGTACCGGTGGCAGGGTCAGACGCGGGCCAGCTCGCGCCCGTCCCCGCCCCCGGCACCGTCACCGGGGCCGTCGCCGGGCGTTTCGTCGAGCTGCTTGCGCAGTCCCTCGCCCTCCACGTCCACGTTGGGCAGGATCCGGTCCAGCCAGCGCGGCAGCCACCAGGCGCGGTGGCCGAGCAGGGCGAGGACGGCGGGCACGATCGCCATCCGGACCACGAAGGCGTCGAAGAGGACGGCGATGGCGAGCGAGAAGCCGATCATCTTGACCATCTGCTCGCTGGAGCCGATGAAGCCCGCGAAGACCGCCATCATGATCACGGCCGCGGCCGTGACGACCCGGGCGCCGTGCCGGAAGCCGGTGACGACGGCCTGGCCGGGCTTCTCGCCGTGGACGTACGCCTCGCGCATCCGGGTGACGAGGAAGACCTCGTAGTCCATCGCGAGGCCGAAGACGACGCCCACCATGAAGATCGGCATCATCGACATGATCGGACCGGTCTGCTCCACCCCGAAGAGCGAGCCGAGCCAGCCCCACTGGTAGACCGCGACGACCGCGCCCAGGGCGGCGACCACCGAGAGCAGGAAGCCCAGGGCCGCCTTCAGCGGCACCAGCACCGAGCGGAAGACCACCATCAGCAGGAGGAAGGCGAGACCGACGACGAGTGCCAGGTAGGGCAGCAGGGCGTCGTTCATCTTCTGCGAGAAGTCGATGTTCATCGCGGTGGAGCCGGTGACCAGCAGTTCGGCGCCGGTGTCGGACGTGATGTCCTGGCCCGCGTCCCGGATCGCGTGGACGACGTTCTCCGTCTCGACGGAGCTCGGCCGGTCCTTCGGGACCACGGTGATCATCGCGGCGTCGCCGGCCTTGTTGAACTGGGCCGGGGTGACGGCGACGACGCCCTTCATGCCGGAGATCTCGTCGGTGACCCGCTTGGCGGCGACCTTGCCGTCGGAGCTGTTCGCGGTGTCGACGACGACCATCAGCGGCCCGTTGAAGCCGGGGCCGAACCCTTCGGAGAGCAGGTCGTAGGCGCGGCGCTGGGTGGTGCTGGTGGGCTGGGAGCCCTCGTCCGGCAGCCCCATCTCCAGGGACGCGGCCGGTACGGCGACGGCCCCGAGGCCCAGGACGCCGACGAGCAGCACCCACACCGGGCGGCGCAGCACGAACCGGGCCCAGCGGGTGCCCATGTTCGGTTTGGCGTCGGCGGCCTGCCCGGCCGCCTCCGCCTTGCGCGCCTTGCGGCCCATGACCCGCTTCCCGGCGAAGCCCATCACCGCCGGGACCAGGGTGAGCGCGATGAGGACGGCGATCACGACCGTGCCGGCCGCGGCGAAGCCCATCTTGGTGAGCATCGGGATGTTGACGACGGCGAGGCCGGCCAGCGCGATGACGACGGTGAGCCCGGCGAAGACCACCGCGGACCCGGCCGTGCCCACGGCCCGCCCGGCCGCCTCCTCGCGCTCCCGGCCCTCGGCCAGCTCGGCCCGGTAGCGGGAGACGATGAACAGCGCGTAGTCGATGCCGACCGCGAGGCCGATCATCATCGCCAGGATGGAGGTGGTGGAGCCCAGGTCGAGCACGTTCGCCAGCGCGGTGATCGTGGAGACGCCGACGCCGACGCCGATCAGCGCGGTGAGCAGCGGCAGCCCGGCGGCGACCAGCGAGCCGAAGGTGATGACCAGCACCACCGCCGCGATCGCGACGCCGATGATCTCGGTGGCACCGGTCTCCGGCATCACCTGGAGCGCGTCACCGCCGATCTCCACGGTCATCCCGCTCTTCTGCGCCGCGTGGCCCGCGTCCTCCAGGGCGTCCCGGGTCGCGTCGGTCAGCTCCATCGAGTTGACCTTGTACGAGACCGAGACGTAGGCCGTGGAGCCGTTCTTGCTGACGGCGTTCGCGGTGTACGGGTCGCTGACCGAGGCGACCTGGTCCGAGCCCGACTTCAGCTCGGCGACCGCCTTGCCCACCGCGGCCTTGTTGGCCGGGTCGGCCATCTTCTCGCCCTCGGGGGCCTTGAAGACGACCCGGGCGGTCGCGCCGTCGGCGCTGGCCCCGGGGAAGCGCTGTTCCAGCAGGTCGAAGGCGCGCTGCGCCTCCGTGCCCGGTATCGAGAACGAGCTGGAGGTGGGGGTGGACGCGGTGGCGGCGCCGAATCCGGCGAGCGCCAGCAGCGCCACCCAGATCAGGGCGACGTACCGGCGGCGCCGGAAGGCGAGCCGTCCGATGCGGTAGAGGAATGTGGCCACGGAGGAGGTCTCCCGGGTCGGGTCGTGGTGGAAAAAGGGCGTGCGGTGCCGACCCGACGACGAGAGCGGCGTGTCAGGTGGACCTGGGGAGGGGTCTGAGATCGTACGGGGACCGGACCGCGCTCGGGGCACGTCCGGGGGACCGGACCGCTTGGGACGGCCCGGGAGGACCGGGCCGCGCCGGAGCGCGTCCGGGGTCAGACTCCGAGGGCGGGGAGAACCACGGAGTCGACGTAATCGATCAGGAACGCCTGGTCGACGGAGCGGTCCTCGACCAGCTGCCGGGCGGCGAAAGCGCCGATCAGCATGTGCGACACATATTTCAGCGCCGGGTTGTCCGGACGCACCTCGCCCCGGTCCACGGCTCGGCGCAGCAGCAGTTCGAGACCGGTCATCTCCGGCTCGATCAGCAGCTCGCGCAGGGCCTGGTGCAGATCGGGATTCTCGTGGACGGCATGGCTCAGGCCCCGCATCAGCGCGGAGTCCTTCTCCATCTGGCAGTCGTCGGTGCGGCTCAGCACGGCGTGGAAGTCGCCGCGCAGCGAGCCGGTGTCGATCTCCACGAGGGACACCGGTTTGTTGTGCCGCAGTGCCTTGACGACCAGCTCGGGCTTGCTCCCCCACTGGCGGTAGAGGGTGGCCTTGCTGGAACGGGTGCGAGCGGCGACGGCGTCCATGGTCAGGGCGTCGTAGCCGACCTCGCGCAGGAGGTCGAGCACGGCGGCGTAGAGCTCGCTCTCGCGCTCGGGCGTGAGCCGGGTACGTGCCATGTCGGCCTCCTTTCTCGTACGCGTACGGCGGCCTCGTACGGCGGCGGGTCTCGCACACCAGTCAATCGAACGAAACCGTTTCGTACACAGCGACGGTACCCCGCCCGCCGAGCGAAACGAAATCGTTTCGCTTGTGTTCCGCACCACAGGCGACGCGCACCGTGGGGCCGCGACCGCGTTCCCCGCCGCGCTCCGGCCCACCGCGCTCCGACACACCACGCACCAGGAGTTGCCGGGGCCGTTGAGCGCGGAAAGCATGGGAGGGTGAGTGACGACGTCGCGTATCTCCGTTTCCCGCACCTCCACGACGATCTGCTGTGCTTCGCGGCCGAGGACGACCTCTGGGTCGCCCCTCTCGCGCCCGAGGGACAGCGGCCCGGCCGCGCCTGGCGGCTCACCGTCGACCGGACCAGGGTCGGCCACCCGCGCTTCTCCCCGGACGGCAGCCGGATCGCGTACACGAGCTGGCGCAGCCTCGACCCGGAGATCCATCTCGTGCCGGTCGACGGCGGACCGGCCCGCCGGCTCACCTACTGGGGTTCGACCGACACGCGGGTCTGCGGCTGGACCCCCGACGCCGGGGACGCCGCACAGCTCCTGGCCGTGTCCTCGCACAGCCAGCCGTTCTCGTACGTCTCCTGGGCCTACAGCGTCCCCACCGACGGCAGCCCCGGCGGCAAGCTGCCCTGGGGCCCGGTCTCCGACATCGCGGTCAGCGACGTGGACGGCGAACGGCGCACCCTGCTGCTCACCGGCACCCCGCCGCACGAACCGGCCGCCTGGAAGCGGTACCGGGGCGGCGCGACCGGCCGGCTCTGGCTGCACGGCAAGCGGCTGCTGCCGGACATCGGCGGCCACCTCGCCTCCCCGATGTTCGTCGGCGGCCGGATCGCCTTCCTCTCCGACCACGAGGGCGTCGGCAACCTGTACTCCTGCCGCCACGACGGCACCGACCTGCGCCGCCACACCGACCACGACGCCTTCTACGCCCGCCACGCCTCCAGCGACGGCCACCGCGTCGTCTACCAGTGCGCGGGCGAGCTGTGGCTGGTGGACGACCTGGCCTCGCCGGACGCGGTCCCCCGGAAGCTGGAGGTCCGGCTCGGCGGTCCGCGCACCGGGCGGCGCCCCTACCAGGTGCCCGCCGCCAGCCACGTCGACTCGCTCTCCGTGGACGAGACGGGCCGGGCCAGCGCTGTCACCGTGCGCGGCAGCCTCTACTGGCTCACCCACCGCGACGGCCCCGCCCGCACCATCGCCGACACCCCGGGCGTCCGCGTCCGGCTGCCGGAGATGCTGGGCAGCAGCGGCCGGGTCGCGTACGTGACGGACGCCGAGGGCGAGGACGCCGTCGAGATCGCGTACCTGCCGCGCGCCAGCGGCGACCGCGCGCCGCACAGGCTGGCCTCCGGGCGGATCGGCCGGGTGCACGAGATGGTCGCCGACCCGGAGGGCGAACGGCTGGCCATCGCCACCGACGACGGCCGCCTGCTGCTCCTGGAGACGGGCGAGGAGGCCATGGCGGCGGACGGCGCGGGGGATGTCACCGCCGAGGGCGCCCCGGTGGCCGGGGTCGCGGCCCCGGCCACCGCCCCCGGCGAACCCACCGAGCTGATCCGCTCCATCAACGGCCCCGTCCGCGACCTGGCGTTCTCCCCGGACGGCGCCTGGCTCACCTGGTCGCACCCCGGCATCGGCCGCTCCCTGCGCCAGATCAAGCTGGCCCGCATCCTGGGCACCGGCGCCCCGGTGATCGTCGACGTCACCAACGGCCGGTTCGAGGACGAGAACCCGGTCTTCACCGGCGACGGCCGCTATCTCGCCTTCCTCTCCTGGCGCGGCTTCGACCCGGTGTACGACGTCCACACCGGCGACCTCTCCTTCCCGCTGGGCTGCCGCCCCTACCTCGTGCCGCTCTCCTCCGCCACACCCTCCCCCTTCGCCCTCTCCCCGGAGGGGCGCCCGGCGGCGGGCGGGCTCGACCCGGCCGACGACCTCCCGGAGACGGGCGAGGGCACGGTGCCGGTCACCGTCGAGTTCGAGGGGCTGGAGAACCGGGTGACGCCCTTCCCGGTCTCCGCGTCGAAGTACTCGGCCCTGTACCCGGTGAGCGGCGGCGGACTGGTCTGGCTGCGCTGGCCGATCTCCGGCGCACTCGGCGAGACCTTCGCCAACCCGTCGGACATGTCGGGCCGCCCCACCCTCGAACACTTCAACATCTCCAAGGCCAGGAAGACCGAACTCGTCGCCCACCTCGACTGGTTCGCGGTCAGCGGCGACGCGACCCGGCTGGTCGTCATGGACGAGGGCGAGCTGCGCGCGGTCCCCGCCACCGAGCCCGGCGACGGCGACTCGACCGTCTACCTGGACCTGCGCCGCATCCTCCACGAGGTCGACCCGGCGGCGGAGTGGCGCCAGGCGTACGCCGAGGCCGGCCGCATCATCCGCGCGTACTTCTGGGAACCGGACATGTGCGGCATCGACTGGGACGCCGTGCTCGACCAGTACCGCCCGCTGCTCGACCGGGTCGCCTCCCCCGACGACTTCGCCGATCTGCTCCGCGAGGTCCTGGGCGAGCTGGGCACCTCGCACGCGTACGTGTCCCCGGCCCGCCGCAACGAGGGCCCGCCGCACTACCAGCGGGCCATCGGCCTGCTCGGCGCCAACCTGGTCTGCCGGGACGGCGCGTGGACGGTCCGCCGCATCCTGCCCGGCGACTCCTCCGACTCCAAGGCCCGTTCCCCACTGGCCGGTACGGGCATCCGGGAGGGCGCCGTCCTCACCCATGTGGACGGCCGCCCCGTCGACCCGGTCGCCGGCCCGTACCCGCTGCTCACGGCGGCGGGCGGCACCACCGTCGAGCTGACCTTCCGCCCGGCGGAGGGCGGCGGGCGGCCCCGCCGGGTCGCGATCGTCCCGCTGGTCGACGAACGCCCGCTGCGCTACCAGGACTGGGTCGCCAAACGCCGCGAGGTCGTGCGGGAGTTGAGCGGCGGCAAGTGCGGCTACCTGCACATCCCGGACATGGGCGGATCGGGCTGGGCGCAGTTCAACCGGGACCTGCGCATGGAGGTGTCGCGCCCCGCGCTGATCGTCGACGTACGGGGCAACGCGGGCGGACACATCAGCGAGTTGGTGGTGGAGAAGCTCACCCGCACCATCCTCGGCTGGGACCTGACCCGCAACGCCCAGCCGGTCAGCTACGCCTCCAACGCGCCCCGGGGCCCGGTGGTCGCCCTGGCCGACGAGGCGACCTCCTCGGACGGCGACATGATCACCGCCGCGTTCCGCCTGCTGAAGCTCGGCCCGGTGGTCGGCCAGCGGACCTGGGGCGGGGTGGTCGGCATGACCGGCCGGACCCGGCTGGGCGACGGCACGGTGATCACCGTGCCGATGAACGCGGCCTGGTTCGACACGTACGGGTGGTCCGTCGAGAACCACGGCGTCGAACCGGATCTGGAGGCCCTGCGCACCCCGCTCGACTGGGCCGAGGGCCGTTACGCGGTGCTCGACGACGCGGTCCGCGTCGCCCTGGACCTGCTGGCCGCCCAACCGGCGGCGGCCCCGCCAACGTACGAGGACGTCCCGGACCGCCGCCGCCCGCCCCTGCCCCCGAGATAGCCCGAGGTGACCGGGGGTGCCGGGGGCGTTTCGCGACGGCCCGGGTCGGCCGCTCGACGGCCCGGGACAGCCCGCGGCGGGTCTGCGGCGGTCTGCGGCCGGCCCGACCGGAAGCCCCCTTCCGAACCGGCCCGGTTCCGGCCCCACCCGGCCCCGTTCGATCCCATCCGATCCGTTTCGGACAGAAGGCCCCGGCCCAGCGGAATCCGATGCTCCGCTCCGGGCCGGGGCCTTCCGCGTCCTGTCCACATCGCCCCGGAACGGGTGACATGATCGGGTTGGGTGATTCGCCACGAGCGGAGAGCCACACGATCAGGACCGGGGAGGACCGTGATGCGCGATCAACTCCTGGGAAACCGCTACCGCCTGGTGCGTCAGCTCGGCGAGGGCGGCATGGGGGAGGTCTGGGAGGCACAGGACGAGACCCTGGACCGCCGGGTCGCGGTCAAGGTGATCTCCCTGCTCGCCGGGGGCGGCAGCCGTGGCAGCGAGGCGCGGGCCCGCTTCCTGCGCGAGGCCCGGATCACCGCCGGCCTCCAGCACCCGAACGTGGTGACCGTCCACGACCTCGGCGAGAGCGGTACGGAGAACGGCGACGCCCCGTTCCTGGTGATGGAGTTGCTCCAGGGCGAGACCCTGGAGACCAAGCTGGGCCGGGGCCCCGTCCCGCTGGTCGCGGCGGCCCGCTGGGGTGCCCAGGTGTGCGACGCGCTGGCCGAGGCGCACGCGGCGGGCGTCATGCACCGGGACATCAAGCCGTCCAACATCGTCATCACCGACGCCGGGACGGTGAAGGTCCTCGATTTCGGGGTGGCCCGCGCCGCCGACCCGTACGCGACCTCCGACCGGCTCACCCGCACGGGTGTCATCGTGGGCACGCCCCCGTACATGGCGCCCGAGCAGGCCCGGGGCCGCCCGGTGCCGGGCAGCGACCTGTACGCGCTGGGCTGTCTGCTCTTCGAACTCATCACGGGGCGGCTGCCGTTCGACGCCCCGGACGCGATGGGGTTCCTCACCGCCCACCTCAGCCAGGACCCGCCCGCCCCGAGCTCGGTGGCCCCGGGCATCCCGGCGCCCTGGGACGACCTCGTCCTCACCCTCCTCCACAAGGACCCGGACGAGCGGTACGCGTCCGCCGCCGAGGTGGCCCTCGCGCTGCGCCGTCTGGACCGTGTGCCCGGTCCGGCGGCCGCCCCGACCTCCGACTCCCTCGCCCCGTCGCTGCCGACGCTGAGATATCCGCCGTCCCGGCCCACTCCGTCGCCCGCCCGGCCCAGGAACCCGATCCCGGCCGGTACCTGGCGCGCGGCCGGGGTCTGGCTCCTGGTGGTGATGGTGAGCACCCCGCTGGCGGTGGGCAACACGAACGGGGTCGGGGACGCCCGGGACATCTCCTCCGCCGTCGGCATGATCACCCTGGCCACCGCCGTGTTCATCAGCTACGTGGTGCTCGCGGTGCCCGGCGGGGCGGGGGTGCAGCTCCTCGACTGGCGGGCCAAGGCGGCGGCGCTCTTCCGCTTCCTCCCGCCGACCCTTCTGTTCGGCGCCTACGTCACGGCGGCCGCGCCGAACGCCGAGTTCCACCCGTACATCACCAGCGCCGGTTCCTCGGCCGCCCTGGCGGGGCTGCTGGTGCTGGCCGCCGCCCTCACCCCCCGCTCGGGGCGGGGGACGCGCGGGGTGGGCTATGTGTTCCTGGGGCTCAACGCCGCAGCCGTGTTCAACACGGAGATCCTGGTGCTGATGGACGTACGGTTCCCGTATCTCGCGCTGGTCCCGCCGCTGACGGTCAGCCTGGGCGTGACGGTCCTGGCCATCGCCCTGTTCCGCGTACGCGAGACCGCCACCCGCCGCATGGGCCACCAGCCGGACACCGCGTAGCCGGGCGCCGATCCCAGGCCGAGGAAAGCGCCAACTTCCGCGTTGGTCACGGCCGTTGCGCGAACGCCGTCAGCGTGACGTCAGCCCGGCGTGAGCGAAAGGCACGCGGCACGTCAGCGGCGGCGTGCAGGGTGAGGCCCGCCGCCCGGTCCGGACCCCCCTGCCGGACCGGGCGGACACCCACCCGAACACGCTGGGAGAGATGTGCAATGAAGAGACTCAAGGCAGCCGTCGTGGCGGCCGCCGTCGTCGCGGGCACGGCCGTCGCCGCCACGCCGGCCCACGCGCTGAGCTACTGCAACGTGGGCAGCGGCACCATCATCTGCGAGTACGGCATCGCCAGCTACCGCCCGTCCAGCGGTCGCATGTACCAGTTCGCCATCGGCACCGACCGCGCCGCCTACGTCCGCTGGGAGAACGGTTCCGGCGGCTGGACCAACTGGAGCTCCATGGGCGGCGAGTGGCGCAGCGGCGTGATCGTACGCAACCAGCAGCTTCCGGGCCAGGTCGAGTTCGGCATCATCGCCACGGGCACGGACAATCTGCAATGGGTCAACTGGTACATGGTCGGGAGCAACTGGACCGGCTGGGGACACCTGCCCGACCCGGTGTGACCGGTTACGGCTCTCTCCCCTCAGGGTCCCCTCCGGACCGGGAGCGGTGCTGCCAGAATCCGCACCATGACGGGGGCCGGGACCGGGAAGGTCTTCGAACGGGCCGTCGCCGCACTGCGGGAGGGCAGCGCCTGACCGCCCTCGGCCCCGCTGACCGTTGACCGCTGCTCCGGTCAGCCGGTGGCCTTCCGGCTGAGCAGCGCCTGTAGGCGTTCGGCCTGGAAGAGGGCGAACTCCGATGCCTCACGGACCTGGTTCGGCCCGCCGGCCTCCACGGAGACCTCGGCGAGGACCGTTCCGACGCGGAAGACGACGACGTTGTCCGTGCCGCCGCTCGCGGTGCGCGTGAAGTACTGCGACTCGTTCCCGGCCGCCGCGCCCTGGGACTTCACCTCGCCCTCGCCACCGGCCGCCGCGGCCGCGAACCGGGCGCGCGCGTGCTCGATGCTGTCGTATGACTCCAGGCCCGAGTGGGTGACCACCCCGGCGGCGTCCTTGTACTCCCCCGTGGCGGTGAACAGCGCACCGGAGCAGGGAATCGGGTCGATCAGGCAGTCGTCCTCGGCGTCGTCCACCGGGTCGGCCCGGAGCGCGTCGGCACCGCCCGACGTCGACCATCCCTCGATGAGCTCGCCGCGCGCGGGAAGCATCTGCTTCAACTCGTCCGCGCCCCGCAGCACGACGTCCGGATCGGCCATGGGCGTCGAGGACTCCGCGGGCCGCGACGGCGACGGCTTGGCGGCAGGCGGCGGTGCGGGGTCGGCCCCCGTGTCCGAGCCACCGCCACACGCCGTCAGCCCCATCAGCGCCGCCGCCGTCACCACCGCCACGCGCACGTACCCGGCCTTCATGCAATCCCCCGTCCGTGTATGAACCATCAACGGCAACTACGTTCCCACGAACGCCCGTTACGGCGGGACTTCGCTTCCCCTTCCCTGCACTTCCCGGCCTTCGGCGCGCCGGCCCCGCCCCTCACGCGAGGGGGCCCGGCCATCCACCTTTCGTTGCCACCCGTGACGAACACGTCACACACTGCCGCGCGGACCTCTACCGTTGAAGCATTTCTTGCCCCTTGTTCTATCTCCCTCGTCCCTCGTCCGCGGAGCACGGCACATGTGAAGGCGGACCGGTCGAGGAATCCCGAACCCGCAACACCCCGGAGAGTCGATGAACGAGCTGGAACAGATCAACGTCGCATGGGACCGGATCGAGGCGTGGCTGGGGCGGCATGCGCCCCGGACGCTGTACTCGCTGGACGACCCGGTCGACGAGGGGGTCCTGCGCGAGGCGCAGCGGATGCTCGGCCTACGGTTCACGCCCGCCATCGTGGCGTCCTTACGGCGACACGACGGGGCCTCGGCGTTTCTGCCCATGGAGCCGCCGACCTCGGACGAGGCCGTGTTCTTCCTGCCCACCGGATGCCGTCCGCTCTCCGTGGTGGAGATGATGATCGGCACCTACAAGCTGCGCTCCCTGGAGGCCGAGGACGGGGAGGGCGCCGCGATGTGGGAGCACGGCTTCGCCCCGATCGCCATGGACACCACCACCAACCACTGCCACTTCATCGACTGCCGGTCCACCTACGAAACCCACGGCCGCCTCGGCACGTTCACCCCCGAGTCCGGTGTGGAGTTCACCGAGCCGGGCAGCATCGGCGCGCTCTTCCTCGCTGCCGCCGAGGCACTTGAGGCGGGGAAGGGGCGGCTG
This sequence comes from Streptomyces sp. NPDC015144, assembly GCF_043079735.1. NCBI lineage: Bacteria > Bacillati > Actinomycetota > Actinomycetes > Kitasatosporales > Streptomycetaceae > Streptomyces > Streptomyces sp. NPDC015144. The sequence goes on along the minus strand of NZ_JBIBUU010000002.1, from coordinate 371,704 downwards.
ATCGACCGGCACGGCCGGGAGGTCGACGAGGAGGATCCGGGCACCGTGTCGTTCAGGGAGCGCGCGCTGATCTGGGGAGAGCCCAGGCCGCCCATCCCCGACGTGATCGAGGAACTCGACGGTCCCGGCGGGTACGGCGGGACCGGCGGGTACGGCGGGACCGGCGTGCCGGGCGAAGCCGCCTGAGGCCCGTCACCCGCTCCGGTTCCTCTGCCGGGTGCGTCCTGGCGGGCGGCTGGTGACCGCCCTGTTCACCGATTGGCCCGAAGCCGCGTCAGCTCTGTGTATGCCTGTGGCACGTGCGGGTGGTTTCGGGCCTTCGTTGTGTTGAGCCTCGGGATCGGCGAACACGATGACCTAGGTGGTTCACACCTGAATCTCCAACGCCCACTGCCGAACCGAGGAACACGATGAAGCTCTCCCGCACTCTGTCGATGATGGCCTCAGCCACCGTTCTCGGCACGCTCGCTCTGGCCGGTCAGGCGTCATCGGCCTCCGCCGACTCCTTCGTGGTCAGCGAGGCCCAGTTCAACCAGATGTTCCCGTCGCGCAACGCCTTCTACACGTACAGCGGTCTCACCGCTGCTCTGGGCGCGTATCCGCAGTTCGCCAACTCGGGCAGCGACACCATCCGCAAGCGTGAGGCGGCGGCGTTCCTCGCCAACGTCAGCCACGAGACGGGTGGGCTGAAGTACATCGTCGAGCAGAACACCGCCAACTACCCGCACTATTGCGACACGTCGCAGCCCTACGGCTGCCCGGCCGGCCAGGCCGCCTACTACGGGCGGGGCCCGATCCAGCTGAGCTGGAACTTCAACTACAAGGCCGCCGGGGACGCGCTCGGCATCGACCTGTTGAACGACCCCTCCAAGGTGGAGAAGGACCCGACGGTCGCCTGGAAGACCGGCCTCTGGTTCTGGAACACGCAGTCCGGCGCCGGAACGATGACCGCGCACGACGCCATCGTCAACGACAAGGGCTTCGGCGAGACCATCCGCAGCATCAACGGCGCCCTGGAGTGCAACGGCAACAACCCGGACCAACGCGACGACCGGATCAACCTGTACAAGCAGTTCGCCTCCGTGCTGGGCACCGACCCGGGCGGCAACCTCTCCTGCTGAGAAGCTGCGGGTAGTCCGACGGATTCTCCGGCTGCACGGGCCGGTGCCTCACGGCGCCGGTCCGTTCCGATGTTCCCCGTCGTTTCCCACGCGCGGGACGCGGCGGTGCGGGAGGCGGTGCGCGGCACCGGCATCTACACGGCAAGCGAGCGTCTCCGGCTCGTGGGGCCGCCACAGGTCGCGCCAACGGCGCCTGGTTGGCTTTGACCACGACAACGGGCTCTGGCTCAGTTTTCGTTCAGTGGCCATGATGAGTAAGGGTGACGCCTCATCTTTCCGATGAAGGGATAAGCAGTGCCTCTCAGAGACCGCAGGGCAGCGAAAGGCATCGGCGACTTCCTGATCGACACAGTGGGAGAGGCCGTCGCCGAGGTGATCCTCAGCCTGCTCGCCTGCGCGCTGCTGGGCGGTCTAGCTCTCATCGCCTACCTGAGCTGGTCCTTCAGTCCACGCTTGACCCTCGCAGGGGCCGGCCTGCTCAGCCTCGTCCTCGCCCACGGTGCCTGGCGGACCTTCCGTCCTCCCACGAAGGGCCGCCGTCGCGGCCTCGCCGCCGTGACCGCTTTCGGCTTCACCGCGGCCGCTGCAACGGCCCTGTTCCTGCTGCTCTACGCCACGGACTGCGACTGTCTGTGAGACCGCCTGGCTCCTTGTACTCAGTCGTCCGTGAGCGAAGTCATGGCGTTGCTTCAGGGGTGGGGTCGGGTTCGCGGCAGGGGCGGCAGAGTCCGTCGCGGAAGGCTTCGGGCCTTCCCGGTACGCCGCACTCGGTGCACTCCGGCATCACCCGGCGCACCGGGGCCTCCGCCGGTGCGGGCGGAGCGGGCGTCGCGGGCAGACTCGGCGGAAGCTTGTCCTGAAGGCGGCGGCGGACCAGGCCGAAGGGAGAGCCGACCGCGTCGGGAAGCCCGGCGGTCAGGGCCCGGGTCAGGTAGTCGGCGTCCACACCCCGGGCGAACCACTCGGCCACCAGCCCCTCCAACCCCGCACAGTCCGCCGCCGAAAGCGCCAGGCGGGAGTCCACCCGCCCCAACCGCGCCAGGGCCGCGAACGCGGGCGAGGGAACACCACCATGCGACTGCGGCTGCGGCTGGACCGGGGGCACCGGCTCCGCCGCACGCGGCTGCGGGACCTGCGCGGCAGGTGCGGGCACGGAAGCGGAGGCGGGGGCGGGCGTCGAAGGGGCGGCGGGGGCCTGGGGGTTGGGCTGTTGGGTGGCTCGGTCGTTCTCGGCGGCGAGGAAGGTGGTCCACCACTCGTTGTCGTGGGCGACCCGCGACCAGAACGTGCGCGTGACCCAACGGACCTGACCGTCCTCGATGCTCACGCAACGACCCCGGCGAAGATGCCCGGCCACACTCAGCGCCCGTAACGCACTGCCCACCGCCATCTGCCCGTACAACGGCAGAGACTTCGCAAGCGACTTGATATCCATCGCCGCACCCTCCGCCAGGGCCGTCACGTATCCGGCGATGTGCCGTTCACGCACCGGCAACGACGCGAAGTCGGCCTCACACGGCGGTCGTTCCTCGGGGACGGAACGCTTCCCGTAACCCGGCCTCGCCTTCGGCGGGGCAACGCGCGGAGCTGCGGGCGCACAAGGGTCGGAGATAAGCTCGGAAACAGCCACGGGATCGTCTTTCTAATCGGGTGCGATCTTGCGGTCAGACCCCGGGCAGTGCGCTAACACTGTGCCGGGGTCGTTTCGTTCGCACCGTAAGCGGGCGCGACTCTGCGCCGCAACTCGATCACAATTAGTCATACTTGCTGGCCGTGACGGGTACGGGAGGGCGGGTGGGGTTTCTCCAACCCACCTAACAAACCAACCTCTTGGAACACACCGCTCGAATCCCGAAGCCCGGATCCCGGCCCACGAATCCCGAAGCTCAAGCCCCGGACCAAGGACCCACCGCGCACCCACGAAAGAGTGAACCGGCCCCCTCCCGAAGCTCGGAACCCGGAGCCCGAAGCTCAAGCCCCGGGCCGCCAGGAGAGCGCACGCCAACGCATCGCCCCGGGTACCGCCGCTGCCCGGCGACGTGCCCAGGCGTCCGGACGGGTGTTGACGGAGCCTGTCGGCGGCGGCAGGATGACCGACTGCGTGGCCTACGCCGAACCTCCCGCGACCGTCCCCGGCACGGTCTCCCATCGGAGGCAAAGGGACCAGCGTCTCAGGCCGTTGTCGCAGCCCGATCGCCTCGGGCGTGGTTGCCGGGGAGCTGTCGCTCAAGGCGTGGAAGGCAGCGATGACAGCCCGTAGCAACTTCAAGCGCCTGGTGCGCGCCCGCGCCGCAAAGACCGGCGAGTCCTACACCTCCGCCCTCAGGCACCTGCGTCCCGCGCACGCGGGAGGCGTCGGGCCCGAAGCGGAGCAGGCGAAGAGCGTGCGGCTCGCCGTGGCGCAGACCCCCGTACACGTCGACCCCCGCGACGTCGACGCGCTGCGCGAAAGCGGGCGTACGGTCCGTGCCCTGATGCGCGAGGCCAGTGCCCAGGGTGCGAGGGTCGTACATTTCCCGGAAGGAGCAGTCTGCTTCCCCGACAAGCTCGTCATGTCCGTCGACGGCCCGGACGCGGTCGGTCCGGCGGACTGGGGCCGGTGCCAGTGGTCGGTGCTCCGGGCGGAGCTGGCCGCTGTCGCCGAGTTGGCCGGTGAGCTGCGGCTGTGGACGGTGATCGCCTCCGCGCACCGCTTTAATCGCCGCCCCCAACGGCGACTGGATCGCGCGGTGCTCCTCGGGCGACGAGCCGTCGGTGGCGGTGGTGACCCTCGGCGACAGTTCCGAGGCCGCCGCCGAGTCGGTGACCTACACACGTCCCTGGCGTCGTGAGGCGCGCGCGGGCATCTATGCCGAACACCAGGTGAGCGACCCGCGCAGCGAAGACCGGACAGCGGCCTTCTAGCCAGGGCACTCCCCCGGGTGGACGGCCCCGGCGGCCGGTGCGAAGCAGACCCCCGTCCTTCTTCGCACCGGCCGCCGGTGGCGGCCTGCGGTCCTGGTCCGGAACGGGTCCGGACCAGGGCCGACAGCGACTCTGACGCACCGGATCCTCCGCCGCCAAGCCCGCTCGTGGATCAGGTGCGATGTGGGACGATACCCATCCTGACCTGCGAGGATGTCCTGTCTCAGGGTGCGATCGTGGGACGGCCCCCGCCGGCCGACACGCCACGGCTTCGTCCATGTGGCAGCGATGCCGCACTATTTACGGGCAACGGCCGGAATGCATCGGGGGGATCTGAATGCCGCGTTGGAAAGAGCTGCCTGCCGCACTGACCACAAGCGAGCATCAGCTTCTGGTCCAGCTGCGCAGGTTGAAGGACCACAGCGACCTCAGCCTCGCGGCCCTCGCGGGTCGCACCAGCTACAGCCGCTCCTCGTGGGAGCGGTACCTGAACGGGAAGAAGCCCGTACCGCGCAAGGCCGTCGAGGAGCTGGCCCAGGTCTGCGGTACGGACCCGACGCGACTCGTCGTGCTGTACGACGTCGCCGAGCGGGCCCGCGCCAAGGAGGCGGGGCGGGCGGACGAGGTCCAGGAGCCGGAGGGTCCCGGGGGCGGGGACGCGCGACGGGAAGAGGGCAGGTCTCCGGAGCCGGTCGCGGAATCGGCCACGAAGCCGGTCACGGAAGCGGTCACAGAGCCGGTCGCGGAACCGGTCGTGGAACCGGTCGTGGAGCCGTTGCGGGCGGGAGGTCCGCGTCGTGCGGGCCGTACGGTACCGCTGGGCCGGGCGATCGGCGTGGCGGTCGTGGCCGTCGCGGTGGCGTTCGGGGCCGGAATGCTGGCGAGTGGAGCCCGGAGCGGAACCGAGGTACGGGAGGCGCGCCCCGGCAGCACGGTGGCGGCCGACGCGGGATACCTGCGCGGCCAGACGTACCCGTGCGAGGTCCGGCGCAAGCACGGCGAGCTGCGGGCGGGGCACAGCGGCACCCGCGAGATGCTGCTCGACATCAACAGCACCGGCTTCGACGTGGTGGAAGCGCAGTGCCTGCTGCGCGAGAAGGGCTTCGACCCCGGCGCCACCGACGGTCTGTACGACGAACGGGCCAAGGACGCGGCCAAGAAGTTCCAGCAGGCCCACCACCTGGTCGTCGACGGGATCATCGGCCCGGACACCTGGAGAGAGCTGCGCCGATGACCGCTTCCACGGCGAGCGGGCAGTTGGCGGAGGAACTCCGTGCGATCAGGGCGCGGGCCGGGCTGAGCCTAGCCGCGCTGGCGGCCCGTACCCCGTACAGCAAATCGTCCTGGGAGCGGTACCTCAACGGGAAGAAGCCCGCGCCCCGGCAGGCGGTCGAGGCGCTGTGCGCACTCACCCGGACACCGCCCGGCAGGATGCTGGCGCTCTGGGAGCTGGCCGACGCGGAGTGGAGCGGCCGGGCCCGTCCGGTCGCCGCGCCGAGGAACGCGCCAGCGCCAGCGAGCAGCCCGGAGGACCGGCCGGAGAAGCCGGAGGACCGGCCGGAGGAGAAACCCGAGGAGAAAGAGGAGCAGAGAGAGGAGGCGGGGGACGGAGTCCGGATCAGACCGGAGGACCGGCCCCAGGAACCGGGGGACCGGCCGGAGGAGGCGCCTGCCGCCCGGTCGGGTGTGCTGTGGTGGGCGGTCGCGGTGGCGGTCGTCGGAGTCGTGGCGATGGGCGCGGCGGCGGGGGCCCTCGCCGGTGGGTCCTCCGACGAGCCGGACCGGTCCGGGCGCACGGTGGCCGCGACGGAACAGGCCGTCCGCAACCCGGGCTGCCGGGGCGGGAGTTGCGAGGGCAGGAACCCGGTCGCGATGGGCTGCGGCGGGGCCGGGATGGTCACCACCCTGGCCAGCCACACCGCCGCCGGCGGCCGCCGTCTGGAGCTCCGTCACGCCGCCCTCTGCCGTGCCGTGTGGGTACGTACCACCGGGCTGCGGCCGGGCGACAAGGTCGAGCTGTCGTTGTCGGCCGGCCGCTCCCAGCAGGTCACCGCCGTGGGCACGCGCGACGCCGGGCAGTACCTGTCGACCCCGATGGCCGCCGGGGACAGCGGGGCCGACACCCGGATCTGCCTCACCGTGCCGGGCGGCCGCCCCGAGTGCTTCACCGGCTGAGCGGACCCCCGCCGGTACGCCGGGCCCGAAGCCCCGACGCACCGGCGGACGGACGTATCAACGTGCCGATGTGCCTTCCGCCGGTCACCGCTCCCGAACGCCGGGAGCGGTGACCCGCTCAGCTACTCAGGCGGACATGAGGTAGATGGCGAACCGGGCGAACGCGGCCTGGGTGCCGGAACCGGCGATCCCGTCGATGGCGCCCGTGTACCCCCAGTAGCTCTTCAGCCAGTTCTGCATCGCCCGGATGGTGTTGGGGCCCGGGTCGCCGTCGATCGCGTCCGAGTAGCCGTAGTTCGCCTTGAGGAAGCGCTGCATCGCCTGCCAGCTTCCGTTGCCGAGCTGGCCGTCGATGGCGCCCGTGTAGCCCCAGAAGTTCCGCAGCCACATCTGGACCGCAGAGGCCGCCGAGCTGTTGAGGCCCATGTTGTTCACCGCGAGCGTGGAGACGGTCGTGGTGCTCACCGTCGCCTGCGCCTGGTGCCCGGTCGCCGCGTAGCTGGTCCCCGCTGCGGCCACGCCGCCCCCGGCGATCGCGACCGCCGTGGTCATGGTGACGAACATCCGCGTCATCCTGCGCATGTCTTGTTCCCTCCCCTTGATACGGAACCGGCCCCCCGGCCGGCTCGGGAACAAGATTGCGGGGCGGGGCGGGCGGGCCGCCATGATCGCCGGGAGACTGACGCGATCACGGGACGTCCCACCCTCCGACCTGCGGGGACGAGGGGTGCGGTGAGGGGGCGGTGGGACGGCGGGGCCGGCCGGGACATGCGGAAGGGGCGCGCCCGGTCACCCCGGACACCGACAGTGTCCGGTCACCCCGGGAGCGCCCCTCACCGACAGACCCGACAGACCCGCCGGACCTGCCTCAGCGGTCGTCGCGGCGGTCGCGGAGGTCGTCCATCGCGTCGGTCGCCCGGTCGCGGCCCCGCCGCACGGTGTCCGAAGCCTGGTCGGACGGGTTCTTCATCCGCTCCTGGGCCTCGTCGCTCGTCCGGTCCTGGCCCTTGTCGTTGCCCTGACCGCTCTGCCCGGCCCGCTTCTTCGCCTCATCGGCGAGCTGCTGCGCCTTGTCCTTGAACTGGTCTGCGATACCCATGCGGGGTCACTCCTCGTGGTGCGTGGGGGACGGTCCATGAGGACCGCGTTCAGCGTCGCAGCCCCCGCCGGGCACCGCATGTCGATCACTTACGCTGCGTGTCCGCCGCCCGCGCGTCCTGGTCGGCGGCGCCTCCGGCGCCCACCAGCCCCTTGCCGATGCTGTTCAGCCGCGGGGCGAACTTCCGTACTTCCCGCTGGCCGACGACCCCTATCAGCGTGGGCAGGTAGCCGCGTACCGACTGCATCCCGCGCAGCCACCACTGCGCGTACACGTGCGGGGCGCGGCGCTCGATGCCCGCAACGATCCGGTCGACGGCGGGCCCCAGCGGGTACGTGCGGTTCGCCGGGAAGGGCAGCCGCTGGCGCAACTCCCGCATCACGTCGTCCTGGTCGGCGCCGCGCACCATGTCCGTGTCGGTCCAGGACAGGTAGCCGACCCCCACCTTCACACCCCGGTAGCCGACCTCGGCGCGCAGACAGTGCGCGAACGCCTCCACGCCCGACTTCGACGCGCAGTACGCCGTCATCATCGGGGCCGGGGTCATCGCGGCCAGCGAGGCGATCTGGAGGAAGTAGCCCCGGCTCTCCATGAGCACCGGCAGGAAGGCCCGCCCGGTCACCGCGCCACCGATCAGGTTGACCTCGATGACCCGCCGCCAGGCGTCCGGGTCCGAGTCGACGAACGGTCCGCCCGCCGCGACCCCGGCGTTGGCGACGACGACGTCGATCTTCCCGAACCGCTCCTTGACCTCCTGGGCGACGCGCGCCATCGCCTCGTGGTCCGTGACGTCCGCGAACCAGTGGTCGCTCTCCGTGTGGAGCCGCTCGGAGACCTTCTTCAGCTCGTCCGGCTCCAGGCCGACCAGGGCGACCTTGGCGCCGCGCGCCGAGAGCTTGCGGGCCAGCAGCTCCCCCACGCCCCGTGCCGCGCCGGTGACGACGACGACCTGTCCTTCGAGACTCCGCCTGCCGCTCATGCGACCTCCTCCTTCTCGGCCGTGCCGTCCGTGCCGTCCGTACCGTCCGCGCTCTTCGTAGCGCCCGTGCCGCTCGTGCCGCTCGTGTTCTTGCCCGTGTCCGTGCCGGGGATGCCTGCCGGGAGGTACGCGGCGGCCAGTTCCCGGATCTTCTCGGTGACCGCTTCCGGCGCCTCCACGGGGGTCATGTGGCCCAGGCCCGTCAGTTCGGTGAGGCCCAGGCCGTCGGGGAGCGCCGCCGCGATGGCGCGGGCGTGCCCGATGGGCGTCAGCCGGTCCGCGGTGCCCGCGACCACGGCCGTGGGCACCCTCAGCTCCCGTACGCCCGCGTCGAGATCGAGGTCGGCGAGGACCTTGCCCCAGGCTGACCTGGCCGCCCTCGGGCAGGCGTGCACGATCCGGGCGCAGAGGGCGACGCGCTCCGGGGGCGCCCCCGCTCCCATCGTGGCGTACTTGAGCACCCGGCGGGTAATCGGAGTGACCGGGCCGAGCGGGGCGGCGGCCGCGAGGATCGCCCGGGTGCCGGCGGTCCGGGCCTTGCCGGCCGGGAGCGGGAGCACGGTCGACGCGTCGGGCAGCCGTGAGCTGCCGGTGCTGCACAGGAGTACGGCGGCGGCGTGTTCGCGCAGCCCGTCCCGGCGGGCGGCGGCCATGACCGTCATACCGCCCATGGAGTGCCCGGCGATCACCGCCTTGCGCCCCGGTCCGAGGGTGGCGGCGAGCACGGCTTCGAGGTCGTCGGCGAGGGCGTCGGTGCTGTACCCGCCGGGGGCGGCGGCCGGGGAGCCGCCGTGGCCGCGCTGGTCGTAGGCGACGACCCGGTGGTCCGGCGAGAGGGCCCTGATCTGCGCGTCCCAGAAGCGGGTGCTGCACGTCCAGCCGTGCGCGAGGACCACGGTGGGGGCGTCCTGCGGTCCGTGCACCTCGACGTGGATGCGGGCGCCGTCGGCCGAGCGCACGGTCAGCTCGCGCTCCGGTACGGGCGGGGCGTCGACGCGTCGCAGCAGGCGGCTCATCCCACGACCTCCTCGGTGCGCGGGGTCCCCTCCGCGCCGGCGGCGGGCTCCTGCTTCGGGGGGCGTACGACCTGGTACTCCGCGAGGTCGACCGTGCGGGTGGCGCGGCGGAAGTCGGCGGTGGTGCCGGGCCAGACGGTGGTGTTGCGGCCGTTGGCGTCCAGGTACCAGCTGTCGCAGCCGCCGGTGTTCCAGACGGTGCGCCGCATCCGGTCCTGCACGCGGCGGTTCCAGGCGCCGAGCGCAGAGGGGCGGGCGTCGAGGGCGACCCGGCCGCCGAGCACGTCCAACTGGCGTACGTAGTCGGCGAGATAGTTCAGCTGGGACTCGATCATCAGGATCATCGAGGAGTTCCCGAGGCCGGTGTTCGGGCCGATGATCGAGAGCCAGTTGGGGAAGCCGGAGACGGTGGCGCCGCGCAGCGACTGCACCCCGTCCTTCCAGTGCTCGGCGAGGGTGATGCCCTCGGCGCCCACCACGCGCTCGGCGATCGGCATGTCCGTGACGTGGAAGCCGGTGCCGAAGATGATGACGTCGGCCTCGGTCTCCGTACCGTCGGAGGCGACGAGGGTGGAGCCGCGCACCTCGGTCAGGCCGGCGGCCACCACGTCCGTGTTGGGCTGCGCGAGCGCCGGATAGTACGTGTTGGAGAGCAGGATGCGCTTGCAGCCGATGCGGTACGAGGGGGTGAGCTTGGCCCGCAGCGCCGGGTCCTTGATCGCCCGCGCCATGTTGCCCTTGGCTATCTTCTCGACCAGGCCCAGCTCGTTCGGGTGCTTGGTGAAGGCGCCGACCTGCAACTCCCGGATGCCCCAGAGCAGTCCGCGGCGGGCGGTGCCGGTGACGGGCAGGGTGCGGTGCAGCCAGCGCTCGACGCCGCTGATCTTCCGGTCCATCCGCGGCATGACCCAGGGCGGGGTGCGCTGGAAGAGGGTGAGGCGGCCGACCTTCGGCTGGATCGCCGGGACGATCTGGATGGCGGAGGCGCCGGTGCCGACGACGGCGACGCGCTTGCCGGTCAGGTCGGTGTCATGGTCCCAGCGGGCCGAGTGGAAGACCTTGCCGGGGAAGTCGGCGAGGCCGGGTATGTCCGGCATCTTCGGGTCGGAGAGCGGTCCGCAGGCGGAGACCACGAGGTCGGCGGTGAGGGTGGTCCCGTTGGCCGTCTCGATGACCCAGCGCAGCTCCGTACCGTCCCAGCGCATGACGGTGACCTCGTGGCCGAGCCGGATGTGCGGGCGCAGCCCGAAGGTGTCCGCGACGTGCTCCAGGTACGCGCGGATGTGCCGCTGCCCGGAGAAGGTGCGCGGCCAGTCGGGGTTGGGCGCGAAGGAGAACGAGTAGAGGTGGGACGGGACGTCGCAGGCGCAGCCCGGATAGCTGTTGTCGCGCCAGGTGCCGCCGACCGAGTCGGCGCGTTCCAGGACGACGAAGTCCGTGATGCCTTCGCGGCGCAGCCGGACCGCGGCCCCCAGGCCCCCGAATCCGGATCCGATCACCGCCACCCGTACGTGCTCGTGCTGGGCCATGCTGCCGCCTCCTGCGGTACGTCACACGACTCTGCCAGCAATCACTGGCAATATCGGGAGCGTAGAGCAGCTCCGTACCGATGGGTAGGGGTACGACGGGGGAAAGTTACCGGCGGTACAACATAGGGTGCGGGTGTGGCCGAAGGACGCGAGAGGCGCGACGAGCAGCGTGAGTACCGCATGGCGGAGCTGGCCGAGAAGGCCGGGATCCCCGTGCGGACCGTGCGCTTCTACCGGGAGCGCGGGCTGATCTCGCCGCCCCGCCGCGAGGGGCGCATCGCCTGGTACGACGACCGGCACCTGGCCCGGCTCCGCACGATCACGGGCCTCCTGGAGCGCGGCCACACCCTCACCGGGATCGCCGATCTGGCCCGTACGTTCGAGAGCGGCCGGGACGTCGCCGAGGTGCTGGGGCTGGGCGAGCCCACCGAGGAGACCCCGGTCCACCTCACACCCGAGCAGCTCGCGGACTACTTCGAGGGCGAGACCACCACCGAGAACCTGGCCACCGCGCTCGACCTGGGCTACCTCGCCATCGACGGCGAGGAGATCGTCCACATCAGCCGCCGCCTGCTGGACGTGTCGTCCGAGCTGGTACGGGAGGGCGTCCCGCTGGCCACGGTGCTGGCGGCCGGGAGCCGGGTCCGCGCACACGCGGACGCGCTCGCGGAACTCTTCGTGCACGTCCTGCGGGAGCACACCGACGACCCCGAACCACCCCAACTCCGCCCGCTGGCCCGCGCGGTGGTGGACGCCGAACTGTCCATGGCCCTCGACCGCCGCCTGCGCACGGAGCCGCCACAGAAGCCGGCCGAACCACCCACGGGCGGTGCCGCCGAGGGCTCCGGGGAGCCCGCCTGACGGTCGGCGGCACACGGCCCGGGCCGAGGTCTTCCGCGATCGCACGCCGGAATACTGCCCGCCCCGAACGGCCCGGCACGCCCTCCCGTTCGCACGAATCCCCGTTCGACCGCCCCACCGTCCGAGGCGGCGGGGAGCGGCGGATCAGAGCGTTTCGGCTTCTCCGGCGGTTTCGGCAGGTTCGGACAGGCGGTCGGACAGGCGGCGGGAGCGGGTCTGCTGGAGCCAGATCAGGTTGTCGAGGATGTCGCCTTCCCAGACGCGGAAGCCCCGCGCGTCCTCGGCGACCGGTTCGTCCTGCATGTCCTGGATGTTGCGCACGGGTCGTTCCTTCTCTACCGCGGGAGGGGCTGGGCACGGGCCACCGTGCGACGGAAGGCCGGTGCGGGCCGACCCGGTCACCGCCCGACCACCGGTCGAAGACCGCGCTGCTGACGGCACGGCGCACACGCGTACCGCGGAGCGTCCGCGTCCGGCCCATCCCCGGCTGCGTCGACCGGGACGGCGGTGCCGGACGGCCCCTTGTGCCAGTCGCACCAGCCGGTCGTGCCGGTGCACCGATCGCACCGGCAGGGTGGATACGCCTGACTGACCGGGACGGTGTCGGCCGGAATGACCTCGGTTTTGGGCCTCACCACCCGCTTCGTGAAACCGCTCCGGTCGACCTCGTACACCTTGATCGTCATGCCCGCCATCACGCCACCACAGAGGTGGGGAAGCAGGTCGTGCCCCAGTTGCTGGTACTGGGGGTGCGGGGTGGCATGGTGGCGGCTCCTCTAGGCACCGTGCTGGGCAGTACGTCAAGACTGGCCCGCTTACTGCGGCACTTCGAGGACTCACAGAGGTCTTTTCACGACATAGAAGAGGGCTTTTATGTCGTCGTACGGGTGATGAGTAGCGCCACGGAGGACCTTCCCGCCACACTGACGGAAGACCCTTCTCGGGAGGCCCGCATGCCGCAGTCAGCCAGCAATATCCGTCTTCGGTCAGCCCGTCATGCTGCGGGCTACCGGTCCCAGCAGGAGTTGGCCACTGCGCTCGGCGTGGGTGTTCGGCAGGTGCGGCGCTGGGAGTCCGAGAACCCCCCGTGGCCGCACCCTGATCTCCAGCAGGCTCTGACCGAATTGCTCGGGCAGGACATGGAGTCACTCGGATTCACCCCTCCGGCCGGTCGCGACCGGGCCGACCCTGTGCGGCGGTCGCTGATCGGGGCATCCGCGGCCGCCGTGGGACTGGCCGCAGTGCCGATGCAGTCGGCTGCGGCGTTGCAACCCGCCTCCGTCGCCGGGGACTTCGAAGCGGTTACGCGGTCGCATCGACGCCTTTACTGGTCCGTCGCTCCGGCCACTCTGCACCCGGCGGCCGTCGCACATGCCGCCCTCGGCTGCACGCTGCTGACCGAGACCGCCGGGCAGACCCGCCGAACCGTCGCTGCGGCTCTCGCCGAGACCTACCTGCTTGCCGGGCGCATCGAGTTCTTCGACCTCCGCGACGCAGACCGGGCTGGGAAGAGCCTGCTCCTCGCGCTCCAAGCCGCCGGGCAGGCAGACGACCCGCTCCTCGGCAGCGCGATCCTCGCCCACTCTGCCTTCGTGCCCGGCTGGGCGGGCGACCGGGACGCCGCTGTGGAGCGCATGGTGGCGGCCCGTACATACGCACGTCGCGGACCCGCCTCTGCCCTCCACCTCGCGTGGCTCGACGCCGTCGAGGCCGAGTGCGAGACCCGGTGCGGCAACGTCCGCACCGCCCTCCATCTGATCGGGCACGCCGAGGACGTCCTGGCGACGGGCGTCGAACACGGGGTTCCGGAGTGGCTCGACTGGTTCAGCCGGGTCAGGCTGGCAGCTTTCAAGGGGAACACCCAACTGAAGGCAGGGCACCTACCGCAGGCGCGCACCACCCTCCTCGGGGTCCTCGACGATCTGACAGCCACGGAGGACAAGCAGCGCAGCGTGGTCTACGGCGATCTCGCTGCGGTGGAAGCTGCTGCGGGGAACCTGGAGGAAGCGTGCGCGTATGCGTGCCGAGCCCTCGACCAACTTGAGGTCACCTGGTACGCGACGGGCATGGACCGGGTCAGGGACGTACGCCGGACCTTGGCCCCGCACCAGCACGACCAGTGCGTGCGGGACCTGGACGAGCGGCTGTACGGATGGTCGACGACGGTCAGCGCTCTCGCGCGTTGAACTTGGCGATCTCCGTGGGGAGGTCGGCCAGCGACGTCACGCGGAACGTGGGCAGGTCCCGGGCCTCCGCGGTGTTCCACTGGATGGTGCCCCACGGTCCACGCCTGATCAGCGCGGTCTGCATCCCGGCCGCGACGGCGGGACGCAGGTCGTTGTCGACGCGGTCGCCGACGTAAAGGATCTCGCCCGGGGTGTGCGGGACAGCCTCGGCCACCCGGTCGAAGAACGCCCGATCCGGCTTGCTGGCGCCCCAGTCGTCCGAGGTGCCGATCAGATCGACCGAGTCCGTGAAGAGGCTTCGCAGGATACGGCCGGCGCGAACGGTCTGGTTGCCCGCGATGCCGAGCCACAACCCGTCGGCCCGAAGCTCGGCGAGCGCCGGGCGCACGTCCGGGTACAGGTCACTTTCGCCGAAGGTCTCGGGCTGTCCGACGGCGGCGCGGGCTTCCCGCTGTTCGTAGAGGTCGAACCCGGGCCGGAGCTCCTGGAACGTCTCACGGTAGTCCCGGCCCTGAGCGATCACGGCGCCGAACACGGCGGCGAATGTATGCCTCGGCACACCGAGCCAGTCGGCCCAGGTGCCGTACTCGCGGGTCTCGTCCACCAGGCACTCGCCAACGTCGAACACCACTGCGCGAATCATGACCGCATCCTAAGGCGGCGCCCAACGCCTCGAATCACTGATCGCAACAGTACGGCCGGCCTCGGAAGAGGTCGTCGGCCGACAGCCCACGGTCGGCCTCGTCGCCGACGTGGTCGGAGCGACCCCGGCCCCGGGCGGAGACTTGCGCCACCTGACCGCGCGATGTGGACTCCCCGCATGATCCTGTACCTCATCGCCTGCGCGGCCGGCCCCACCCAGTACGTCGACGAGGGCGTCAGGCAGGCACAGGCGCGGGGGTGGGACACCTGTCTCGTCCTGACCCCGTCCGCCGCCCGGTGGTGGGAACCGCGCCTCGCGGAGCTGGAGGGGCTGACCGGGCACCGGGTCCGCTCGCAGTACAAGCTGCCCGGAGAACGCGACGCGCTGCCGAAGGCGGACGCCATGCTCGTGGCGCCGCTCTCCTGCACGAGCCTGAACAAGTGGGGCAACGGGGTGGCCGACACCCTCGCGCTGGGCCTGGTGTCCGAAGGCGTCCACCTCGGGGTGCCGGTGGTGGCCATGCCGTACTTCAACCGTGCCCAGGCCGCGCAACCCGCCGTGGCCCGCAGCATCGCGGACCTACGGGCCCAGGGGGTGCTCTATCTCGATGGTCCGGACGGGTACGTGTCGCACCCGCCGAAGCAGGGATCCCCGGGGGACTACCCGTGGCACGCCGCGGTGGACGCGGTCACGAAGCTCGCCGGTGCCGCGCGGCACCCTGAGGGTCGGCCCGGGGAGCCCGGGCCGGGGGCGTCCGGTCAGTGCTCGTAGACCGCCGTCACCGGCGCGTGGTCGCTCCAGCGCTCGGCGTGGGTCGCGGCGCGCTCGACGTACGCCTTGACGCACCGCTCGGCCAGGCCCGGTGTCGCCACCTGGTAGTCGATGCGCCAGCCGGTGTCGTTGTCGAAGGCCCGGCCCCGGTAGGACCACCAGGAGTACGGGCCCTCCTGGTCGGGGTGGAGGGCGCGTACGACGTCGACGTAGGCGGCCTCGTCGAAGACGCGGGTCAGCCAGGCGCGCTCCTCGGGGAGGAAGCCGGAGTTCTTCTTGTTGCCGCGCCAGTTCTTCAGGTCGGCCTCCTGGTGGGCGATGTTCCAGTCACCGCAGACCAGCACCTCGCGGCCACCGGCCGCCGCCCGCTCCTTCAGGCCCACCAGGTACGGGAGGAACGCGGCCATGAACCGCTCCTTCTCCTCCTGCTTCTCCGTGCCCACCTCGCCGGACGGCAGATACAGGCTGGCGACCGTGACGCCCGGGAGGTCGATCTCGACGTAGCGCCCGCTGGTGTCGAACTCGTCACACCCGGCGATCCCGAAGCCGCCGAACCCGATCTGCACCCGCTCCGGCGCGCGCCGCGTGTAGAGGGAGACCCCGGCCCGGCCTTTGGCGGCGGCCGGTGCGTGGACGGTGTGCCAGCCCTCCGGGTCCCGTACCTCCTCGGGCAGCTGGTGCGGCTCGGCCCGCACCTCCTGGAGGCAGATCACATCGGCCTCGGTCCGGGCCAGCCACTCGACGAAGCCCTTCTTGGCGGCGGCGCGGAGCCCGTTCACATTGACGGTGGTGACAGTGAGCATCCACCCGACGATACCGATCTCGGACCTCGGACGCGTAACGCCAGAAGGCACGCACCGGCGCGGGCGGGGTCGGGTCGGTCAGCGGACACGGCCCACGCCCACGTAGAAGCCGCTGCGCTCCTGGACCGGCGCGGGCTCCTCGCGGTACCACTCCGTGGCGAAGACCAGACCGGGCTCGACCAGATCCAGCCCCTCGAAGAACGGCTCGACCTCGCTCCGGGTCCGCATCCGGAGCGAGATCTCCCCCTTCCGGTACGCCTCCTCGGTGGCCGCCTTCAGCTCCGGGTGCTGGTCGGCCGTGCCGTGCGAGAGCACCAGGTAACTGCCCGGGGCCAGGGCGTCGACGAGGGTGCGGGTGAGGCCGTAGGGGTCCTGGTCGTCCGGCAGGAAGTGCATCAGCGCGATGAGCGAGAGGGCGATGGGCCGGTCGAAGTCGAGCAGCGCGCGGGCGTGTTCGAGGATCGTCTCCGGCCGGCGTACATCGGCGTGGATGTAGTCGGTGATGCCCTCCGGCGTGCTGATCAGCAGTGCCTCCGCGTGGCGCAGCACGATCGGGTCGTTGTCCGCGTAGACGATCCGGGCGGTGGGCGTGATCCCCTGGACGACCTGGTGGAGATTGGGTTCGGTGGGGATGCCGGTGCCGATGTCGAGGAACTGGTCGACGCCGTTGCGGGCCAGCCAGGCGGAGGCCCGGTGCATGAAGGCGCGGTTGCGCGCCGCGTTGCCGCGCGCCTCCTCGGGCAGCTTCTCGGCCACCTCCTGGTCGACGGGGTAGTTGTCCTTGCCGCCCAGCAGCCAGTCGTAGACGCGGGCGGGGTGCGGCTTGCTGGTGTCGATCCGGGACTCGGGCATGTCGACGGGCACGGGGCGCCTCCTTCGGGCCTGCTCACTCGTGCGAACGCGCCCAGCGTAGGTGACACGATTCCACCGCAATACGGCAGGGTTCGTAAGATCATCGGGCCGGCGGCTGGCCTTCAGGGCGCGGCTTCCGGACCGTTGGGGAGGCGGCGATGGAATTCCGGTTGCTCGGCAGGGTGGGCGTCATCAGCGGGGCGGGAGAGCTCCAGCCGGGGCCCGCCAAACGGCGCGGCGTGCTCGCCGTACTGCTCCTCAAGGCCAACTCCCCGGTGTCCGTGGACCGGTTGATCGGCGCCCTCTGGGACACGGCGCCGCCCGTCCACGCCCGTACGGTCGTCCAGGGCCATGTCTCGCGGCTGCGGGCCCTGTTGGACGCGGCCGGGGCCGCGGAGCACGGGGTGCGCCTGCTGACCCGGGGCACGTCGTACGTGTTCGAGGTGCCGGAGGCGCTGCTCGACACGTACCGCTTCGAACGGCTGGTACGGCGCGGCAGGTCCCGGCTGCGGCCCGCCGACACGGTGGCCGACCTCACCGAGGCGCTGGCCCTGTGGCACGGTCCGGCGCTCGACGGCACCGCCCCGAGCGGCACGCTGCGGGCCGCCGCGCAGGCCCTGGAGGAGGACCGGCTGGCGGCCGTGGAGACCCTGGCGGCCGGCTACGGCCGGCTCGGGGACGCGGCGGGCGCGGTGGCGGTGCTCCAGGCGGAGACGGAGGCGCACCCGCTGCGCGAATCGCTGGCCGAGGCGCTGGTCGGGGCGCTGCACCGGGCGGGGCGCCCCTCGGACGCGCTCGACCACTACCACCGCACCCGCCGTCTACTCGCCGACGAGCTGGGCGTCGACCCGGGGACGGGGCTGCGCCGGGCGTACGAAGTGGTCCTGCGCGCGTCGGGGAAGGCGGTCGAAGGGCGGCGGCGTTCCGGAGCGGCGGGTGCGGTGGCGGTGGCCGGTGAGGGCGGCGCGGTGCCCCGGCTGCTGCCGCGCGGGGTACGGGGGTTCCTCGGCCGGGACGCGGAGCTGGTCGAGCTGGACCGGGCCACCGCGTCCGGGGCCCCCGCACTGGTCACGGGCGCCCCCGGGGTCGGCAAGACCGCGCTCGCGCTCCACTGGGCGCACCACGCGCAGTCCCGCTACCCGGGCGGCACCCTCTTCGCCGATCTCCTCGGCTTCGGCGGCGTTCCGGCGGAACCGGCCGAGGTCGTACGGGAGTTCCTGCTCGCACTGGGGGTGCCGGCGCGTGAACTGCCCGAGTCCGCCGCCGGTGCCGCCGCCCTGTACCGGGAGCTGACCGGGCGGCGCGCGCTCCTGGTCGTACTGGACGACGCGCGCGGCTCCGACCAGGTCCGCCCACTGCTGCCCGCCGGGACCGGCTCGGCCGTCCTGGTCACCTCGCGCCTCCGGCTCGGCGGGCTGGCCGTCGAGGAGCTGGCCCGGCCGGTGCGGGTCGACGCCCTCGCCCCGGCGCCCGCCGCCGAACTGCTCGCGGCGGCGGTCGGCGAGGACCGGGTGGCGGCCGAGCCCGGGGCGGCGGACCGAATCGTCCGGCTCTGCGACGGGCTGCCGCTCGCGCTGCGCATCGCGGCGGCCCAGCTCGCGGCCAGACCGCACTGGCGGCTCGCCGATCTGGCCGCTGAACTCGCGGACGAACAGCGGCGGTTGGCCCTGCTCTCGCTGGACGACGCGGAGGAGTCGGGGGTCGCGGCGGCGCTCCAGAGCACGGTGCGGGGGCTGGCGCCCGAGGCGGTGCGGCTCTTCGCCCTGCTCGGGGTGGTGCCCGGCCCCGATCTGGACCGGTACGCCGCCGCCGCGCTGCTCAATCGGCCGCCCGCCGTGGCCGCCGAGGCGCTGGACCGGCTCGCGGGGGCCCATCTGGTGACCGAGCACGCCCCCGGCCGCTACGCCCCGCCCGATCTGATCCGGCTGTACGCGCGCGGCCTACCCACCGACGACGGGGCGCTGCTGCGGCTGCTGGACGGCTACGCGGCCACCGCGCTCGCCGCCTCCCTCGCCGCCGAGCCGGGCGACAAGCCGTGCTGCGCCCTGCCCGCGACGGCCGCGCCGGACCTCCCGGTACGGAGGTTCGCGGACCGGGACGCCGCCCTGCGCTGGTACGCGACGGAGTGCGACAACCTGGCCGCCGCGGTCGCCGCCGCACGGGCGGCGGGCCACGACGACCGGGCCTGGCGGCTGGCCGTGCTCCAGTGGCCGTACGTGGTGTGGAGCGTCCGGGACGACTGGGTGCCGCTGCTCGAACAGGCCCTGGCGGCGAGCAGCCGGGTCGGCGACCCGGACGCGGAGTCCCGGGTGCGGGCGCTGCTGGGGTGGGTGCTGACCCGGGCGGGGCGGCTCTCCGAGGCGCTGACCCACCTGGAGACGGCACCGGCCCTCGCGGCCCGCGCGCACGATCCGTCGAGCGAGGCCATCGCCCTGATCAACCTGGCGGTCGCCCTGGACACGGACGGGATCACCGACACCTCCCTGCGCCATGTCACCCGGGCGGTCCGCCTCGCCCGCGAGGCCGACGACGTACTCACCGAACTCCTGGCGCTCCAGCACCGCACGAACCAGCTCCTGACCCGGGGGGACGTCGCGGCGGCGGAGAGCTGCACGGCGTACGCGCTGGCGCTCGACGACCAGGGGGTGACGACCGGGCTGGGCGTGATGCGCCGGGCCACCCTGCGGCTGAGCCGGGGCGAGGCGCTGCTCGCGCTCGGCGAGCGGGAGGCGGCGGAGCGGTGCGTGCGCGAGGCGCTCGCGGAAGCCACTCGGCAGGGGTTCCAGGAGGGGGTGAACCGGGCCAGGTACCAACTCGCCTCCCTGAAGGGGGCGGTGGTCCCGCGAACGCGGCCCGGCGGCGACGATCGGTCCGTTCTGTCTCCCTGACCGACCTGCGCGTCCCCCTCGCGGTCCGTGTCCAACGCCGCCGGCCTCCGGCGGTCGCGCGGCCCGACGGGCCGCATGGTGGACGGGATTGTCGCAGCGGCCGCCAACGCTTCACGGAGCACCGGCTAACGCCCCCGCGTTCCGGCGTTAGGGGTGTCTGGACGACGGTCAGGACACGTCGGCCCCGCCCGCCGCCTCCGGCGCGGCAGGCGCCGTGAGTCCCGCGCGTTCGGCGAGGGCGCCGCCCTGGAAGCGGCTCGTGGCCCCCAGCTCCTCCAGCAACTCCGCGATGTGCCGTCGGCAGGTGCGCAGTGACATGCCCATCCGCCGGGCGATCACCTCGTCCTTGGCACCTTCGGCCAGCAGCCCCACCAGGGCGCGCCGCAGGCTGTCGCCGACCTCCTTGTACGCGGCCCCGCTGGTGCCCCGGAAGGGCGTCGCCCCGGACCAGTGCTGCTCGAAGGAGCGGCAGAGGTAGGCCACCACGTCGGGGTCCCGCACCAGCACCGCGCCCTCGCCCGAGCCCCCGTTCGACCGCATCGGCAGAAAGGCCACGGCCCGGTCGAACACCACGGCTCGGTCCGGCAGTTCGGCGGCCGTGCGGTACTCGGCACCGGCGGCGGTGAGCCGTTCCACGTACCCCTGGGTGGCCAGGCTGGTGCGGGCCGAGTGCTGGTAGAGGGTGCGCATCCGCACGCCCCGGTCGAGCATCGCCAGGTCCCGGTCGAGGGCGCTCCCGAGGTGGCGCGGCGAGCGGCCGCCGCCGGGCTGGATGGTGAACACCTCGTCCCAGCAACGTGCCGACTCTTCCGTGAGCATCGCCGAGGCGGCCGCCAGATCGGGCAGTACGGTGACGCCCTCCTCGCCGCGCCGGGCCCGCCGGGCGGCCCGGTACTGCGGCATCAGGGACCGCAGTTCGTCGCGTACCGCCTGGACGTGCGCGGCCGCCCGCGCCAGCTCCGCCTCCCGGGGGCCGACCACCTCGGCGGCCGCGGTGTCCGGGCTGACCGGGATGAGCTGGTCGGGGTTGCCCGGGGCCGGTCTGAGCAGGCGCAGGGCCAGCAGGGAACGGCAGGCCCGCTCGACCTCCTCCGGGGCCAGACCGAGCCCCGGCGGCACATCGGGGCGCCGCCGCTCGACACCGCCCAGCGACAGCGCGTGCTCGAAGACCGCGACGGTCGCCGGGTCGAGGCGCGGCAGTTCGCCGAAATTTGTCCCTTGAGTCATGTTCTTCCCCGCAATGCGGCCCTGCTACTTCCGTGCCATGCAGGGTATTGCCAGCCGGGATCGCTGGACCGGGAGGGCGTCGGAGGATGAACTTCTGACGTCCGGCCGAAACCCCCTTCAGCTGCGACGACCGGCGGCGGACCCCGTCCCACGCGGTGCTCGCCGCCACCACACTCCCGATCCAGGAGCCGCACCCATGACCTCAGCCGTCCGCAGCCTTCTCGTCCTCACGGCGGTGCTCGCCGCCGGCGTCGCCGCCGTGGTGGCCGGTCCCGCGGACCACGGGCACGGCGCGGACCCGGCCGGCACGGTCGCGGCGTCCCTCGCCGACACCAGCTGGGGCGACGACTACGCCCCGCCACGGCAGTAGACCCCGCGCCCTTTCGTCCGTCCGTCCACGACTTGCGAGGTCGATCCGCGTGTCAGCACCGCCCGAGACCGCCGGACCGCCGGACGGGGAAGGTTCCCACCAGGAAGGTCCCCACCAGGAAGGTGCCCGTCCCGAACGCCCGGAGGACCTCGCGCTCCTCCCCGGTCTGGTACGCGCCGCCATCGCCCGGCACGCGCCGGGGGCGGAGCACGAATGGCGCCTCGACCAGGCGGCGTTCTGGTGCCACGCGATCCCCGAGGGCCCGGCCCCGCGCGAGCAGGGCTGGAAGCTGCACGTCTCGGCCACCCCGCTCGCCGCGCCGCTGATGCTGGCCAGGGCCGCCGAGGTGCTGGTCGCCCACCGGTGCCGGTTCAAGTTCGCGGGGAGCCCGGCCCGGGTCACCGAGCTGGTCTCGGGGCGCTTCGCGCGCGGCGGGTCCGGCAAGTTCATCACCGTCTACCCGGCGGACGACGAGCAGTTCCGGCTGCTGGCCGAGGAGTTGCACCGGGCCACCGTCGGCCTGCCCGGCCCCGCCGTCCTCTCCGACCGGCGCTACCGCCCCGACAGCCAGGTCTTCTACCGGTACGGGGTGTTCTCCGCCCCCCGCCGACTCGCCCCCGACGGCACGTACGTCCCGCTCCTCACCGACCCCGAGGGGCGGCCGGTGGCCGACGAGCGCAACGCCTGGTACAGTCCGCCGGCCTGGGCGGGCGACCCGTTCCCCGACCGTCCGGCCGCCCCGGTCCGTACCACCGCCACGGCGAAGCCCGTGCTGCTGAACGGGCGTTACCTCGTACGGGGCGCGATCCAGCACTCCAACAAGGGCGGGGTGTTCCGGGCCGAGGACACCCGGACCGGGGAGCAGGTCGTCGTCAAGCAGGCCCGCGCCCATGTGGGCGCGGGGGTGGAGGGGCTCGACGTACGGGACCTGCTGCGCCGGGAAGCGGCACTGCTGGAACGTTTCTCCGCAGCCGCCCGGACGCAGGACGAGACCCCTGCCCCGGACTCGGCTGCCGCCCCGGCCCCGGAGCTCCCCCTGGCGCCCCGCGTCGTCGAGGTGTTCGAGCAGCAGGGCAGTGTCCTGATGGCGGTGGAGTCGGTGCCGGGGGCCACCCTGCGCCGCACCGTCGCCCAACGGCTCGTCGCGGGCGGCGTCGCCTGCCCGGACCTGGGGACGGCCGCGTCGCTGGTCGGGCAGCTCGTCGGACTGGTCGCCGCCGCCCACGGACTGGGCGTCACCCTGCACGACTTCAACCCCAACAACATCATGGTCACCCCCGAGGGGCGGCTGCTCCTGATCGACCTGGAGATGGCGGCGCCGGAGGGCGAGCGCTGGATCCTCGGCTCGACCCCGGGCTACGCCGCCCCGGAGCTGCGTACCGCCGGGCAGGTGGCGCCCGCGCTGGGGCCGTCCGTCGATCTGTTCGCCCTGGGCGCGACCGTGCTGCACGCGCTGAGCGGCGCCGATCCGCTGTTCGCCCCGGACCTGCCCCGGGCGGCGGCCCGTCCCGGTGAGGAGCGCATGGCCCGGCTCGTGGAACTCCTCGGCCGCGACCGGCCGGTGGTGCGCGCGTACGCCCCGCTGGTCCTCGGGCTGACCCGGGACGACCCCGCCGGCCGCTGGACGCTGGAGCGGGCCCGCGCCTTCCGCCCGGCCCCGCCGGAGAGCGCCCCCACCGGCGCTCCGGACCGTACGGACCGGCCCGAGGACGTCCGCGAACGCCTTCTGCGCGACGGCCTTGCCCACCTCCTGGCCACCATGCGCCCCGACGACCCCGAACGGCTCTGGCCCTCGGACCGCTTCGGCGAGACCTGCGACCCGGTCGCCCTCCAGCACGGCTCGGCGGGCGGGGTCGCGGTCCTCGCCCGGGCGCTGCGGCACGGCGCCGGGCCCGACCCGGCGGCGCTGCGCGAGGGGCTGCGCACTGCCGCGCACTGGACCGCGGACCGGCAGGACGCGCTCCCCGGCGACCTGCCCGGCCTGCACTTCGGCCGGTCCGGCACGGCCTGGGCGCTGCTCGACGCCGCCCGGGCGCTGGACGACACAGACCTCGCCGAACGTGCCGTGAAGACGGCCCTGGAGCTGCCCGTACGGTGGCCGAGCCCCGATGTGACGCACGGGGCGGCCGGTGCGGGCCTGGCCCAGCTCCACTTCTGGGACGCCACCGGCGACGAGCGCTTCCTCGACCGGGCCGCCCGGATCGCGGACGGGCTGCTCGACGCGGCGCGGCGCACCCCCGAGGGCGTCTTCTGGCCGGTGCCCGAGGACTACGGCACGGCGCTGGCGGGCTCCTGGCACTACGGATTCGCGCACGGCGTGGCCGGGGTCGGCACCTTCCTGCTCCGGGCGGCCGGGGCCACCGGCGAGGAGCGTTTCCGCGCCGTGGCCGCGGAGGCCGGCCGGACCCTGGCGACGGCCGCCCGCGGCGGTCCGGCCGGGACCCTCTGGCCCGTCGACCGCGCCCGGCACCTCTCCGACTCGCCGGACCTCGCCCGGCACTGGTGCAGCGGTTCGTCCGGCGCGGGAACCTTCCTGGTCCGGCTCTGGGCGGACGGGGACGGCCGGGACGCCACCCTGCGTTCCCTGGCCGAGGGCGCGGCCGAGGCGGTCCTGGCGGGCCGGGTGACGGACTCCCCCGCCACCTGCCACGGGCTGACCGGCAACGCCGAACTCCTCCTGGACATGGCCGGGCTGACCGGCGAGGAGCGGTACCGCGCCGACGCCGAACTGCTCGTCGAGCACCTGGCCGCCCAGGCCGTCCTGCGCGACGGCCGCCTCCTGGTGCCCGACGAGAACCGCCGCACCGTCCTCGCCGAGTACGCCACCGGCCTCGCCGGAAGCCTCTCGCTGCTGCTGCGCCTGCGGTACGGCGGCCCCCGCGCCTGGCTCCCCGAGGGAGACCGCGCCACCCCCTGAGTCGTCCGGCGGCCACCCGGCCTCCGGCACCGGGTCCCCACGGACCCGGCCCCACCGATCGAAGGAGACCGACATGATGGAGCACGACATCGACGCCCTGCAGCTCCTCCCCGAGGACCTGCGCGCCGAGGACAGCCGGGGCGAGGAGCACGCCGCCGCGCTGATCACCGCCTGCAACATCCACACCAGCGGCTGCTGACGGGACGTCACAGCACACCTCGGGGTACCGGCGTCCCAGGCCGGTACCCCGAGGTCGCGCCCGGCCGATCACGGCCCGGCCGTCCGTCATCCGGACCTCCCCGGGCCGGGTGACGGACACCGCGCCGGGTGACGGACACCGCGCGGGCCCGGGTATTCCCGTCGCCCACACGGCGACGTCGCCTACGCGGTCGCGTCGCCTACGCGGTCGCGTTCTGGAGCGCGCTCACGCCGCGGGCCGGGTCGAGCTCGGTGCGGGCGATGACGGTGGGGACCGCGATCCCCGGCAGCAGGAGGCGCCACATGCGCACCACGCGGTCGACCAGGTCCGCGCGCCCCTCGCTCGCGACGGCCGAGTAGGTCTGCATCCCTGTACAGGACTCCACCACGAACTCGGCCAGCTCCGCCGGCTCGATGCCCGACAGGAGCTCCCCCTTCTCCACCGCCACCCGCAGGCAGTCGGCCATGATCCGGCTCCAGTCCTGGTACGGCGTGCTGTCGCGCAGGCCGAACGCGCCCTGCTCGCCGGTGAGCCGGACACCGGCCCGCAGAAGGACGTCCGTCTGGAGCCGGTGGGCCCAGACGAGAGTGATGTCGACCAGGCGCTGAAGACCCTCGGACGAGAGCTGCGGAACTATGGACTCCGGCTGCGCGTTCATGACGGCGCGCGCGAGGTCTTCCTTCGACTTGAAGTGGAAGTACAGCGCACCGGCCGTGAGATCGGCCTCCGCGAGGATGCGGTTGATGCTCGCACCGGCGAAACCCGACGTGTCGAAGACGACCGCCGCGGCCCGGAGGATCTCCTTGCGGGTCTGGATCGCCCTCTCCTGCTTCGGTCGCTGCGCCACGGTACGTACCTCCTAGAACAAACAGAACATTTCTTATGGTACGCGGGGGTAAGCAGCGCTGCCAAGCCAGCGGAGGGCAGCGGATTCCGATCGGGACCATCGGGCGACATTTCGGGAAACTGCCCCCTAAACCACGGGCATTTGACTTACCCATGACTTACACTTTGCCGTTTCTTTGCTCAAAACAAAACGAGCATTCTTTATTTTCGTTGGTGGAACAGCTCGGCCATTCGCACCAGCTCCATTCCATGCATCTCGGGGGGATTCCAGATGTCCGTCACCACCACCGACACGAGCCCAGGCGATCTGCGCGAACTGCTCGCCACGTCCGTACCGAAGGAGTTCGTCCACAAGACGGTCCAGTCCGAAGTGCTGCTCACGGGCTGGTTCCCCGTGGCGCCCGACCGCTTCCGGGTCACCGCCCGCTGGCCCGTCGACCACCCCTTCTACGGCCCGGTGAACGCGCACCACGATCCGCTGCTCGTCGCCGAATCCGTGCGCCAGACCGTTCCGCTGCTCAGCCACGCCGCCTACGACGTCCCCTTCGGACACCGCCAGACGTGGAGCACCTTCCGCTACGAGATCGACCCCGCCGCCCTCGCGGTCACCGACGGGCCGGCCGAGGTCGAGATGGACATCCGCTGCTCCGACGTCGTCCGCCGCGCCGGACGGCTCTCCTCCGTGCGGATGCACGTCGAGATGTACGTCGACGGCAGGCCGCTCGGGTGGGCGGAGACCGCCTTCGCCAACCTCACACCCACCGTCTACCCCCGTCTGCGCGGCCCCTACGCCGACATCGACGAGGCGGTCCGCCGGTCCGTGCCGCAGGCCCCGCCGATGGCCCCCGGCCAGGTCGGCCGCTCCCGGTTCGCCGATGTGGTGCTCTCCCCCACCGACGTACCGCTCCGCGCCGGGCTGCGCGTCGACCACGCGCACCCGTTCCTCTTCGACCACCCGGTCGACCACGCCCCTGGCATGCTGCTCCTCGAAGCGGCCCGGCAGGCCACCCACTCCGCCACCGGGGCGCGGCCGGTGATCGCCACCGCCATGGACGCCACCTTCTCGCAGTACGTCGAGTTCGACGCCCACTGCTGGATCCAGGCGTCTCCCGGCGAGCGGACCGACGGCCGCGAGCGGGTGCGCGTCGAGGCCGAGCAGAACGGCACCCTCGCCTTCACCGCGCTCGTCACCGCCACCCCGCTCCGGCCGGTGCGGCTGCTCTCCAGGATTCCCGCCCAGCGCCGCGGGCACGGACGTTGATCCGCCCCGCCACCGGCCCGCACGACCCAGCACACCAGGGGGACACCACCATGATCCGACCGCTCACCCGGCTGCGCCTGGCCGCCGTCAACATCGACGGAGTGATGCTGGAGGACACCTTCAGCCCGGTCATCCACCACTTCCTCACCAGCCGCGGCTGCGCGTACACCGCGGAGACCGAGCGCAGCATCTTCTCCCAGCCCCGGGCGGTCGCTGGCCGGCTGCTCGCCGAGGCCGTCGACGAACCGATGACAGGGGACCAGGCTCTGGACGCGTACTTCGCGGAGCGGGCGCGGTACGTCGCCGAGCATCCGGTCCGGGTGAGCGAGGGAGCGGTCGAACTGCTCGCCCGGCTGCGGGCGGCGGGGCTCGCGACGGTCTGTTACGGAGGCCTCGCCAAGGGCCACTTCGACAGGTTCCTCGGCGACCACGCGGAGCTCTTCGACGAGCCGGGCTACATCTGCACCGACTCCTTCCGGCCCGGTCTGCGGGAGATCGCCACGGACCACTTCGGGCTCGCCCACGACCAGGTGCTCGTCATCGACGACGTGGCCAGGGTGGGAGAGGAGGCCGCGCGGCTCGGCATGCCGTTCATCGGGCACCCCAGCTCCTTCGAGCACAGCTATCAGAGGCATCTGATGCGGGAAGTCGGCATCCGGCACGTGGTGGACTCGCTGCACGCGATCGACGGGGAGCTGCTCAGGACCCTGGACGAGGAGGCGGCCGGGCCGCGCGACGGCCGGGCCTCCCTCTCCGCCGCCGGGAGCGCGGTGCACGACGGAGCACTCGCCCGGTAGGAGGTCAAGGGGTTGCGCATCGGGGGTGGTCGGCATCTAGCGGCCACCCCCGAAGTGCATCCGGGCCCGGCCCACAGTCGTCTTTCTTTCATCGAAGCCGTTCCAGGGCCACAAATAATACAGAACGCTTGCTATTTTTTGACGGACAGGAAACGGGGGGTATCGAAGCAAGGAAGGAAGACGCGTTGATGGTGATCCAGGGAAGGGCCGCTCGCACGCGCGGCATACTCGTCCGGGCGGCCGCGACGGAGTTCTGCGAGGTCGGCTACCAAGGCGCCAGACTGTCGCGCATCAGTCAGCTGGCCGCCGTCTCCATGGGGGCGCTGACCTTTCACTTCCCTGCGAAGGCCGCCCTGGCCGACGCCGTCGAGGAGGAAGGTCTCGCGATCACGAGGGACCTGGTGGAGCGGCTCTCGAAGGAGCGGGACCCCGGCCTGGAGGCGGTCGTCGGGCTGACCGTGGGGATCGCGACCCTCCTGGAGGAGGACGACGTCGTGCGCTCCGCCGTCCGGCTCGCCCGGGAACGGCCCGGCGGGGCGGGCCGGTGGGTGGAGGTGTGGCTGCCGGCGGTGCGCGAGCAGCTCCACCGGGCGTACGAGGACGGCCACCCGCCCCGGGCCGAAGAGCTCCGGCAGACCCTGGCGGACATGGCCGTATACCTGCTCGCCGGTGCGGAGTTGCAGGTCAGGGCCGACAGGGAGGCCACCGACCCGGTCGTACGGAGCTCGGCCGCGCGGCTGGAGCGGATCTGGCGACTGGCCCTCACCGGGACCCCGGCCGAGCGGATCTGACGCACGGAAACCCCGTCTCCTCCGGTCGATGCCAGGAAACCCCTAGCAAAACAAAGCGAACGTTCTGTATTGTTCTCGGTGCAGGAGGTGATCCGGCCTCCGGGGCGCGCGCCCATCGGGCGCCGCCCGCCGCATCGCAGAGAAACGGGGAAGTCCGTGAAAGTAGCGGTGGTTGGAGCCGGCGGCATCGGCGGCTACTTCGGTGGCCGTCTCGCCGCGGCCGGGCACGATGTCCGGTTCATCGCGCGGGGGCGCCACCTGGAGGCCCTCCGGCGCGACGGACTCACCGTCGAGGGCCCGGCGGGCGGCGCGGCCGCGGGCTCCCCCGGCGGCTTCTCCGTTCCGGCCGACGCACTGCACGCGACCGGCGACCCGGCCGAGGCCGGGCCGGCCGACTTCGTCCTCCTCGGCGTGAAGACCTGGCAACTCGCGGACGCGCTGCCCCTGTTGAAGCCCCTGATGAAGGACGGCACGGCGGTCCTCACCACGCAGAACGGGGTGGAGGCGCCGGCCGAGGTCGCCGGGGCCGTCGGCAGGGACGCGGTGCTGCCGGGCAGCGCGAAGATCATCACGTATCTGGAGGGGCCCGGCCGGATCCGCCACGTGGGCGGGCTCGGTTCCCTGACCTTCGGCGAGTGGGACAACCGCCCCTCGGAGCGGGTCGAGGCGCTGCGCCAGGCACTCGACGGGGCCGGGGCGACGGCGGTGGTTCCGCAGGACATCTGGGCCGAACTCTGGGCCAAGTTCCTGTTCGTGGCCCCGTTCGGCGGCCTCGGAGCGGTGACCGACGCACCGATCGGCGCGCTCCGGTCCCGGCCGGGCACCCGGCGCCTGCTCGCGGACGCGATGACCGAGATCCAGGAGGTCGCCCGGGCCACCGGCACCGTCCTGCCCGAGGATGTCGTCGCCACCACCCTCGACTTCGTCGACCAGCAGCCCGCCGAGGGCACCTCGTCGCTGCAACGCGACATCGCGGCGGGCCTCCCCTCCGAGCTGGAGGCGTGGACGGGCGCGGTGGTCCGCCTCGGCGCCCGCCACTCCGTCCCGACCCCGGTCAACGGCTTCCTCCACCAGGTCCTCGGCCTGCGCGAGGCGCGCGCGGCCGAGCGGCGCGCGGAAGCGGGTGCGGCATGACCTCCCCGGCCGGACCCACCCGAACCCACAACTCCGTCCGAACCAACGGTCCCACCGAGACCACCGCGGACGTCGCGATCGTCGGCGCCGGCCCCGCCGGTCTCTACGCCGCCTACTACGCCGGGTTCCGCGGCCTGTCGACCGTCGTCATCGACGCGCTGGACGAGCCGGGCGGCCAGGTCGCGGCGATGTACCCGGAGAAGCTGCTGTACGACGTCGCCGGGCACCCCGGCATCAAGGGCCGGGAGCTGGTCGGCAACCTGCTCGCGCAGGCCGCGCCCTTCGAGTCCACCCACCTCCTCGGCCGCACGGCCGTCACCCTGACCCCCCGGAACACCGACACCGGCACCGGCTGGACGCTCGGCGCCGACGACGGCACCCGGGTGCACGCGGGCGCGGTGGTGGTCGCCGCCGGGCTCGGCCGGTTCGTCCCCCGCAAACTGCCCTGCTCCGTCCCCTACGAGGGCCGGGGCGTCGCCTACCACGTACCGCGGCTCGACGCGCACGCCGGGCACGACGTCGTGGTCGTCGGCGGCGGTGACAGCGCCGTGGACTGGGCGCTGGCCCTGGCCCCGATCGCCCGGAGCGTGACCCTGGTGCACCGCCGGGCCGCCTTCCGCGCCCACGAGCACAGCGTCCGCCAGCTGTACGCGTCCTCCGTGCGCGTCCTCACCGACGCCCAGGTCGTCGCCTGCCACGGGCCGGACCGGCTCGAACGGGTCGAGGTCCGCACCGGCACGGGAATCCTGGAGCTGCCCGCCCACTCCCTGGTGGCGGCACTCGGCTTCTCGTCCGGGCTCGGACCGGTCGCGGACTGGGGCCTGGAGCTCGAACACCGCCGCATCCGCGTCGACCAGTCCATGCGGACCAACCTGCCGGGGGTGTACGCGGTCGGCGACGGCTGCACCTACCCCGGCCGGGTCCCGCTGATCTCCGTCGGCTTCGGCGAGGCCGGGACCGCCGTCAACCACGCCGCGGTGGCCCTGCGGCCGGGCCAGCGGCTCGCCCCCGAGCACTCGTCCGACACCCTCCCCGGGGGCATGCCGCCCGCACCGGCCCCGCCGACCGCACCGGTCGCCGTGCCCGTCTGAGCCACGCCCCCGCCACTTCGACCCCGCCCAAGAGGGGACTTGGAAGCGATGAAGCTCAACACACTCACCCTCATGCCCGACGGCGTCGCGATAGCCCTACCGCAGGGCTCGCCGCTGACGGACATCGAATACGAGACCTCCGAGCCGCTGATCCCGTTCGGCTGCCGCTCCGGAGCCTGCGGCGCCTGCGTCGTCGAGGTCATCGACGGCTCCGACGCCCTCGGGGAGAGCGACCCCGAGGAGACCGACTTCCTGGAGGACCTGGGCTGGGCGGACGGCAACCACCGTCTCGCCTGCCAGTGCCGCCTCCTGGATTCCGCGACCATCCGCGTCGTGGCGAACTGACGACCCGGTTCGAAGAGCGCCCGACGGTTCCCGCGGGCTTCCGGTAACGCGCGCGCCACCCCCTCCGGGGCGGCCGGAGCACGCGTCCGTACGGCAGTCCGGCCGGTGTCCGCCGGAGCCGGCGAAGAACTCCGACCCGAGTCACCCCCGCATGTCCTCCCCGGATCACGACCAGGGGCCGGGATCCCTCCTGCCCAGGGACCGGGGGACATGTCACAGCCCATCCGTAAACGCACCACCATGTCCTTTGACGAGGAGAGTCATGAACAACCGTGTGTCCAACGTGGGTTATGGCAACCGCAAGCCCTTCCTCGGCGCCGCCGCCGCGGTCGAGCTGCGGGCCGAGATGGACCGGCTGATCGACGCCCAGGTCGTCGAGTGGTACGCCAACGTGCCGGCCGCGGCCCACCTGGAGAGCAAGAACGTCGACTCCGCGTACTACAAGCGCAACCTCATAGAGACCGCCTGGCGCATCCGCCTGCTGCGCGTCGCCGAGGCGAAGGCGCTCACCGAGATCGCCAAGCAGAGCCCCGAGGCCGCCCAGATCTGGGCCAACTACGAACAGGAGGAGATGCTCCACGACGAGCTCTTCATCCAGGACCTCGCCAAGGTGGGCGTCTCGCGCGAGGAGTTCCTCGCCACCGAGCCGTACCTCTCCACCAAGCTGCTCGCGGGCTACTTCTCGTACCTGCTGGACCACGAGGGTCCGCTCGGCGTGGTGGCGTACTCCTACCTGGTCGAGTACGTGAACGTGAAGCTGGAGCCGCGCAAGCTCGTCGCGCTCAAGGAGTCGATCGGCGAGAAGAACATCGGCGGCCAGATCAGCCACTCCCACACGGACATCAACGACGACCACCCGGGCGAGGTCTGGGCGGCCGTGCGCTTCCTGATCCGTGACGAGCAGGACATCGAGTCCTTCAAGAAGTACCTCCAGGAGCACCAGACGGTCCTGGCCCTGTACTTCAAGGAGCTCGCCGACAACACCATCGCCGCGGCCGAGAAGACCGCCGCCTGATCCTGGCCGGTCCGGAACGGCGTGGACGCCGCCGACCCCACCGGCGGCGTCCGCGCCCGGCCTCTCCGTAAAGGAGCAAGGAGCATCGTGCACAAGCAGCACACGGGCGGGGGGATCCTCCTTCTCAGCCATGTCGGCTTCTCCTTCGTGGAGGACCTCGTCGAGGCCCTGCGCGCGAGGGGACTGAAGAGCTTCGTACTCAGCTCGCGGCCCGAACCGGCCCACCCGGGCCGCCTGGACGAACTGCGGCGGATCGGCGACCACGTCACGGCCACCACGGAGCACGCCCTGACCCGCCAGGACGTGGAGTCCTGCCTCGACGGACTCCGCCGCGACGGCGAGACCGTCCTCGCCTGCCTCACGGTCTGGGAGGGCTACCGCCATCTGATGGCCCTGGCCAACGAGTCGCTCGGCGTGAGCGACCTCGGTGAGAAGCAGGTCCTCGGCATCCGCGACAAACTGACCCTGCGCAACCGGCTGTTCGACGCGGGGCTCACCCGCGTCCGGGCCGCCGGACTCACCCCCGCCTCACTCGCGGCCCACCAGGCGGCCGAGGGCCGCCACTTCGTCAAGCCGGTGAGCGGCATCGCCTCGTACGGGGCCTTCCCGCTCACCCCGCGGACCACCTGGGCGGAGATCGAGCGGATCGCCGCCGAGTCCCGCGACGACGCGGTCTACGCCTCGGCCTTCGGCGACGACGGCCCGGCCTTCCTCGTGGAGGACTACCTGCCCGGGCAGGAGTTCAGCTTCGAGGTCGTCGCGGTCGACGGCACGGCGCACGTCGTCGCCCTGCACGAGAAGTGCGAGGTGACCGAGACGGCCGGCACCGTCCTGGAGAACGCGTGCACCAGCCCGCCGGTGAGCATCGGTGCCGCCGAGCGCGCGGCGGGAATCGGCTGGGTGCGCCGGATCCTCACGGAACTCGGCCTGGAACAGGGCTGCTTCCACATCGAGGCCCGGTACGACGCCTCCCGACCCGACGGGGAACGCTGGGACCTCATCGAGATCAACCCACGGGTCGGCGGCAGCCTGATCTCCCACAGCACCAGGGAGCTGACCGGCGGCGTGAGCCTCCTCGACCTCTGGATCGGCTCGCTCCTGCCCGACGCCGGCGACGGGTTCCCCGAACGCCTCGCCGCCCTCTCCTACACCGCCGACGGCGAGACGCCGACGGAGAACGCCACCTTCTTCCGGGTCTTCTTCGCCGAGAAGGGGCGCATCGCCTCGGTGCGGGTGAACGAGGAGCTGGCGCTCGCCCCCGTGGTCACGCACCTCCTGCTCAAGGCCGGTGACACGGTCGACGCCACCGCGCGCGAGGTGTTCCTCGGGCAGCTGCTGTGGCGCTTCCCGCGCGAGGAGACCGACCAGGTCCTCCCCGGGCTGACACGCGCGTCCACGCACGCCATCGACATCGAGTACGAGACCCAGGACGAGAGGGGTGCGCGGTGAGCCGATCGACCGGCCGGTTCCTGATCATCGACTACAACCTGTCCCGCATCGACGACGTACGGCACATGAGCGCGTACGCCCGTACGCACCACGGCACGGAGGTCACGCTGATCCGGGCCGACCCGTCCGCCTCCGACGCCGAGATCTGCGACGAGGTGATCGACCTCGACCCGCTGAGCCCGGACTTCGTCGAGCGGGCCGAACGGCTCCTCGGGCCCCGGCGCGAGGAGTTCAGGGCGGGCGTGGTCTTCTCCGACAACGCGGTCCAGAGCGGGGCGGTGCTGCTCGACCGCCTCGGGCTGCGGATCGACTCGCCGGAGCTGGCCGGCGGGGCCTTCTGCAAGCACGAGTACCGGCTCAGCGAGGCGGCCCACCGCAAGCTGCTCGCGGCGCAGCGGCTGCTCGTGCCCGACTTCGCCACGGTCGACTCGCGCGAGGACTTCGCGGACTTCGCCCGCAGCCACCCCCACGGCTTCGTCGTGAAGCCGACCAAGGAGGGCAACAACCGGGGCGTGGCCGTGGTCGGTCCCGGCGACTCCCTGGACACGGCCTTCGCCGAGGTCGGTCCGTACCTGGAGAACGGGGTGATCTGCGAGGAGCTGCTGCCCTACCGGCGGGAGTACTCCTTCGACGGGCTGGGCCGGGTCTCCTTCATCACCGAGAAGGTCAGCGCCACCGGGCGCTACCCCGTCGAGGTGGCCCAGATCCTCCCCGCCCGGCTGAACCACGCCGAGCGGACCGCGGTGGAGCGGGCCGGGTGGCAGGTCAACTGGCTGGTCGGGCAGTGCGACGGCCCCTTCCACAACGAGATCAGGCTGAGCGACGACGCGGCCGGCACGGCGGTCGTCGAGCCCAACCGGCGGCCGGCCGGGATGAAGATCTGGTCACTGGCCCGCTGGGTCTACGGCATCGACTTCTACCACCGCTGGGTCGACGCGGCCTTCGGGCTGACGACGGGGACCGCGCTGCCGGAGCCCCGCTGCTCGGCCGCGACGGTGATGCTGGGCGTGCGGACCGACCGGTCCTTCGCCCCGGTGGACGTCGCCCCCGGCGCGCGTCCCTTCGAGGACGCCGTCGCGGCGACCGCCGCCGCCCACGGCCTGCTCCCGCACGAGCTCGCCGTCAAGGAGTTCGCCTGGCTCTCCCCGGAGCGGCGGGAGCTGCACGCCACCGCCCGGGACAACGCCGACTTCGCCGCCCAGGGCTGCGTGGTGCTGAGCGCCGCGGGCGCCGACATGGGCGAGGTCGTCCGCACCCTGCGCGCGCTCTGGCTGGAGGCGCTGGACGGGGCGACCGGCCGGACGTCCGGGGCCGGCGCGTTCGGGCCGGTGCCCGCCGCCGTTGCCCCGGCGACCCCCGATCCGACCACGATGATGGAGGCGGCCCGATGAGGATCCTGGTCCTGCACCGTGTGCCCTACCCGAAGATCGCCTACCACCGGGGCATCGACCACGAGCTGCACGACGTCACCTACTTCGGCCGGCGCGCGGCGCTCGACACCCTCCCGGACGGGCTGCGCTGCGAGCGGGTCGAACGGCCCGGCCTGCGCTCCCCCTACGACGAGGCACGGGCGTGGCTCGACGCGGAGCCCCGGGGCTTCGACCGGGTGATCTCGATGTCCGAGTACGAACTCCTCGACGCGGCCCGGCTCCGCGCGGACCTCGGCGTCGAGGGCGCCACCGTCGAGCAGGTCGAACTGGCCCGGGACAAGGTCCTGATGAAGCGGGCGGTCGCGGCGGCCGGGCTGCGCGTGCCGCGTTTCCTGCCCGTGGAGGAGTTCCTCGCCTCCGGCGGCGCGTCCCCCTGGACGGGCCGGACGGTCCTCAAGCCGCACCGGGGCGCCTCCAGCGTCGACGTCGTCGTCTTCGACAGCGCGGCCGAGGCCCACGCCGCGCTCATCGGGCGGCGCACCGGGGTCGCGTCGATCGACGAGGACGGCCGGGGCCTGCCGGACCACGAGGTCGAGGAGTTCGTCGAGGGACCGATCCTGCACTTCGACGGACTGGTCGAGCGCGGATCCGTCCTGACCCTGGGCGCCGCCGAGTACGTGGGCACCTGCCTGGCGTACGCGCAGGGCGCCCCGATGGGCTCCTTCCAGCGCGAGGTCACGGACACGCTCGCCGACTGGGTCGCCGCCGCGCTCGCGGCCGTGCGCATCGAGAACGGCAGCTTCCACCTGGAGGCCATCCTCGACGAGTTCGGCCCGGTCTTCCTGGAGGTCGGCAACCGGGTCGGCGGCGCGGACGTCGTCGACACCTTCGAGCTGGCGACCGGCGTCCACCTGCCCTCCTTCGAACTGCGCGTCCTGGTCGGCGGATCCGTCGCGGGCACGCTGCCGCCGCCGCCCGCCGAGCGCGGCTGGTACGGCTGGTTCGTCCACCCCGGGCACCACCTCGGAGCGGGCGTCTTCGAGGGATTCGACGGGGCCGGGCCCTTCCGCTCCGACCCCCGGACCGTCACCTGGCACGAGCTGCCGGCCGGCGCTCCGCTGCCCGACCACATCACGTACGGAGCCCACGAGACCGCGCTCGCCGGGATCGTCGGCACGGACTCCCCGGAGGAGACCCGCGACTGGCTGACGCGCCTGTTCGCGTCGCTGTCCCTGCGGACCTCCGCGCCGCACGCCCGCGTGCCCGATCCGGTCGCGTAGCCCTCCGCCCGGCACGCGACCACCACCCGAGACCGAGGAAGAAGAAGGAACATGGCCGAACTCAGGTTCCACTGGGGATCGTCACTCGACAGTGGCCAGAAGAAGTCGACACAGAAGTACCGGTCCGACCTGCTCGACCTGGACGGCGCGATCGAGTTCGCCCAGGACGCGGACGCGCTCGGGGTCGAGTCCCTGCTCATGGCGCAGAGCTACACCCTGCCGGACCCGCTGCCCATCATCGGGGCGCTGGCCCGGGAGACCGAGCGGGTCAAGTTCATCCTGGCGTACCGGCCGGGCCTGCTCTCGCCCACGCTCTTCGCCCAGATCGTCAACACGGTGTCGTGGATCTCCGAGCGCCGGATCGCGCTCAACATCGTCGCCGGTACCTCCCCCGCCGAGCAGGGCTACTACGGCGACTTCCTCGCCCACGACGAGCGCTACGCCCGGGAGGGCGAGTTCCTCGACATCCTGCACCGCCTGTGGGGCGAGGGACGTCCGGTCACCTTCACCGGCGACCACTACCGGGTCGTCGACGCGCAGCTCGGCCTCGGCCACCGGGGCGGTGGCCGCCCCGAGATCTATATCAGCGGGAACTCGGCCGTGGCGCAGCGGACCGCGATCCGCTACGGCGACTGCTGGTTCCGTTACGGGGACACGCCCGAGGAGATCGCCAAGGCGGCGGCCCCCCTGGTGGCCGAGGGCACGGACGTGGGCCTGCGCCTCCAGGTGCTCGCCCGCGAGACCCGTGAGGAGGCGCTCACCGACCTCGCCGAGATCATGAGCGAGACCGACGAGAACCACCGCGCGTACGTGAAGGCGTTCGTCGAGGCGGGCGACTCGGAGGCGGTCAAGAACTCGATGCGCCTGGCCGAGCAGGCCGGGCACGGCTGGCTCTCGCCGGTCCTGTACTCCGGCGCCGTCGCCTACCGGGGCGGCCCGGCCCTCTGCCTGGTCGGCAGCTATCAGGAGGTCGCCGCCTACCTGATGGAGTACAAGGCGGCCGGGGTCGGGCAGTTCATCTTCTCCGGCTGGCCGGCCCGCGACGAGATGCGGACCTTCTTCACCCACGTGCTGCCGGTCGTCCGCGCGTACGAGAAGGACCACGACGGCGCCCTGGCGGGAACACGGTGAGCAGCGAGCGTACGCGCCGGAGCCTGTTCGGCTCCGGCGTGCTGCTCGGCCTCATGGCCGAGCAGGTCGTGATGTTCAGCGTCCCGCTGCTCATCTTCCAGCAGACCCGCCAGGTCTCCTCGCTCGGCATCGCCTACGCCGTCGAGTGGCTGCCCTGCCTGCTCGCGTACCCGTTCGCGGGGCTCGTCGCGGACCGCGACGGCGGTGCCAGGCTGTTCTCGCGGGCCAACGCCACCCGTGCGGCCGTCATCGTCTGCGCCGTGCTGCTCATCGTGGCGCGGCCGTCCTGGACGGTGCCGACCCTGATGGTGACCGGTGCCGTGCTGGCCACGCTGGTCGCACCGATCCGGATGGCGATCGAGAAGGTCGTACCGCAGCTCGCGCAGGGCTCGGACCTGGCCAGGACCCAGTCCCTGGTGCAGAACATGGAGCTCCTCGCCATGGCGCTCGGGCCCGGGATCGCCATGGTGGCGGTGCTGTTCCTGGGGAAGGTCTGGCTGCTGGCCCTGGCGGGCGCGCTGTTCGCGACGGCCGCCTGCTGCTGGCTGGTGCTGCCGCGCACGGCCGCCGCACCGGCGCCGGCCGGGGCCCGGGGCGCGCGGGCGGTCCTCTCCGAGCTGGGCCTGGGCTGGAAGCTCCTGGTGGGGAACCGGCCGGTCATCCTGCTCGCCGGTCTGAACTTCTCCATCAACCTGGTCTTCTCGACGGTCCTCGCCGCCAACGCGGCCGTGGTCACCGGCGTCCTGAAGGCCCCCGAGTCGCAGTACGCGATGCTCAACATGTTCGTCGGCATCGTCGGGCTGCTCAACCTGCTGCTGACCCCGCTGCTGCTGCGGAAGTTCGACGTGAACTTCCTCGGTTCGCTCGGCTACACGGTCCTCACCGGCTGCCTGCTGCTGCTCGGCACCGCCTCGTCCTTCTGGCTGTACGCGGCGGCGTTCGTGGTCGCGATGTCCGGGGTCGCGTACTTCAACATCTTCAACCGCACCCAGCGGGTGAAGGTCATCCCCCGGGAGCACCTGGGCAAGGTCATGGGCCCCTTCTTCCTGATCGGGCTGCTCTCCTACCCGGTGGGCGGACTGCTCATCAGCACCGTCGGGGCGAGCATCGGCCCGCAGCGGCTCGTCGCCTGCCTGGCCGTCCTCCTCGGGGTGTACGGCGCGGTCTTCGTACCGCTGACCATCCGCAGCTTCCGCGACTTCCACGAGAAGAAGGAGGTGTCCCGTGTCGGCACTGGAACTGAGCCCGCCCTGTCCGGTGGACAGTGACACGTTCCGCGAGGCGATGGCGCACCTCGCGGCCCCGCTGACCGTCGTCACCACCCGCGACGCGGACGGACGCCGGTGGGGCTTCACCGCCAGCGCGGTGACCTCGGTGTCGATGGATCCGCCGCTGCTCCTGGTGGGTCTGGGCAACGGATCGAGCTGCCGGGAGGCGCTGAGCTCCTCGCCCGAGTTCGTGGTCAACGTGCTCGGCGAGCAGCACACCGAGGTCGCCGGCCGGTTCGCCCGGCACGGGGTGGACCGGTTCGCCCAGGGCGGCTTCACCACCTGGCCCGGGAGCGGGCTGCCGTGTCTGGCCGACGCCGCCGCGGTGTTCCGCTGCACGGCCGTCGACCGGATACCGATGGGCGACCACCAGCTGCTCATCGGCGAACTCACCGGTCTGCGCATCCCCCAGGAGACCAGTCCGCTCCTGTGGTACCGGCGGGGCTTCCGCGCCGCCGTCCCGACCCTCACCGGAGAGCCCCGATGACGATGACGACGACGCGGACGCCGAGCACGACGATCCCCGGGGTCGTGGACGGGACGGTCACGCCCTCGGTGGACGGGGAGGGCAACCTCTCCCTCCACATCGAGGTACGCAACGGTCCCGGCCGCGCGGACGGCGGCGACTACATCGAGATCGTCCTCACCGGCAAGGACGCCCGCGCGCTGCTCTCGACACCGGCACGGACCACCTTCCCCTGCTCGGTCGGGGTCCGCCTCCAGACCGATGCCCCACTCGTTGCCACCCGCCAGGAGACGTCATGTCCGTGATCAACCCGGAAGCCCCCGCCGCGCTCCGCCGCCCGGACCCCGTCGAGCCGCGCCGCCCGGCCCCCGTCGAGCCGCGGCAGAGCATGGCCGGGCTCCCCGGATTCCTCCAGTACCCGCTGACCGTCTTCACCGGCAAGCCGCTGCCCGGACAGCGCTCCTCGGGCTGGACGCCCACCTTCCACCTGGTGACCGCGACGGCCTCGCTGCTCGCCGGGCTCGCGGTCGGCGTCACCGCGTACGCCCTCGGCGGCCTCGCGCTGCTGTTGCTGCTGCCCGGCTGGGCGATGACCCTGCACGGGATGCGCAACCTCCGGATGATGATCTACCACCAGTGCTCGCACCGGAACATGTACCGGAAGCGAAAGCCCGACAAGGCCATCGGCCACGCCGTGTCGAGCCTGCTGATCATCCAGAACTTCGCCCGCTACAGCCGCGAGCACGTCGCCGACCACCACGCCACCGGCCACATGACGCTCCAGGACCCCACGGTGCAGGCGTTCCTGGTCAGCCTGGACATGCACCCGGGCATGACCCGCCGGCAGATGTGGCGCCGCCTCCTGCTCAAGCTGGTCTCGCCGCGCTTCCACTTCGCGTTCGCGGTCTCCCGGGTGCTGTCCTTCTCCAAGGAGTCCGCCCGCAGCGAGAAGGCCACCGCGCTCGCGCTGTACGGCACGGCCGTCACCGCCACCGTCCTCACCGGCACCTGGCCGGCGCTGCTCGTCGTCTGGTTCGTGCCGCTCCTGCCGCTCTTCCAGATCAGCAACACCCTGCGGCTCTGCGTGAAGCACACCTTCCCGCCGGCGGGGCTGGAGGACCGGCGCAGCCGGGCGTACTTCACCTCCCTCACCAACGCCATCTTCATCGGCGACCGCGCCCCCTCGCCCGGGCTGCCGGCCGCCCGGCGCGCCCTCGCCTGGGCCCGGTGGACGCTGCGCGCGCTCTTCGTCCACGCCCCGTCCCGCTACCTGGTGCTGACCGGTGACACCGTCGTCCACGACTACCACCACCGCCACCCGCGCAGCGCCGACTGGTCCAACTACCTCTTCGCCCGTCAGCGGGACGCCGAGGAGGCCGCGGCCGCGAGCGACCCCAACCGGCCGCCTTACCACGAGGTGTGGGGCCTGGTGCCCGCGATCAGCTACGTCTTCGACTCGCTGGCCGTCGCCGACCCGGACGAGTTCGACGTGAACCGCCTGAGGTCCGTCAGCAAGCGTGAACTCTTCGCC
Organism: Streptomyces sp. NPDC015144; assembly: GCF_043079735.1. Lineage (NCBI taxonomy): Bacteria > Bacillati > Actinomycetota > Actinomycetes > Kitasatosporales > Streptomycetaceae > Streptomyces > Streptomyces sp. NPDC015144. The sequence goes on along the minus strand of NZ_JBIBUU010000002.1, from coordinate 331,389 downwards.
GCCTTCGACGACTGAGCCCCCTCCACGTGCCCGTCCCCACTCCGTCCTCTCCTCATGATTCGGGAACCAACGATGCGGACCAGCTCCCACCAGGCACCAGCGGCTCGTACGGTCATCCTCGGCGTCGCCGCCAGCGACAGCCACGCCGTGGCCAACCACCTCATCGCCTACTCACTGCGCGGCCTCGGCTACGACGTGGTCAACCTCGGCACCTGCACCCCGGTCGACGAGTTCGCCGCGGCGTGCGTCCGCCACCCCGAGGCGGAGGCCGTCGTCATCGGCAGCCTCAACGGGCACGTCCACGAGGACCTGCGCGGCCTCGACCGGGCCAAGCGGTCCGGCCGCATCCGGTGCCCCGTGATCGTCGGCGGCAACCTGTCGGTCGGCAGCCACAAGGACGGTTCCTCGCACGACCGGCTCTACGCCGCCGGGGTCGACCACATCCTCACCGACCCGTCCGAACTTCCGCTGCTGCTCGACGAGTTGCGCGCCCGGAACGAACGCACCGCCGTGGTGTCCGGACAGGTGGCGTCATGACGCTGACCTCGCTCCCCCCGCTCGGCACGGCACCGGCCCCCGGCACCGGCCCGGACGGGCTCCCGACACCGGCCGAGTCGGCCGCGTACATCCACGCGCTCGGCAAGCCCACCGCGGCCGAGGTCCTCGACCGCTGCCGGGCCCGGGGCCGGGTGGCCATCCAGCCCCGCTGCGGGGTCGGCGGGCACGAGGAGATGAAGGCCCTCCTCGCCACCCTCGAAGCCGAGGCCGCGCCCGACATCCTGACCCTCACCATCGACTCGCACACCCGGCTCAAGCGGTTCGAGGAGGCGCTGCGCACCCTCAACCTGCGCCCCGCCGACCTGAACGGCTACCCGATGGTGGCGCACGGCTGGCGGCGCGGCCGCGAACTCAACGAACTGGTCGCGGCCCCCCTGGAGATCCGGCACGGCTCGCCGGACGCCCGCCTCCTCTTCGACGTGTCCGTGGCCTCCGGCATCACCTCCTTCGAGGGCGGCGGGATCTCGTACAACCTGCCCTACTCGAAGGCCGTGCCGCTCGCCGAGTCCCTCGGGGCCTGGCAGGACGTGGACCGGCGCTGCGGCGAACTCGCCGAGCACGGCGTGGTCGTCGACCGGGAGCTGTTCGGCACGCTCACCGCCGTGCTCGTCCCGCCGTCCATCAGCCTCGCCATCAGCGTCCTGGAGGCGGTGCTCGCCGCCCGCGCGGGCGTGCGCTGCATCTCCGTCGCGTATCCGCAGGGCGGCCATCTCGCCCAGGACGTCGCGGCGCTGCGGAGCATCCCGCTCCTCGCCGAGCGCTACCTCCCGGCCGGGGTCACGGTCCACGCGGTGCTCCACGAGTTCATGGGGGTCTTCCCGCGCGACCGGGGCAACGCCGAGGACCTGATTCTCTACGGCGCCCTGGTCGCCCGGCTCGGCGGCGCCTCCAAGCTGATCACCAAGACCCACCAGGAGGCGTACGGGATTCCGGACACCACCGCGAACGTGGAGGGGCTCCGGCTCGCCGACCGCGCCAACTCGCCCCTCCTCGGCTTCATCGGCGCCGACGAGGACCAGGTGGGCCAGGAGCTGGAGTGGATCCTCGCCGAGGTCGCCGACCTCGTCGAACCGCTCCTCGCCCGGCCCGACCTGATCGGGGCGGTCGTCGAGGCGTTCGCGGAGGGCCGGCTCGACATCCCGTTCAGCGCCAGCCGGTACGCCCGCTCCGACCTGATCCCGCGCCGCGACCGCACGGGCGCCATCCGCTACCTGTCGACCGGCGCGCTGCCGTTCTCGCCCGCCCATGTGCACCGCAACACCGCACTCCTGCACGCGGTGGACGGACCGGAACCCGCCCTGGACACGCTGATGAGCGGCCTGACCGGCGACATCAACCACTTCCGCCACGTGTTCCAGGAGGAGCAGCGCCCCGCCGGGCCCTCCACCGCCCCCTCCCCCTCCCCCGTCCCCACCGAACCGAGGAACTGATCAGATGCGAGCCGTCCACGTCACCGAGGCCGGTACCGCCTCGGCCCTCACCCCCACCGAGCTGCCCGAACCGGTCGCCGCCCCCGGCCAGGCCGTCGTCCGCAACGCCGCGATCGGCCTCAACTTCATCGACGTCTACTACCGCAACGGCACCTACCCGGCCCCGTACCCCCTCGTCCCCGGCCAGGAGGCCGCCGGCATCGTCACCGCCGTCGGCGAGGGCGTCGACGAGGTCCGCCCGGGCGACCGGGTCGCCTACGCGACCCAGCTCGGCGCCTACGCCGAGTTCACGGCGGTACCGGTGGGCAAGCTGGTCCCCGTCCCCGAGACCGTGCCCCTGGACGACGCGGCCGCCGTGCTGCTCCAGGGCCTCGCCGCGCACTACCTCAGCCACACCACCCACCCGGTGGCCCCCGGCGAGACCGTCGTCGTCCTCGCCGCCGCCGGCGGCCTGGGCCAGCTCCTCGTCCAACTGGCCGCGGACCGGGGTGCGACCGTCGTCGCCGTGGCCTCCACCGAGGAGAAGCGGAAGACCGCCCTCGCGGCCGGCGCCCACCACGCCCTGCCCTACGAGGGGTTCGCCGACGCCGTGCGCGAACTCACCGGCGGCGAGGGCGCGCACGCGGTCTACGACTCGGTCGGCGCGGCCACCTTCGCGACCAGCGTCCGGGCGCTGCGCCGCCGCGGCACCCTCGCCGTGTGCGGGCTGTCCAGCGGCCCGGTCCCCCCGGTCGACGTGGAGCTGCTGCGCACCGCCGGCTCGCTGTACCTCACCCGCCCCACCCTCGCCGACCACGTGCCGGACACGGCCTCCCTGCGCTCGGCCGCCGCCCAGCTCTTCCGCCACGTCGCCCGGGGCGTCGTCCGCCCGGACGTGCGGGCGCGGCTCCCGCTGGCCGAGGCGGCGCGGGCGCACGAGTTGCTCGAAGGCCGGGGCACCACCGGCAAGGTGCTGCTGACGCCATGAGTGTCGACATCCGAACGGGCGCGCCGGCACGCCCGGCTACGGGCACCACGACGACCGCCGCCACGGGCCGGAAGGGCATCGGCGTGGTCCCGGCCCCGGCGCTGATGCTCGTCGGCATGGTCAGCACCCAGCTGGGCGCGGCCTTCGCCAAGCAGCTCTTCGGCACCGTCGGCCCGGCGACGATCACCCTGATGCGGCTCGGCTTCGCGGCGCTCGTGCTGCTGCTGTGGTGGCGCCCCTCGGTCCGCCTGGACCGGCGTACGGCGGGTGCCGTGGCGGCGCTCGGCGTGGCCATCGCGGGGATGAACATCTGCTTCTACCTGGCCATGGCCCGGATGCCGGTCGGTGTGGCGCTGACCGTCGGCATGGCGGGCCCGCTCGCGGTCGCCGGGCTGTCCTCGCGCCGGGCGGCGGACCGGCTGTGGATCGTGCTCGCGGCCCTCGGCATCGCGCTCCTCGGCTGGCAGGGCGGTGCGGCGGGCCTGACCGGTCTACTGATCGCGCTGGCCTGCGCCGTCTTCTGGGGCTCGTACGTACCGCTGTCGGCCCGGGTCGGGGCGGTGCTGCCGGGCGGCGGCGGGCTCGCGCTCGCCATGGCCTTCGGCACGCTGTGCTCCCTGCCGGCCGGTCTGGCCGAGGGCGCCGGCGCGCTCGCCCGGCCCGAGGTCCTGGCCTTCGGCTTCGGCGTGGCGATGCTGTCCTCGCTCGTCCCGTACACCTGCGAGATGGAGACCCTGCGCCGGGTCTCCGCCACGGTCTTCGGGGTGCTGCTCAGCCTCGAACCGGCCATCGGCGCCCTGGTCGCCCTCGCCGTGCTGCGGGAGACCCTCTCCCCGGCCCAGGTGGCGGGTCTGGTCGCGGTCGTCGCGGCCTCGATCGGCGTCATCCGGGGCACCCGCAGATCCTCCGCCGCCCGGCAGACCCCGCCCGCTCCTCCCACCCCCACCGAAGGAAGCCACACGTCATGATCTCCACCGGCAGCAACGCGGCCCTCGCGGGCCGTCCCGAGGGCCTGGAGCAGCTCAGGAGCCTTCTGGACACGGCACTCGGCGCCCTCGGCGACGCCGCCCTCAAGCGCGGCGGCCCGGTCGCGCCCGGGGGCCCCGAGGCGGCGGTGGCCGCGGTGTCCGAGGCGCTGGACGGCGGGAGCTTCCTCGCCGAGGAGCCCGGTGCCGAGCGGGTGACGGCGCTCTTCGAGGCGTACGCGCGCTGGTCCGTCGATCTCACCCACCCGTCGGCCGTGGCACGTATGCAGTGCGCACCGACGGCCGCCTCCGCCGCCGCCGAACTGCTCGCCGCCACGCTCAACCAGTCGCTGCACGCCTGGGAGAGCGGCCCCTTCGCGCTCGAACTGGAGCGGCGGCTGATCTCGGAGATGGCCTCCTGGGTCGGCTTCGGCCCGGAGGCGGGCGGCACCCTCACCCCCGGCGGCTCCATCTCCAACCTGATGGGGCTGCTGTTCGGCCGGGAACGGGCCCTGGGGTCCACCGGCGCGGTGTCGGAGACGGGGCTCGCGGGCCGCCCGGTGCGGCCGCGGATCCTGTGCTCCGCGGCCGCCCACTTCTCGGTGGCGCGGGCCGCCGGATTCCTGGGGCTCGGCCGCTCCGCCGTGGTGAAGGTGCCGGTGGACGACCGGGGCCGGATGCTCGCCGACGAGGCCCGCCGGATCGTCGAGGGCCTCTACGCCGACGAGGTCCCCGTCGCCATCGTCGCCACGGCCGGCACCACCGATCACGGCTCCTTCGACCCGCTGCCCGAACTGGCCGACCTGGCCGCCGAGTACGGGATCTGGCTGCACGTGGACGCCGCGTACGGCATCGGCGCCCTCTTCTCGCAGCACCTGGCCCCGCTCCTCGACGGCCTCGACCGGGCCGACTCGGTCGCCTTCGACCTGCACAAGTTCGGCTGGGTCCCGGCCTCTTCGAGCGTGATCGTGGTGCGGGACCGGCAGCACATGGAGTGCCTCGACGAGCAGGCCGTCTACCTCAACCCGTCCGACGACGAGGCCCACGGCTTCACCGCCCTGCTCGGCACGTCCCTCCAGACCACCCGCCGCTCCGACGCCCTCAAGATGGCCGCCACCCTCCTCACCGTCGGCCGCGCGGGCATGGGCGAGTGGGTGGACGCCTGCCACGCCCGGGCCCGCTACGCCGCGAGCCGGATCGCCGCCACCGAGGGCCTGGAGCTGGTCGCGGACCCGCTGCTCAGCACGGTGGTCTTCCGCTGCGTCGCCGCCGGCGGAGCCCCGGTCGCCGACGAGAACGCCTGGAACGCGGCGATCCGCCGCACCCTCATGACGGACGGCCGCGCCCTGCTCGCCCGCACGAAGATCCCCGGCCCGGACGGCTCCCCCCAGGTCCACCTCAAGCTGGTCTTCCTCAACCCGACGACGACCGACGACGACATCGACACCCTGCTCACCGACATCACGACCACCGCCCACACCCTCACGAAAGCCCCCGCACCACCGCGGTAGTCCCTGTCCCGGCGCGCCGCAGGCCCCTCTTTGATCCCTGCGGCGCGCCGCACCACGCCCGGGAAACACGAAATCCCGCCCGATCTTCCGATCGGACGGGATCCGTATGTGCGGTGGACCTGTGGGGATTTGAACCCCAGACCCCCTCGATGCGAACGAGGTGCGCTACCAGACTGCGCCACAGGCCCTTGCAACGAGTGAAACTCTAGCACCCCCTGCGCGATGTACAAAAATCCGGTCCGCGCTGGTCAGCCGAGGCGACTCACTCGTTGGCGGCCCGTGGGCGTTCGCCGTCCTCGTACTGGTCGAAGAGCGGGGTCCGGCCCCGGTCGCGGGTGCGGCGGGACGGGGCCGGGCGGCGGCGGGGGGACTGGTCGGCGGGGGGCTCCACGGGGTGCGAGGTGCCCGTCTGGCTCGGCTCGGCGGAGCTGGAACGGGCGGCGCTCCAGGTCTCCGGGTCGCCGACCTCGACGCCACCGGTGGCGCGCGGGGCGACCGGGGCGGTGACGTACGTCGGCAGCGGGACCGGGACCGGCTCCCAGCTGTCGCCCTGGACCGGGCCGCGCTCGCGCTGCTGGTCGACCCACTCCGCGTGGTCCGTCTGCTCGACCAGGGCGCGGCGGCCGGCCTCCTGCGGGGAGACCTCGGGCGCGGGCTCCGGCTCGGGGCGGCGCGCCTCGGGCTCCTCCTCGGGCTCGACGGCGGACGGACCGGGCGGCTGGTGCCTGCGGGTGCGGTTCTCGCGCAGGTGCTGCGCGGCCACCTCGGCCCGGCGCCGGTCCATGGTGAAGGCGAACCGGTGCCGCTCCTGGGCCCGCAGATGCACGATGTACGAGCTCAGCAGCACCGCCGGGACCGCGGGGGCCCACAGGAAGTGGATGCCGCCGACCGCGGCGACGACCGCTCCGAGGGTGAAGGCCAGGAAGAGGACGACGGTGGTGCGCCGACGCCGCGCGAGGACCTGGAGGCGCTGGGCGCGGCGGGCGCGCTCGGCTTCCGTGCCGCCGCCGCCCGGGCGGGGACGGGCGCGTCTCGCGGGGGCCTGCGCCCGGGGCTGGGCCGCTGCCTGGCCCGGCGCCTGGGACGGGGCCGACGCCTGGGCCGGGACCGGCACCGGTGCCTGGGCCGGGTCGTGCGCCCGGTTCCCGGTGCGCGTCTCGGGCGCGGCGAAGGCCCGGACGTCCACGGAATCCAGTCGGTCCGTGGCGACGTCCGGGTCCGCTTCGTCGGGCCCGGGCTCCTCGGCCGTGCGTCCCCGCAGGTCCTTGGCGTACCGGCGCTCCATCGCCGCCCGTCCGGACAGCAGCCGGATGGCCGTGCTGAAGCGTTCCGTCGGACGGGCTTCGTTGAGCTCGTCCTGCCTGCGGAGCCACATCGGCACCAAGTAGGCGGCCCAGGCCCCGACGATGACTGCGTAAATGAGGCCGCTGCTGCTCACGTCTCACACCGTAGAGGGGTTTGCGCGGGGGGATCCGCCAATTGGGCCGGTGTGTCGCACGATCCGGGTGATATCACAAACGTTTTTTGTGTTTGTTCGGATCGTTCCTGGACGTTTGCCCCTGCGATGTCGCTCGAACGAAGGAGAAATATCGAACACCTATTTGATTTCACGCGGTGTTTGCGGAGCCGCAGGTCGGGTCCGGTGCCAGCGCCGGAGCATCCCGTCCGGCACTTCCTCCGCGGTGAGCGCGTAGATCAGGTGGTCGCGCCAGTCGCCGTCGATGTGGAGATAGCGCGGGCGCAGCCCCTCCGAGCGGAATCCCAGTTTCTCCACGACTCTTCTGCTCGGCCCGTTCTCCGGCCGGATGCACACCTCGACGCGGTGCAGTCCGACCGTGCGGAAGCAGTGGTCGACGGCGAGGGCGACGGCGGTCGGCATCACCCCTCGGCCGGCCACGTCCTGGTCGACCCAGTAGCCGACGTGGCCCGAGCACATCGAGCCCCAGGTGATCCCGGCGACCGTCAGCTGGCCGACGAGCCGGCCCCGGTACTCGATGGCGAAGGGCAGCATCCGGCCCGCGTTGGCCTCGCTCCGCAGATGGCGGACCATCTGACGGTACGTGGGCCGCTGGATCAGCGGGCCGCCCGGGGCGGGCGGCGGCACGGTCGCCTCCCAGGGGCGCAGCCAGTCGCGGTTGCGCCGGTTGACCTCGCGCCAGACGCGCTGGTCACGCAGTTTGATCGGCCGGAGCACGATGTCTCCGTCGCTGAGGACGACCGGCCAGGTCGAGACGTTCAGATCGAGCTCCCCGGTCGGGGGTGGTCGCCGCCGCGCAGTTGGTCGACGGCGTGCACCAGGAGACGGGTGAGGACGGCGAGACCGTCGCGCACCCCGCCGGTGGAGCCCGGCAGGTTCACGATGAGGGTGCGGTCCGCGGTGCCGGCGAGGCCCCGGGAGAGCGCGGCGGTGGGGACCTTGTCGCGGCCCTCGGCGCGGATCGCCTCGGGGATGCCGGGGATCTCGCGGTCCAGGACGCGGCGGGTGGCCTCGGGGGTGCGGTCGGTGGGCGAGATGCCCGTGCCGCCGGTGGTGACGATGACGTCGTACCCGGCGGCGACGCCCTCGCGCAGGGCCCGCTCGACGGGGTCGCCGTCGGGGACGACCCGGGGGCCGTCGACGGCGAGGCCGAGCGCGGTGAGCGCCTCGGCGATCAGCGGGCCGCCCCGGTCCTCGTAGACCCCGGCGGCGGCGCGGTTGGAGGCGGTGACGACCAGGGCGGTGTACGGGGTGGCGGGGCCTCCGCCGTCCCCGGTCACGCGTCCGCCCCGGAAGTCCCGGAAGTCCCGGCGGCCCCAGCAGTCCCGGCAGCCCCGGTGGTCCTGTCCGTCCCCTCGGTCCCGGCGCGGTGGTAGTCGCCGGACTTGCCGCCCGACTTCGACTCGACCCGTACGTCGGTGATCACCGCGGCCTTGTCGACCGCCTTGACCATGTCGATCACGGTGAGCGCGGCGACCGAGACCGCCGTCAGGGCCTCCATCTCGACGCCGGTGCGGTCGGTGGTCTTCACCGTGGCCGTGATCTCCACCGCGTCGTCGGCCACGGAGAGGTCGACGGTGACCCCGGAGACGGCCAGCGGGTGGCAGAGCGGGATCAGGTCGGGGGTGCGCTTGGCACCCATGATCCCGGCGATCCGGGCGGTGGCGAGCGCGTCACCCTTGGGGACGCCCTCGCCGCGGAGCAGCTCGACGACGCGCGGCGAGACGAGGACCCGTCCGCTCGCGCGGGCGACCCGCGCCGTGACGGCCTTCGCCGACACGTCGACCATCCGGGCCGCGCCCGCGTCGTCGATGTGCGTCAGGCTGTTCTGCGTACTCAACTCACTCCGCCTCGCGGTAGGGCGCCGGTTCCCGCGCGGCCCGCGCCGGGGCGCGGGTCTGCGGGGCCCGGGGGTGTCCCCGGGACGGCACAGCGGCAGACACCGTACCGCCACCGCCCGGGAATCAGCGGAGCAGGACCACCTCGACGTCCGTTCCGGGCTCGGCGGAGGTGGTGTCCTCGGGGAGCACGATCAGCGCGTCGGCGTGGGCGAGCGCGGCGACCAGATGCGATCCTGAGCCGCCGACGGGGGTGACCGTGCCGGCCTCCGCGTCGTACGTCCCACGCAGGAACTGGCGCCTGCCGGACGGCGAGGTGAGCGCCTTCTCGCTCGTCAGGGCGGCCCGGACGGTGGGGCGGTGGACGTCGGGCAGGCCCATCAGCGTACGGATCACGGGCCGGACGAACAGTTCGAACGAGATGTACGCGGAGACCGGGTTGCCGGGCAGCGCGAGCAGCGGGGTGTGCTCCGGGCCGATCGAGCCGAAGCCCTGCGGCTTGCCGGGCTGCATGGCGAGGGTGCGGAAGTCGATGCCGCTGCCCTCCTCGTCCTCGTCACCGACCGAGGCGAGGGCCTCCTTGACGACGTCGTAGGCGCCGACGCTGACGCCGCCGGTGGTGACGACGACGTCGGCACGGATCAGCTGGTCCTCGATGGTGGCGCGGAGCGTCTCGGCGTCGTCGGTGACGGCTCCGACCCGGTACGCGAGCGCCCCGGCGTCCTTGGCGGCGGCCGTGAGCGCGAAGCTGTTCGAGTCGTAGATCCGGCCACCGGTCAGCTCCTCGCCGGGCTGCGCCAGCTCGCTGCCGGTGGAGACGACGACGACCCTGGGCCGGGGCAGCACCTTCACCGTCGAGCGGCCGATCGCGGCGAGCAGGCCGATCTGCGGCGGGCCGAGCACCGACCCCTCGGCCAGCGCCGGATCGCCCGGCTTCACGTCGCTGCCCCGGCGGCGGATATGGGCTCCGGCCTCGGCCGGACGGTGCACCCGCACCTCGCCGCCCGCCGCCCCCGGGTCCTCGCTGTGGGCCCGCATCGTGGTGGCGGGGCCCTCGCCCGTACCGCCGTCGGTCCACTCGACCGGGACCACCGCGTCGGCACCGGCCGGGAGCGGGGCGCCGGTCATGATCCGGGCGGCCTCCCCCGGGCCGACCTCCCGGCCGTCGGCGAGCCCCTCGCTGCCCGCCGCGACGTCCCCGACGACGGTGAGCACCGCGGGGAACTCCTCGTCGGCGCCCGCGACGTCGGCGGCGCGGACCGCGTACCCGTCCATAGAGCTGTTGTCGAAGGGCGGCAGGGCGATCTCCACCATGACGTCCTCGACGAGGACGCAGCCCTGGGCGTCGTGCAGTTGCAGCTCGATGGGTTCGAGCGGGCGCACCGCTTCGAGAATGTCCTTCAGGTGCTCTTCCACCGACCACATCGTGCTGCTCAAGGTGCTACATCTCCTCGGTGACGTAACTGCGGAGCCAGGTCCGGAAGTCCGGACCCAGATCTTCACGTTCGCACGCGAGTCTGACAATGGCACGGAGGTAATCGCTACGGTCGCCGGTGTCATAGCGGCGGCCCTTGAAGACGACGCCGTGCACGGGGCCGCCGGCCGACTCGTCCTCGGCCAGGAGCTGGAGCGCGTCGGTCAGCTGGATCTCGCCGCCGCGGCCCGGTCCGGTCCGGCGCAGTATGCCGAAGACGGCCGGGTCCAGGACGTAGCGGCCGATGATGGCGAGGTTGCTGGGCGCCTCGGCGGGCTCGGGCTTCTCGACCAGTCCGGTGATCCGCACCACGTCGCCCTCGGCGGTGGGTTCGACCGCCGCACAGCCGTACTGGTGGATCTGGGTCGGCGCGACCTCCATCAGGGCGATGACGCTGCCGCCCTCGCGCTCCTGGATCTCGACCATGCGGGAGAGCAGCGGGTCGCGCGGGTCGATCAGGTCGTCGCCGAGGAGGACCGCGAACGGCTGGTCACCCACGTGCGGCTCGGCGCAGAGGACGGCGTGGCCGAGACCGCGCGGGTCACCCTGACGGACGTAGTGCATGGTGGCCAGGTCGCTCGACTCCTGGACCTTCTTGAGCCGTTCGGCGTCTCCCTTCCGGGTGAGCGCGGACTCCAGCTCGTAGTTGCGGTCGAAGTGGTCCTCCAGCGGACGCTTGTTCCGTCCGGTGATCATCAGCACGTCGGAGAGGCCGGCGGTCACGGCCTCCTCGACGACGTACTGGATCGCGGGCTTGTCGACCACAGGCAGCATCTCCTTGGGAGTGGCCTTGGTGGCGGGCAGGAAGCGGGTCCCGAGCCCGGCGGCCGGGATGACCGCCTTGCTGATCCTGGGGTGCGACTGAGTCATGCGCAGAACGATAACCGGTACCTATGTGAGGAAGATGAGGTTTCGGTTAACTTTGTACGCCTATATGCACATGGGGAGATCAGGGGTGCCGGTTGAACACCGAGATGGACCGAAAAGCCCGGCTGCGGCGTGAACTGCTGGCCGCGCGACGCCTCCTGACCGGGGAAGACGTGGAGAACGCCGCAGCGGTTCTGTCCCGGCGGGCACGGGCGCTGCCGGAGCTGTCCGGGGCCCGCACCGTCGCCGCGTACGTCTCGGTGGGCACCGAGCCGGGCACCCGGGTGCTGCTGGACGCGCTGCGCGAGCACGGCGTCCGGGTGCTGCTGCCGGTCCTCCTCCCCGACAACGACCTGGACTGGGCCCGGTACGAGGGGGCCGGCCGGCTCGTCCGGGCGGGCCGGGGGCTGCTGGAGCCGGACGGACCCCGCCTCGGCCCCGGGGCGGTGCTGGAGGCCGACGCGGTGCTGCTGCCCGGACTGGCCGCCGACGCGCGCGGCATGCGGCTGGGCCGGGGCGGCGGCAGCTACGACCGGGTGCTGGCCCGCCTCGCGGCGGCCGGGGCGCACCCCGCCCTGATCGTCCTGCTGTACGAGAACGAGGTGATCGCGCGGGTCCCGGAGGAACCGCACGACCACCCCGTCGACGTGGTGGTGACACCGGCCGCGGCCCGTCGGACGGGCCGCTGACCTCAGCGGGTCATGGCTTGAGGGTCAGCGTGTCGGTCGTCGACCGGGCGACGGCGTTGGTGCCGAAGGACCAGCCGAGCAGTTCTCCGTTGACCCACTTGTCGGTCTGGTCGGTGTAGTGCGCGTTGAACGCGTGCCCGGAGGCGCCGGTCAGGTTGATCCAGCGGGACTTGTCCCAGTCGCCCACGTTGACCACCATCCGCATCGACGGCACCCAGACGACCTCGTAGCCGCCCGCCGCGTTCCAGCCCGTGGCGTTCACCGCGGCCTCGCCGCCGCCCAGGTTCCACGGGCCGCGGTTGAGGGCCCGCTGGAGCAGGTCGGGACCGGCGGTGCCGAGGGTCTGGTTCTTCAGTGTCAGCTGGTGCAGCCGGCCCCAGTTCCAGGTGGTGATGTCCTTGCCGAGCTTGGCCGTCAGCTCCCAGCGGGCGTCCTTCATGGCGCGGGCGAAGAGCTGGTCGCGGTTCTCGGTCGGCTCGTCGCGGCGGTTGCCCGCCGTCTTCCACCAGTCGTTGTCCTGGTCGTCCATCAGCTCGGTGACCACCTGGTACCAGCGGTCGCCGCCGTCGGGCTGGGCCGAGTCGGCGTCGCGCATGCCGCACTCGCGTACCAGCTTGTTCTGCTCGTCGACCGGCCCGGAGGCGTCGGCCCGGCGCACGTTGAGGCACTCGCCCTTGACCCGCAGCTCCTTGGGCAGCTTGTTGCCGAAGGCCAGCTTGAGGACGTTGCGCCAGACCGCGTTGAAGTACGCGGCCGCCGCCGAGTCGGGCTCCTGGGTGTAGTCCCAGCCCTCCAGGAGCTTCTGCGCCTCGCGGACGCTCTTGTCCGAGATGTTGATCTTCAGCAGCTCGGGCACCAGCAGCGCGGCGATCGCGCTGTTGTTGTCCATCTGCATCTTCTGCATGTCCTCGGTGGAGATCTTCCCGCCGTCCTTGATCTTCGACTCGATCAGGTCGTTGATCCGCTGGCTGCGGGTGCCGTAGCCCCAGTCCTTGGTCAGCAGGGGGGAGTAGTTCTTCTCGTCGACGACGGCCTGGTTGGCCGTGACGATGTAGCCGCGCTCCGGGTTGTACTCGTAGGGCAGCTGGTCGAACGGGATCGGGTCCTTCTCCCAGCCGTACTCCGAGGTCCAGCCGGGGCTCGGCATCGTGCCGTCGCCCTTGAGGCGGACCGGGATCGTGCCGGGCGCCTGGTAGCCGATGTTGCCCTTGGTGTCGGCGTAGATCAGGTTCTGCGAGGGGACCTCGAAGTGCGCGGCCGCCTTGCGGAAGGTGGTGAAGTCCTTGGCCCGGTTGAGCTCGAAGACGGCGTCCATGGAGTGGCCGGGCTGGAGCGCGGTCCACTTCAGGGCGATCGCGTAGCCCTCGGCGCGGTCCGGGGCCCCGTCGGTGACGGGGGCCTTCTGGCCGACCGTCTCCAGCTCGCCGCTGCGGTCGGAGACCAGCGGGCCGTTGTTGGTCTCGCGGACGGTGATCGTCCGGTCCTTGCCGCCCGCGACCTTGATGGTCTCCTCACGGGTGGTGAAGGGCTTGGTCCTGCCGTCGTAGAGGTAGCCCTTGCCGGAGACCTTCTCCAGGAAGAGGTCGGTGACGTCGGCGCCGAGGTTGGTGAAGCCCCAGGCGATGTCCTGGTTGTGGCCGATGATCACGCCGGGCATGCCGGAGAAGGTGTAGCCGGCGGTGTCGTACTGGCACTTCGCCGAGATCTCGCGGCAGTGCAGGCCCATCTGGTACCAGAGCGAGGGCAGTTGCGGCGCCAGGTGCGGGTCGTTGGCCAGCAGCGGCTTGTCGGTGGTCGTGTACTTGCCGGAGACCACCCAGGAGTTGGAGCCGATGCCGTTGCCGTTCGGGCCGAGCAGCGCCGGGACCTGGTCGAGGGTGTCGGAGAGCGAGGCGAGCTGGGTGTTGAGCCCCTCGGTGACGCCCTGCACGGTGCCGGTGCCGGTGCCGGTGCCGGTGCCGGTGCCGGTGCCGGTGCCGGTGCCGAGGGCGTCGGACGGCTTCGCCTCCGGGTCGTACTTCCCGGTGACCGGGGAGACGGCGCCCTGCTCGACGATCGGCCGGTGCTCCTTGTACGGGTACTCCGGGTACAGGGACTTGATCTGCTTCGCGTCGAGCCTGCTGGTCATCAGCGAGCGGTCGATCTCGTCCTGCATGTTGCCGCGCAGGTCCCAGGCCATGGCCTTGAGCCAGGCGACCGAGTCGACCGGGGTCCACTCGGAGGGCTTGTAGTCGTTGGTGAAGCCGAGGGCCGCGTACTCGACGGAGATGTCCTTGCCGTCACGCCCCTTGAGGTAGGCGTTCACGCCCTCCGCGTACGCCTGGAGGTTCTTCTTGGTCTCCTCGGACAGGACCTTGTCGTACTCCTCCTGCGCGACCTTGCGCCACCCCAGCGTGCGCAGGAAGGCGTCGGTCTCGACCTGGTCGGAGCCGAACATCTCGGAGAGCCGCCCGGCCGTCATGTGGCGGCGGACGTCCATCTCCCAGAAGCGGTCCTGCGCCTGGACGTAGCCCTGGGCGCGGAAGAGGTCGGCGTCGGTGTCCGCGTACAGCTGCGGGATGCCGTAACTGTCGCGCTTGACGTCGACGTTCGCGTCGAGGCCGTCGAGCTTGACCGAGCCGGTCGTCTGCGGGTACGAGGCCCGCACGGTCGATACGGACCAGAACGCCCCGTATCCGATACCCGCGACAAGCGCCAGCACCAGAACGATGACGATCAGGCGGGCACGTCGCCCCTTCTTCCGGCCGGTCTTCGCACCGGCAGCGCCGGGGGCGTCGGAAGAGGCGGTGGTATTGGCGGGCATCGCTGTCCTTCGAGGGGCAGGTGGTCCTGGGAGTGCAGGAGCAACCATAGGCGCAGCGCCGGGGAGGCTCCGACGCGGTATGCGGATGACTCGTACGACGGAGCGATCGTACGGATGCCTGAACCCGTCAAGAAAGCGTTAAAGATTAGGTAAGGTAACGAAGTACCGGCCGCAGATGGCCGATGCCGAAGATCGATACCGGGGGATCGACCGACTCGGCAGGCGCACGCGGGGAAAGGAACGGCCACTGTCTGTCCACACGCTCAACGAACTCCTGCTCGTCTGCTCGCTCGTCCTGCTCGTCGCGGTGGCGGCGGTACGCGTCTCGTCCCGCAGCGGGCTCCCCAGCCTGCTGCTCTACCTGGGCATCGGGATCGCGCTGGGGCAGGACGGCTTCTTCGACGTCTCGTTCAACAACGCGGAGCTGACCCAGGTCATCGGCTACGCCGCACTGGTCGTGATCCTCGCCGAGGGCGGCCTGGGCACGAAGTGGAAGGAGATCCGCCCGGCGCTGCCCGCCGCGGCGATGCTCTCCCTGGTCGGCGTCGCGATCAGCGTCGGCGTCACGGCGGCCGCGGCCCACTACCTGGTCGGCCTGGAGTGGCGGCAGGCGCTGATCATCGGCGCGGTCGTCTCGTCGACGGACGCGGCGGCGGTCTTCTCCGTGCTCCGCAAGGTGCCGCTGCCCGCCCGGGTCACCGGCGTCCTGGAGGCGGAGTCCGGCTTCAACGACGCCCCCGTCGTCATCCTGGTCGTCGCCTTCTCCACCCGGGGCCCGGTGGACAGCTGGTACGTCCTGATCGGCGAGATAGCCCTGGAGCTCGCCATCGGCGCCGCCGTGGGCATCGCCGTCGGCTGGCTCGGCTCGTTCGGGCTGCGCCATGTGGCGCTCCCCGCCTCCGGTCTCTACCCGATCGCCGTGATGGCCATCGCCGTCTCCGCGTACGCGGCGGGCGCGATGGTCCACGGCAGCGGCTTCCTCGCCGTGTACCTGGCCTCGATGATCCTCGGCAACGCCAAGCTGCCGCACTGGCCGGCCACCCGCGGCTTCGCGGACGGGCTCGGCTGGCTGGCCCAGATCGGGATGTTCGTCCTGCTCGGCCTCCTGGTCACCCCGCACGACCTGCTCGACGACTTCTGGCCCGCGGTCATCGTGGGCCTGGTGCTGACCGTGGTCGCGCGCCCGCTGGAGGTCTTCGTCTCGCTGGCACCGTTCAAGCTGCCCTGGCAGGAGAAGGCGCTGATGTCCTGGGCCGGGCTGCGCGGCGCCGTGCCGATCATCCTGGCGACCATTCCGATGGTCTCCGGCGTCGAGGGCTCCACCCGGATCTTCAACATCGTCTTCGTCCTCGTCATCGTCTACACCCTCATCCAGGGGCCGACCCTGCCCTGGCTGGCGAAGGCCCTGAGGATCGCCGACGATCCGGGCGAGACCGCCGACCTGGGCATCGAGTCGGCGCCGCTGGAGCGGCTGCGCGGCCATCTGCTCTCCGTGGCGATCCCCGGCCGGTCGAAGATGCACGGCGTGGAGGTCGGCGAGCTGCGACTGCCGTCCGGGGCCGCCGTCACCCTCGTGGTGCGGGACGGGAAGAGTTTCGTGCCCGCCCCGTCCACGGTCCTGCGCCACGGCGACGAGCTGCTGGTGGTCGCCACCGATCCGGTGCGCGACGCGGCGGAGGAACGGCTGCGCGCGGTCGGCGAGGGCGGCAAGCTCGCGGGCTGGCTGGGAACCGGCGGGCCACCGAAGGCACAGCACCGGGGCGTCTGAGTCCTCGGTCCGGGCAGGGGCCCACACACACATTCACAGGTTCACAAGGGCCCCTGCCTGTACCATGAAGGAAGCTGTCCGTCCCCGGTACGGGGTCGGCCGGCCCGATCGACCAACCCGAACGACCAACTCTGCCTGACGCAGAGCTGGCGCGACCGTATGGCGGTCGTGGCGTCCTCCGCCTCTGCTGAGCGCCCGGCATCTACCGCAGTTCCGCGCGAAGAGGACAGCTCTCGGCAGCACCCGTACGAGCCCGTCGGCGCCCCGTGCCGACGACCGGCGGATGCCCGGCCACCAGGCGGCAGAAAGGCATGGACCGTGGCGTCCACGGTCACCGACCGCCCCGGATACGGGCAGTTGCTGCGCACCCCCGGTGCGTGGACCTTCCTTCTCCCCGGCTTCGCCGCACGGCAGCCCTTCGCGATGCTGACCATCGGCATCGTGCTCCTGGTCCAGCACACCACCGGCTCGTACGGCAGCGCGGGCGCCGTCGCCGCCGTCACCGGTGTCTCCATGGCGCTGTTCGCGCCGCAGACCGGCAAGCTCGCCGACCGGTTCGGGCAGCGCGCCGTGCTCCTGCCCGGCGTCGTGGCGCACGCGGCGTCGGTGTCGGCGCTGACCGCGCTGGCGCTGGCGGGTGCGCCGCTGTGGGCCCTGTTCCTGGCGGCCGTGCCCACGGGCGCGTCCGTTCCGCAGGTCGGCCCCATGGTGCGGGCCCGCTGGGCGGCGCTGCTGGGGGCGGCCCCGGGGCGCTCGGCCTCACCGCTGCTGCCCACCGCCGCGGCCTTCGAGTCCGTGACGGACGAGTTCACCTTCGTCATCGGCCCGGTGCTGGCCACCGCGCTGTGCACCGGGGTGCACCCGGCGGCCGGGCTGGTCACCGAGGCCGCGCTGACCCTGCTGGGCGGGCTGCTCTTCGCCGCGCAGCACCGCACCCAGCCGGCGGTGCGCGCCACCACCGGCGGCCCCGCCGAGCGGCACGCCTCCGCCCTGTCCGTACCGGGCGTACGGGTGCTCGCGGTGGCCTTCCTCGGCATCGGCGCGGTCTTCGGCGGGATGCAGGTCTCGCTGACCGCCTTCGCCGAGGAGATCGGCCGCCCCGGGGCCAACGGACTGCTGTACGGGGTCTTCGCGGCGGGCAACATGCTCGCCGGGATCGCCTGCGGCGCCATCGCCTGGAAGAGCGGCCCGCGCCGCCGGCTGATCGCCGGGTACACGGCACTGGCCCTGACCGCGTCCGGGCTGTGGGCGGTGCACTCGGTGCCGCTGCTGGCCGGTCTCGGTCTGCTGGTGGGGCTCTCCATCGCCCCGGCCCTGATCAGCGGGTACACGCTGGTCGAGTCGCTGGTGCCGGGATCCGCCCGGACCGAGGCGTTCACCTGGCTCACGGGCTCGGTGGCGCTCGGCCAGGCGGCCGCGGTGACGGTGGCCGGGCGGCTCGCGGACGCCCACGGGGCGAGCACCGGATTCCTGGTGCCGCTGGTCGGTACGGTCCTGGCGCTGTTCACCCTGGTGGGGCTGCGTTCCCGGCTGATTCCGGCCGGGAAGGAGCGGACCGTGGCACGTGGCGTCGGTCACCGGGAACCGGTCACGGTGGACTGATGCAGCGGAATACGTCAGTATGGAGCGTCGTTAGCACTCATTGAGTCAGAGTGCCAGGAGGAGCAAGTGCCGACCTATCAGTACCAGTGCACCGAATGTGGCGAGGGCCTCGAGGCGGTGCAGAAGTTCACCGATGACGCCCTTACCGTGTGCCCGAACTGCGACGGACGCCTGAAGAAGGTGTTCTCGGCGGTCGGCATCGTCTTCAAGGGTTCCGGTTTCTATCGGAACGACAGCCGCGGCTCCTCGTCGAGCAGCACGCCGGCCTCGTCGTCGACGAAGACGTCCGGTTCCGGTTCGACGTCGTCCGACTCCGGTTCGTCGTCCTCCTCCTCCGCCTCGTCCTCTTCCTCGGCGTCGACGTCCACCGCGTCCTCGACGAGCGGTACGTCGGCCGCCTGAGCAGCGCGCTCCACACTCTTTCCCGGGAAGCCCCGCCGGTTCGTCCGGCCGGGGCTTCCCGTGTTTCCGGCGCCGTTAGTGTGATCGCATGGCGAACGCAGAGATCGGTGTCATTGGCGGTTCGGGCCTGTACTCCT
Source organism: Streptomyces sp. NPDC015144 (assembly GCF_043079735.1). Taxonomy (NCBI): domain Bacteria; kingdom Bacillati; phylum Actinomycetota; class Actinomycetes; order Kitasatosporales; family Streptomycetaceae; genus Streptomyces; species Streptomyces sp. NPDC015144. The sequence continues at coordinate 312,901 of NZ_JBIBUU010000002.1, read as the reverse complement.
TCCTGGAGGACGTGACGGAGGTCCAGGTGGACACCCCGTACGGGCGACCGAGCGACTCCCTCTTCCTCGGCGAGGTCGGCGGCCGCAGGGTCGCCTTCCTCCCCCGTCACGGCCGCGGCCACCATCTCCCGCCGCACCGGATCAACTACCGGGCCAACCTGTGGGCCCTGCGCTCCGTGGGGGTGCGCCAGGTGCTCGGCCCGTGCGCGGTGGGCGGCCTGCGCCCGGAGTACGGACCGGGCACGCTGCTCGTCCCGGACCAGATGGTGGACCGCACCAAGAGCCGGACGCAGACCTTCTACGACGGGGAGCCCCGCGCCGACGGCGTGCGGTCGAACGTGCTGCACCTGGGCTTCGCCGACCCGTACTGCCCCGAGGGGCGGCGGGCCGCGCTGGCGGCGGCGCGGGCGAAGGGCTGGGAGCCGGTGGACGGCGGGACGCTGGTGGTCGTCGAGGGCCCGCGCTTCTCGACCCGGGCGGAGTCGCGCTGGCATGCGGCGATGGGTTGGTCGGTGGTCGGGATGACCGGTCACCCGGAGGCCGTCCTCGCCCGTGAGCTGGGGCTCTGCTACACGACGACGACCCTGGTGACGGACCTGGACGCGGGCGCGGAGGCCGGTGAGGGGGTCTCGCACGCGGAGGTGCTGGAGGTGTTCGCGGCCAATGTGGACCGGCTGCGTTCGGTGCTCTTCGACGTGGTCGCCGCGCTGCCCGCGGAGGCGGACCGGGACTGCCCGTGCTCGCACGCGCTGGACGGCATGGAGCCGGGGTTCGAGCTGCCGTGATCCGGGGGTCCGGGTGGGCCGGGTGACCCGTGTGACCCGGGTGACCCCGGTGCGTCGAGTGGTCCGGGATGGGCTGAGTGGGCCGAGTGGTCCGGGTGGCTGTCGGGGCGTGCGTGGGTGACGGAGTTGTCCACAATCCCGGGGGCGTCCACAGCCTCCGGCGGGGATCGCGCGGACGGTGGATCGTGAGGGGAGTCCGCCCGGATCTCCTCACGACAGGTGGTGCCCACCGTGTTTCCTTCCTCCCCTCCCCATGCCCCGCTGCCGCCGACCGCCCCTCCTTCCTCGCCGTCGACCGCCCCGGCCGCGCCTCCGGCCGCTTTCTCCTTCGCGCGACCCGCTCCTTCCTCGGTACCGCCCACGCGTGAGGTGCCCGCCTTCGAGCCGTTACGGGTGCGCGGGGGCGGAGGGCGCCGGTTGCGGCAGGCCCTGTGGCGGCAGCGTCGGGCGCTGGCCGCCGGGCTGGCCCTGACGGCCGCCGTGCTCGGCGTCACGGTGCCGGGCGGAGGCGGTACGGCGCCGGGCGGGGCGGCCGCGTACGGGGCGGGGGCGGGGAGCGGGGCCGACGAGGTGCCGGAGCGGGCCCGGCCACCGGGGCGGCGGGTCTCCGCGCCGGTCCGGATCGCGGACGCGGGGGCGGTGCGCCTCCTGCGCCCCGGCGACCGGGTCGACGTGGTCTCGGCGGGGCGGGGCGGGCCCGGGAGCGGCGCCGGGGACGGCGACGGGGTGCGGGTGCTGGCCAAGGGGGCGCTGGTCGCCGAGGTGCCGCCGCCCCCGGTCGAGGACGCCGGCCGGGACGGCGCGCTGATCGTGCTGTCCGTCCCCCGGTCCACGGCCACCGCACTGGCGGGCGCGGCCATCTCGTCCCCGCTGGCGGTGACCCTGTGCTGAGCTTCATTCGTACTGGCGGCCGATCACTTCACCTTGCCGCGCATCGGAATGGGGTGTTTTCTCCGCTTACTGCCGTACATTTCACCCGAGTCTGCTCGGTCCACGGCACATGCGAAGGAAGGCTCATCCGTGAAGGAGAAGAAGGTCGGTCTGCTGGAAGGGTTCAAAGCCTTCCTGACCCGCGGCAATGTCGTCGATCTCGCGGTCGCGGTCGTCATCGGCGCCGCGTTCACCCAGATCGTGAACGCGTTCGTCAAGGGCGTCATCAATCCGCTGGTCGGTGCGTTCGGCACCAAGGACCTGGAGAGCTACAGCTCCTGCCTCAAGGGTCCGTGCGTCACGGACCCGAAGACGGGCGAGGCGACCGAGGGCATCCGCATCCTGTGGGGGTCGGTGCTCAGTGCCGCGATCGGCTTCGTGATCACGGCCGCGGTCGTCTACTTCCTGCTGATCCTGCCGATGTCGAAGTACCTCGCCAGGCGGGCGGCGATGCAGGCGGCGAAGGACGGCGTCCAGGAGACGCTGGAGGTGAGCGAGCTGGAGGTGCTGAAGGAGATCCGGGACACCCTGGTCGCCCAGCGCGGCGGCCCGACGGGGTGACCCCGGCGCCGTGGGAGCGGGTGGCGGCGCCACCCGACCACCACGGCGCGGAACGTCAGATGTGGTGGGGCGGCTTCTCGTCGAGGAAGCGCGCCAGATCGGCGGCGCTGCCACCGGCCGGGGCCCGCTCTCCCCATCCCTGGTCCGTATCGTCCGAGGACTGCTGGTCCAGCGGATCGTCGAAGACCAGCGCCGGTCTCGGTTTCGGAGCCGGCTGCTGCTCCGGATCACGCGGGCCGGGGGCGGGGGCGGTACTCATACGTCAAGGGTACGGCGGCGGTCAGCGGTCCTTCGGGTCGATCAGCCACAGCACGAGGACGACGAGGAACGACAGGCAGAGGAAGCCCGCGCCCCACCAGGCGGTTCCGGTGCGGCCCTCCATCCAGGAGTCGATGACGACGGTCAGCCCCCAGAGCTGGCCGATGACCACCGTCATGGCGAGGGTCAGCCGGGCCGTCAGCTTCGAGGACCGCTCGGGCTCCTGGTCGGTGCCGGCCCCCGGGCCGGGCCCGGTGTGGCGGACCCGGGGGTCGCCGTAGCCGCTGGTGGCCCGGATCTGCGGGTAGCGCTCGTGGACGGGCCGGTTCAGCTCGGGGCGGGCGCTGCCCGGGTGGTACTCCGGGTACCGCTGGTCCCCCGCGCTCGGGCCCATGGGCCGGTCGCCGCCGGGCTGCGGGGAGCCGGTCATGACGGCCTGCCCGGGTGACCGGCGGCGGTGCCGCTGTCGGGGGCCTCCGCGCCGCCGTCCCTGACGTTCGGGCAGCCGATCCGGGAGGCGAGGTCCGGACGGTTCTCGCCGAGCTGACGGCACAGGCCGTGCTGGACGCTCTCGCCGGAGCGCGTCGTGCCGACCGCCCAGATGCTGCCGTCGGGCTGTTCGGCGAGCACCACCTTGGGCAGCGGGCGGGGCGGCGGACCGGCGGTGACCTCGCCGGTGCGGGCGTCGAAGATCCCCTCGTGGCAGGGGCAGTACAGCTCGCCCTCGGTCCCCCGGTCCTTGCGCCACAGCACGGCGCAGGCGAGGTGGGTGCAGATCGCGGAGTAGCCGACGAGGGTGCCGTCGTCCAGCCGTACGGCGACCGCCCGGTCCTCCTCCTGCGGGTAGCGGAAGGAGAGGGACTCCCCGGGCAGGAGCTGGGCGGCGATCCGCTTCGGCGCGGGCGCCTTGGCGTCCTCCAGTTCACCGTGGCGCGGCAGGATCCCGGCGGCCACGCCGAGGCCGCCGACGGCGAGCCCGCCGGAAACGGTCGTCACGATCCGGAGGTAGTCGCGCCGGGTGGTGAGGGAGTCCGCGGCGATCCGGTCGTGCAGGGCTTCGCGCGGGTCCCCGGCCGGCGGCTGGTCGGTGACGCTCATCGGCGGACGTCCTTCCCATTGATCTCGACGACGGGGAGGCCGCCGGGCACCGGCCACTGGACCCGGTCGGCGGGCACGACCATGGCCACGCCGGTGCGCACCTCGCTCCGGCCGAAGGTGAAGGTGTCGGCGACCTGGACGCCGGGGCGCTCGGCCTGGAGTTCCTCGACGGTCCCGTAGAACAGGGCGCCGGTCGGGCAGACCGTGGCGCACATGGGGGCGAGGCCGTAGGCGGTGCGGTCGTAGCAGAGGTTGCACTTCATCTGGAGCTTCGCCCGCAGGTCGATCTTCGGTACGCCGAAGGGGCAGGCGTTGACGCAGTTGGCGCAGCCGATGCAGCGGGTGGTGTCGGCCTGTTGGACCACGCCGTCGGCGGTCACCAGGATCGCGTCAGCGGGGCAGACCTCGGCGCAGGGGGCGACGGGGTCCTCGCAGTGCATGCAGACCGTGGGAAGGGAGGCCACCGAATGGCCCTCGTCGGTGTAGTCGAGGTGGATCATCGATTTTCCGCGGTGCGAGTCGCACTCCCGGCAGGCGGAGACGCATGCCTGGCAGCCGATGCAGCGCCCCGGGTCGATGAAGATCGTTCGGCCCATCATGGGCGTTCAGCTCCTCTCCGAGGTGCCGCGCCCCTGCGGGGAGGTGGGCGGCAGCGGGTCGGTGCGGGAGACCTGGGTCTCCGGATAGGCGACGTGGCCGGGTGCTACGGGGGGTGCGGGGACCTCGTCGATCGTCTCGGCGTGCTCGATGCGGCAGGCGCACACCTTGTACTCGGGGATCTTGGAGCGGGGGTCGAGGGCGTCGATGGTGAGCGCGTTGGCCGCGGTGGGGACGGGCCAGTGGTACGGGACGAAGACGGTGTCGGGGCGGATCGCCTCGGTGACCAGCGCGGGGAACACCTCGCTGCCTCGCCGGGTGATGACCCGGACCGGTTCGCCGTTGCGGAAGCCGTGGGAGGGGTGGAGCTCGGCCCAGGGGCGCGGGGTCTGTTCGACGAGGGCGCCCAGGCGCCGGGTCTGGTTGCCGGAGAGGAAGTGCGCGACGGTCCGCCCGGTGGTGAGGCTCATGGGGTACTCGTCGTCGTACGGGTCCATCGGGGCGTGCCACTCGACGACCTGGAGATGGATCCTGCCGTCGGGGTGGTAGGTCTTCCCGTCCTCGAAGAGCCGGGGGGTGCCGGGGTGGTCGGTGGTGGGGCAGGGCCAGGCGATTCCGCCGGTCTCCTCCAGGCGTTCGTAGGTGATGCCGTAGTAGTCGTTGACGGTGCCGGCGGAGGCGATCCGCAGTTCGTCGAAGACCTCGCGGGAGTTGGCGAAGGCGAACTTGTCGCCCGCGCCGAGCCGCCTGGCGAGTTCGCACATCACCCAGGTGTCGGTGCGTACGCCGGGCGGCGGGTCCTGGGCCTTGTTGTGCTTGACGACCCGGGCCTCGGCGTTGGCCATCACCCCTTCGTCCTCGGCCCAGGTGGTGACGGGGAAGACGACGTGGGCGTTGGCGGCGGTCTCGGAGAGGAAGAAGTCGAACTGGGCGTGGAACTCGGTGGTGTCGTACCCGTCCTTGACCACCCGGTAGTTGGGGAGGGAGACGAAGGGGTTGTTGCAGATGCCGATCAGTCCGCGGATCTCGCCGCGCTGCATCTGCCAGACCATCTCCATCATCGAGGTGCCGGCGGGCGGGAGTTCGGACTCCTCGATGCCCCAGATCTCGCAGATCTGCCGCCGGTGTTCCTCGTTCATGATCGAGCGGCCGCCGGGGAGGAGGTCGGCCTTCTGCCCGTGCTCCCGGCCGCCCTGGCCGTTGCCCTGGCCGGTGAGGGTGCCGTACCCGGCGCCGGGCCTGCCGATCTGCCCGGTGGCGGCGCAGAGGTTGATCACGGTGAGGCAGTTCTCGACGCCCTGCGAGTGGTGCTCGATGCCCCGGGCGTGCCAGGCCATCGCCCTGGGCGCGCGGGCGAAGGTGCGGGCGACCTGGACGATCTGTTCGGCGGGGATGCCGCAGATCCCGGCGGCGCGGGCCGGCGGGTACTCGGCGACCTTGGCCTTCACCTCCGCCCAGCCGGTGGTGTGGGCGGCGAGGTATGCCTCGTCGGTGAGGCCCTCCTCGACGACGACGTGGAGCACGGAGTTGAAGAACGCCGAGTCGGTGCCGGGCCTGAGCGCGACGTGGATGTCGGCGGTGCGGGCGATCGCGGTCTCCCGGGGGTCGATCACGATCAGGCTCGCGCCGCGGTCCCGGGCTCCCCACACGTACTGGGTCATCACGGGGAAGCACTCGCCGACGTTGGAGCCGGCGATCAGCAGGCAGTCGGTGAGCAGGATGTCGGAGAAGGGGTTCCCGGCCCGGTCGATGCCGAAGGCCAGCTTGTTGGCACCGGCGGCGCTGACCATGCAGAGCCGCCCGTTGTAGTCGACGTGCCGGGACTTGAGGGCGACCCGGGCGAACTTGCCGACCAGATAGGTCTTCTCGGAGAAGAGGCTGGCGCCGCCGAGGAGCCCGAAGGCGTCGTTCCCGTAGCTGTGCTGGATGCGCTTGATCTCGGAGACGGTGAAGTCCAGCGCCTCGTCCCAGGAGACCTCGCGGAACGCTTCGTCGCGGGAGCGGCGCAACAGCGGGGCGGTGAGCCGGTCGGGGTGGTTGACCTGCTGGTACGCGTTGATGCCCTTGGGGCAGAGTCGCATCCGGTTGATGTCGTGGTTGCGGGGTTCGACGCCGAAGACCTTGCCGCCGTGGTCGACGCGGAGATACATCCCGCACTGCACCCCGCAGAAGCAGCAGTGGGTGGGGACGAGCGTCTCGCCCTCCTGGTCGGCGCGCCACTGGTCGGCGGGGATGCCTCCGGCGTCGCGGAAGGCCCGGGTGCCGGGCGGGGCGAGCGCCGGGTCGAGCGGTACGGCCGTACGGAAGCCGGAGCCGGTACGGGGGACGGTGGCACCGGGGTCGGCCGGGCGCGGGTCCGCGGTCACTTGAAGCCCTTCTTCACCTGGGAGAGATAGGCGCTGCCGCGCAGTACCCGCTTGCAGCGCGGGCAGTACTCGGCCCACTCGTCGAAGCCGAGGTCGAGGTCGCGCATGGTGCCGCGCAGGTTCTCGACGTACGGCCCGGTGTCGATGGGCTCCTCGCAGCGGCGGCAGCCCCGGACCTCCTCGTCCCGCCGGGCGGTGTACTTGAACAGATGCATGCCGACCGCGGCCGGGCGCTGGACGATGTGGAAGAACTTCCCGAACGGGATGTAGATGAGGGTGAACACCACCGCCACCATGTGGAGGACGGCCAGGAACTGGTAACCGCCACCGTGCAGGAAGATCGAGGAGAAGGTGAGCAGCAGACCGGTCACCGAGATGACGATGAGCGCGATCAGCGGTACCAGGTCGTAGCCGAAGCGCTGCCCGGTGATGGCGCCGCGGTCCTTCATCCGGCGCCACAGGAAGTACGCGGCGCCGGGGATGACGAGCACGGCGGCGATGTCCAGGCCGTGGAACATCAGCCAGCCCGGGACGGAGAGGGAGTCGAAGCCGAGGATCTTGAACCCCCAGATCCGCATCTCGTAGCCGGGGCCCGAGCCGCTGCCGGAGGTGAAGGTGAACCAGCCCCAGGTCAGCGGGAAGGTGATCAGCGCGGCCAGGACACAGCCCCAGAAGATCAGCTGGTGGGCGGCCCAGCGGGCGTGCGAGCGGGCGCCGAGGAACTTCTGGAAGCCGAGGTAGGTGGCGATCATCCGGGGCAGCGCGGTGGGCGCCTTGCGGAAGTTGGCCGCCGAGAAGAAGCTCCGCCAGCCCTGCTTGAACAGCCGCCGGGCGCCGGGGGCGGAGACCCAGACCGTGTAGCGGTAGGCGACGCCGAAGGCGAGGAAGACGGTGGCGACGGCGTACGGGAGGAGGGCGGAGTCGAAGTTCTCCAGCAGCCGGCTGCCGAACACGATGGCCAGGATCAGCAGGACGGAGACGGCGGTTCCGGCCGCGGTCGCGCGGCCGGCGACGGAACGGGAACCGGCGCCGGTCCGCGGACCGGCGGTGCGTGGTCCGGCGGCGCGCGTGCCGCCGGTGCCCGGGGCGTCGGCCCGGCGCCCGTCGGCCTGTGCGGGGGCGGGTTCGGGGGCGGCGGGGGCGTCTGGCGGCTCGGTCACTCCGTCAACATAGGTCTGTATATGGGGGTTACCCCCGTTTTGCGGATCGGGTGGGTGAATCGTTGCTCCGTCCGGGGGTGTCCCCCCTCCGGCCGGGTGGCGCGCGTCTGGTGTGCTGGCTGCCATGCCTGTCATGACGGCTCGCAGCCGTACCGAGAAGCACCGCGTGTCGACGCCGTTGGAACTCTTCTTCGACCTCTGTTTCGTGGTCGCGGTGTCCCAGGCGGGCGCGCGGCTGGTCCACGCCGTCGCCGGGGGCCACGCCCTGGCCGGGATCGGCGGCTACGCGGCCGTCTTCTTCGCGATCTGGTGGGCGTGGGTCAACTTCAGCTGGTTCGCCTCGGCGTACGACACCGACGACGCGCTGTACCGCGTCGTGACGCTGGTCCAGATCACCGGGGTGCTCGTCCTCGCCGCCGGGGTGCCGCGCGCCTTCGACAAGGGCGACTGGGCGGTCGTCGTCGCCGGGTACGTGGTGATGCGGCTCGCGCTGACCAGTCAGTGGCTGCGCGCCGCGCACTGCACCCGGGGCGCCGAGCGGCGGGTCGCGCTGCGGTACGCCGCCGGGATCACGCTGGTGCAGCTCGGCTGGATCGCCATGCTGTTCCTGCCCGGCAACGCCTCCGTCGGGGTCCGGGCCGCCGTGTTCGTCGTGCTCGTGCTCGCGGAGATCACCGTTCCGGCGGTCGCCGAGCGCGACCGGCCGACGAGTTGGCATCCGCATCACATCGGGGAGCGGTACGGGCTGTTCACGATCATCGTGCTGGGCGAGTCGATCGCGTCGGCCACGATCGCGGTGCAGGAGGCGCTGGACGAGCACGACGCGCTCGGCGAGCTGCTGCCGATCGCCGCGGGCGGGCTGCTGATCGTCTTCTCCGCCTGGTGGATCTATTTCGCCGTGCCGATCCATGACTACCTGCGCGGAAGCAGGGAAGCGTTCCTCTGGGGGTACGGGCACTATCTGATCCTCGGTTCCGCGGCGGCCATCGGCGCGGGCATCGAGGTCTCGGTGGAGGAGGCCGTGGGCAAGGCACATGTCCCGACCACGGTGGCCGCCGCCGCGGTGACCCTCCCCTCCGCGCTCTTCCTGCTGACGGTATGGGCGCTGCACGCCCGCCACTTCAAGCGCGACCTCGCGGAGCAGTTGCCGCTCCCCGTGGCCGCAGCGGCCATCCTGGCCTGCACGTTCGTCGGCGGGTGGGCGGTGCTCGCGGCCGGTCTGGTGGCCTCGGCTGCGGTGGCCGCCGGGGTGCTGCTGTCCCGGCGGTCCGTGTCGGCGGCGGACTGAGCGCGGTGTGCGGGCAGGGCGGCGTGATGAGGAGCTGCGGATGACGGAAGCACCCCGGGGACCGGCGGAGCGCACCGGACCGCCCACTACCGGACCACTGGACTCCGGACCGCCCGCTGCCGGGCCGCTCGACTCCGGACCACCCGCTACCGGACCGCTCGGCTCCGGACCGCCCACTACCGGACCGCTGGACTCCGGACCGCCCGCTGCCGGACCGCTGGACGCGCTGACCGATGTGGCGGGGCTGTGCGTCGGTCATGCCCAGGTGCCCGGCGCGGGCGCGCTGAGCGGGACGACCGTGGTCCTGGCCCCCGAGGGCGGCGTCGTCGCGGCCGTCGACGTACGCGGTGGCGGCCCCGGCACCCGGGAGACGGACGCGCTCGATCCGCGCAACCTGGTGCAGCGGATCGACGCCGTGGTCCTGACCGGCGGCAGCGCGTACGGGCTGGACGCGGCGTCCGGCGTGATGGCCTGGCTGGAGGAGCGGGGGCGCGGGGTGCGGGTCGGCCCCGATCCCGCCCAGGTGGTGCCGGTCATCCCGGCCGCCTGCCTCTTCGACCTGGGGCGGGGCGGTGACTGGCGGGCCCGCCCGGATGCCGCAACGGGCCGCGCCGCGGTGGAGGACGCGGCGGGTACGGGGCCGGGGGCGCCGGTCCCCGAGGGATGCGTGGGGGCCGGCACGGGGGCGGTGGCCGGTTCACTCAAGGGCGGCGTGGGCACCGCGAGCCTCCGGCTGCCCTCCGGGATCACGGTGGCCGCGCTCGCGGCGGTGAACGCGGCGGGTTCGGTCGTCGATCCGCGCACCGGCGTGCTGTACGGGGAGTACGGCGCCGCCGGAGCGCCGGCGCACCACCCGGCGCCCGACACCGTGCGCGCGGCGGCGGACCGCCTGGCCGAGTTGCGGGAGGCCAACGCCCGGCCGCCGCTCAACACCACACTGGCCGTGGTCGCCACGGACGCCGACCTCACCCGGGCGCAGGCGCAGAAGCTCGCGGGCACGGCGCACGACGGGCTCGCGCGCGCCGTGCGCCCGGTGCATCTGCTCACCGACGGGGACACCGTCTTCGCGCTGGCCACGGGTGCCCTGCCGCTCGCCCCGGGCGGCCCCGCGCCGTTCAACGAGCTGCTGGCGGCCGGGGCGGAGGTGCTGGCGCGGGCCATCGTGAAGGGGGTCCGCGCGGCGCACGGCGTCGACGCCCGCCCCGGTGGCGGCTGTTACCCCTCGTACAGCGACCTGTACGGCATACGGGCGCGCCCCTCGCCCGCGCCGGGGGACGGGCCTCCGGCTCCCGACTTGCCCGCCGGATAGGGCAGTTCGGACATTCGGACGAACCATCAGGAACCATCCTTGTGCGCCATACGTTTTCCCGAACCCCGGCCACGATGTCGGCCCCAGGGACTACGTTAAGCACGCAGCAAGTAACACGCGGCGACGGCCTGGAGACAGCACCTTGAGCGATCCGTACGAGACAACCGAGCAGCACCTCGACCGACTCCTGCGACGGGCACTCAACTCTTTCGACCTGCCCGACAGCACGGTCGAAAGACTCGGTACCGCGCTCGCCCACAGCAGTTCCCTGCACTCCTCGCACCACAGTTCCGTGCTCCACCGCGAAACCTACCGGCACACGTACCTCCTGTCGGACGGTTCGGCGCTCAGCCTGTGGGAGCTGGTGCACGGCGGGCCGCGGAGCACGGCCGGCCCGCAGGCGCGTACGGAGCCCGCCCTCACGCACCACGAGCTGTACGACGACGAGGGCGACGCCCAGGTGGCCGCGGCCCGGCTGGCGGGCAGCCTCGGCGACGTCCCGGTCTTCGCGGACGACGCGGTCCAGACCGACCTGGAGACGCTCTCGTTCCTGATGGCGGCTCCCCCGGCCCCGCTCCCCCGGGAGTACGCGCCGGACAACTCCGCCGACCACGCCCGCCGCGTCCTGCGCCGCGCCGAGAACAGCGACGGTCCCGGCGAGGAGACCGCCCGGCTGCTGCGCGCCGCCTTCGCCCACCACATCACCCAGGTCTGCGGCCGCCACTGCCAGGTGGAGGGGCGGGACGCCGGGTTCACCCTGTACGAGCACGCCTTCCTGCTGCTCGACGGCAGCGAGACGAGCCTGTGGGAGGTCGAGCACACGGCCACCCCGGACGGCCGCCACATGTGCGAGGTGTACGGGGACGAGGACACCGCGCGCGGCGTGATGGAGAACCGCACCCACATCTGCTGACCGGGGCCGCGCCCCGCGATCCGGACCACGTGGACATGACGGTGCCCGCGCCCCGGAGCGGGGCGCGGGCACCGTGTGCGGCGCGGAGGCCGGTCGTCAGAGAGGTGGAGGCCGGTCGTCGTCAGGGAGTCAGCGCGGGCTTCCTGGCGTCCTCGACGCCGTCCGTCGCCGCCCCGGCGTCCTCGGAGGCGTTGTGAGGGGCAAGGTCGGCGGCGCCCGCGTCGGGCTCGTCGCCGCCCTCCAGGTGCTGGCGCGGCCGCGCGGGCAGCGCGAACATCACCAGGAAGATCACCGCGAGCACCCCGGCCACCCACCACAGCGAGTGGCGGAACGCCTCGGCGAACGCCGGGCCCACCTCCTGCGGCATCAGCCGGTCGCCGATCGCGCCGAGGAAGACGACCGAGACCAGCCCGAGCCCGAGCGCGTTGCCCATCTGCTGGACGGTGTTGATCAGCCCGGAGGCCGAGCCGGCGTGCTCCTTCGGCACCTCGGACAGGACCGCGTCGGTCAGCGGCGCCACGATCAGACCCATGCCGAGCCCCATGACGGTCAGCGGCAGGATCATCTGCCAGGACGTGATCGCCATGCCGTAGTGGTCGGACTCCCAGATGTAGATCAGCAGACCCGTGACCATCAGCAGCGCACCGGCCTGGAGGACCTTGCGGCCGAACCGGGGCACCAGCTTCTGCACGGAGATCCCGGCGGCGACCGAGACGGCGACCGAGAACGGCACCCCGGTCAGGCCGGCCCGCAGCGCGCTCCAGCCGAGCCCCATCTGCATGTACAGCGTCCAGACCAGGAAGAAGATGCCGAGCCCGACGCCGAAGGTCAGCTGGACGGCGATGCCCGCGGCGAAGCTCTTGACCCGGAACAGGTCCAGTTCGATCAGCGGCGATCCGCTCCGCCGCTTCTTGGCCCGCTCGAACAGCACCAGCGCGAGGAAGACCAGCAGGCTTCCGGCCATCGAGAGGTGGCCCCAGAGCGGCCAGCCCAGCTCGTGGCCACGGGTCAGCGGGTAGATCAGCATCAGCATGCCGAGAGTGACCAGGAAGACGCCGACCAGGTCGAGCCGGAGCGCCTTCGGGGCCTTGGACTCGGTGATGAACTTCCGGCCGAGGAGCAGACCGGCGATGCCGACGGGCAGGTTGATCAGGAAGATCGGCCGCCATTCGAGCCCGGCGATGTTCCACTCGGTGAGCAGCGCGCCCAGCAGCGGTCCGGAGACCGCTCCGAGGCCGACGATCGCGCCGAAGAGGCCGAAGACCTTGCCGCGCTCGTGCGCCGGGAAGGTGGCGTGCACGATCGACAGCACCTGCGGCACCATCAGCGCGGCGGTGCCGCCCTGGAGGATGCGGGAGGCCACCAGCATCTCCGGGTTGACGGCGAAGCCGCAGAGCGCGGAGGCCAGGGTGAAGCCGCCGATGCCGATGAGGAACAGCCGCTTGCGGCCGTAGATGTCGCCCAGGCGGCCACCGGTGATCAGACCGGCGGCGAAGGCCAGGGCGTATCCGGCGGTGATCCACTGGATCGAGGTGAACGAGGCTCCGGTGTCCTCCCGGATGCTCGGTATCGCGATGTTGACGATCGTGACGTCGACCAGGTCCATGAAGGCCGCGGTCATCACGATGGCGAGCGCGAACCAGCGCCGCCGGTCCGACGGGTCCGGGGACGCCGCGGGTCCGGATGGAGCGGACGACAGAGATGAGGAGGAAGTCATGGGGACAACCTAGACAGCCATTAGGTCAGGTAATGACCCAATGGGCCATCATCCTGAGGGGACGCCCGACACACCGGGCGGCCACTCCGGACGGCTGCCGGCAGGGCGGCCACTGTCCGGGCAGCCGGACGACGGGCGGCCGTCACCTGGACGCCCGACACTCCGGACGACACCGGACACCCCGTCCCTGGATGCCCGAACACCGGCGGAAGGCCAGCCATGACCGACACTCCGGCACGACTGCTGAACCTGTTGTCGCTCCTCCAGACGCCCCGGGAGTGGCCGGGCAGCGAGCTGGCCGAGCGGCTCGACGTCAGCCCGCGCACCATCCGCCGCGACATCGACCGGCTGCGCGAACTGGGCTATCCGGTCGAGGCCACCCGGGGCTCGGTCGGCGGCTACCGGCTCGTCGCGGGCGCCGCGATGCCGCCGCTGGTCCTCGACGACGAGGAGGCGGTGGCCATCGCGGTGGGGCTGCGGGCGGGGGCGGGGCACGCCATCGAAGGGGTGGACGAGGCATCCGTACGGGCGCTGGCCAAGCTGGAGCAGGTGCTGCCGTCCCGGCTGCGGCACCGGGTCTCGGTCCTCCAGAACGCGACGATGCCGCTGGCCAGGGGCGACGGCTCGACCGTCGATCCGCGGACGCTGACGGTGATGGCGGCGGCGGTCACCGGGAAGGAGCGGCTGCGGTTCTCCTACCGGGCGGGCGACGGTACGGGGACGAAGCGGGAGGCCGAGCCGTACCGGCTGGTGAGCACGGGGTGGCGGTGGTACCTCGTCGCGTACGACCTCGGGCGCGAGGACTGGCGCACGTTCCGGGTCGACCGGGTCAGCGAGCCGTTCGCGACCGGGGCCCGCTTCGCACCGCGCGAGCTGCCCACCGGGGACGCGGCGGAGTTCCTCGCCGGGTCCATCGCCCGGCGGCAGCCGGAGCTGGCGGTGGACGTGAGTTTCGCGGCTCCGGCCGAGTTCGTCGCAGCGCGGCTGCCGGGGTCGATGAGGCCGCTGGAGCGGACCGGGGAAAACGGCTGCCGGCTGCGGGCGGTGCTCGCGGACTCGCTGGAGTGGGTGGCGCTCCGGCTGGCACTGGTGGACTGCGAGTTCACCGTGCACGAGCCGCCGCAGCTGGTGGACCACCTGGCCCGGCTGGGCGCCCGCCTGACCCGCGCGGCGAACCGCTGAAGGGGCCTCCGCGACGCACGACGCTCCGCCCCCCCTGCACCCCTGCGGGCCCTGCACCCCTGCGACCCGGGGGCCTGGCGGCCTGCGGAGGAAGGGGCCCGGGCCAAAGAAATGAGCCCCGGCGCCAGGGGGGGTGGGCGCCGGGACTCAGCTCGGGGCGGGTCACTCGAAGCGACCCATTTCATATGTTACTGGATGAATCGGTCAGGCCGCAGCGTCGAAGCCCGTGTCGTGCGCCATGCGCTTCAGCTCCAGCAACGCGTGCTTCTCGATCTGGCGGATCCGCTCACGGGTGAGGCCGTGCTGCTTGCCGACCTCGGTGAGCGTCCGCTCGCGGCCGTCCTCGATGCCGTACCGCATGCGGATGATCGACGCCGTGCGGTGGTCGAGCTTGCCGATCAGGTCCTCCAGCTCCTCGCTGCGCAGCAGCGTCAGCACGGACTGCTCGGGCGAGACCGCGGAGGTGTCCTCCAGCAGGTCGCCGAACTGCGTCTCACCCTCGTCGTCCACGGACATGTTGAGGCTGACCGGGTCACGGGCCCAGTCCAGCACGTCGCCCACGCGCTCCGGCGTGGAGTCCAGCTCGGCCGCGATCTCCGCGTGCTCCGGCTCGCGGCCGTGCTCACGGTTGAACTCGCGCTGCACCCGCCGTATCCGGCCGAGCTCCTCCACCAGGTGGACGGGGAGCCGGATCGTGCGGGACTGGTCGGCTATGGAACGGGTGATCGCCTGACGGATCCACCAGGTGGCGTACGTGGAGAACTTGAAGCCCTTGGCGTAGTCGAACTTCTCGACCGCGCGGACCAGGCCCGCGTTGCCCTCCTGGATCAGGTCGAGCAGGGGCAGCCCGGCCCGCGGGTAGCGGCGGGCCACGGCGACGACGAGCCTCAGGTTGGAGCGGATGAATACGTCCTTGGCGCGCTCGCCGTCGGCGACCAGCGCCTCCAGCTCCTCACGCGTGGCCCCGCCCGCCTCGCTGTCCACCGCGCCGTCGAGTATCCGCTGGGCGTAGACGCCCGCCTCGACGGCCTGCGACAGCTCGACTTCCTTCGCTGCGTCGAGCAGGGGCGTTCGCGCGATCTCGTCCAAGTACATGCCGACCAGGTCGCGATCGGCGATCTCTCCGCCCGAGGCGCGAACACTGCTCGCCCGGCTGGTCCCAGAGGTGGCGGACGAACGACGGGCGACGGCACGGGTTGCCATGCGTGCTCCCTTGCTGAGTAGGTCGCGACACCCTCCCGGGTGCCCTGCATCCGATGGAAACAACGACTGGAATCCGGACAGAATTCCCACGCCTGGCATTCTTTTTCTCGATCATGCAGTATCCTGCGCCGTCACATGACGGCACGCATGCGGAAATGCCCTGCGGAACCGCAGGTCAGGCGGGGCTTCGCGAGCGCTCCGACAGTCCTCCGGAACGTTCGCCGCGCCCGTCACATGAGACCGCGCTCACACATACAGGCCCCCTCGCCTCCTGAACGGCGGAAGCCCCACCCGCGTTCCCGCCAGGAGAGACGGCCCGGCCGACTCCCGGGTTGCTCGATACCCCCGGGGGCCCCGGGGCGCGGGACCCCGGGTTGCTCGTACACCCCGGGCCACAGCCCTAAGCCCTGAGCACGGGGCGACCCGGGACCGTGGCCCGTTACGCCGCGTCCGGCCCGTGCCTAGCGTGTTTCGGCATGGGGAACACACCGAGCGACCACACATCGAGCGACAACACCGGCACACTGGACGAGGCGCTGGAACGGCTGCACGCCTCCGGGCCCGAACACGGTGGCTGGCTGAGCAACCATGCCCCGATGGCCGTCGAGGCCCTGGTCAGGCACGGCCAGGCACCGGCCGTCCACCACTGGCTCGACGGCTACCGGCACAAGCTGGAGGACATGCCGGAGACCTCGGCCCGGGTGACCGCCGACAACTGGCGCGAGGCGCTCGGCGACCACCGCCGGGTCGCCGACTGGACGGAGTACTTCCTACGGGAGACCGGGGAACGCCCCTGGCGGGAGGTGCTGGCCGAGTGGTGGCCCCGGCTGCTGCCCGGCATCGCGGCGGGCGCCACCCACCCGGTGATCCGGGTCGGCCACTCCGTACGCACCCTGCTCGCCGGGGAGGAGACCGCACCCCGGGTCGCGGAACTGGCGCACGGGCTGGGCTACTGGGCCGCCCGCCATCAGCCGCTGCCCGCGCTGACCCCGTTGGCACCCGCCCGGTCCGCGGCGGCGGCGCTGGACGCGGTGCCTCCCGTTCCGGACCAGAGCGGCGGCATCCGGGACCGGCTGGCGCAGCTCAGCGCGTTCCCGGTCTGGCCCGGTGAGGTCACCGGCGACCCGGACCAGGCGCGGGCCCGGCTGACGGAGCTGGTCACGGCCGCCACGCACCGGTACGCCACGCACGGCCACGGGGAGCCGGTCATGCTGGTGCACGCGGCGACCGCGCCCAACGCGGTGCTGCGCACCCTGCCCGCGCTCCCCCGCACGCTGTGGGCGCCGAGCACGGCGGCGGCCTGGGCCGCGAGCGCCGCGGTCACCGCCGCGTACGGCCCGGCCGAGGCCACCCCGTACCGGCCGGCGGGCGCCTCCGCCGAGGAGCTGTTCGCCCGGGCGGCGGCGCACGGCGACGACCACACCATCAAGTTCACCGACACCGCGCTGGACGTCGGCGACGCGACGGCCCTCGCCGCCGCCCTCCGCTCGATCGAACTGAACCCGCCGGTCGGATAGCGCGGGAAGGTCGGGCAGTACGGGGGAGACGCGCAGTGCGAGAGGGACCCGCCGGTCGGGGAGCACCGGCGGGGCAGCTCAGCCGAACTGCACCGAGCGCTTCGCGAGCCCCATCCAGAAGCCGTCGATGACGCTGCGCCCCTGATCCAGCTCGCCCTCCGAGGCACCGAGCGTCACGAAGAGCGGCGCGAAGTGCTCGGTGCGCGGGTGGGCCAGGCGGCCGGCCGGGGACTTGTGCTCGAAGTCCAGCAGCGCGTCGACGTCCTGCGCCTGGAGCGCCCGGTTCCCCCAGTCGTCGAACTCCGCCGACCAGCCGGGGACACCCCCGCCGGTGTGGCGCAGGGCGGCCAGGTTGTGGGTGAAGAAGCCGCTGCCGACGATCAGTACGCCCTCGTCGCGCAGCGGCGCGAGCTTCCGCCCGATCTCCATGAGCCGCTGCGGGTCCAGCGTCGGCAGGGAGATCTGGAGGACGGGGACGTCGGCGTCCGGGAACATCTCAACGAGCGGGACGTACGCGCCGTGGTCGAGCCCGCGGTCCGGGATGTCCTGGACCGGCGTACCCGCGCCGCGGAGCAGTTTGCGGACGCTCTCCGCCAGCTCCGGGGCGCCCGGGGCGGCGTACTGGACGCGGTAGTAGTGCTCGGGGAAACCCCAGAAGTCGTAGATGAGCGGGGCCCGCTCCGTGGCACCGAGCGCCAGCGGGGCCTCCTCCCAGTGCGCGGAGACCATCAGGATCGCGCGCGGCCGGGGCAGCTCGGCCGACCAGGCGGCCAGCTCGCCGGGCCAGACCGGGTCGTCGGCCAGCGGCGGGGCGCCGTGCGAGAGGTAGAGGGCGGGCATGCGCTCCGCGGTGACTGTCATGGCACTCCCCATCCGTCGCCGATCCGGGTAAGTCTTCTACTGGCGTGTTTTTGAGAAGGAAGCATTCTTTAATCTTCAAGCTTCCTCTTGCCGGAGACCTTAGCCCTATCTAGTTCAACTTTCAAGAAAAGGCGTAGAGTGGAGCACATGACCACGGCATCCACCGACGAGCCCCGCTGGCTCTCCGACGACGAGCAGCACGTCTGGCGCGCCTACCTCCATGCCACCACGCTCATGGAGGACCACCTCGACCGCCAGTTGCAGCGCGATGCCGGTATGCCGCACATCTACTACGGCCTGCTCGTCCAGCTCTCCCAGGCCCCCCGCCGCCAGAAGCGGATGACGGAGCTGGCCAAGGACGCCAAGATCACCCGTTCGCGGCTCTCGCACGCCGTCGCCCGGCTGGAGAAAAACGGATGGGTGCGCCGCGAGGAGTGCCCGTCCGACAAGCGCGGCCAGAACGCGGTCCTCACCGACGACGGGTTCGCGATGCTGCGCCGCTCGGCCCCGGGCCACGTGGACGCCGTCCGCCAGGCGATCTTCGACCGGCTCACCCCCGAGCAGGCGGACGCGCTGGGCGAGATCATGCGGGTCATCGCCGCCGGGCTGGAGCCGGAGGGCACGGACGCGGACCTGCCCTGGCTCCGCTGACCGCCGCGCACGAACGCGCCCGGCCCGCGTAGGAACGCGCACCCGGGCCCACGTACGACCACTCCCGCCCCGGCTCGCGTACGACCACTCCCCGACTTGGCCCCCGTACGACCGCGACCCGGACCTCCGCGTCCGTTCCGTCCGTACGACCGCGCCCCGGCCCCCGTGCGTACGGGGACCGGGGCGCGACGCGCGTTCACCCGGCGGGTCAGTGGGCGACGACCGGCATCCGCACCTCGTCCTCGGCGCCGTCGGCGCCCGCCCCCGGGCCTCCGGACGCCGGGCCGGATCCGGGACGGCCCGCGTCGATGAAGGCCACCGCGATGACGGAGGCGGCCACCAGGATGCCCACCGCCCACCAGATGGCGCCGGTGAAGCCGTGCACCATCGCCTGGAGCTTCAGCAGCTCCGGGTCCCGGGCGCCGAGCGCGGCGTGCGAGGTGGCGTACGCGGTCGCGGCCGAGGCGGCGATGGTGTTCAGCAGCGCCGTACCGATCGCACCGCCCACCTGCTGCGAGGTGTTCACCATCGCGGAGGCCACCCCGGAGTCCCGGGGCTCGACACCGTGCGTGGCCAGGGACATGGCCGGCATGAACGCCGTGCCCATGCCGAGGCCCATCAGCAGCTGTCCGGGCAGGACGACCGCGGCGTACGAGGAGTCGATGTCCAGCCGGGTCAGCAGCAGCATGCCGACGGCGGCCACCAGGAAGCCGGGGCCCATCAGCTTGCGGGCCGGGACCCGGGTCATCAGCCGGGCGCCGATCTGCGTCGAGCCGGTGATCATGCCCGCGATCATCGGGAGGAAGGCGAAGCCGGTCCTGATCGGCGAGTAGCCGCGCACGACCTGGAGGTAGTACGTCAGAAAAAGGAACAGCCCGAACATCGCGATGACGGCGAGCCCCAGCGAGAGGTAGACACCGCCCCGGTTGCGGTCCAGCAGCACGCGCAGCGGCAGCAGCGGCGACGCGACCTTGGACTCGGTCAGCACGAAGGCGAGCAGCAGCACGGCGGCGGCGACGAACATGCCGATGGTCAGCCCGTCCGACCAGCCCGCGGACTCGGCGCGGGTGAACCCGTACACCAGCGAGACCAGGCCCAGCGCGGAGAGCAGGACGCCCGGGATGTCGAGGGCGGAGCGGTTGCGGCTGCCGGACGGCTCACGGATCACGAAGTAGGCGCCCGCCGCCGCGACGACGGCGAACGGGATGTTGACGAAGAACGTCCAGCGCCAGTTCAGCGCCTGGGTCAGGAAGCCGCCGAGGATCAGTCCGACGGCGCCGCCGCCCCCGGCGATCGCACCGTAGATGCCGAACGCCTTGGCGCGTTCCCGGGCGTCGGTGAACATCACGGCCAGGAGCGAGAGCGCGGCCGGGGCGAGCAGCGCCCCGAACACGCCCTGGAGTGCGCGGGAGCCGAAGAGCATGGCCTGGTTCTGCGCGGCGCCGCCCAGCGCGGAGGCCAGCGCGAAGCCGACCAGACCGACGACGAAGGCCCGCTTGCGGCCCCAGAGGTCGGCGATCCGGCCGCCGAAGAGCAACAGCCCGCCGAAGGCGAGGGCGTACGCCGTGATGACCCACTGCTTGTTGGCGTCGGAGATGTGCAGGGCGGTCTGCGCGTGCGGCAGCGCGATGTTCACGATCGTGGCGTCGAGCACCACCATCAGCTGTGCCAGGGCTATGAACGCCAGGGCCTTCCAGCGGCTGGGGTCCGGGAGTCGGAGGTCGGCTGTTTTCGACATGGGGATATCCACCTAGGAACGCGCGTGTACGTCGCGTACGTCGTGTACGTGAGTCGAGTCGAGTTACGTAAGTCGTGTACGTGGGTTGAGTGCGTGGGACGTGTACGTGGGGTTACGGGTGCGAGGAGTCGTCATGGACCGGCGGCACCGGCGAAGTCGGCGGCCGATGAAGCGAGTCGGGAGTACGGGCTAGGGGTGCGGGCGGGCGTGGGAGGCCGACCCCGGGGCGCCTCGGCGGCCGGGGGTGGAGGTCGGGTCGGGGATCAGGACCGGAGCCGCAGATCCTCCAAGGTCGCAGCCGTGCCCGGGAGTTCGGACCGGGCCGGGGCCTGGAGTCCGTCCAGGAAAAGCTGCAGATGACGGTGGGTGAAGCGGTCGATGTCCGGGCAACCGATGCCGGGCAGCGGCCGGGTGAGCTGGGAGAGGGCGACGATCACGTCCCCGACGGCGATGTCGGTGCGCAGCCGGCCCTCGTCCATGGCGCGCGACACGAGCCCGTCGACGGCCTCGTCGAGGTGCCGGCGCTCGGCGAGCAGGTCGGGGTGGTCCTTGTCGAAGCCGCCGGAGAGCATCGGGCACAGGGCCCCGATCCGCTCGTCGGCCGCCGCGTGCACGAAGCGGCTGAGCGCGGCGAAGGCGTCGGACTCCTCGGCCGCCGCCTCCCGCGCCCGTTCGGTGGTACGGGAGGTGACCGAGAGGACGACCTCGTGCACCAGGGCGGCCCGGTCGGGGAAGTTCCGGTAGAGCGTGGCGTTGCCGACGCCTGCGCGCCGGGCGACGTCGTCAAGCGGGACCTCGGGGCCGAACTCGACGAACATCTCGCGCGCGGCCATCACGATCCGCTCGCGGTTGCGCACGGCGTCGGCCCTCGGGCGGGCCGGGCGGGAGGGGGCCTGCCGGGAGGGGCCCGACTGGGCGGAGTCCGACTGGGACGGGGCCGACTGGGCCGAGCCCGAGTAGGACGGGGCCGACTGAGAGAGGTCCGACTGGGAGTGATCCCAGTGGGACGGGTCGGCTCCGGCCGTGGCGCTGCTGGCGGTGCCCATGACGACCGTCCCCTTCCCTGTTCCGTCGGACCGCCCGGGGGCAGCCTCGTCCTCCCTCATGCTCCCCGGTGCAACCGGGGACCACTTCCCCGTTTCGCGGGGACACGGGTGCAAACGGGGAAGCACTCCCCGGTTATTTCCCACCCGCCTCGTGACCCGCGTCACACCTTCGCGGCGGAGAACCAGCCGAACGGCGCACCCAGCGAGCGCCCGCGCACCACCCGCAACAGGCTGAACCGCAGAGCGCAGTCAGGGTCGGCCGACTGCCGCGGACCCCGAGGCGACTGCATGGAGAATCCCCGCCGCCGGATACGCGACCACCGCCGCCCGATCGTGCTCGCCTCCACGACAGCCCTGGTCATAGCATCCCTGGCCACGGCCAGCAGCGTTCTCCCGGACCCCGACCAGGCCTCGGCGGGACCGGACTCCACCATCAGCGCCGCGGGCATAACGCCGTGCCGAATACCGGCGACCATGGGCGTACAGATGTCGGAGGGGATGCCGACACCGACGGGATACGCCCGCTCGACGGGCCGGATACGCGCCCTCAACCTCATGATCGACTTCCCGGACGCGCCGGGCTCCGGTCCCGCGATGGACCGGTACGCGGAATTCTTCCCGCAGACCACCAAGTGGTTCCGGACCGCCTCGTACGGACGGCTCGACTACCGGCCCGACGCCCCGCTGAAAACCTGGCTGCGGATGCCCCGGCCGTTCTCCGCGTACGGGATAGACCGGGGATCACCGTACGAGCCGGGCTACCGCAAGCTCGTCAAGGACCTCGTCTCCGTCGCCGACCCGAAGGTCGACTTCGCCAAGTACGACCTGGTCAACGTGTTGGTCACCCCGAACGCCGGCCCGTCCGCACTGGACACCGTGCTGTCCGTGACCTTCTCCGGCAACAACGAGGCCCCCCGCGCCGACGGTGTCCCGCTCGCCAACACCTCGTTCATCTACAGCCGCCAGGACGACGGCTCCGGCTCGTTCGCCCGGGACGGCTACCGCGTACTGCCGCACGAGAACGGCCACGTCTTCGGCCTCCCCGACCTGTACACCCCCACCGGCGGCGGCGCGGTCGGGCACTGGGACATCATGTCCGAGGACTGGGGGGCCAACAACGATCTGCTGGGCTGGCACAAGTGGAAGCTCGGCTGGCTCGACAACAAGCAGATCAGCTGCGCCGCCCGCCCCGGCACCACCGACCACCTGCTCGGCCCGCTGTCCGCCAGGGGCGGCACCAAGCTGGCGTTCGTCCCGCTGAGCGACACGACCGGCTACGCGGTGGAGGTGCGCGCCCCGGGCGGCAACGACCGGGCGATCTGCCGCCCGGGGGTGCTGATCTACAAGGTGAGCTCGGACGTCGACACCGGGCAGGGGCCGGTCTCCGTCATGGACAGCACCAAGGGCAGCGCCGGATGCACCCGGCTGCCCAATGTGCACACCGAGCTCTCCGACGCCGCCTTCCTGGCGGGCCAGACCTTCACCGACAAGAAGCACGGCATCCGGATAGCCGTGGTCGACAAGGACGACGGGAAGTACCGGGTCCGGGTATCCCGCCCGTGAGCCCTCCGGCGACGGGGCCGGGGCGCCGGCGGGCGGCCGTCAGCGGGCATGCCCCGGCGGGGGCGTCAGCGGGCGGGCATCAGTGGGCGGTGGCGACCAGGCGCTCCAGGCGGCTCTCGGTGACGGGCTCGGAGGCCGTCGCGGCGATCCGCCCGCGCGGGTCCACGATCAGGGTGACGGGCACCCCGTGGGTGGCCAGCACCCCCTTGGGCAGGTTGAGAAGGCGCTTGCCGCTCGGGTCGAGGACGTTCGGGTACGGCATGTCGTGCTTCTCGGTGAAGACCCGGGCCATCTCGGAGGAGCTGTCCCGGCTCAGCCCCACGACGGCGGCGTCGCCCCGCTCCGCCGCCTTCCGCTGGAACCGGGCCATGACCTCGGCCTGCCCGCGGCAGGCGTCGCACGAGGAGGCCCAGGCCGTGATCACGACGATCTTCCCGTCGAAGTCGGACAGCCGTACCGGGCGGCCGTCGAGCCCGATGCCGGTGTAGTCCGGCGCGCCGGGCCGGTACGCGCTCTCGATCGTCAGCGTGCCGTTCTCGCCGCGGTGGTAGCCCTTGGGCGTTCCGGGACTCCCACCGGCCGTGATCGCCGCGATCAGGGCTCCGACGCAGGCGAGGGCGGCGAGCAGGGGGACTATGGGGCGTTTCAGGAGTTTCATGGGGGTCCTTCGGGGCGGCGTCGGTCAGGCGCCACCCGACGTCCGGGCCGGGGGTTCCCCGTGCGTACTGAAGAAACGGACGGATCAGGACAGCCCGTTCCGAACCCCCCGTACCGAACGTTTCCGTTGGGCACTCAGAACCGTACGCCCACCCCAACTTCCGCCCGCTACCGCCCCCTTGCCCGACCGGCCGCCGGGCCCGCCCGCCGCGATCCGGCGGAGGGCGCCCGGGTACGGTGAACACGGCCTGCGATCCGGGCCGTTCCCGTACCGCGCGCCGCCGGGCAGGACCACCGACGGCGGCGCGTCCGATCCGTCCCTGGAGGATGAACATGCGTCTCGCCGATGCCCGCGTGGAGTGCGTGACCGACATCGCCGCCCCGCCGAAGCGGGTGTGGGAGCTGGTCTCGGACATCACCACCTCCACCCGGTACAGCCCGGAGCTCCAGGAGGTGGAGTGGCTCGACGGCGCCGAGGGCCCGGCGATCGGCGCCTGTTTCACCGGCCGCAACCACAACGAGATGCTGGGCGACTGGCGCACCGTCAGCCGCATCACGGAACTCTCCGAGCCGCACGCCTTCGCGTGGGCGGTCGTCTACGGGGACACCCCCGGCGGCGACCCGCTCTCCATCTGGACGTACACCCTGGAGCCCCTCGCCGACGGCACCGCCACCCGCCTGCGCCACGGCATGAGCCTCGGCCCGGCCCGGGGCCCGCTGAACGCGTACGTGGAAAAGCACCCGGAGAAGGAGGAGGAGATCGTCGGGGGCCGCATCGGCCTGCTCCGCACCGGCATCGAGACCACCCTGGCCGGCATCAAGGCCGAGACCGAGACCGCCCCCGGCCACTGACCCGGGCCCGCACCCTCGGACCCCGCCACCACCCCGGGCCACCCCGACGCGGAAGCCGCCATCGCGCACCGACACCGCTTCCACCCAACCGCTACACTGTCGGCGGTGGCCCGGGCCTTGATCGGCCCACCCGCCACCACCTTGTCGGCAGCCGACCCGAAACCCCTTGCCCTCCGCACAGGCTTTCGGAAACACTTCCGGCGCATCCCCGCCTCCGTAGCTCAGGGGATAGAGCACCGCTCTC
Organism: Streptomyces sp. NPDC015144; assembly: GCF_043079735.1. Taxonomy (NCBI): domain Bacteria; kingdom Bacillati; phylum Actinomycetota; class Actinomycetes; order Kitasatosporales; family Streptomycetaceae; genus Streptomyces; species Streptomyces sp. NPDC015144. Next base: position 288,405 of record NZ_JBIBUU010000002.1, on the reverse strand, counting down.
CTAAAGCGGGTGTCGCAGGTTCGAATCCTGCCGGGGGCACAAGGGAAAAGGCCACCTACCGATCTTGGTAGGTGGCCTTTGACATCCATGTCTGACATCAACGGTGGCAGTCACTGACAACCAGCGGCGCCCCCTGCTGGGGCAACCCTGTGGCTCATGTCCTCGCACCGCGTGCTCGCCAGGTCCTGTCCGATGAATCGCGTGAGCCGCCCTGTGGTGGATCGTTTCGGTCACATGACGGGGCGGTTGGAAGCCGCGTACTCATCCGCGATGTTGAAGACGCTGGCACAGCGTGGGCATTCCGCCTGGCCGAAGAGATGGGCGATCCCGTCGGCGAGCACGCCTTCCCCATCGCGGACGGCAGTCTCATACATCCATCGACCGATACCGGAGAGGTCCTCGGGGGAGGCCGGCCTCAGGCCGCGTCGGTCCACATCGCCCAGGTGCCAGTCCCGGATCGCTGAATAGCGCCCGTAACCGCCAATGGCGATCGTCACCTCCACAGTGCAGTGAGGGCAGACAACCTGGTAAAAGTCGTCCGCGAAGTCCCCCAGGACCGCACTCCAGTGGTACTGCTCTTCGACAGCAAGCAAGTCACGGAAGGTCGCGAGGTAGTCGTCCGGCCGCGACCGCAGGTGCCGATCCAGCAACTCGCGGAATTCCGCGATCGCGTCAGCACAGCCCGCCAGCAGATCGTCGCAGCCTTGATGCCCTGCCGCGCACCGCACGATCGCCCCGGCCAGCTCACGCGCCCGCGCGCTTTGCGAAGCGAGACGCACCAGACGCGGCAGTGCGGCGATGCTGGCGGGGAACACCAAGTGGCACTCGAGGACCAGCCGGTAACCCATCTCACCCCACGCCTCTGCGTCGTCCTCGCGTTCGACCCGCGCCAGGAGTTCGGGGACGCGATCGACGTCCCCGTGACAGTCGTACATCTGTGCCCAGTTCACCACCTGGGCATTTAACCGCCCTGAGGCTGCCAGGGGCGGCTCCACACCCATGCCCGCCCTTTGCACGACCCAGAGGACAGCCCCCAGGGGCGCCGCGGAAGAGACTCCACAGCAGCGGGGAACTGTTCGTTCGCTGATCACCGCCCACACACGTTGCGCCCTACGAGGTCATGCGTCTGAGCCTCGGCAGGCACGAGCAGAAGCCCCAGCCTGAAAGGGCCGGGGCTTCCCAGTGGATGTCGGAGGTGGTCACTGACGATGGGGGCGCCGCCGCAGCAGCCGGTCCATGTGGCTCATGGCCTCGCGCTGCGTGTCCTGGGCGACGTGGGTGTAGACGTCCATGGTGATGCTGATCTGCGAGTGGCCCAGGATCTCCATCACGACGCGGGGCGCGACTCCGGCCGCCGTGAGGAGGGTCGCGGTGCCGTGCCGAGCGTCATGCAGCCGGATCACACGGAGGCCGGCGGACTCGGCGACGCGGGTGAAGAGCGGTAGACGTTCCGCGGCTCGACCTAGCGGCCGGTGCGGGTGGTGAGGACGCAGCCGGACTCGCCACCGCTCCCCCGCCTTGGTACGAGCAGCTGCCTGCCGCATCCGGTGCCAGCGCAGGGGCGCGATGCAGAGGGCGGGCAGTGGGACGACCCGGCGACGGCGACTCTTGGGGTCGTCGTCGTACAGGACGCCCCGACGGCGCTGGGTCTGCTGGCGGACATGGAGGACGCGGTTGTCCAGGCCGAGGTCCGACCAGCGCAGCCCGACGATCTCACCCCGGCGGAGCCCCATGGCGATGGCGAGCACGAAGGCCGCGTACAGAACTTAACGAAGCACTACTAGGCGGCGTCGCCAGCGGAAGGCAGAGGGGACCCAATCGTCGCCCCAACAACGTCGCCGATGTGGCGACAGTTTTCAGGTTCTGCGATCTGACGCTTCGTGACCTTTCGTGACTAAACTTACTGACTGGGTGACTGAAAAGGCTCTTGCGACTGCCGGAATTCCTGATTTGATCTACGAGTTGCGAAGATCGAACCAAGGGGAGTGGCATGCTCAACGCAAAGGTAATGGGACGCACTTGCGGCGTACTGCTGGCTGCGAGTGCATTCACAGTCGGCGCCACGTCTACGTCGAGCGCTGCTGCGGCAGCGTTCACTAAGACCGCAAGCTGCTCCACCACGGGGGCATCTGGATCGTCGGTTTCCGTGTACGGCTCGGATCCGCGTGGTGAAGTGGCAGTGACCTTGAGCGTCAAGGACACTTCGGCTGACGGCCACCACGTCCGGGTGCGATACCTCACCAAGTCCGACGGCGGCACCACCGTCACATGGCCTTGGCATTCCAACACCGATGGCAATGGGACCACAAAGGTGTGGGAGACCACTGCTCAGAGCAGCTATGGCATTTACGAGAAGGGTGTTCAGATAGCACGCTTCGAGGGCGACACGCTGCTGAACTCATGCACTGGTTGGTCCTGACTCGCCTCCCCCATCCGGCACCAGCGGGGCGCCTCATCGCCGTTGTGAGCACTGAGCGTGGGGGTGTGGCCGCGATCAAGCGGCTTCTGGGGTAGCGCTCTGCAGAGGCAGTTAGCCTGGGCGCTTCCCTTTGGGCTCCAGTGGGCAGCATGCAGTCCAGCGGGCAGCCTGCAGGGCTGGACGGCGGCCCCAGGTGCCCACCGAAAGCTACCTGCCCCTGACTGGCGTGCACCCTTCAACCCCATGTCGCTGCTTACATACTTTGCTACTCCGACCCCGTGTGACGGCAGAGGTTGACGGCAACGTCGCCAGACAACGGCGGATCTGGAAGGGTAGCGGCGGTGCCCCCACCCCATACACGAGATGCCTGAGCCTTGCTCTGGCGACTGATCGGCCGAACTCGCTAAAGCGGGTGCCGCACGTTCGAATCCTGCCGCAGGCACCAGTTCGAAGGGGTTCACCTCCGGATTTTCGGAGGTGAACCCCTTCTGGCGTCCAGACCTGACTCAACGGCGTCGGTCGCTGCCGAGGACCAGGATCTCCATCACCAGCCCGGGCACCACTCCGGTCATCGTGAGTAGCGGGGGCGTTCCATGGGGGCGTCGTGAAACGTCGGCCTGCCGGTCGGGCCTTTTATGATCTTGTGGGTCGGCTGAGGGGAGAGGCAGATGAGTCGTCGCAAGGTGACCCGCAAGGTCACCGCAGGCGTGACCGCGACGGTGCGGGAGTGGCGCGACGAGGAGGGGTGGGGTGTGCTGGACTCGCCCGAGACGCCGGGAGGGTGCTTCGGCCACTACGCCGACATTCAGGCACCTGGATTCCGCACGCTGACACCGGGGCAACAGGTGGATCTCGTCTGGGAAGCACCCGGGTTCAAGCAGGACGGGTACGGCTACCGCGCGGTCAGCATCACCCCCAGATCCGTCTGACATCCGCACCTGGCGTCAACGGCCGCGAACGTCGGCCGCCTGTCGAAGCAACCGGTGCCGGATCAAACGACCCGCCGTTCAACGCCGGTCCGGCACCCTGCACCGCTCGTTGGTGGCCCGCCCTGACGACGGGCGGCGGTGAGGCATTCGCCCCGGCTGGACTTCTCGGTCCAGGCGCCTTCGCCTTCGCCGTTCTCTGTCAGGAGTACGGCGAAGGCGCGGACCGACGCGGGTGCCGCTGTCGATACGGGTGCGCCCCGGGTGGCGGCGTCAGCGCAGTTCCTCCGGGCAGGGGGTGCCGGGGGAGATCTGGTACGGGGCGCCCAGGCGGTAGATGCCGGCGCGGGGGGCGAGGAGTTCCGTCCACTCGTCGCCGTCCGCGTCCTCCTCGACCTTGAGGAGGCAGCCGTTGGTGTTGACGAAGGTGCGCGGGGTGCCGTTGTCCGTACGCCGCTTGGACTCCTCGGTCTCCTGCGGCCGCTCCACGCTCCGGCCCTCGGCGTCGATGAGGGCGAGCCAGCGCGAGTACGGGACGCGGATCAGGACCCGGCCCGGCTTCTTCACGTGGATGGTCAGTTCGCCCGCTCCCGCGCGGTCCACCGTCGCCGGCGGGTCGGCCAGCGGCACCGGGCTCTCCACCGCGTAGAGCCGCCAGTTGCTGTCGGACCACACCGGCTTCAGGTAGGGCAGTCCCCCGTCGACGAGCTCCGCCTCCCGCACCGCGCCGCTGGAGTCGGGCCTGCCCTTGGGCAGCACCACGTAGTGCACGGCCCAGCGGTCGAGCCACTGGCGGTAGTTGGCGGTGTTCAGGGTGTCGTCGTAGAAGAGCGGGTTGCGCTCCATGTCGGCCTGCCGGTTCCAGCCGCGGGCCAGGTTGACGTACGGGGCGAGCGCGGACGCCTCGCGGTGGCTGCTGGCGGGGACGACCTCGACCCGGCCCTTCTCCGCGCCGACCTGTTGCAGCTGGTGGACGAGGGGGGCCAGCTCGCGCGCCCAGGAGGCGGTGGGGGCGGTGCGGACGATGTCGTCGACGCTCTTGAAACCGATCCAGAAGTTCAGCCCGGCGAACGCGATGACCAGCGCGTACCAGCGCCGGGAGCGCGGCACGGCGTAGGGCAGCGCGGCCAGCAGCACCACTCCGGCGTACAGCATCGCCATCCGCGTGATGTTCGACCCGATCTGCGAGTCGATGACGTACGTGAGCAGGGTCCCGATCCCGTACACGGCGGCCGCGGTGCGCACCGTCCGCCAGTCGCGCGGGACCAGGACGAAGACGAGCGCCGAGAAGAGGAACGGCAGCGAGAGCGTCGCGATCGACATCGGCTGCGTCCCGGAGAACGGGAACAGCAGCGCCGACAGCGCCACCACCGCGACCGGGGCCAGCCCGATGGCGTACGCGCCGGGGCGCCGCTTGTGCAGGAAGAGCGCGGCGGCGACCACGCCCAGGAAGAGTCCGGCCACCGGACTGCTCGCGGTCGCCAGCCCGGCGAGCGGCGCGGCGACGGCCGCCTTGGCCCACCGCTTGTACCGCCAGCGGTGCGGCCAGCAGAACACCGCGGCCGTGGCGCCGACCGCGAACATCATGCCGAGCCCGAAGGTGACCCGCCCGGAGAGCGCGTTGCACAGGTACGCGAAGACCCCGGCGAACGAGCAGGCCAGCGGGTTGCGGACGGCCCGGACCCGGACCAGGATCAGCGCGGTCAGCGCCGCCGACACCGTCCCGGCGATCATCATCGTGGTCCGCACGCCGAGCACGGACATCACGTACGGCGAGACCACGCTGTACGAGACGGGGTGCATGCCCCCGTACCAGGCGAGGTTGTACGCGGTGCCGGGGTGCCGCCCGACGAATTCGGCCCAGGCGTCCTGGGCCGCGAGGTCGCCGCCGCTGTTGGCGCCGAGGAAGAACCAGAGCACGTGCGCGACGGCCGCGACGATCGTCGTCAGCAGGACCGGGTGGCTGCGGCACCAGTGCGTGAATCCGGTGGAGGGGGACGGCGGGGTGCGGTCGCCGGTGCGCTTCGTGTTCTCCGCGGTGCGTGGTGCGCTCTCCACGGTGCTCTTCGCCTCCGCGGCGGGCTCCGCCCGTCTCGGCTCAGCAGTGGTCACTGCGCATCTCCCCGTCCTTGTCCGGACCATGATCGGAGCCGACGGCGTACCGCGCGGGCCTTGTCTGCCGGAAGACGCGCCCCAGCATCCACACGTTGTCTCCGGGACGCTAGCACGCACCGTTTTAATGGCCGAAAACAGCCGTCTGGAATTAGCTTGCCCGGAAATGACCGGGTGGGCCTCGCACACGTGCCCCGCAGCGCGTCGGGCGCTGCGGGGCACGGGTGGTACGGGACACAGGTGGTACGGGGCCGAGGGCCCGGCCCATCCGGATCAGCCGATGCGGATCAGCCGATGCGGATCAGCCGGTCCGGGTCAGCCGGTCCGGGTCAGCCGGTCCGGGTCAGCTGATGCGGGTCAGCTTCTGGCTGACGCCGGGGGACTTCAGGTCGCTCTGGAGGGCCACCGGTGCGCTGACCATGCCGGGTCCGGTCCCGACCGTGACCACGCCCACCTCGGTGCCCGCGGCCGCCTCGTGCGGGATCTCCTTGCCGTCGTTCGACACCGACAGCTCGACCTTGAGCCCCGGCCAGCCCTTGGCCTTCAGGTCGCGGGTCGCGACCAGCGGGGTGTGGCCGCCGAGCCCGTCGTCCACGTACCCAACGACGTCGCCCTTCTTCACGACCCGGGCGGAGGTGACGGCCTTCTGCGCGTCCTTGATCAGCTCAAGGCTGTTGTCCAGGGACATCTTCAGGCTGTCGTACGGCTGGCCGGTGCCCGCCTGCTGGCCCATGACGGCGCCGTAGATCCACAGCGTCTTGCCGTCGACCACGGTGTTCGCGGACCAGAGCAGGTTGCCGCCCGCCGGGGTGGACGAGCCGGTCTTGATGCCGCTGACCCCGGGCTCCAGCAGGATCGTGTTGTTGTTGTAGATCGTCTGGTCGATCCCCGGGATGTTGATCTGCGGGGTGTCGACGATGCCCCGGAACACGTCGTTCTGCATGACCGCCCGCGCCAGCTTGAGCTGGTCCTCGGCGGTGGAGACGGTGCCCTTGTCCAGACCGCTGGGGTCGGTGTACGTCGTGTTCGTCATGCCGAGGTCCTTGGCCGCGGCGTTCATCTTCGCCACGAACTCCTTCTCGGACGGGGCGTCCCAGCGGGCGAAGAGCCGTGCCGCGTTGTTGCCGGAGGGAATCATCAGCAGCTGGAGGAGCTGCTTCTGCGTGAACTGCTGCCCCTTCTTGATCGGCGCCGTCGACTCGTCGTCACGGTTGGACTCGTCCTCGGCCTGCTGGTCGACAGTGATCTTCTCGCCCTCCTCCTTGCCCTTGAGGGGGTGGCCCTGGAGGACCACGTACGCCGTCATGACCTTGGCGACACTGGCGATGGGCGCGGGCTTCTGCGCGCCCGCGCTGCCCATCGTGCCGACGCCGTCCACGGTCACCGCCGACTGGCCCTGCTCGGGCCAGGTGAGGTTCAGCCGGCCGCCGCTGAAGGTGTAGGCCGGATCGACCGACAGCTTCGGTTCGGGCGTCGGCAGCGGGCGCACCATCTGCACGATCGCAAAGACGATCAGCAGGAGCAGGACCAGCGGCGTCCAGATCTTGACCCTGCGGACGGCGGTACGGACCGGCGTCTCCGGCGGCGGAGGCGTGTTCGTCAGCTCGGCCAGCAGGTCGAGCGGCGCCTTGGGCGGCATCGGCTGCTGCGTGGTCCGCTCGGCCGGGGCCAGCGAGGCGGGCTCCGCCGCGGCCGCCCCGGCGGGCGCTCCCGGCCGGCCCGGCGCGGGCACGGACGCGGGCGCGGGCGCGGGCGTCTTGGCCTGGGGTACGTCGTCGCCGCGCAGGGGGACGAACGTGCTGGTCCGCCCGGGGGCGCCCTCCGGCTTCGACGCGGACTCCGCGTCCGCCTTCGCGCCGGGCTTCGTTCCGGACTTCGTCGCGGCCTTCGACTCCGGCGGGGCGATCTTGAGCGCGGTCGTCGGCTGGTCGACCCGGGGGGCGGGCGCCCGGAAGATGGCGGTCGGCTGGTCGACGCCACGCTTGTCGTCGGTGTCGGTGTCCGCGTCCGCGTCCGCGCGGGCGTCGGCGCGCTTGTCGCCGGCGTCGGCGGCGTCGTCCCCGGCCTTGTCCTTGCCCGCTTCCTCGCCCTGGCCCTTGTCCTTGTCCTTGGGCTTCGGCTCGGCCTTGTCCTCGGCAGCGCTCTCTTCGGCCTCAGAGTCGGCCTGGACGTCAGCCTTGGAGTCAGCCTTGGAGTCGGCCTTGCCCTCGGGCTTCGCAGCGGCCTTGGCGTCGGCCTTCTCGGGCTCCTCGGCCTTCTCGTCCTCGGCCTTCGCCACAGACTCGGGCTTGTCGTCGGCGTGGGCCTCCGCCTTAACCTCCGCCTCCGTCTCCGGCTCCTTCTCACGGGAAGCGGCCTCGGCATCGCCGGAAGCGTCAGAAGCATCGGAGGACGCCTCGCCCGCTGCCGCCTCCTCGCGCCCCGCAACGCCCTCAGAGGCTTCAGGAGCCGCGTCCGGACCCTTGGCGCCCGTTCCGGCATCCGCCGCCCCGACGGCCCCCTCGGCGCCCTCGGAGTCCGCAGCGCCCCCGGAAACGTCCGCGCCGCCCCCGGAGCCGTCCTCGCCCCCCTCGGAGACGCCCCCGTCGCCCCCGGGCACGCCCTCAGCGTCCTCGGAGGCGTCGTCCTTCACCGACTTCGTACTGAAGACCGCCGTAGCCGTGTCCGTCTTGCCTTCGTCGGCCGTCGGCTTCGTACCGAAGACGGCCGTGGCCGTGTCCGTCTTGCCCTCGCCGGCCGTCGGCTTCGTACCGAAGACCGCCGTGGCCGTGTCCGGCTTCCCGGATGCCCCTTCGTCGGCCCCCGCGTCTTCGGACCCCGTCCGCTCGGCGGTTTCCTCACGGAAGACGGCAAGTCGCGGATCGCTCTCGCTCCGAGCCGTTCCCGACGACTTCTGCTGCTCCGACTTGTCGGGGGACTCGCCCGCCACCGATGCCTCCTCCATACGGCGCGGGAACCCCCCGCGCTGTCCGAACCATCTACCAGTGTCCCGTGGTGAACCACTGGCCCGGCTGCTAGACGAGAACGACATACCTACTGGTTCCCACGCAAAGCACCCTGGCACTCTCGACAGACCAATGTGAGAGGGGTCACCCTGTCATTCATCCACGCGGGGAGGCATGGATGGGCAGGAGCCGCAGAACAATTCCGGAGGAGCTTCTGCTGCTCGCTCTGGACCCGGCCACGGGTACCACAGCGCAGCCGCAGTCGCTCGACCTCGGCCTCGCCGGAGCCCAGCTAGTAGAGCTGGCTCTGGCAGGACGGATAGCCCCTGACGGGGATCGTATCGCCGTGGTGATGCCACGGCCGACAGGAGATCCAACTCTGGACTCCGCACTGGAACTGCTGCGCCGACGCGGCAGCCCGGTTCGGGCGGTCCACTGGATCGGCGGGCCCCGGCTGGGGCTGCGTCAGATCTACCTCGCGCACCTGGAGCGGTGCGGCATGGTGCATGCCGTGGCGGGCCAGATGTGCGGAGTGCTGCCGACAACTCGCTACCAGGCGACGGAGACGGCGATCAGCCGGGACATCAGGACCAGGCTGGACAGTGCGATCCGCACCGGCGTACCGCCGGACCCGCGGACCGCGGCGCTCGCCGCGCTGGCCCACTCGGTCGGTCTCGGCAAGCATCTCTACCCCGGGAACGAGGGGCGCTCGTCGCGCTCCAGGCTCCGGGACCTGATCAGGCACGACCCCATGGGCGGACTCGTGGCACACGCCGTGATGGACGTCCAGAACGGGGCGGCCGCACAGCCGCGCCGCAGTCAGGCGGCCGGAGTTCCGTTGCAGCCGCAAGCGCCGTCGCGATCACGCCGCAGCACCATGGCACGCGCCGCCGCCCACTAGGCCCGCAGCACCGCACCAGCACCAGCACCAGCACCAGCACCAGCACCAGCACTCAACCGAATACCGCCGCGCCGTCGTCACAGACCCGGTTCGGGAGCCGCACCGAGCGCGGGGCAATCGTCAACCACGGTTGCCCCGCGCACATTCGTATGGCCATTTCCCAGCGCGGCGGGGCAGACGGGTGGCAATCTGCTCAGCAGTAGATACGCACAGCTACATAGCCGGAGGTGCCGTTTCCGTGCCGTCCAACGTCAATCCCACCGTCAGACGACGCCGGTTGGGCCAGGAATTGCGCCGCCTGCGCGAACTCAAGGGCATGACGGCCGAAGAGGTGGCGGAGCGCCTGCTGGTCTCGCAGTCGAAGATCAGCCGTCTGGAGAACGGCCGACGTTCCATCAGCCAGCGCGATGTACGCGATCTCTGCGGCGTCTACGAGGTCGAGGACCAGCGGGTCGTCGACTCGCTCATGCAGATGGCCAAGGATTCGCGCCAGCAGGGCTGGTGGCACGCGTTCGGAGACATCCCGTACAGCGTCTACATCGGTCTGGAGACCGACGCGGAATCGCTGCGGGTGTACGAGCCCCAGGTGGTCCCCGGCCTTCTGCAGACCAGGAGTTACGCCGGGGCACTGATCAACGGAGCCCTTCCGGAGGCCCCGCAGAGCGAGATCGACAAGCGCGTCAGCGTCCGGGCCCGCCGTCAGGACCGGATCACCGACCCGGAGAGCCCGCTGCGGCTCTGGGCGGTGATCGACGAGTCCGCGCTGCGCCGTACGGTCGGTAACAAGCAGGTGATGATCGAGCAGTTGGAGCAGCTCATCGAGCTCTCCCACCTGCCGCACGTGACCGTGCAGGTGCTCCCGTTCGACATGGGCGCGCACCCCGGCATCAACGGGCAGTACGCCATTCTGGAATTCCCGGACGCCGCGGATTCCAGCGTCGTCTATATCGAGGGCGTCACCAGCGATCTCTACCTGGAGAAGGGCAACGACGTCCAGCTCTACAGCGTCATGTACGAGCACCTTCGGGCGCAGTCGCTGAATGTCGAGCAGACCCGGCACTTCATCGCCGGGATCGCGAAGGAGTACACGGACCTGGACGGCTGATTCCACGGCCGACTCCACGACCGGCTCCACGGCCGATTCCGTGGCTGATTCGACGAAGGATTCTTCGGAGGATTCCGCAGAGGATTCCGCGGAGGATTCTGCGGCCGATTGTCCGGATTGCCGACAATGGAGTAATGCTGCGGGAGGGGTGGCCGCAAGGTACACCGCCGCCCCTCCCGGACGGAAGATCTTATTGGTACACACCACTCGGTCGAGTGAACGCCTCCTTTGCGCCAGGGGCTTGGCGAGTAGCGTCGATCAGACCAGCCGGAACAGTGATTCCGGACATCGCGCGACTCTTCAGAACCGGAGTGAACATGGCCATTCGTCAGGGTGCTACGGACCAGTGGACGAAGTCCTCGTATTCCGGGGGCAACGGCGCCTGCGTCGAAGTCAGGTCCCCCTTGGTGCGGGCGATTTCCGTGCGTGACTCGAAGGCCCCCGAGGGCCCCTCGATCACCTTCGTTCCCGCCGCGTGGAACCGCTTCGTGCGGGATGTCGCCGAGAGCGGCGTCGACGCCTGACCGGTGCGCCCCCGTTCGCGCAGCGGCATCACCCGGGGTGCCGCCGTCGGCCCTCTCGACCGGTCCGCCGTCCTGGCCGAGAGGGCCGATGCGCGTGTGTGCGGACGGAGTTCGCCGGTCAGGTTTCGCCGGTCAGGTGCGGCGTAGCTGGTCGACGTAGAGGTCGGTGCCCGGCACGGTCGGGATGAACGGCGCCACCAGCTCCACCCTTCCCAGGCCGGACTCGGCGACCTCCGCGTCGAGCCCGGTGAAGTGTTCCGCCCAGCACTCCCCCGGCTCCCGCTGGAGGAACCACAGCAGGGTCAGCCGGGTATCGACGCCCTCCACCTGCTTCACGTAGCTCATCCGGTCGCCGGGAAGCGGCGTCGGGCGGAAGACCGTCACCATCGCCGCCGGTGAGCCGGCCAGCCGCTTCGGCAGGTGCCGGGTGCGCAGCCACTCCAGCAGTTCGGCCCGCCGCTCGGGCCCCTCCGCGTCGACGACTTCGAGGACCAGCCCCGCGTACGGGTGGTCGAGGGCGTGGAAGTCCCGGGGGCCCGCCGCTCCGTCCCGGTAGACCGTCGCCTCGTGGTCCTGGAACGCGGTGAAGACGTGCGTACGGGCCTGGTGGACCCGGCCGTCCTGGTTCAGCCTCCGGTTGATGCCGACGGTCCACCGCATGTGGTCGTCGTAGCGCCCCTCCGTCACCCAGTACGTCGACAGGTAGCAGCCCGCCGTGACCGGCCGCGCCACCGCCGAGGTCTCCGGGTAGCGCAGTTCCTGGAGCGCCCGGGTCGCCACCCAGCGCCGCCCCGCGAAGATCCAGGGCATGGCCATCGCACCCGCGTAGTAGTGGTCGTCCTCGTACCAGCGGTTGTACGCGTACTCCTGGCCCGGGTGCGGTTCGACCATGGTGATCAGCGCATGGCCGGGACGGACCCCGTACGGGCCCAGCGCGGCCAGTTCGGCGTAGGTCTCGCTCCGGGTGCCCCCGGCCGGTGTCTCCTCGCTCATGACGTTCACTCCTGCCCTTCCGTACTCCGTGGCGGCGCTCTACTCTGACGCACCGTCAGAGGAACTGCCAGGGTGTGTCGGGAGGCCGTCGATGTTGCTCGCGGGGAAGACCGTCGTGGTGTCGGGAGTGGGGCCGGGGCTCGGGCACCGGGTCGCGGCGGCGGTGGTGCGGGACGGCGGCAACGCGGTGCTGGGGGCACGGGCCGCGGCGAATCTGGAACGGTCGGCCGCGGAGATCGACCCTGACGGCCGGCACACGGCCTCGCTGCCCACCGACATCACCGACGAGGAGCGGTGCGGGGCGCTCGCCGCGCTGGCGGTGGAACGGTTCGGGCGGATCGACGCGGTGGTCCACGTCGCGGCGCTGGACAACCACTTCGGCGGGGTCGAGGACGCCGATCTCGACGCCTGGCGGTCGGTGCTGGACGTCAATCTGCTCGGCACGCTGCGGATGACCCGGGCCTGTCTGCCCGCGCTCAAGGAGCGGGGCGGGGCGGTGGTGATCATCGGTACGCAGTCCGCGGTGGCCGCGCCGACTCAGGTCAGGCAGGCGGCGTACGCGGCCTCGAAGGGGGCGCTGACCTCGGCCATGTACTCCCTGGCCCAGGAGTTGGGGCCGCATCGGATCCGGGTGAACACGGTGCTGCCGGGCTGGATGTGGGGGCCGCCGGTGCAGGGGTTCGTGCGGGCGACGGCGCGGCGCGAGGGGGTGCCCGAGGCGGAGGTGCTGGGCAGGCTGACCGAGCGCATGGCGCTCCCGGAACCGGCCACGGACGGCGATGTCGCGGAGGCCGTCGCATTTCTGGCCTCGGACCGGGCGCGGGCGATCACCGGGCAGTCGCTGCTGGTCAACGCGGGGGAGCTGATGCGATAGCCGGGCGCGGCGGGCCGGGCTCAGGAACGACGGCCCGGTTCAGGAGGACAACGGCGCGGCCCAAGGACGACAAGCACGCCGGCCCGGTTCGGACATGGTCGCTCAGGCGCGCGGGTAGCGGCTCAGCCAGCCCGGGGCCGCGGCGGCCGGGCCGTGCAGGGCGGGACCCTGCGTCATCTCCATGGCGAAGTCGTCGGCGAGCTCCAGCACCGTGGCCCGGCCCTCCAGTTCGGCGAGCCAGGCGGGCGGCAGGGCGGTCTCGCCGTGCAGGGCCCCGAGCAGCGCCCCGCACAGGGCCCCGGTGGTGGCGGACGGTCCGCCGTGGTTGACGGCCAGCCGGAGGCCGTGCCGGACGTCCTCGCCGACCAGCGCGCAGTACACGGCGACCGCGAGGGCCTCCTCCGCCGCGTCGGTGGCCCCCAGCGACTCGATCAGGGCGGGCCCGGGGATGCCCTGGCGCACCGTTCCGAGGGCCTGCTTCAACGCTTCGGTGACCGGTTCGTGGCCGGGGCGTTCGGCGATCAGGGCCAGGGTGTGCTGGATGGAGCCGTCGAGGGTCTCGCCCCGGGTCAGCCCGTGGACGAGAACGGCGAGGGCGCCGGCCGCGAGCAGGGTGGTGGGGTGGCCGTGGGTCTGGGCGGCGCACTCGACGGCGAGCTGGAGGACGAGTTGCGGCTCCCAGCCGACGAGGAGCCCGAAGGGGACGGAGCGGGTGAGGGGGGCGGCGTCCCGTGCGTCGGGGTTCTTGGGCCGGTCGAGGGTGCCCATGGTGGTGTCGCCGAGGCCCATCAGGCATTCCCGGGTGGGGTCGCGGCGGGCGTAGAGCCATTCCTGACGGCCGAGCCAGCCGTTGTCCTCGCGGCGTTCGTCGGGCCCCCAGTCGTGCTGGGTGGCCGCCCATCGCAGGTGGGCGCGGTGGATGTCGGTGGGCGGGTGCCAGGCTCCGATGTCGCGGCGCACCTGGGCGCGTATCAGTCCGTCGATGGTGAAGAGGCCGAGCTGGGTGACGGCGGTGACGGTGCCCCGGGTGCCGTGCACGGGCAGGAGGTCGGTGACGCCGTCGGTGCCGTGGGCCTCCCGGATCTCCTCCAGGGCGAGCCGGTCGACGGCCGCCCCGAGGGTGTCCCCGATGGCCCCGCCGAGCAGCGCGCCGCGCACCCGGCTGCGGAAGTCCTGCTGCTCGGCACGGCCCCACACGGCCGTGGTTCCTGCACTCACCGTGCCCTCCCCCGCCGGGCCGTGTTCCGGCCCGCCTGCGACTGCGCAGCACTGTAATCGAACAGGAACCGTCGGTAGAGGGCCGCGGAAGCGGGTACGCGTGGGTATGGCAACGGTCGTCCGGCAGGTCGTTTTTGGCCCTGCCGGACGCCCGGAGCCGGACGCCTGGAGCCGGGCGTCAACCACGGCGGCGCCCATGCCCGGAAAGAGGCCGAAGTATCAGGCATCTCCTCCCATACGCGGAGTTTCGCCCGGCCGGTCCTCCTACGCTGCCGCCATGGCAATCCCCACCGAACCCATCGGCAGCATCCCCCGCTCCCCGGAGCTGCTCGGCGCCCTCGCCGCCTTCCGCTCCGGGGAGCTCGACGAGGCCGCGTTCGCGGACGTCCGGTCCCGCGCCGTCGCGGAGACCGTACGGAGTCTGGAGGCGGCGGGCTCGCCCGTCGTGACCGACGGCGAGCAGGCCAAGCCCAGTTTCCTCACCTATCCGGTCGACGGGCTCCCGGGCCTCTCCTCCGACGGTGTGGTCCTTCCGTTCGCCGACGGCCATCAGCGGCAGCTCCCCGCGCTCGGCTCGGGGCCGTTCCGGTACCGGACGTACGCGGCGGAGTACCTGCGGGCGGCGCGGCAGCAGGCGGGCGTGCCGGTCAAGCAGGCGGTCGTCGCCCCTTCGGCGCTGAGCCTGCTCTACCCGCCGGCCGGGATCGACGGCTACCCCCGCGAGCAGTTCCTCGCCGACCTGGAGGACGAGGCGGAGAAGGATATCCGGGGCTGCCTGGACGCGGGGGCGCACGTGGTCCAGCTGGACTTCGAGGAGGCCCGTCTGGCGTTGAAGCTGGACCCGAGCGGTGGCGTGCTGCGGGACTTCGTGGAGCTGAACAACAGGGTGCTGGCCCGCTTCAGCGAGGAGGAGCGGTCCCGGATCGGCGTCTACACCGGCCCCGGCGCCGACCAGGACTCCACCCACAGCCTCGACGTGGACTACGCCGGGCTTCTGCCGGAGCTGTTCAGGCTCACCGCGGGCAACTTCTACCTCCAGTTGGCGAGCGAGCCGGACCCGGAGAAGGTCCTGAGCATCGTCGCCGAGCACCTGCCCTCCGGGGCCCGGGTCTTCGTCGGTGTGACCGATCCGCTCGACCCCCGGGTGGAGACGGCCGAGGAGGTCCGCGACCGGGTCCTGACGGCCGCCCGCCACCTCCCGGCGGACCGGCTCGGGACCTGCGACGACGCCGGGTTCGCCCCCTTCGCCGATGACCGGTCGACCTCGCGGGAGACCGCGTTCGCCAAGATCCGCGCCCGGGTCGAGGGCACCGCGCTGGCCGCGGCGGAACTGGGGTTGTAGGGCCGCGTGGCGGAAGGACGGGGCGCCCGGTCATAGGAAGACCGGGCGCCCCGTCCTTCGTTCCGCCGACGCTCCGCCGTTCCGCCGTTCCGCCGTTCCCCCGTTTCCGTCAGTCGGGCAGGACCGGCAGGAGTTCCGGAAGGTGCCCGTCCGACGCGGCGGCCGCCGCCACCCGCTCCTCGGGGACCTCCCCGTACAGCGTGGTGCGCGGCTTGGCCGGGCGGCCGGCCCGTTCGGCGATGGCGACCAGGTCCTGGACCGAGCGGTACGAGCCGTAGCCGGAGCCCGCCATCCGGGAGATGGTCTCCTCCATCAGGGTGCCGCCCAGGTCGTTGGCGCCGGAGCGGAGCATTTCGGCGGCGCCCTCGGTGCCGAGCTTGACCCAGCTGGTCTGGATGTTGGTGATGTGCGGGTGCAGCAGCAGCCGGGCCATCGCGGTGACCGCCCGGTTGTCCCGGTCGGTCGGGCCGGGCCGGGCGATGCCCGCGAGGTAGACCGGTGCGTTGGTGTGGATGAACGGCAGGGTCACGAACTCGGTGAACCCGCCGGTCTCCTGCTGGAGCCGGGCCAGGGTCCGCAGGTGGCCGAGCCAGTGGCGGGGCTGGTCGACGTGGCCGTACATCATCGTGGAGGAGGAGCGCAGGCCGACCTCGTGGGCGGTCCGGACGACGTCCAGCCAGGTGGCGGTGGGCAGTTTGCCCTTGGTGAGGACCCAGCGGACCTCGTCGTCCAGGATCTCGGCCGCCGTGCCGGGGATGGAGCCGAGCCCGGCCTCCTTGGCGGCGGTGAGCCAGTCCCGTACGGACATGCCGGTGCGGGTCGCCCCGTTGACGACCTCCATCGGGGAGAAGGCGTGCACATGGATGCCGGGCACCCGCTCCCGGACCGCCCGCGCGATGTCGAAGTAGGCGGTGCCGGGCAGGTCCGGATGGATGCCGCCCTGCATGCAGACCTCGACGGCGCCGACGTCCCACGCCTGGGCGGCCCGGTCGGCGACCTGGTCCAGGGAGAGGGTGTACGCGTCGGCGTCGGTGCGGCGCTGCGCGAAGGCGCAGAACCGGCAGCCGGTGTAGCAGACGTTGGTGAAGTTGATGTTCCTGGTGACGATGTACGTGACGTCGTCGCCGACCACGTCGCGGCGGAGGGTGTCCGCGATCCGGCAGAGTTCGTCGAGGGCCGGGCCGTCCGCGTGGAGCAGGGCGAGGGCCTGTTCGTCGGTGAGCTTCGTCGGGTCGTCGGCGGCCTGGCTCAACGCGTGGCGTACGTCGGTGTCGATGCGGGAGGGCACCATGCCGGGGGCGGCGGCCTCGCGCAGCGCCTCCCAGTCGCCGTACACCTCGTCGAAGTCCTCGCGGCGGTCGCCGGTGCGGCCCTCGGTGTCGATGGTGCGGTGGAGGTCGGTGCGGCCGGACGCGCCGAACTGCTCGTCGGGCTCCTGCCAGGGCAGCCCGGCCGGTGTCGCGTCCTCGCGGGCGAGCCCGGTCTCCGGGTCGGCGAGCGCGCGTACGTGCGGCAGCAGCCGGGGGTCGAGCCAGGGTTCGCCGCGCTGGATGAACTCCGGGTAGATGGTGAGGCGTTCGCGGAGCGTGAAGCCGGATTCGGCGGTCCTGGCGGCGAGTTCGTCGATGTGCGGCCAGGGGCGCTCGGGGTTGACGTGGTCGGGGGTGAGCGGTGACACACCGCCCCAGTCGTCGATGCCTGCGCCGATGAGGAGCGCGTACTCGGCGTCGACGAGGTTGGGCGGGGCCTGGATGCGGGCGGACGGGCCGAGGATGTGCCGGGCCACGGCGATCGCGGCGGCCAGCTCCTCCAGATCGGCGTCGGGCATGCCGCGCATCGCGGTGTCCGGCTTGGCCCGGAAGTTCTGCACGATGACTTCCTGGATGCCGTGGTAGGCGCGGGCGGTGCGGCGGAGCTCGAAGAGCGAGTCGGCGCGCTCCTCGTACGTCTCCCCGATGCCGATCAGGATGCCGGTGGTGAACGGCACGTTGGAGCGTCCGGCGTCCTCCAGCACCCGCAGCCGGACGGCCGGTTCCTTGTCCGGGGAGCCGTGGTGCGGGCCGCCGGGCTCGGACCAGAGCCGGGTCGCCGTCGTCTCCAGCATCATCCCCATGGACGGGGCGACGGGCTTGAGCCTCTGGAGGTCGGTCCAGGTCAGCACGCCGGGGTTGAGGTGCGGCAGCAGGCCGGTCTCCTCCAGGACCCGGATGGCCATGGCGCGTACGTAGGCGAGGGTGTCGTCGTACCCCTCGGCCTCCAGCCACTCCCGCGCCTCGGGCCAGCGGTCCTCGGGCCGATCCCCGAGCGTGAACAGCGCTTCCTTGCAGCCCATGGCCGCGCCCTCGCGGGCGATGGCCAGCACCTCGTCGGGCGACAGGAACATGCCGTGTCCGGCGCGGCGGAGCTTGCCGGGGACGGTGACGAAGGTGCAGTAGTGGCACTTGTCGCGGCAGAGCCGGGTGAGCGGGATGAAGACCTTCCGGGAGTACGTGACGACGCCCGGCCGGCCCGCCGCTTCAAGACCGGCGTCCCGGACCCGGGCGGCGGAGGCCGCGAGGTCCGTGAGGTCGTCGCCCCGCGCCTGGAGCAGCACGGCGGCCTCGGTCACGTCGAGGGCGACACCGTCGCGGGCCCGCTTGAGGGCGCGCCGCATGGCGTTGGTGGTCGGGCGTCCGTGCTGCTGATCCGTCATGGTCCCGAGCATACGAGCGGGGCGCGCCCCCCGGACCAGGGCCTCTGTGGCGATCGGGGCCGCCTCGCCAAGGCGGAAGCGGCTGCCGTGCTTCGAAAACAGCGCCGTGGATGGCGGTCGTGTCGCAGCGGGCGACGGCGGCGTGAGGGGCGGTGGCATCGTGGACCCGGTGAGCGGGCGGGGGGTCTTCGACGGTGTCGCGTGACCGGCGGGCCGACGGGACCTCCGGACGCTCCCCGGCAAGGGTTCTACTCGTCCGCTTCGCCCTGCTCGAACCGGGCCTGCCGGGCCCGCCTCGCGCGTCGGGCCGCGCGGCGAGCGAGCGGGGCCGCCCCGTACGTTCGCGCACAAAGCCTCGGGCTATGGTGTGTCGTTTCGTCGTCGGACGGTCGACCCCGCCAGGTCCGGTCCGGTCCGGCGGGACAGCGCCCACGGCCTTTCCCCGTACCGCTAGGGGGACGGGGGGTCGGACAGCCGGAGGAGAGGAACGTTTCATGCGCGCTCGGAGCATCGGTGCGGCGGCCGCGACGGCACTGGCGGTGGTCGCGGCCCGCGACCTCGTCCAGAAGAAGCACGCACTCCTCAGAAACTTCCCCGTCGTCGGGCACGCCCGCTACCTGCTGGAGACGATCGGGCCGGAGCTGCGGCAGTACGTCGTGACCTCCAACGAGGAGGAGCGCCCGTTCAGCCGTGACCAGCGCACCTGGATCTACGCGTCGGCGAAGGAGGAGAACAACTACTTCGGCTTCGGCACGGACGTGGACGTCGAGCACGTACAGGGGCACGCGTACATCAAGCAGCGCACGTTCGCCGACGCGCTGCCCGATCTGCACGACCCGCAGTCCCCGCTGCCCTCGGCCAAGGTCCTGGGCGGTCCGCGCGGGCGCGCCAAGGCGTTCCGTCCGGCGAGCGTCGTCAACATATCGGCGATGAGCTTCGGTTCGCTGTCGGGTGCGGCCATCACGGCGCTGAACAAAGGCGCGGCACTGGCCGGGACGATGCACAACACGGGCGAGGGCGGCCTCTCCCCGTACCACCGCAACGGCGGCGACCTCGTCCTCCAGATCGGGACCTCGTACTTCGGCTGCCGTGACGCGGACGGCAACTTCGACCTGGACAAGCTGAAGCAGGTCGTCGCCGGGGCCCCGGTCCGGGCGATCGAGATCAAGCTCTCCCAGGGCGCGAAGCCGGGGCTCGGCGGAATGCTGCCGGGCGCGAAGGTGACCCCCGAGATAGCCGCGATCCGCGGTATCCCGGCCGGGCAGGACTGCGCCTCGCCTTCGCGGCACACGGCGTTCCACGACGTCGACTCGATGCTCGACTTCGTGGAGCTGCTCGCCACCGAGACCGGTCTGCCGGTCGGGATCAAGAGCGCGGTGGGCGAGATGGGGTTCTGGCAGGAGCTGGCCACGCTGATGGCGCCCGGTGACCGCGGGGTCGACTTCGTCACGATCGACGGCGGCGAGGGCGGCACCGGCGCGGCGCCGCTGATCTTCAGCGACTCGGTGTCGCTGCCGTTCCGGATGGGCTTCTCCCGGGTCTACGGCACGTTCGCCGAGCACGGGCTGACCGACCGGCTCACCTTCATCGGCTCCGGCAAGCTCGGTCTCCCGGAGAACGCGGCCGTGGCCTTCGCGCTGGGCGTCGACATGATCAACGTCGGCCGCGAGGCGATGCTGTCCATCGGCTGCATCCAGGCGCAGAAGTGCCACACCGACAAGTGCCCCACCGGCATCGCCACCCAGAACCCGTGGCTGGTGCGCGGCGTGGACGCCCCCTCGAAGTCCACCCGGGCCGCCGTCTACCTGCGCACCCTGCGCAAGGAGCTGCTGAAGGTGTCGAGCGCGGTCGGCGTCGCCCACCCGTCGCTCATCACCGCCGACGACATCGAGATCATGAACGGCGACTACGAGGCCCGCACGCTGGCGAGCGTCTACGGCTACAAGAACGGCTGGGGTGAACTCGGCACGGAGCTCGCCCAGGAGATCACCGCGCTCCTCACCGCCGACCCGACCGCCTGAACAGCAACCGGCTGACCCGCGCCGACCGGCTGTCCGCTCAAGGACAGCCGGCCGGACGGTTCAGGCAGCGTGCGTGCGTGGTCAAGGCGCTCGGAGGATAGCTGCAGTTGGCGCCGGTGCCTACGGCCGGTGAAAGAGCGGGCGCGGCCGCGCGTGTTGTGTTTCCCTGCCGGAATGACCGGAACGAACAACGAGAGCTTCCCCCTGCCCGCCGAGAGCCCGGACCCGCTCGTCCGGCCCAGGACGGACGCCGACCTGGACGCCTGCGTACGTGTCCTCGCGGAGGTCCATCGCCGTGACGGCTACCCGGTGAACTGGCCCGAGAGGCCGGACGCGTGGCTGTCGGACGGGCCCGTGCTGGGCGCGTGGGTCGCCGAACTCGACGGCCACCTCGACGGCCGCCTCGCCGGTCACATCAGCCTGTCGCGAGAAAGCAGCGGCGATGTGGCCCCGGTGTTGTGGAGCGGGCGGAACGGGGTGGAGCGCGGCAGGGCCGCCGTGGTCGGCCGGCTGTTCGTCGCCCCGTGGGCGCGGGGGCGGCGGATCGGCGCCCTGCTGATCGACCGGGCCGTGGCGGAGGCGGACCGGCACGGGCTGCATCCGGTACTCGACGTCGTCGCGTCCGACACGGCGGCGGCGGCCCTGTACGAGCGGCTGGGCTGGGAGCTGCTGGACACCGTCGAGCAGCGGTGGGGCCCGCACCAGACGGTGACGATCCGCTGTTACGCGGCGCCCGCACGCCCGCTTCCCACCTCTCCTTCAACTCGCCCCGGGCCGAAAGGGCTCCCGGATTCACGGTGACGTTCCCCTCGCCCTCCACGCCTTCCCGCGACGGTCACGGTGAAGCCGCTCCCATGCTCCAGACCGGGGCTCCTCGGGTCGAAAGTGGGTGACTGCCCCCGCTCATGTCGAAGATCGCGGTGGCGGGGGCTACCAGTTGTGGCTCAGCGGAGTACTTGGGCGACGCGCTGCTTGAGGCGCTCGTCGCTGAGGGTGTCGATGTCGCGCCAGGCGGCGTCGGAGACCTCTTCGGTCTGGAGTTCACCGATGCCGGCGGTGGTGCGGAAGAGGAAGCGGAAATCGAAGTGCTGGTGGGCGGGCTCGTCCTTGGCGGGGTTGGCCTCGATGGGGTGGATGTCGATGTGGAGCGGCGTCTCGCCGTGCGGGGTGACGACGTGGGGCGGGATGCCGGTCTCCTCGGCGAGTTCTCGGCCGGCGGCCTGGAGAAGCGTGCCGTCGGAGGCTTCCAGATGGCCGCCCGGCAGCAACCACTTCTGGGTCGCGTTGTGGAGAACGTTCAGGATGCGGCCATCGGGGCCGACGAGGATCGCTCCGGCGGTGACGTGGCCGGGCAGGTTTTTGCGGCTGGTGAGGTCGTCGCCGCCGTCGTTCAGGAGGTCGAGGACAACGCCGAGCTCGCGCTTGTCCTCGGGGTGCTCGTCGAGGTAGGTGGCGATGGTGGTGCGGATGTGGTCGGCTGTGATGGTCATGGTGATCACCTGTTGAAGTAGGAGAGCCAGGTCGCCGCGATGGCTTCGCGGTCGGGTGCGGGGACCTCATGGATGCCGGGGGCGAGGTCGCCGCGGGTGAGCATCCTGATCGCGGCGAGGATCTCGGCCTGGACCAGGAAGATGAACGGCCCAACGCTGGCGCCGTGGATGAAGTTGACGGCGTTGCCGCCGTTCGCCAGATAGAAGTAGTGGCCGGTGGTCTGGTAGCGGGTGACGTGGCTGCCGATCTGCGTGTGGGTGTAGACGTCGGGGAGTCCGGCGAGGTCGAGTTCGTCTTCGCTGCTGGTGACGGTGGCGACGTAGGCGCCATTGCGTAGGTGGGAGAAGTCCTCGCCGTGCAGGGAGAGTGCGCCGGTCGCGCAGAGCACGAGCCCGGCGCCGGTCAGGGCGGCCTCGCGGTCGCGGGCGACGGCGAACCCTTGGGAGAGAGCCTGGGTGCGGCGGACGGGGTCGATGTCGAAAACGGTGACCTGGACACCCTTGGCGTGCAGGAGCCGCGCGATCGAAGAGCCGAGCTTGCCGAAGCCGATCACGAGGGCGGGGCGGCCGTGGAGGATGTCGCCGCAGTCGCGCATGACGGCCTAGGTGGAGAACACCACGGACTGGCCGACGAGGTAGTCCTCGGGGGCCTTCAGTGGGGATCGGGCGACGGAGACGACGGGGCAGGGCAGCTTGTCGAGCTCCTCGTAGCGGCGGTGCCCGTTCTCGGTGTCCTCGATCACTCCGGCGAGCCGGCCGGTGAACCGGCTGTGGACCTCGGCGAGGGTCGGGGCGAAGTAGCCGCCGACATCCAGCAGGCTGACCGTCTCGCCTGCGGCCCGGGACTCAAGGTAGTCCAGGGCGGTGTCGTCGTCGGAGAACAGCTCGCGGGTGAGGATGTCGACCGGAACGGCCTGCTCGACCTCTCTCCTGGCGGCCGGATGGATGGACTTCGGCTTGGGCAGCACAGCGGTGAGCTGGGTCATCGCGGCGACCGCGCGAACGAACGCGGGACGCTCGGCCAGCAGGTGCGTGATCAGGAACGACGCGGTCTGCTCACCCGGGTCGAACTGAGTAGCGATTCGGGCGAAGTACGCGCCCAGTCGAGCGCGTTCGAAGGTCTCCATGGCAGTTCCCTCTCATCCGTTCCGTCCGGGCCGTGCGAGGAGATGGGGACCCAGCGGGTGCGGGCGCGGCCGGACAGCAGTCGGTCGGTTGCGAGGACGGCGTCCAGGTAGGTGCCGACCTGGACGCTCGACAAATGATGACCTCCTGAGCGTGGCGGTCGACTCGGTCACGGCCAATCACCGTCCGTTCCACTCCTGTTCCACTTCCGTCCCGCCGGCCGCGCTCACCGTGCTTCGATGGGGTGCGGGGTGCGGAAGGGAGTGAGGCGTGGCGACCGTGCACCACTGGACCGGCCTGGAGGCCAAGGCCCTGCGTCTCGCCCTGCGACTGAGCGTGCGGGCATTCGCCCAGCAGCTCGGCCTGGCGGTCGCGACCGTGTCCAAGTGGGAGTCCAAGCTCGCCGGAACCGAACCCAGACCCGACACCCAGGCCATCCTCGACACCGCGCTGGGCCGCGCGGACGCTGCCGCCCACCTGCGCTTCGAGACGTTCCTGTCCGAGATGACCAGCCCGGAGCAGAACGCCGGACGGCGCCGCGTCACCGCCTCCGGCCCCAGAGCCTGGGAGTACGAGTCCTGGGCCGATGACCTCGACCGTGTCGTGGTTGCCCTGTCCCGGCAGAACTTCGCCCTCGCCGACAGCCTGCTGTCGCGGTGGCTGGGCCGGTTCAAGGCCCTCGAACTGGACGACAAGGGGCTGTACCTCTTGGCCCGTTCCACCGTTCTCCTCGGAGACCTCAGGCGCTACCAGGGCTCAGTCGTCGGGCTGATGTCGGCGCAGCACTCCTATACCGGCGCCCGCGCCGTCTTCAGCCAGCTCGGCATCCCCCGTCGCGTCGCCCAGCTCGACCTGTCCCTCGCGGTCGTCATGGAGATGTCCGGCAAGCTGGAGAGCGCCGCCCACGCCTACGAGACTCTGGCTGTCGATGACCGGCTCTCCCCACGCGACCGGGCCAGGGCCCGGTTATGGGTAGGGACCGCGCTGAGCAAGGACGGTCAGCACGACTATGCGACCCGCGTCATGATTGCCGCGAAACGCGACTTCGAGGGCCTCACCGAACCCGATGACTGGTCAGTGGCTCACCAGAAACTCGCGCTCGCCCGTCGTGGCGTCGGCGACCTCGAAGGGGCTATCCGGCACCTGGACATCGCCTGCTCCACGGGCACCGCCCAATCCCCGATGGAGCGCGTACAGCTGACCACCGCTCAAGCGCACGTCCTGCGGACCGACCCGGTCACCCATGACGATGGGCTCCGCCTTCTCGACCAAGCCGCTCGGATCGCCGCGCAAGCCGGCCTCGGACATCAGCTACGTAGCATCGAGGCCATCAGACGTACGTGCGAAGGAGCCTTCAAGCCTCAACCGCCCAAACCAGGGAGCAAGCAGTGACGGACGGACGACCGCAGGGAATCACCGACGATCAGCGGGAGGCGGCCCAGCGCATCTGGGACTACCACCACATGCGTCACGAGCCTCGGCCGTGCGACGCGGCCATCGCACTGGGGTGCAACGACCTCGGCGTCAGCACCTACGCTGCCAGCCTCTACGAGTCCGGGCTCTTCCCCACCCTGGTGTTCACCGGCGCCAACAGCCCGGCCACCAGCAACGTGTTCCCCCGCGGCGAGGCCGTGCAGTTCCACGAACACGCCCGTGCGCTCGGTGTACCCGACCACGCGATGCTGCTGGAACCGAACGCCGCCAACACGGGGCAGAACATCACCAATTCCCGTGACGTCCTCGCCGCCTCCGGCATCCAGCCACGCTCCGTCCTGCTGATCACCATGCCGTACATGGAGCGACGGGCGTTCGCCACGTGCCGCCGGCAGTGGCCCGAGGTTGATGTGGTGTGCGCGTCCGATCCTTTGTCCTTCGACGCCTACGTCAAAGCCATGGGCGACGAGGAGGCCGTGATCAGCATGATGGTCGGTGATGTGCAACGAGTCCTCAAGTACCCGGAACTGGGCTTCGCCATCTCCCAGTACGTCCCGGAGGACGTGCATGCAGCCTATGAATCCCTCGTACGCGACGGCTTCACCGAATACCTCATCGCCTCCTGAGCTCCCTACCCCTGGCGGCCTCTGCGCGATCCACCAGCCCAACTTCTGGCCTCGGCTCACGACGCTGGCCAAGCTGTTCACGGCGGACCACTGGATCGTCCTGGACGACGTGCAGTTCGCCCGGCGCGACTACCAGCACCGCGCACGACTGGCTCCGCTCAGCGACCCGGCCCAGCACCGGTGGCTCAGCATCCCCACTCATCTGCCTCACGGGCGGTCCACGCTCATCCGGGACACGGTGATCGACGATCCGGACCGCGCCCGCCGCCGGACGACGGGAATGCTGCGGCAGCACTACGGCACCAGCCCTCACTGGCCGGTGCTCGCCCAAGCTCTGGATCCGGTGCTGGCCGCGTTCGACACGGGCAGGACAGCGAAGGTTGCCGAAGCCTCCACCCGTGCCTTGCTGGACCTGATCGGCTGGCGGGGCCGGATCCTCACCAGCAGCCGTCTGACCGTCCGGCCGGGCCGATCCGTCCGGCTCGCCGACCTGGCCGCCGCGACCGGCGCCCGCACCTATCTGTGCGGGACCGGCGGCATGACCTATCTCGATCCCGATCCGTTCGCTGCCCGGAACGTCGCTGTCGCCCCGTTCCGGCCGCCGGCCACTGGCATCTGGTCCTCCGGTCGCCGCCTCAGTGCCCTGTGGGCCCTGGCAGCACTCGGCCCGGACGCCATGGCCTCCCTCCTCCGGACTCTCGCCGAGCAGCACCTGCGGCACCCACATCTGCCCGGTCTACCGCTACCGAGGCCCTGACGGGCCCGCGAGACGCCAGGGGGCCGGGACTCACACCGCGACCGAAGCACGCACCGATCAGGTGAACACCCGCCCGGTCAACCCTCACCACACCACCCGGGACGTCCAGAATGCGAAGCATGTGTACACGCATCCTGTGGTCGTCGCTGGGCTCCACCCGTATGGCGCACGGCGGCCCCGACAAAGGCAACGTACTGGTCGGCCGGAGCATGGACTGGTACCAGGACACGGAAACGATCCTGGCGGTACGTCCGCGCGGGGAGGAGCGCTGGAGCACGCCCAGCACGCCCGATGACCCAGGCAACTTCACCTGGACCTCGGAGTACGGCAGCGTCGTCGCGCTCATGTACCGCAAGGCCGCGGTCGACGGGGTCAACGAGGCCGGGTTCCAGGTCAGCGGGCTCTACCTCTCCGAGTCGGAGTACGGCGAGCGCGACACCTCCCGCCCCGGGATCGAGCTGTACTGGGCGATCCAGTGGCTGCTCGACTGCTTCGGCACCGTCGACGAGGCGGTCACGGAGATCACGGGCCGGAACGTGCAGCTCATCGAGGACGATCTCGGTGAGAAACCGGGGACCGGGCACCTGGCGCTCGCGGACCGGAACGGTGACTCGGCGATCGTCGAGTTCCGGGACGGCAAGGCGGTCGTGCACCACGACAAGAAGTACACCGTGATGGCCAACTCGCCTTGGTTCGAGGACCAACTGGAGCTCCAGAAGCGGTACGAGGGGCTCGGCGGCGACCAACCGCTGCCGGGCGGTGTCGACTCGCCGGACCGCTTCGCCCGCGCCGCGTACTATTCCGCGCAGCTCCCGGCGACCTCGGACGCGCGCGAGGCGACGGCGTACATGTTCAGCGTGATCCGCAACGCCTCCGCCCCGTTCGGCACGGCGGACGAGGTGCGGCCGAACATCTCGACCACCCGTTGGCGCACCGTCGCCGACCTCACCGAGAGGCGCTACTTCTACGAGTCCACGACGAGCCCGAACGTGGTGTGGGTCGAGCTGTCGCAACTGGACTTCTCCAAGGGCCGGCCGGAGCTCCATCTGGACGTGGTGGCGGAGCCCGATCACGTCGGCAATGTGACGGGTGAGTTCACCCCGGCCCGAGCGCCGAGGTAGCACCCGGCGAGGCGCTGCGGGCGCGGAGCGCCGCGTCGAGTACGCGGATCAGCTCGCCGACCCGGCCACCCCCGTCCGGGGCGGCCGGGTACCGACGCAGTACGTCGACGGCGGCGGGCGTCGCGTGCCCCGCCAGCCGCTCAAGGTGCCGGTCCCCCATCTCCCGTTCCTTGGCGGCCAGTTCCGTCGCGTGAGCGGCGTAGGCGGCGGCGCCGAGGATGTGCTTGACCTGGGTGGCCTTGGCGAGCGGGTGCAGGTAGGCGGAGCCCGCCGCCGACATCGCCGCCCATGCCGCCTCGCGCGCCGCCGCGCTCTCCGTGGCGCGGGCCGCCTTGAGCGCGCCTGCGGCCGTGTCGCGCAGGGCCTTGCCGCGTTCGCCGCCCCGTGCGAACGCCCACGCGGCGTCGATGGCGTACCGGGGCCGGGAGTCGCCCGGCTGGTCGGCCTCGAACACCGCGAGCACACCCTCGGCGCACAGCGCGGCGAACGCGGTGACCTCGCGGAGGTCCTGCTTGCTCAGAACGATCTCGTTCACCTCGTCAGTCACCGCCCCATCCTCGCTGAAGACGCCGACGCCACCGAACCGCGAGGCGATCCGGCTCCATCCGCACCAACCGCCCCCCGCACACGCGGAAACACAACGGCCCGCACCCGCCTCACCCACCAGCCACCGAACACTCCCCCTCCGCAGCCGCCACCCGCACCCCCTCACCCCCGCCCGCCTCCGCCACGACCTCCGCCCACACCGTCTTGCCGACGATCCGGGGCCGGACGCCCCAGGTGCGGGAGAGCGCCGCCACCAGATGGAGCCCGTACCCCGAACCGGCCTCCGCGTCGGGAAGACCGAGCTCCGGAATGCGTTCGCCCCGGGAGTCGGAGACCTCGACCCGGACCGAGTCCGGCAGCGCGAGCAGCCTCAGCTCGAAGTCCCGCCCGGACACAGTCCCGTGCAGCACGGCGTTGGCCGTCAGCTCGGCGACGATCAGGGCCACGTCGTCGGAGAGCCCCGTCCCGAACGGCACACCCCAGGTCGCGAGCTGTTGCGCGGCCAGACGGCGAGCGAGCCTGGCCCCCCGGCGGGTGGTGCTGAAGCGCTGGACGAACTCGTTGCCCGAGAGGGTGATTTCCGCATTCATGTGACTCAGCGTGTCCGCTCGAACCCGCCCTGAACAGCGCCGACACCCCGACTCGGCTTTGTTGTCCGGGTCGGGTCGGCCCGTTGTACGGGTCCACGGCCGTAACCCTCCGCAACCCGGCCCTCTAACGGGTGACGCCACAGGGCCGGACGAACTCGATTCCCGCACGGGTGATTTACACGTTTCTCCAGATCGGCCCCGCCGCCGACTCCTACGCTGATCCGCAATGACATGACGACTCGCTGTGACGGCCCGGACCTGTCGGCTCCGGCGTACGGCGGGTCGGCCGTCACCGGTGGTGGACCAGAGAACGGTGCGGGACATGGACGAGGAAGCACGGCCCGAGCGACCGGCCGAAGAGGACGGAACGGCACACCTCTTCAAGGCACTCGGCAAAATGATCAAGCAGATGCGGGAGAACCTGAAGATGAGCCAGCGCCAGCTGGCCGCCGACACCCACGTCAGCGAGGACCTGATCTCCTCGATGGAACGGGGGGTGCGGACACCGCAGCCCGACTTCCTCGACATCGCGGACGACGTGCTGGGCGCGCAGAACGTCCTACGCGCGTCGATCGAGGAGGTACGGGAGGCGCTGGCGAAGGCCCGCACGCGACATCCGGACTGGTATCGCGGCTACGCGACACTGGAACGCGCCGCCTC
Organism: Streptomyces sp. NPDC015144; assembly: GCF_043079735.1. Taxonomy (NCBI): domain Bacteria; kingdom Bacillati; phylum Actinomycetota; class Actinomycetes; order Kitasatosporales; family Streptomycetaceae; genus Streptomyces; species Streptomyces sp. NPDC015144. The sequence continues at coordinate 259,984 of NZ_JBIBUU010000002.1, read as the reverse complement.
ACAGCTCAACGTCTACAGCAACCAGGCCATCCCCGGGCTGCTCCAGACCGAGGCATACGCACGGGCGATCTTCTCCCAATGGCGCCCGCTGCTCAGCGAGGCGATCATCGAGAAGCGGATCGCCGACCGGCTGGACCGGCAGCGGGTCTTCGAACGCTGGCCCTCCCCCGAATTCCACTTCATCCTGGACGAGAGCGTGCTGATGCGCCCCATCGGGGGCCGGGACGTACACCGGGAGCAGTTGGGAAGGCTGCTGGATATCGGCCGGCTGCGGACCGTGAACCTCCAGGTCGTCCCGCTGGACCGGATCGAACAGCCCAGCATCGAGGGTCCGTTCACCCTGCTCACCCAGCCGGGGCAGCAGCAGGTCGGCTACCTGGAGATTCACACCTATCCGAAGCTCATCGTCAGCCCAGAAGAGGTCCGGGTACTGGCCGTTCGCTATGGAATTATGCAATCCGTGGCTCTCACGCCTGGGGAGTCCTTGATCGCGATCGAGAAGATGCGGAGAGAACTATGAATACCGGGCAACTGGACTGGTTCAAGAGCAGCTACAGCAGCGGCGGCGGCGGCGAGTGCGTCGAGGTGGCCTACAACTGGCGCAAGAGCAGCCACAGCAGCGGCGGCGGTCAGTGCGTCGAGGTCGCGAGCTGCGACGCTGCCGTCCACGTACGCGACTCGAAGAACATCCCGGGGCCCCGGCTCGACGTCGCCCCCGCCGCCTGGGAAGCCTTCGTCTCGTACGCCCGGAAGAGCTGAACGGGAAGGCCCGTACCGGGTCGTGACGGCCACGACCCGGTACGCGCGACGCCACCAGGACCACCCAGCCCGGTGGCGGTTTCGACCCCCCTGGGAGGCCGCCCCGTGCCCACGCCCGCCGACCACCTCGCGCAGGCACGCGCCGAGAGCGACGGCCCAACCCTGCGGCGGCTCCCGATGTCTCCGTACCCGTTCGTACGGCAGGCCCTGGCCGCCGATTCCCAGCGACAACGTCTGGAAGGACAAGGGCTGAGAAGCCCGCCCCATCGGTGACCGTACGCGGTCACGAGCGTGAATAATCACCGCCATGGACCAGGGACTTGCCGCATTACTGGGCGCGACGGTAGGCGTTATCGGCACGGTCGTGGCGTCGGCGATCTCCAGCGGGACGGCCCGGCGGCAGATGGAGGGCCAAGCCAAAGTCGAGCACTCCCAGTGGCGCAGACAACTGCGGCGAGACGCCTGCAGCGCCTTTCTCGCCCCGGCCAACGAGTCCCGCAGCGCTCTGAAGATGGCGGCGCGAGCGCTTGTGGGCGATGCTCCGGATGTGGCGGAGGCTGATCGGCGGCTCCAGATCGCGCAAGATCAGTTGGCTCTGGTGCAGGCAGCCTGGGCCGGCCTTGCAGTGGAGGGGCCCGAGTCGGTGGAACAAGCCGCCCACGCCGTCCATCTAGGGCTCCACTCGATGCATACGACTCTCCTGGCCTGGCGGGATTCCTCGGGCTCTCCCGATCACAACGTCAACTTCGTCGAGCGTCACGCCGTCGAGGTGACCATGGTCTCCGAGCGCCTCGGCAGCTTCACATCGGCGGCTCGGGCCGCCTTGGACGACACGTGACCTCCGTCGACCAGGCATAGCTGAGGATGCGGCGGTCTACTGGTGGGCTCTCGTATTCGACTGTCGACGGTTCCCCGGGGCCCAGCATGCTGGTGACTTCGTGTGATCTCCCGGGACGTATCGGCTCCATGCCCCGCCAGCCTCACTGCGGAGCCGGGTGGTGTGGGCTGTCGTGTTGCACGATGTGGAGCCGAGTCCGCTTGCTTGTGGCTGCGCCATCGTGGCCCCTGCCGTCGCTGACGGTGGTTGTCGCGGCAGCGGCCTGAGAAGCTGTCCGCGCTGACACGGGCTATTTAGCGGGGGCATTCGAGTGCATCGCGACGATCAGTCAAAGGATCTTCCGGCCGTGCTGTCGCCGGAGCGGGTCGCTGAGATCAACGAGGTCATCGACCAGATCACACGCTGGGCGAGGGGCCGCGAAGACATCGTCGGCCTGCTCTTGGTGGGGTCATGCGCGCGCAACGCCGCGCGGCAGGAATCCGACATCGACATCGTCCTGCTCACCACGGAGGAGTCCCAGTATCTCCTTGAGGATGCCTGGGCCGTGGAACTCGGGCTGGGTGAACTCATCCGCACCCAGTCGTGGGGACCAGTCACAGAACGACGCTACGCCACGGCCTCCGGCACGGAAGTCGAGCTGGGGATCACCTCTCCGACATGGGCAGAGACAGATCCTGTCGATCCGGGAACGCATCGGGTCGTCACCGACGGCGCCCGGGTGCTGCACGACCCGGCAGGCGTCCTTGCCGCCCTTCTCGCCGCCTGCTAACTGACCGGTGACTTTGCCGACAGGGCCCTTGAGGAGCAGCCGACGCAGCAGCCGGGCGGGTGCCCGTCTACGTCACCGGCTCGGCCTGCGGCTGGCCGCCCGCGCCTGAGGCGTCTACTCGTCCTCCTCGGGTTCGGCGGGGCCGATGTGGCGCAGGACCGACTCGTAGTCGCCGGTGGCGACGAGTCCGTCGATGACCTTCGCCATCGCCGCCAGTCCCGGTTCGCGGACGATCAGGCCGTCCCAGTACCACCAGTAGTCCCCCTCCGGTTCGCCCGCTTCGCGGTGCCGGTCCATCAGCCGGCGAACCTGGTCGAGCGTGACCACCGTTCCGGACCAGCGCTCGCCGTCGTCGCGGACCACCCACATGTCCACGTCGCAGACCTCGTCCAGGTCCTCTCCGGCGCTTGGCACGAAGACGATTTCGTACCCGTCCCGTTTGAAGCGGTAGAAGGGGCCGTCCCACATGCGCGCTCTCCTTCCACAGGCTGTGCATAACCACCGGATCGTTGCCCACCGGGACCCGGTGAACCGGGTCCCGGTAAGCCGGGTCGCGGCGAGCCGGTACCCGGCGATCCACGACGTAAAAGGCTTTCAAGTCCTTTGTCTTGAGGACGTTGAAAAAACCCAACCCACCCCGTCTGTAACCTGCGGGCGCCTACGTCACCCACTTGGGTGACTTTGGCCAACTGGGCTGGATTTTGGTGCGGCTTGCGGGCATATGCTCGCGCCAGCACCACCACCCCACACCACATACGTCGGCCCCCGACCGGGACTAGCACTCCCAACCGAGGGCCTGACCACCAAGGAAGAAAGCAGCTTCCCCAATGGGTACCCAGCAGGCTAGCGCGCCCGCGCGCCCCGTGTCCGCCGTACGCGGCGTCGAACACGTCAACACCCGGCACACCAGCCGGTTCACCGTCATCGGCAACCACCTCGCCCAGCACCGCGAACTGACCCTGCTGGCAATCGGGCTCGCCACCCACATCCAGTCGCTCCCCGACGGCGCCCGCATCACCATCAAGCACCTCGCCGAACGCTTCCCCGAAGGCGAAACCCGCATCGCCAAGGCGTTACGCGAACTCGAAACCCACGGCTACCTCAGCCGCGACACCGAGCACCTCGCCAACGGCCAGATCGTCACCCGCACCCGCTCCTACAACCAGCCCCGGACGCAGAAGCCGTCCCCCGCGCCTGCATCCGCGACTGCGCCTGCGCCTGCGCTCGTAGCCAAGGCCGCCCCTGCGCCCGCGCCCGTAGCCAAGGCCGCCCCTGCGCCCGCGCCCGTAGCCAAGGCCGCCCCCGCACCCACGCCCGTGCCGGTACCAGTGCCCGAAGCCGCGCTCCCCCGGCCCCGCGAGCCCCACGAGTCCCGTACGCCCTGCACACCCCGTGCGCCCCGTACGCCCCACGAGCCCCGCCCCAAGTACACCCACGCCGCCATCGACCTCCTCTCCGACCTCCACCACCACGCGCCCCAAGTCACCCTCTCCCAGAACGACATCACCCACCTCGCCCCCATCGCGGCCACCTGGTTCGAGAACGGCTCGACGCCCAGCGCCCTGCGCCAGGCCCTCACCGCCGACCTGCCGCACCCCCTCAAGTACCCGGCGAAGCTCTTGCGCCACCGCCTCACCGTCCTGCTGCCGTCCCCGCCCACGCAGGTGCGGCTCGTCGACCCGCTCCAGAACTGCGACGCCTGCGACCGCGCCTTCCGCGCCCCCACCCCCGGCCGCTGCCGCGAGTGCGCCTGAGCCGGGCGGGCGGGCGGACGGACAGAACACTTTGGTCCGGGACAAAAGGTCGCGCACCGGTCACACGTACCCCCGCATGCTGCTTGAGCAAGCACGACGGCCATCAGCAGGAAAGGGGAAAGTCATCACAAGGAACCTGCGGAGGATCGCGGCTGCGGCCGCGGCATCTCTGAGCTTGGCGGCGGTGGGCCTCACGCTCGCACCGTCCGCGTCGGCCTCGACCAGCCAGTGCCCGCGCGAGTACGTGTGCGTGTGGAACAACTCCAGCTTCTCCGGCGCCCCGACGTGGAAGTCGAAGAGCAACCTGTCAAACCTCACGTCGTCCAACGGCCTGTCCATCGTCAACAACGGCGTGTCCTACCCCGGCGCGGACCACATCCGCTACAAGGTCACCTGGGCGGACGGCCAGTACGCGACGGGCTGCCTGCACTACCCGCCGGACTCCAACTCCCACTCCTTCACCAGCGGCAAGATGACGCTCAACTACGCCAACTGGGGCGGGGAGTGCTGACCGGCTGAACCGGCACCGCGCGGCGGGCGGATGCCCCTTCGGAGGAGCGCGACCTCCGGGGGGCATTCGCCTGCCCGTGAACGGCTCAGGAGGCGAACGGCTCGATCTCGCCCGCGAAAACGATGATCTGGTCGATGAGGCTCCGTCGCAGATGGACGACGTCCGTTCCCGCCAGGCGGGGTCCTCCGTCAGGCGTGGTGAAGACCCACTGGTACCGGGCCCACTCGTCCGGCATGTCCACCGCCGAGCAGCGCACCATCGTGCCGGTCCCCGCCGGGTGGCGCCGGATGTCCAGCACGAACCGCTCGACCGCCGCGATTCCCTCGCTGCGACCCAACGGCCCCCAGAAGACCACGTCCGAGGTCAGGGCCTGGGAGAGCAGGTCGGTCACATAGCTGTCGTCCGAGGCGTTGAACGCGGAGATGAACGTATCGATCGCGGAGCATGCGGTCTCATCCTGCATACCCCAGTAATACCAGGAGTCCCGCGTGCGCTCGCCCCGCGATCGGCCTTCAGAGCCGGCCCTGTTTTCTACTGCCCGAGTATCATCCACTTTTCCGGCGTGATCACCGGCGCGAACCCCACCTTGGCATAGACCCCGTGCGCGTCCTTGGTGGCCAGGACCAGGTAGTTCAGCCCCCGGGCCGCGAGGTCGTCCCGGACGGCCGCGACGAGAGCCGTGCCCAGGCCCTTGCCACGGGCCTCCCGGGCAATGAACACGTCACACAGCCATACGAAGGTGGCGTGGTCGGTCACCACCCGGGCGTAGCCGACCTGGGCGCCGGAACCCTTCTCGTACAGCCCGAAGTTGAGCGAGTTGTCGATCGCCCGCTCCTGCGTGTCACGGTCGCGGTCGTCGGCCCAGTAGGAACCCTCGGAAAGCCAGCGGTACACGGCGTCCCTGTCGAGACGGGCGGGGTCACTGGAGAGGACATAGTCAGAAGAAAGCTCAAAGTTAGCCATGTGGCGCATATAAGCAGCTCAGAGGCCATCTGGGCGATATGTTTTCCCCCACGCGGCGGTCCGGCTCTCCATTCGAACGCGGCCGTCACCGTCCTTCGGGAGGATATTTTCCCGCGGTTTGCACACTTAAGGTTGCGGCGGCCAGTGGGACCTTCGACCTGACATGGAGGAGAGATGGCATCCGATATTGCCGAAGTGGCTGCGGAGCTGACCGAGATGGCCACAGCAGATCACCAGGCCGCGCACCAGGCGAACAGCGACGACCCGGCGGAGCAACTGGCCTGGCGTCGCTTGACCGCGCAGCATGCGGACCGCCTCAGCGAGATCATGGACGCGTACGGATGGCCGACCCCGGAGCTGGTCGGTGAGGACGCGGCTCGGGCCGCGTGGCTGATCGCGCAGCACGCCGACCGGCAGCTCGACATTCAGCGGCGCGCGCTGCGACTGATGGAGCAGGCGGTGTCCAACGGCGCTGCCAGCCCCCGGGATCTTGCCTTCCTGCGTGATCGCACGCTGGTGAACGACGGGCGGAAGCAGATCTACGGCACGCAGATCGCCGGAGTGAAGGACGGCTCGCCGGTCCCGTGGCCCTGTGAGGAACCCGAGCGCATGGACGAGCTCCGTGCCGAAGTCGGAATCCCGCCGTTCGCCGAGTACATCGCCCAGTTCTCGACCACCTGAGCAGCCACTCCGGCACCCGGCATCCGGCGCCCGGCACCCGGCGCCTCGGACACCGTTGAAGGTTGAACTTAACGTCTGAATACCGCCGGACCCGCAGGACGATCCGGTCTTGGATTGAGCTTGCCCAAGACCGGAACAAGGAGTTCTACGGAGATGACGATGAACGGTGCGACGACACTCGACGGCAAGGTGGCGCTGGTGACCGGCGGCAGCCGGGGGATCGGTGCGGCGGTTGCGCTGCGGCTGGCCGAGGACGGCGCGGACGTGGCGCTGACCTACCAGGGCTCGGCCGGGTTGGCCGAAGAGGTGGTCGCCAAGATCACCGCGATGGGGCGGAACGGCTGGGCCGTCCGAGCGGACAGCGCGGACCCGGAGGCGGTGCGCGGCGCGGTGGCGGCGGTCGCCGAGCGGTCCTCGCGGCTGGACATCCTGGTGAACAACGCGGGCGTCGGCGCCGTCGGCCCCATCGAGGAGGTGGCGTTCGACCAGATCGACCGGGTGCTGGCGGTGAACGTGCGCGCGCCCTACCTCTACGCCCAGGCGGCGCTTCCGTACATGGCCGAGGGCGGACGGATCGTGAGCATCGGAAGCTGCATCGCCCAGCGCGTGGCCTTCCCCGGAAGCACGCTCTACGCGACCAGCAAGGCCGCCCTGATCGGCTTCACCAAGAGCATGGCCCGGGAACTCGGCCCGCGCGGGATCACCGTCAACCTGGTCCACCCGGGCCCGATCGACACCGACATGAACCCGGGCGACGGCGACTCCGCCGACTTCCAGCGCGGCTTCACCTCGATCGGCCGCTACGGCACGGCGACGGAGGTCGCGGACGCCGTCTCGTACCTGGCCGGCGAGAGCGCCCGATACGTCACGGGCGCGGAGCTGGCGGTGGACGGCGGCTTCGCGGTCTGACCCCGCACGGTCCGCCCTCGACCATTCACACCTCCACCTTGATCATGAATCATGACCAGACAGCCAGAATAGCCACACTTATCCCATATTCTGGGGTCATCAATTCACCATAGATCAACCTCGTGACGAGTGAGGAGGCTGCCAGTGCCGGCCAGGCAGATCCCCAGCACCTCGACGTTGCTGGCGTTCGAGGCTGCGGCACGGCACGGCAGCTTCTCGCTCGCCGCCAAGGAACTGGTCGTCACCGAGGGGGCGATCAGTCGCCAGGTCGCGCGACTGGAAGCGCTCCTGGGGGTGCCGCTGTTCCGTCGCGGCGGGAACCGCGTCGAGCTGACGGCGCACGGCGCGCGTTACGCCGAGGAGCTGGGGCGGCTGCTCGGGTCATTGGAACAGTCGACGGTCCAAGTGATGACGACACCGCCGCAGCGGCGCGTGCTGGAGCTTGCGACGATCGGAACCTTCGCCACCAAGTGGCTGATTCCGCGACTGCCGTCGTTCCTGCGGGAGCACCCGGACGTGGTGGTGAACCTCAGCACGCGCAACGATCCGTTCGTGCTGAACGGCAGCGGTTTCGATGCCGCGATCACCTTCGCCCATCCGGCGTGGGCGACAGCCGCATCACGGCACTTGTTCCGGAGTCCCCTGATCCCGGTATGCCGACCTGGCCTTGCGCCATCGGGTCCCCGCGCGGACTCCAGGGTGCCGCCCGGAATGCCGTCGCTGCCGTCACTGCCGTCACTGCCGTTGCTGCCATCGCTGTCGTCTCTGCCGTTGCTGCACAAGACCACGACGCCCGAGAGCTGGCGCGACTACTCACGCGAGTTCGGGATCGACCTTCAGGACGCGGTGGCGGGAAGCCGATTCGAGCAGTTCTCCATGCTGATCGAGGCGGCACGTGCGGGTCTGGGCGTGGCGCTCGTTCCGTATCTCTACGTCGCCGACGAACTGCGAACCGGAAAGCTCGTTTCCCTCGGTCCGCCTGGGCGCCAGGCAGTCAAGGACTTCATCCTCGTCACCAACTCGCGGAACGTGCGGAACTCCCAGGGCCCCCAGAGCTCCCAAAGCTCCTGGAACTCCCGTGCGGAACTGCTCGACGAATTCTCCGATTGGCTGGTGGAGGAGGCGAAGCCGGACACCCCGCCCGACGCACCGGAAGCCGCCGGCGCTCAGTCCTCGTCCGTGATCGAATAGCCGCTGCTCGACCGCTCGACCCGAGCGAATCCCCGCTCGTTGAGATGCGCGCCAGCGACGAGCAGGTCCTCGGAGCTGGCCATCTCGAAGACCTTGGAACGTGTCTCGGCGGCACGGACCGGATCGTTGTCCAGCGTGACCGAGGCATCGGGCCGTGGCACCTGGATCGTCGGGAAGTGAACGGTGTCGCCCCAGAAGAGCGCGCTCTGGTCCTCGGAGTTGATCAGGTAGCCGGTGTGGCCGCTTGTGTGGCCGGGAAGCGGAATCGCCGAAACGCCGGGTAGGACCTCGCCCTCCTTGATCGTGCGCAGCGCGCCGCCGTAGGCGTCGAGGGCTTTGCGGGCGATCTGGAAGTTGCCACGGGCGCGTTCGTTGGCACGCGCGAGGTTGCCGTCGTCCTGCCAGAAGGCCAGCTCCCGGTGGTGGACGAGCAGTTCCGCGTGGGGGAAGACAGTCTCTCCCGACCCGTCGAGGAGACCGCCTATGTGGTCCGGGTGCGCGTGCGTGAGAAGGATCGTGTCGACGTCCGAGGGTCGCACCCCTGCCAGCCGCAACCCGGCCTTCAGGCGGCCACCCCAGTGCTTGACGCCGCCCGCCCCGGCGTCCACGAGCGCGGTGCGGCCGGCGCCACGTACCAGGTAGCCGTTGATGTGCATGGGCGACCGATCGTCCAACCCACCTCGCTGTTGCAGCTCGGATGCCTGGTGGCGATCGATGTTCAGGAGAAGGTCCAGACTCGCGGTGAGGTACCCGTCACTGATGGCAGTGACCGTGTAGTCGCCGATCTTCTTGGCGGGGAAGGAAAAGTCCGTCATTGTCAATTCTCAATCTCTCTCGGGATGCGTCAGCCGCGTGCGCGAGTGCTTTGCTTCAGGGCCTTTGGGCATTCAACTGAGGAGTCATCGGCGCGTAGATATGGACACCGTCCGGAAACTGCGAAGGGGGCGGGAATTCAGCGCTTTCCGCCGTGGCCAGCCAACGCATTTTCGGGTTCTTTTCCATCGCCACGGCATGCAGGGCGTGCGGCACGAGTCCCAGCCGCGTCAGAGCCTCTTGACCGGTTTGGCTCAGCACCAGGTACTCGCCCGCGACCACGTCGGGCGCCCGGTCGATTCCGTCGTAGAGGTTGCGGTGCCAGTCGGTGATATCGGGCTGCCAGCGAGCGAAGTTCCCGCCGCCCTTCTCCCGGTACTCGTCCCCGTCCAGCACCTCATGGCCGTCGATGGTGTGAACGGCGAGATAGACGGGACACCCGGCACTGATCGCCTTGAATCGCTGCGAGGTGCGGAACCCCGTGACGGATATGAGCGCCGGCAGCTTGAGGTCGGAGTAGAAATCGTTCCACTCGCCTTCCCGTGTCGGCTCCATAAAGCTGCACTCAACGGTGTAGATCATCTGGAACACCCTTTGCTATGACCGATGGTCAAAATCATAGATCGGGTGATGACGCCGAATACCGAAATGAGCCGGACATTTCTGCACCCCAGTATGACTTCAGGTAATGGAGAGGACGTCAGGCCCTGGGCAGCGATCTGCTTCTCCCCCGGCTGCCGGACCACCACGCGTCACGCGTCACGCGTCACGCGTCACGCCTCGGACTCGCCCGCCGCGCGCGCGTCCGGAACCGGCGTTGTCAGAGGCCCCCGATAGCGTGCCCCGGCCAGCTCCAACGCATCCTGGGGAGAACCGCCGTGGACATCCTGCTCATCGCCGGCCTGTGGCTCGACGCATCCGCCTGGGACGACGTCGTACCCGAACTCACCGCGCTCGGCCACCGTCCCGTCCCCGTCGCCCTCCCGGGCCAGGGTGACGGCGCCGACTCCGCGACGCTCGACGACCAGGTGGCGGCCGTGCTCGCCGCCGTCGACGCGGCACCCGGCAAGCCGCTGGTGGTGGGGCACTCCGCAGCCACCGCCCTGGCCTGGATGGCCGCCGACGCGCGACCGGAGAAGGTGGCCGGGGTAGCCCTGATCGGCGGCTTCCCCGCCCCCGACGGACGGGCCTACGCCGACTTCCTGCCGATCGAGGATGGCGCCCTGCCCTTCCCCGGCTGGGCCCCCTTCGAGGGGCCGGACGCCGCCGACCTGGACCAGGAGGCCCGGGACCGCTTCGCGTCCGCCGCGATCCCCGTGCCCGAGGCGGTCGCCCGAGGCGTGGTGCGCCTGACCGACGAGCGCCGCTTCGACGTCCCCGTCGTGGTCGTCTGCCCCGAGTTCACCCCGGCCCAGGCCGAGAAGTGGATCGCCGCCGGAGAAAGCCCCGAACTCGCCCGCGCCACCCACCTCACGTACGCGGACATCGACTCCGGCCACTGGCCCATGACCACCCGCCCCCGCGAACTCGCCCACCTCCTGGCGGAGGCGGCCGGGGCGTAGGCCCTGCCCCAGGCAGTGTCCTGACGATCACGAGCGGAGCCGGACGACGAGGGCGGCTGCGGTGACGGTGCCGGTGCCGAGGCAGACGTAGCCGCGCTTGCCGAACCTGGTTGCGACCGCGCGGCACGCGGATCCCCCTCCCTATCCACTCTCCGACAACCGCCGGGTGAAGACAAGACTGCAAATTTTGCTGTCAAACCAGGAGAATTTCTCCCGAGCGGAGGTCTGCGCCGCTCTCCACCGGGAGGACACTCATGTCAGATGTCTGGGATCCACACGGCAGCCTGCGGCGCGCGCTGTGGATCGGCGGCGCGCAGTGGTCCGGCAAGAGCACCGTTGCCGAACTCATCGCGACGACGTACGGGTTGACCGCGTATCACTACGACTACCACGACGCCCGCGGGCACCAGGATCGCCGGATCGCGCGTCGTGTCGCCCTGGGTGAGCCCGTGGAAGATCCCACCCCCGACCATGTCTGGTTGGGCCGGGGCCCGGAGGAGATGGCCGCCGAGACGCTGGCCGGCTTCCCGGTCCGCTTCGAGTGGGCGTTGGACGACCTGCGCGCACTGTTCACCGGCCGGCCGGCGATCGCCGAGGGATGGGGGCTGCGACCGGAACTGGTCGCGCCGCTGCTCGACTCACTCCAGCGCATGGTCGTCCTCGTCCCCACCGAGGACTTCCGCCAGCACCAGATCCGGAACCTCCCGCGCGCGGGAACCCTCAACGTCCCGGTCACCGACCCGGCCCGCTCCCAGGCCAACCGTGTCGCCCGTGACCGGCTGATCGCCGAGGACGCGGCGCAGAACGCCCGCCGCCTCGGCATCCGCGTCATCGAAGTCGACGGGACGCTCGACGCGGTGGCTGTGGCGGCGGAGGTGGCCGAGCATTTCGCCCCTTACCTCGGCGTGGCGACGGCTGCCTGATCGCTCGGTGTCCCCTACTGGTTGGCGGACGCAGTCGCCAGGCGGACCGTCACCGCGCTCAGCCACAGCAGACCGAGTCCGGCGCCCGTGGTGAACGCCAGGACCGAGGCGGCCGAGGCCATGAAACCGGCGAGAACGGCCACCGGGACGATGCGGGACGCGATGGCCCAGCCCCGCAGACCCCGGGCCGCCAGCGGGCGGGCCAGGACGAAGAACGCGGCGCACAGGGCGAGGTAGCCGACCATCCCGGAGGCCATGTGGACGGTGCCGTGGCCGGTCATCACGGTCGCGTCGGGTGTCCCGACCGGGAAGCCCGCCCCGGCGTCCGCCGGGAACGCCGCGGCCGCCCAGAAGGAGGCGCCGAAGACGCCGACCAGAGCCGGCCCCCATGTCGCACCGGGGCCGCCGCGCAGGGCCCGTCTCAGTCCGGCCGTCCCGGCGACCAGGAGTGCACCGGTCAGCAGGAAGCTCACCGTCTGGATCCAGCCCGCCTCGCCGAGGGCGAGCTGACTGATCGCGTTCCGGGTGAAGTCGAAGCCGTCCCGCAGGGCTCCCTGGGCGAGTCCGGCCGCCAGGAACAGCGGCCCCGCCACCACGGCACCGGCTGCGGACCACCGTGCGGCGGAACGCGAGGCGGGCGCGACGGAGGGGACGCGGTGGGGAGCGGTGAGCGTGTCAGTCATGGTGGGGCCTTCCTCGCTTCGGTGCAGTCGCTCATATGACCGATGGCGAGGCGAGAATTCATCGCTGCCGACCATGTGCGCTGGACCACTTGCACCCTGGTGGAGGCGGCGAGGACACGGCACCCGAATCGGGTGACCTGGCGCTGAAGTCGTGCTTTGCTGAACCGGTTTGACGGCCCGAGGGGTCGACGCTGCACACCGCACACCGCACACCGCACGGAACGACGAGGAAAGAGGAAAGCCGACGATGATACCGACGCCCGCCAGGACCCGTTCATGGCCCCTGTCCCGGTGGTCCGCCGCCGCGCGCTCCTCGGTGCGGCCCTCCGCCCCGGGGCGGAGGGCGGCCGGTGGGCTGCTCGCCGTCTCCGCCTGCGTGGCCGCGCTGCTCGCGCCCGCGCAGACCGCCGGCGCGGCGACCGTCCCCACCAGCCCGGTCTTCAACAAGCCGACCGGCACCACCGCCGAGCAGCAGGCCATCCGCGCCCAGGTCCGCTCCGTGATCGCGAACGCGGACAGCGGCTCGGTCCTGCGGCTCGCGATGTACCACCTGTGGGACGAGACGGTCGCCACGGAACTCGGTGCCGCGAAGGCCCGGGGCGTCAACGTCAAGGTCGTCCTCGACGAGAGCACCCTGGAGTACCGGGCCTCCTACGACCTCCTGGCGAGCAGCCTCGGCACCAGCACCTCCGCCGCCTCCTGGGTGACCCTGTGCGCCAAGGGCCGCTCGTGTCTCAGTACGGAGCAGACGGGCATCAACCACAACAAGTTCCTGCTCGCGAGCAGTGTCGGCGGCGGCGCCCAGAAGAACGTCGTCGTCCAGCTCACGTCGAACCTGACGCCGTCCAACTACAGCCGCTACTGGAACAGTTCGGTGACCGTCGCCGACAACACCGCCCTGTACGACGGTTACGTCGACTACTTCACCCGGCTCCCGGCCCAGAACCGCACCGCCTGGTCCTACACGTACGGCAACGCGGGCGACTACAAGTACTACTTCTTCCCCCGCGCGGGCAGCGACTCGACCACGGACACCGTGGTCAACGCGATGGACAACATCACCTGCCGCTGGACCGACTCCACGGGCACCGCACGCCGCACCACCGTCCACGCCGCGATGCTGAAGATCACCCGGCAGGGCGTCGCGGACAAGCTGCGCGCGCTGGCGGGCCAGGGCTGCCTGGTCGACCTGGTCTACAGCGAGAGCGACTCCGGTACCTGGACCGCCCTGCACGGCGTCTCCGGCATCACGAACCGCTGCTACCAGCACGACGACGACGCCGACCCCGCGACGCCCAACCGGATCGTGCACTCGAAGAACTGGATGGTCGACGGCATGTACGCGGGCACCGCCCAGAAGGTGATGTTCACCGGCAGCCACAACTGGAGCGGCCCGGCCCTGCGCAACAACGACGAGGCCATGCTGCGCATCACCACACCGGCGGTCTTCGACGCGTTCGAGGCCAACTTCCAGGCCGCGCGGTCCGCCGCCGTGCCCGGCACCAGCGACAACGTGGCCGCCTGCAAGAGCTGACGGCGACCTGACCGGGTCTCATAGGACCGCACCGGTCGCAGCCGTGATCGAGGGGCTGCGACCGGCACCGGCGCCACCGCGCTCAGAAGACGTCGAACTCGTTGCCCTCGGGATCCTGCATGGCGACGGCGTAGAACCCCGAGTCCGGCTCGTCCTTGGTCTGCAGCACGGTGGCACCGGCCCCGACCAGCCGTTCCACCGTCTCGTCGACCCGCCGCTTACGAACATCCAGCGCCACGTCACGGCCGCCGCTGACCTTCAGGTCGAAGTGCCACCGGTTCTTGAGGGACTTCGGCTCCGGCACCTTCTGGAACCACACCCTCGGCCCGCGCCCCGCAGGATCGATGATCGACTCCGGAACGTCCCCCGCCCCGGGCGGCAACTCCTCCTCGGGCACCCCCATCGCCGACCAGTAGGCCCGCCACGTGACATGCCCGCCCGGCGGTGGCTCCGGAACGTAGCCCAGGGCCTCGGTCCAGAACGCCACCATCCGCTGCGGATCGGCACAGTCGATCGTCATCTGCAGGGTCATCTCCATGCCCGGAGCATCGCAGGCACCTCTGACAACCGGCCCGAGCACTCACCCATCCGATCAGGCACACCCCACACCCAGAAGTATTTCCCTTGGCAAACAAAAGGTCACACCATGCCTCCTTTCTCCTGGCAGGAGTTGACTCGAAATCCATTGCTGTCGCTACTAGCGCGTTGATAGAGATGGAGGCTGGTCGCACAAGGGGGTAGGCATGACCGGATGGGACATCAAGCCGAGCGGAGTGGAGTCCGTGCTCTCGTTGGTGGGGTTGGCCGGCGAGGATCTGAGCAAGAGCGTCATGGGCTATGGCGAGAACGTGGAGGACGCCGCGCTCAACGTCGGCACGATCAGCGGACCGTACTGCGGCGAAGTGCCGTCCGGGCCGGTGGGCGCCGCGGTGGCGGACTTCATCGGCGACACCCAGCAGCGGATCAGGTTCATGGCCGCCCGCACGAGGAAGACGATGGACGGCACGGTCAAAGCCGTCAGCGAGTACGTCGACGGTGACCTCACCATGGCCGCGCGGGCGCAACGGGAAGCGGCGAAGGCCCCGACCCCCGCCGAACTCCGCGCAGTGGGAAAGACGTCGTGATCGAGCCGGGAGGAATCCCGCAGTACACCGGAGACTTCGAGCTGTTGGAGAAGGCCGTTTCCGGCCTTCGCACGCATGCCACGGGCATCCGGACCGGCGGGAAGGACATCCACTCCCGCTTCCAGGCGACGGCCGCGTACTACCAGGCCCCCGAGGCGGAGGCGTTGTTCTCCTCGACCCGCCCGGTCATGGACACGGCCGACGAGTTCGCCGGGGACATCGAGGCGTTGGCCGATGCCCTGGCCATCTTCGTCTTCGAGGCCCGGCCGCACGCCGACCGGCTCAAGCAGTTGAAGCAGGACGCGATCGCCTTCGTCGACAGCGTCCAGGGCGACGACACATGGACGCGGGACGAGGAGAAGACCGAGAAGCACCAGGCGTTACTGGACAGCGTACTGGCGGCACGCGAGGGCTTCCAGGAGGCCGAACGCACCGCGGCCAACAAGATCGCCGCCATCAGTCCCGCCACCTGCCGCCCCCGGTGGATCGTGGACGACGGCACGCATGGGCCCGGCATGTACGGCCAGAGCGCCGACGCCCTCAAGGAAGCGGAGGACCTCCCGTGGGGCAGCCCTGAGGGGCGCACCTACGAGCGGTGGAGCCTGGGGTGGTGGGGGCACGGAGCCAAGAGCTGGGCCTGGGACGGCCTGGTGAAGGACAGTATCGGGGCCGGCCTCGACGGCCTGGCCACTCTCGCGGGCTTCCACGGAGGCGAAGCCCGCGACGAGGCATGGGACGGGCTGCGACGTACCGTCGTGGGCGGATACGCCTACGGCATGGACCTGTTCGGCCAGGACGAGCACCTGTCCGACTGGCAGCGCGACAGCAAGGCGTACGCGAAGGAATTCGGTAAGCAGTTCATCGCGTACGACATGTGGGAGGAGGACCCGGCCCGCGCCCACGCGGCCGCTTCCTTCAACATCCTCACTCTCTTCGCCGGGTCGTCCGGCGTCGCCGCGAAGCTCGGGAGAGGCGGCGAGATCGCGAAGGCTGCCGGAACCATGGCGAAAGTCGGCGACGCCCTCGACCCGCTCACCGGCACCTTCAGGGCCGCCAAGGCCCTGTCCGAACTACCCAAGGTGTCCCAGGTACTGGCCAACGTCAGCGAGCACCTGCAGCTACCGAAGACCCGGTTCCCCGATGGCGCCCTCGACCTCGACCACCGGTACCGGGTCGACAAGGACGGCAACTTCATCCCGCTCGACCGGAACGGCGACCCACACCTCGAACCTGCCAGACACGAACCCACCGCCGCCGAACGCGGAGCCGACGCCCGGCCGCACGCCGACCGCGAACCGGCCGGCGTGGGAGGACGCGGACACGGGGCGAGCGCCCACGGGGGCGATAGGGCACCGTCGCCTGGCGGACATGACACCCCAAGATGGTCCGAGGGCTCCCGAGAAGGCAACGACGCAGGGGCGACTGATCATTCGGATAGGGGCAGCCACCCGGGAGATACCTCAGAATCCGGCCATGGAAACGGGCCACTCGCTGACACTTCAGCCGCAGGCGACGGCGCGGGACTTTCAGGACACGCTGATGCCGGAGATCGGTCCGACTCCTTTTCAGAATCAGGCGACTCAGGCCCCATGGAGTTGGGAGGTGAGGCCGAGCGTCAGTTCCGTGAAGCCATGAAGAACATCCCCAACAACAACATTAAGCCAAAGGTCCTCGAGAGGATCGTTGCTCGGATGGGCAAGTACCCCGACGGCCAGGAGATCAGCGAGATAATCACCTCCGGACGCTTGGCCCAGACAAATAAATTCAGAGACGTCGTCTCCATGCTGGGATCCGGGATTCGAGGCCAGGACATTCGAGCGATGGACCAGATCAGACTCGGTGATCAATTTTACAGAAGCGGACTCCGGGACATCGAATTCGAAATCAAGAACCAGGCTTACAAAGCAGACCTCGACGTTCGGGTGACAGACTCGCACGGAGAGAGCTACGGGTACCAGATGAAAAGACTAGAGAATCCCAAGAATCCATTTGAATCAATCGCGAAAGCAGACAACCTGGGACAGCTCTCAAAATCCGAGGCAGACCACAGGATCATGCTCGTGGACGGGCAGGGAACCATGGCAGAATGGCACTCCAGAGGCATCCCGGATGAGCTCCTTCAAGTCCATCGAGGGGAGCACGCTTTCAAAAGCGACAAAGGGCGCGGCATCCTCTTTGTCATCCGCCTTGAGGACGGGACGATCAAGATCCCCCCGCACGCCAAGGCCGACCCGAAGGGCATCCTGTGATTACCACCAACCCCGTGGGCAGCTGGTTCTGGGAAACGAGGATGGGGGGGCCGGATCAGGACCTGGCACTACAGTGCGGCAGCACGGCACTGCACGTATGGCGGGCCATGCGGTCCATCGGAATCGTTAAGAGTCACGCAACGGCCGATGTCACCTCGCGCGCCAGGAGTGATCACTCCATTCTTTTCACCCGAAAGCGGGTACGTGCAACACTTGCCGGGGCCAAGAATGAGACTAGTTTTTTTGAGGCTCTGAATTCGACCCCGAAAGAAGGAGTCGGCTCCGCGGAAGTAAGCTTGGCCGTTCCAGGCACCTGCATGCGCACCGGAACTCCCCATCAAGTCGAAAAACTTTTTACAATTTCAGTCGAAGGGTGGGAAAGTGGGGCGGCTACCGTAACGCTCGACACGTACAGCGACGCCTGGCTTTCTCATGATCTGCGCGGACATCGGCAATCAGAAATACAGAGGGAGAATGCGCCCCGCCTGAGCGCCGCCATCACAGCAATCACACAAGCGCTGGAAGCCGAAGTCGTCGCTTCAGACTTCACGTCCTACGGGATCCCTACCGCAGACGGGTTCGAAGATCTACCAGATGAAGATCCAGACATTTTGGATTCCTGGTACATGGCAGAAATCCCACGCCGGACAGCCTGGCTCAGATCTCTCCTTTCACCGAATTCACCTTGCTTCGAGGCAGAGACCGATGAGCCGGTCACCTGCGTGGAGGTGGCCGAGAGCGGTCGCACCCTCGGCTATCTCTGGGCAGCGGAGGATGGACTCGCAGCAGGGTTCGAGCCCCGTACCCCGGCGGGCGACGAGGCTATCGATGCCGCGCATGACTGGTTGCTCTACCTCAGCAGAGCAAAGCACCGCGGCTTGACATCCGATCAGGCGCTTTCCGAGTCCGATTCATGGTCCGGCAGCGCCCACTCCGGAAGTGCTTTGCCAGAGACTCGAAGAGTCTTCTCCTCGCTGGAGGAACTTCAGGATCTTTCTGGACGCGAATAATGATCCGATTCACGGAGTACGCATGACCCAGGACGTCATCGCCCTCACGCCGCGGATGCCGGACACCAGGACGCTGATGGCCGGGTTGCTCGCGGGGGGACCCGAGTTGTTGGTGCGGCCGGGCGGGGAGGGGGCCGTGGTGGAGCTGTGTACGGCTGCCGGGGCGGCGCTGGTGGCGGTCGAAGCACCTCGGTACGTGCAGGTGCCGGGGGAGGTGGAACGGCTGCTCGGGCCCGGAGTCCGGGGAACGTCGCCGGTGTGGTGGACGGAGGCGCGGGCGAGCAGTGCGGTGGAAGGGGCCGGAGAGCTGGCCGGAGCCGTGGGCGGGCGGCTGGCCTCCGTACTCGGGGGTGACGTCTGGCCGCGTCGGGCCGCGCGTACCGAGGTGGTGGCCGGACTCACCGGCGCGGTCGTGGAGGGGCCGGCGCCCAGTGGGGTCGACCTGCTCACCGACCGGGCGGCCGTCGTCATGCAGGGCCGACCCGTGGTCGCCGCCACGACCTGGCTCACCGACGTCGTGCGCAACGTCGTCCGCACCGGGCTGGAGCTGGACCTCGTCACCCCGGCCGACACCCGGCTCACCTTTCCCGCCCGCACCCTGCTGGACGGGGCGCCCTCCCGGTGGGTCGTGAGCGATCCGGAGTGCGGCTACTACGACGGACTCACCGGGGCGGTGCTGTGCTGGGACGGGGAACGGTTCGCCCCCGTCATGGTGGAGGGCGGTTCCAGGACCGCGGACGCGTTCCTGGAACCATCCGGAGCGGACACCGGTGAGCGGCAGCTTCTGCTCTCGCTCCGAACGGTTCACCCGGCCGACGAACGCCTCGTTCTGGGGCGCGCTCTGGAGCAGTGCTGGCGCACTCTCACCGGTGCCCCGCCTGCGGGCTGGTCAACCGCCGAGCCCGTCAACGTGCCGTGGTCGACACGCCAGTTGACGGATCTGGCCCGAACTCGCGCCCAGCGGTCCCTGCCCACCTGGACCGTGGCCGTCGGCTCCCCCGACCGGCCCGCCATCGCGACCGTACGTACGGCACGCACCCGGCTCGGCGTCGAGGAACACATCACGCTTGCGGTCGGCCACCGCGTCGGCGAGCGCACCCCGGTGGACGCCCTGCCCGAACTGGCCGAGGCCCTCGCAGGCGGGCACGGCCTCGCCACGATGGTCGGGCAGGTCCGCATCGCGCGCGCCGATCTGACCACCCCCGCACGCCACGAACCGCCACCGGTGCCGGTCTCCTTCACTCTCGGCCCCGAGGCCGTCTCCGGGCGCGGCGCGGACCACGCCGCCTTCGCGCCGCTCCGGGTCGGCCCGGCCACCCGGCCCGCGTTGCACTACGTAGTCGGCGACGGCACCGACCCCGCCTCCGCCTGGCGGCGGTTGCGGAAGGTGGGCGGGGACGGGGCCGGGGCCGGACCGGCCCCGGGGGTCACGCCTAGGGGTGGCCGGTGAAGAAGGTGATCAGGGCCGGGGCCAGGTCCTTCGGGGCGATGGTGTGCTCCTCGCCCGGGAAGACCTGGAGGGTGAAGTTGTCGCCCGTGCCGGCGAGTTCACGGGCGCCGGTCAGGATGTGCGGGGCGCCCGCGTCGCCGCTGCCGACGAGGACGGGGACGGTCACCGACGCCCAGCGGTCGAGCGGGAGGGGGCGGCCGGACATGGTGTCGCCCATGACCCTGCCGTCGTAGGGAAGGGTGCGGGCGACCGCCGCCATGCCCGCCCAGAACGGGGCGTGGCGCATGCCCGCGACGGCCTCGTCGGGCAGGTTGATCGCCGCCGTCATGAAGTAGGCCGCGGCGTCCCCGTACGCCTCGCGGGCCACGAGCTCCGTCAGGTGCTCCACGTAGTCGACGGGCAGCGGCGGGCGGCTGTCGTCGGTGATGAACGGCGGCTCGTACAGCGCCAGGCGCGGTACGGCGCTGCCGGAAGCGGTGGCCTCCAGGGCGAGGACGGCGCCCGAGGACATCCCGAAGAGCATGGCCGCCCCTCCGCCCGGCCCCTCGATCAGGGCGTTCAGGTCCTCGATCTCGCGCCGCACCTCGTACGTCGTGCCGTCCCCGCTGTCGCCACGGCCCCGGCGGTCGTAGGTGATCACCGTGAAGTGCCCGGCCAGCAGGGCGGCCAGCTCGGCCGAGTCCGCGCGGGTCATGAAGGCACCGCCGACGAGCACCACCGCGGGGCCCGAGCCCTGCCGCTCGAAGGCGATGGCCGTGCCGTCGGCCGAGAACACCTGATCCATGCGTAACCCCCATCGACATGCGGCGCGTGAGTACTCTCCCGCACCACGGAACTGGACGGTACAGTACCCATGCGAGTACTGGCCGGTCCAGTACCCTCCCGGGAACGGCGGACTGGAACGACGGACGCACGAGAGAAGGAGCCGACGATGGACAGCCGGTCAGCGCGCAAGCACCAGGCGATCCTGGACGCCGCGACCACCGTGTTCCTCGACAAGGGGTACTCGGGGACGAGCATGGACGACATCGCGAGACTGGCGGCGGTGTCCAAGCAGACCGTCTACAAGCACTTCGCCGACAAGGAGAAGCTGTTCGCGGAGATCGTGCTGGCCACCACCCATCGCGTCGACGCCATGGTCGACCTGGTGGCCGACATCCCCGTCGAGGCCGACGCCCTGGACGAGAACCTGACCCGTCTGGCCCGTCAGTTCCTGACCGCCCTCACCCAGCCGCAGGTGATCCAGCTGCGGCGCCTGATCATCGCCAACGCCGACACGTTCCCCGAGTTGGGCGCGGCCTGGTACGAGCAGGGCTTCGAGCGGGTCCTGGCCACCCTCGCGGCCACCTTCCGCAACCTCTCCGACGAGGGACTCCTCAAGGCCGACGACGCGATGCTGGCCGCCCACCACTTCGCCGGGCTGCTGCTGTGGATCCCGGTGAACCGGGCCATGTTCCAGGGCGCCGCCCGGAGCGGCGAGGCCGATGAGGCCGGCGACACCGGAGAGGCATCTGAGGCCACTGAGGCCGAGGTCGACCGGCTGGCCGCCGCCGGGGTCCGCGCCTTCCTCGCCGCGTACGCCTGAGCGCCCGGCCCGTCCGTTACGGCAATGCCCCGGGCTCGTACGTGTCCAGCCAGGCCGGGAAGTCGGTCAGGGACGGGAGGATGACGTCCGCGCCCTCCGCCAGGAGCTCCCGGGCGTCGCAGGGGCCCGTGGGGACGCCGACCGAGAGGGCTCCGGCGGTACGGGCGCCGCGCACGTCGCCGATGTGGTCGCCGACGTAGACATGCGCGCCGTGCTCGCGCAGGGCACGGGCCTTGGCCTCGGCCCACAGGCTGCCGATGACCGCGTCGGGTTCGATGCCGAGGTGGGTGAGGTGGAGTTCGGCGTTGGGGCCGTTCTTGGCGGTGACGACCACAGCGCGGCCGCCCCGGGCCCGGATCGCGTCGACCGCCTCGCGGGCGCCCGGGAGCGCCCGGGTCGGGGCTATCGCGTACGTGGGGTAGAGCGCCCGGTAGCGGTCGGCGACGGCGGGCACGTCCTCGGCCGGGAACCAGTTCCGCAGCTCGTCCTCGACCGGCGGCCCCAGCCTGCTCACCACCAGATCGGCGTCGATCGGCGTGCCCGTCTCGGCGGAGAGCGCGAGGTAGGTGGCCTTGATGCCGGGGCGGGAGTCGATGAGGGTCATGTCGAGGTCGAACCCGACCGTGAGGGGGTGGGAGGGGGGCGCGGGGTGTGAGGACATGACGTCCATTGTTCCCGAGCGCCCGGAGCCGGGCGCGGGCGTCGGGCACGGGGAGGCCGGGAGCCGGGCGCGGGCGTCGGATGCAGGGCGGCCGGGCGTCGGGCGCAGGGCGGCCGGAAGTCGGGCTCGGAGGTCGGGTACGGAGGAGGGCGGGGTACGAGAGACGGGTGGGGGCCTCCGGCCCCGAAACGGCGGTGCTTAGACTTAGCCAAGGCTTACCTTTGCGATGTTCTCAGCCGTTTGTTCCTTGCCACTTCGTCCCTCGTAACTCCGTTCCCCGTAGCTCTGTTCCTCGCAGCTCTGTTCCTCGTAACTCCGATCCTCGCCCCGCACCTCCGATTCTCGTCACGTGATTGGGTCCGATGTCAGCCGCCGCTCCACGCCGCTCCAGACGCGCTCTCGCGACGGCGGCGGCCGTCGTGGCGCTGCTGGTGGCGGTCCTCCTCAGCCTGGCCGTGGGGGCCCGTTCCATACCCCCGGCCGAGGTCTTCGACGCCCTGCTGCACGGCGGGCACTCCGACAACGCCGAAGTCGTACGCAACATGCGCGTGCCGCGCACCCTGATCGGCCTGATGGTCGGGGTCGGGCTGGCCCTCGCCGGGACGGTGCTCCAAGGCATCACCCGCAACCCCATCGCCGACCCCGGCATCCTCGGGATCAGCCAGGGCGCCTCGGTGGGGGTGGTGCTGGCCATCGCGTTCGCCGGGGTCCACACGCTGACCGGGTACGTGTGGTTCGCCTTCGCGGGCGCGGCCATCGCCTCCGTCGCGGTGTACGCCATCGCGTCGAGCGGGCGCGGCGGTGCCACGCCGGTGAAACTCGCGCTCGGCGGGGCCGCGATCAACGCGCTGCTGGTCTCGGTGACCTCGGCGGTGCTGACGACGAAGGCGTCCGCGCTCGACGAATTCCGCTTCTGGCAGGTCGGCTCGCTCGGCGGGCGCGAGGCCGTGGTGGCGGGTCAGATCTGGCCGTTCCTGCTGGCCGGGACGGTGCTCGTGCTGTCCGTCGCACGCGGTCTGGACGCGCTGGCGCTCGGCGAGGACGTCGCCAAGGGGCTCGGGCAGAACGTCGCGACGGTCCGGATCCTCGGCGGCGTCGGCGCCACCGTGCTGACCGGGGTCGGGGTCGCGGCGGCCGGGCCGATCGCGTTCATCGGCCTCGCCGTCCCGCACATCGCCCGCGCCGTCGTCGGCACCGACCACCGCTGGGTGCTGCCGATGGCCGCGCTGATCGGTCCCGTGATGCTGCTGGTCGCCGATGTGATCGGCCGCGTCGTCTTCCCGCCGAGCGAGGTCCCGGCGGGCGTGATGACGGCGCTGATCGGCGTTCCGTTCCTGGTCACCCTCGTACGCCGGAAGGCGGTGCCCGCATGAGCGTCGGAACCGAGGCGCGGGCGGGGGCCCCGGTACGGGTGCGGCCCGCCGGGTACCACGTCGTACGGATCGGGGCGCGGGGCCGGTTCCTGCTGCACCGGCGGGCCGCGCTGGTCGCCGGTGCGCTCGTGGTGGCGCTCGCCGTCGTCTGCGTCGCCTACCTCTGCGTCGGCGAGAACTTCGTGGCGCCCGGCGAGGTGCTGAAGGTGCTGCTGGGGCAGCCGTCCTCGAACGAGCTGGTCGTCGGCACGCTGCGACTGCCCCGGATGGTGACCGGGCTGCTGGTCGGCGTCGCCTTCGGGATCGCCGGGGCGCTGATCCAGACCGTCGCCCGCAACCCGCTGGCCAGCCCCGACATCATCGGGATCAGCCAGGGCGCGAGCGCGCTCACGGTCGGCGCGATGACCTTCGGCATCACCTCGTACACCGTGCTGCCGTACCTCTCCGTGCTCGGCGGGGTGGTGGCGGCGGCGCTGGTGTACGTCTTCGCCTGGCGCGGCGGGCTGCACGCCACCCGCTTCGTCCTCATCGGCATCGGCTTCGCGATCGCGCTGCGCTCGGTCACCACCCTGTTCCTGACGAAGGGCGACTACCTGGTCGCCCAGCAGGCCAAGATCTGGATGACCGGCTCGCTCAACGGCCGGGGCTGGGCCGAGGCCACACCGCTGCTGTGGACGCTGCTGGTCCTGCTCCCCGCCGTGCTGTGGGCGGCCCGCGCGCAGCGCACCGTCTCCATGGACGACGACACCGCGACCGCGCTCGGGGTGCGGCTCGGGCGGGTACGGCTGGGGCTGGTCGCGCTCGGCGTCGTCCTGGCGTCGGTGGCGACCGGGACGGCCGGGCCGGTGGACTTCGTGGCGCTGCTCGCCCCGCAGATCGCCCGCCGGATGACCCGTACCGCGCAGATCCCGCTGCTCTGCTCGGCGCTGCTGGGCGCGGTCATCGTGGTGTGCGCGGACCTGCTGGCGCGCAGGCTCTTCTCGCCCGTCGAACTTCCGGTGGGCGTACTGACGGCGGCGGTCGGCGCCCCGTATCTGATCTGGCTGATCATCCGAGGCCAGGGTGGCGGTCGCGGCCGCAGTGGAGGAACGGCATGACTTCGACCCGTACGACGTCCGGGACCCCGGACCCGTCCCCGGCCCCGTCCGCGGACCTTGTCACGGACCCGGCCCCGGTGGGCGAGGGGCGGCTCACCGCACGGGGGCTGACGCTCTCGTACGAGGAGCGCACCGTCGTCCACGAGCTGGACCTGACCGTGCCGGACGGGCAGGTCACCGTCATCGTCGGCCCGAACGCCTGCGGCAAGTCGACCACCCTGCGCGCGCTCGGCCGGCTCCTCAAGCCGCGCGGCGGGGCGGTCCTCCTCGACGGCACCGAGCTGTCGAGCATCCCCACCCGGAAGATCGCCCAGGCCATCGGGCTGCTGCCGCAGACCCCGGTGGCCCCCGAGGCGATCACCGTCAGCGATCTCGTCGCGCGCGGGCGCCAGCCGCACCAGCACTGGTGGCAGCAGTGGTCGGACGAGGACGAGCGGGCCGTGACGGAGGCGATGGAGCGCACCGACATCACCGCGCTCGGCGAGCGGTCCGTGGACGAGCTGTCCGGCGGCCAGCGCCAGCGGGTGTGGATCGCGATGGCGCTCGCCCAGGAGACCGATCTGCTGCTGCTCGACGAGCCGACCACGTACCTGGACATCGCGCACCAGGTGGAGGTGCTGGACCTGGTGCGCCGGCTCACCGCCCCGGCGGCGGACGGCAGCCGGGGCCGGACCGTGGTCACCGTGCTCCACGACCTCAACCAGGCCGCCCGGTACGCGGACCACCTGGTCGCCATGAAGGCGGGCCGGATCGTCGCCGAGGGCCGCCCGGCGGACGTCGTCACGGCCGGGCTCGTCCGGGAGGTCTTCGGGCTGGAGGCGGTGATCGTCCCGGATCCGGTGACCGGTTCGCCGCTCGTGGTGCCGGGCGCGCCCTGGCAGCCCGGCCGGGCGGACGACTGAGACGCCGGGGCCGGCCCCGTGGACACCCCGGGCCCCGGTCCGGCCCCGTGGACGACGACCGGGCCCCGGGACAGCCCCGTGGAGCCCCGGGCCGGACCCGTGGACGAGTGACCAGTTCGAAGGCACGACAAGAAAGCACGACAAGAAAGCAGGGCAGCCCATGACCGCCACCCCCCTCACCCGCCGTCGCGGTCTCGCGCTCGGCGGGCTCGCGCTGGCCGGTGCGCTCACCCTCTCCGCCTGCGGCTTCTCGGAGTCCGGCGGGAGCGCCAGCGGCTCCAGCGACTCCGGGTCCGACGCGGCCAAAACCCACACCGTGAAGACGGCCATGGGCGACGTCGAGGTCCCCGCGCACCCGAAGCGCGTCGTCGTCCTGGACACCGGCGAGCTGGACTCCGCGCTCACCCTCGGGGTGCGGCCGGTCGGCGCGACGCACTCGGCGTCGGAGGACGGCTTCCCGTCGTACCTTCCCGCGAGCGCCACGAAGGGCATCAAGGAGGTCGGTGAGATCGCCAACCCCAACCTGGAGACCGTCGCCTCCCTGAAGCCGGACCTGATCCTCACCAGCAAGGTCCGCGACGGCGACCGCTACGAGCAGCTGCGCGCCATCGCCCCGACCGTGATGACCGAGTCCACCGGCACGGCGTGGAAGGAGAACTTCCAGCTCCACGCGGAGGCGCTCGGCAAGCAGGCCGAGGCGGAGAAGGCCGTCGCCGCCTACGACGACCATGTGGCGAAGGTGACCGAGGCGATCGGCGGGAAGAAGAAGGCCGCCGCGACCGAGGTGAACTTCGTCCGTTTCGTCGAGGGCGCCGACATCCGGATCTACGGCAAGAAGAACTACATCGGCTCGATCCTCGCCGACCTCGGGGTGGGCCGCCCCGCGATCACCGACAAGGCCAAGGACGGCTTCTCCTACGACGTGTCGCCGGAGAAGATCGACCTGGCCGACGCGGACGTCGTCTTCACGTCGACGTACGGCGACCCGGCGAAGGCCGGCACCGACAAGACGATGGACAGCGGGCTGTGGAAGAACCTGCGGGCATCGAAGAACGGCAAGGTCTTCAAGGTCGACGACCGGCTCTGGATCGCGGGCATCGGCTACACCGCGGCCGACAAGATCCTCGACGAGTTCGAGGCGAAGATGAAGTGACGACGGTCGGCCGGGGTCCCGCGCCTCCCGCCGCTACGACCGTGGCCTCCGCGCGCGCCAGATCAGGTAGAGCGCGGAGGCGACGGCCGCTCCCCGGACCGCCCACGGCCAGGTCTCGTCGATCGCGGCGTTGAGCTGCCCGGCCGCGACGGGCTCGCCCCAGCGGCCCTCGGTCCGGCCCCACAGCCAGAGCAGCGCGCCCGCCGCGACCGTGCCCGGCAGCCCCATCGCGGCCCACTTCGCCTCCGCGCGGGAGAGCGTGCGCGAGCTGTACGCGAGGAGCCAGCCGCCGCCCAGGGCCAGCCAGGAACCGGTCACGGCGCCCGCCACCAGGATCACCGCCGCGAGGAAGAGCAACGGGTGGGTGATACGGCGGCCGCCCTCCCGCTCCTCGCGCGGGGCGCGGCGGACGAGCCGCAGTAGGCGGCGCGACTTCCCGGCGGGCCGCCCGTCGCCCCCGGTCCCCGCTTCCTCCCCGGGCTCCTCCCCCGTCTCCTCCACGTTCTCCGCGTCCTGCTCCGCCGCTTCCGCGCCGGGTTCGGAGGGCGCGAGCGGCTGGCGGAACATGGCCGGGATCTCCACCCCGCCACTGAACCCGGGTACGTCGACGCCCCGGCCGAACGGCACCGGATCGACACGCCACCAGTCGGGCTCGCCCCGGGAGGGCCCCAGCTCGTCCGTACCGGCCCGGTGCGGCGGCAGGGGGCCCTCGTCGGTCATCGGCTCCGGCGGCGCACCGGGGCCCGTCGCCGGGGCGGGCACGTCCGCGAGGGTGTTCCCGGGCACGTCCTCGGAGGCGCTCCCGGGGGTGTTGTCGGGGATGTTCTTGCGGAACAGCCCCCGGCGGGGGCGGGGCACGGCGGGGCGGGGCTCCGGGACCACCTGGGATTCTGGGGCTGATGAGGCTGATGGGGCTGCTGGGGCCTCGGGGTGTCCCGGCCCGCCGCTGTCGTCGGGGGACGCGCCGCGGGTCGAGGCCGCGGCGGCCACCAGTTCGTCCGGGGAGCCGAGGCGACCGATGATGCGGCGGACCGCCGCCGGGCTGTCCCCGGACGCCTTCCCGCGCTGCCGGTCGATCTCGCCCCGGAGCCCCGCGACCAGCTTCATCCGGTCCGCGGAGGACATCTGGCGCTGCTGTGCCAGGTCCCCGACCCGGCTCAGATAGTCGTAGACCAGCTGGTCGCTCTCGATGCCCACGTACGCGTCCCCTCCTGAAGCCTGCACCGAAGGTAGCGCCCTCGGGCCCGTCCGGAGCGGCTACCGTGGGGCGGATGGGGACGATCACACCACCACGGACGCTCGCCGAAGCGCTCCGCGCCCGGGACGACGCGTCGCTGGCCGCACTGCTGCGGGCCCGCCCCGACCTGCTCAACCCGGTGCCGGGCGACATCACCCAGCTCGCGACCCGGGCCGGTACCCGCGCCTCCGTCGTCCGCGCGCTGGAACGGCTGGACCGGTTCGCCCTCCAGACCGCCGAGGCGCTCGCGGTGGCCGCCGAGCCCGTCCCGTACGCGACCCTGCTCGCCCTGCTCACCGGCGACACACCGGACGGCGAACCGGGCGACGCCGAGGACTACGAACCGGGCGACGCGCCGGGTGGCGAACCAGGCCGGGCCGCTGAACGCTCCGCCGGCCAGTCTCCTGGGCGCGCCCGGCGCCAGGCTGCTGCGCGCGCCCCGGGCCCCGGGGCGGCCACCGTGGCCACCGCCGGGACGATCGCCCGCGCCCTCCCCCGCGCTCTGGCCACCCTGCGTGAACAGGCCCTGGTCTGGGGCGATGACGACCGGCTGCGGCTGGTCCGTACGGCGCGCGAACTCCTCTCCCCGTCCCCGCAGCACCCCTCCCCCACCGGTCTCGGGCCGACCGTCGCCGAGGCGACCTCCGGCATGTCCCCGGGCCGCCTCCAGGAGATCCTGGCCGCCGCCGGGCTGCCCGCCACCCATGACCCGGTCTCCGCCGTGCAGGCCCTGACCGGGCTCTTCACCGACCGGGCCGCGATGGGCGCGCTGCTCGACACCGCCCCGGCCGAGTCCCTGGCCGTGCTGGACCGGCTGGTGTGGGGGCCACCGTACGGGGAGGTCACCCCGAACCCCGCCCCGCCGGTGACCTGGCTGCGCGACCGGGGACTGCTGCTGCCGGTGTCGGCCCGCACGGTGGTGCTCCCCCGCGAGGCCGCCCTGCACCTGCGGGCCGGACGCGCCCACCGGGTGCCGGAACCGGAGCCGCCCGTCGTGACGGCCGCCACCCACCGCGATCCACAGGCTGTGGACAACGCTGCGGCCGCCCAGGCGTTCCTCGCGGTGAGCACCGTCGAGGAGCTGGTGAAGAGCTGGGACGGCGGCGGACCGCCGATACTGCGGGCCGGCGGGCTCAGCGTCCGCGAGCTGAAACGGACCGCCACCACCCTGGACGTCCCCGAACGGACCGCCGCCTTCTGGGCCGAACTGGCTTACTCGGCAGGGCTGTTGGCCTCCGACGGCGAGGCCGACGAACGGTACGCGCCGACGCCCGCGTACGACGACTGGGCCGCCCTGCCCGCCCAGGAACGCTGGGCGGAACTGGCCACCGCCTGGCTGGCCGCCACCCGCGTCCCCGGACTCGTCGGCGGCCAGGACGCCAAGGGGCGGACGATGGCCGCGCTCGGGCCGGGGCTCGACCGCTCCGCCGCCCCCGAGGTCCGCCGCCGGGTCCTCGCCCTCCTCGCCGGGCTGGAGCCCGGCACCGCGCCCGCCCCGGAGACCGTCCTCGCCCGGCTCCGCTGGGAACGCCCGCTGCGCGGCGCCGCCTCCGCCCCCGCCTCCTCCGTTTCCTCTGCCTCCTCCGCCTCCTCCGCCTCCGACGGCGGCACCGCCGACCTGCGGTCCCGGGTCGCCCTGTGGACGCTCGACGAGTCGGAACTGCTCGGCATCACCGGCCGGGGCGCGCTCGCCGCCCCCACCCGGGCCCTGCTGGACGACGGCCCCGCCGAAGCCGCCGCGCGCCTCGCCCCGCTCCTGCCCGAACCGCTCGACCACGTACTGCTCCAGGCCGACCTGACGGCCGTCGCCCCCGGACCGCTGGAACGCCCGCTGGCCGAGGCGCTCTCCGTCCTCGCCGAGATCGAGTCGAAGGGCGGCGCGACGGTCTACCGCTTCACCCCCGGCTCGGTGCGCCGCGCCCTGGACGCCGGGCAGTCCGCGGCCGACCTGCACGCCTTCCTCGCCACCCACAGCCGTACGCCCGTACCGCAGCCGCTCAGCTACCTCATCGACGACATCGCCCGCCGCCACGGCCACCTGCGGATCGGCGCCGCCTCCTCGTACGTGCGCTGCGACGACGAGGCCGTACTGAACGAGATCCTCGCCGACAAGCGCTCCGCCACGCTGCGGCTGCGCCGCCTCGCCCCGACGGTCCTGGCCGCGCAGGCCGACCCGGCCTCACTGCTCGACGGGTTGCGCGAGATGGGGTACGCCCCGGCCGCGGAGTCCGCCGAGGGCGATGTCCTGATCACCCGCGCCGGTACCCGCCGCACCCCGCCCCGCACCGCCCCGGCCCCGGTGCCCGAGGGCCCGCCGGTACCGGACGCCACCCTGCTCGACGCGGCGGTCCGGGCCATCCGCGCCGGGGACACGGCCGCCACGGTCGCCCGCAAGGACACCCCGGAATCCCCCGCCACCCCCGGCGCCCTGCCCCGCACCACCTCCGCGGAGACCCTCGCCACCGTCCAGGCCGCCGTACTGACCGGCTCGGCGCTCTGGATCGGCTACGTGAACGCGGACGGCGCCGCCAGCCAGCGGGTCATCGCCCCGGTCCGCGTCGAAGGCGGCTTCGTCACCGCGTACGACCACACCGCCGACGAGATCCGCACCTTCCCCCTCCACCGCATCACCGGCGTCGCCGAACTCGCGGACGACGCCACGGCGTGACGATGTGACGGCGTTACGGCGTTACGGCGTTACGGCGCGACCTCGTGACGACCTCACGACCTGACGGCCTGACACGGCCGGTTTCCCCGGGGAGCCCCACGGCGGCGGACGACGTCAGCCCCGTGCACCGGTGCCGTGCCGCGCCGCCCTCAGCAGCCCCACCAGCCGGTCCACGTCCGTCCACGGGTTGTCCGTGTACCCCTTCGCCCGTCGGCGCAACGCCGCCGCGCGCTCCTCCGCTCCCACGTGCCGGCCGCTCAGACTCTCGTACGCCAGATGCTTGCGACCGGCCGCGTAACCACAGGTACCGAGCTTCTCCAACGCCCGCTGCGCGTCGGCCGACGTGCGGTATCCGGACACGTCCTGGAAGTGGAGCAGGAGCCAGAGCTCGAAGCAGGGGTTGGTGAGCGCCACCTCGACGCCGTTGCGCCGGGCCAGGTCCAGGGCTTCCGCGAGCCCCTCGTGCGGAACGGGTGCTTCGACGTCGATCACGCACCAGACCTCGTCGTACGCCGTGTACCGGTCGTCCGGCGAGTGGGGTGCCCGCTTCTTGTGCTCGATGGCCGCGCGCACGAGTGATTTCGGCTCGCCGTGCTCCTTGCCGAGGCAGATGGCCAGCGGGAGGGTACGCAGTTCGGCTTTCAGCCCCCGGAAGTACTGGACCTCCGTGCGCTCCCCCTCGCAGTAGATCAGGAACCTACGCTGCTCCGGGCGCACGCCCTTCGTCCGCCGTAGCGGCTTCCCCCGCTTCACGTCCACCCCCGTACCGCAGCGCCGCCGTCATGTCCCGCAGCACATCGTCGTCCAGATGCGGCACCGCCCCGTAGCGTCCGCCCAGATACCGCTTCTCCAGATTGTCGGCCGAGCCGCGCACGGAGAACTCGGTCAGGGGGAAAAGTCGCGTCGCCAGTGTCTCGGGGTCCTTCTCCGTGAACCACACCTGGTCCCTGAAGAGCTCGGTCCGGACGTTCCGCCCGAGCAGAGCCGCTTCGTGCGTGCTGAACACCAGCTGGGCTCCGGTGACATTGGTCTCGGGCGACTGGAACATGCCCACCAGGGCGTCCACGAGGTAAGGGTGCAGGCGTGCGTCGAGTTCGTCCACGCAGAGCACCCCGCCCTCCATCAACGTGGTGATCACCGGGCCGATCAGCCCGATCCAGGTACGCGTCCCGCTCGACTCGTAGGCGAGGTCGAGGGGGAAGACCCCGTCCGCCGTACGGTGATCCACCCGCACACGCCGCTTCTGGTCCTGCTGGATGCGGACCTTCTCCCCCAGGACGTCCCTGATCGCCCGGGTGATCCGCTCGTGGTCCTCCCGCGCCGCCTCGTCCCACTCCTTGATCTCCAGGCCGGAGACGCCGAGGTCCGCGAAGCGGAGCAGCGCCATCGCGGATTCCGCCGCCGGCTCTCCGTCCTCCGCGAGGCAGAGCCGCACGGTGTGATCGAGGCGCTGCGGGAAGTCCCGGTCCGTCGCCATCCGCAGACCGGATCCGAACCAGCGGAACACCGCCCCCAACTGCTCGTGCCCCTGGGCCGCCGCCACCGACAGGTAGAGGCTGTTGGGCCTCAGCAGCTCGGCGATCAGCTTGCGCCGCCCGGTGAGCCAGCGCCCGAAGACGACCTGCCCCTCGGCGTCACGCTCGTAGAAACGCCGCTGTCGGCCTTCGGGGTAGTAGTAGAGCCACTCCTCGGTCACCCGGTCGTCGTCGGTCGAGAAGCCGAACTGGTGACGCACTCCCGCCACGACGAAGTCCACGGCGAAGGAGCTGGGGTGCGCGGAGGCGTCCCGCCGAAGGGCGAACGGCCGCCGCGGGACTCCGCCGCTCGGATCCCAGTGCCGGAACGACGACAGCACCGCCGAACGCATCCAGCCCAGCGCGTCGAGCAGATTCGACTTGCCGGAGGCGTTGGTCCCGTACACGGCGACGACGGGAACCGCACTCACGTCGTCCGACAGCCTCACCTCGGCACGCTCCGGGTGATGGTCGCCCACGACGAGCGACAGCTCCTGCTCCTCCCGGAGCGAAGCGTGGTTCGCAACCTGGAACCGAAGCAACATGGCGACTCCTCCCCGCATTGGACGATGTCGTCAGACAGGCTTTCCCGTCAGTATTCGACCTTACTGTCGGCGAAACGACATTGCACCAAGTTGTCACTCCTTCTGTTCGCGTAACTCACTTCGCCTTCTGTCATCGCCTTCTGCTCTTCGCCTTCTGCCTTCGTCCTCTGTCTTCGTCCTCTGTCTTCGCCTTCTGCTCTTCGCCTTCTTCTTCCTCCGGCGTTCCTCCAGCCGTGTCGCGTCAGCGAGGGCGGCGGGCGTTGAGGTGGGCCGCCCGGCGGGTCAGGTGGTCGCGTTCGGCGAGGTTGGTCGCCCGGTGGGCGGCCTCGGCGTACAGCCGGGCCGCGGTCTCCCGGTCGCCGGCGCGCTCGTGGAGGTAGGCCGCGGCGGCGGTGTGGCGGGGCAGGTCGGCGTCCAGTTCCGCGAGGGCGGCCAGTCCGGCGTGCGGCCCGTCCGCCTCGCCGACGGCCACCGCGCGGTTGAGCCGGACGACCGGGCTGCCGGTCAGACGGACCAGCTCGTCGTACCACTCGACGATCTGCGGCCAGTCCGTCTCACCGGCGCTCGGCGCGTCGGCGTGCAGGGCCGCGACGGCGGCCTGGGCCTGGTACTCGCCCAGCCGGTCCCGGGCGAGGGCGCCCTGGAGGATCGCGATGCCCTCGGCGATCGCCCCGGTGTCCCATCGGCTCCGGTCCTGCTCGGCCAGCGGCACCAGGCTGCCGTCCGGGGTGGTCCGGGCGGCGCGCCGGGCGTGGTGGAGCAGCATCAGGGCGAGCAGCCCCGCCGCCTCCGGGTGGTCGACCCGGGCCGCGAGCTGCCGGGTGAGCCGGATGGCCTCGGCGGCCAGGTCGATGTCGCCGGAGTAGCCCTCGTTGAAGACCAGGTAGAGGACGCGCAGCACGGTGGCGACGTCGCCGGGCCGGTCGAACCGCACCCCGGACACGGTGCGCTTGGCCCGGCTGATGCGCTGCGCCATCGTCGCCTCGGGCACCAGATAGGCGCGGGCGATCTGCCGGGTGGTGAGCCCGCCGACGGCGCGCAGGGTGAGCGCCACCGCGGACGAGGGCGTCAGCGACGGATGGGCGCACAGGAAGTAGAGCTGGAGGGTGTCGTCGGCCGAGGGCGCGGGCCCGGCCGACGGTTCCTCGTCGACGAGGTCCTCGCGTCTGCGGCGGGCGGTGTCCGCCCGTACCGCGTCGAGGAAGCGCCGCCAGGCGACGGTGACCAGCCAGCCCTTCGGGTCGCGGGGCGGTGCGTCGGGCCAGACGCGGACCGCCTCGACCAGCGCGTCCTGCACGGCGTCCTCGGCCGCCGCGAAGTCGGCTCCGCGGCGGACGAGGATCGCGAGCACGCCGGGGGTGAGGCCGCGGATCAGCGCCTCGTCCATGGGTGGGGTCACTCCGTGATGGTCGGCGGCTCGGTCAGGAGCGGACGCAGTTCCAGCCACTCGTGGATCGGCCGGCCGCCCGCGCCGGGCGCGGCGGACAGTTCCCCGGCCAGTTCGACGGCGCGCTCGTGGCTGTCGACGTCGATGACCATCCAGCCGGCGATCAGGTCCTTGGTCTCGGCGAACGGTCCGTCGGTGACGGGCGGGCGCCCCTCTCCGTCGTACCGGACCCACTCCCCCTCGGGGGCGAGCGCCAGGCCCTCGACGAACTCGCCGGTCTTCTCCAGCCGGGCCGCGAAGTCGTTCATGTACTGGATGTGCGCCGCGATCTCCTCCGGGGTCCACTGGTCCATCGGTACGCAGTTGACCGCGTCCGGGGCGCCCCGGTAGTGCTTCAGCATCAGGTACTTGGCCATGGTGTCTCTCCTCGTCGGTGCGGCCGGGTGTGGTCGCGTTCGTCCCGGGGACGGAGCCGGGTCCGGGTTCTCGACATCCCCGCGGACATCTTTCAGAAGTTTCTTCGAGGACCGGCCCCGGGCAGGGCTCCGGACCGTACGCCGGGCCCGTTTCCGCTCCGATGCGGCACACTGGACGTTTGGCCTCATCCCTGGCCGCACCCCGTAGAAAGGGCCGACGCGCGTGACCGGACCCCTCATCGTCCAGAGCGACAAGACGCTGCTCCTCGAAGTCGACCACGACCAGGCCGACGCCTGCCGCCGGGCCATCGCCCCGTTCGCCGAGCTGGAGCGGGCGCCGGAGCACATCCACACCTACCGGCTGACCCCGCTCGGGCTGTGGAACGCGCGGGCCGCCGGGCACGACGCCGAGCAGGTCGTCGACGCCCTCGTGCAGTACTCGCGCTACCCGGTGCCGCACGCGCTGCTCGTCGACATCGCCGAGACGATGGCCCGGTACGGCCGCCTCACCCTCTCCAAGCACCCGGTGCACGGGCTGGTGCTGACCTCGACCGACCGGCCGGTGCTGGAGGAGGTGCTGCGCTCGAAGAAGGTGCAGCCGCTGGTGGGGGCGCGGATCGACCCGGACACCGTGGCGGTGCACCCCTCCGAGCGCGGGCAGATCAAGCAGACGCTGCTGAAACTGGGCTGGCCCGCCGAGGACCTCGCCGGTTACGTCGACGGCGAGGCGCACGCGATCGAGCTGGCCGAGGACGGCTGGTCGCTGCGGCCGTACCAGCGGCAGGCCGTGGAGGGCTTCTGGCACGGCGGCTCGGGTGTCGTCGTACTGCCCTGTGGGGCGGGGAAGACGCTGGTCGGGGCGGGTGCGATGGCGCAGGCCAAGGCGACCACGCTGATCCTGGTGACGAACACGGTCTCGGCCCGGCAGTGGAAGCACGAGCTGGTGAAGCGGACCTCGCTGACCGAGGACGAGATCGGCGAGTACAGCGGGACCCGCAAGGAGATCCGGCCGGTCACGATCGCCACGTACCAGGTGCTGACGACCCGCAGGAAGGGGATCTATCCGCACCTGGAGCTGTTCGACTCCCGGGACTGGGGGCTGGTGATCTACGACGAGGTGCATCTGCTGCCCGCTCCGGTCTTCAAGTTCACCGCCGACCTCCAGGCGCGGCGGCGGCTCGGCCTGACCGCGACGCTGGTGCGCGAGGACGGCCGCGAGTCGGACGTCTTCTCGCTGATCGGGCCGAAGCGGTTCGACGCCCCGTGGAAGGAGATCGAGGCGCAGGGTTACATCGCACCGGCCGACTGCGTCGAGGTGCGGGTCAATCTGACGGACTCCGAGCGTCTCGCGTACGCGACCGCCGAGACCGAGGAGAAGTACCGGTACTGCGCGACGACAGCGACGAAGCGGAAGGTGACCGAGGCGCTGGTGCGGCGGCACCGCGGCGAGCAGACCCTGGTCATCGGGCAGTACATCGACCAGCTCGACGAGTTGGGCGAGCATCTGGACGCCCCGGTGATCAAGGGCGAGACGAGCAACGCCCAGCGCGAGAAGCTCTTCGACGCGTTCCGGTCCGGTGAGATCAGCGTGCTGGTGGTGTCGAAGGTCGCGAACTTCTCGATCGACCTGCCCGAAGCGACCGTGGCCATCCAGGTTTCCGGCACGTTCGGCTCCCGCCAGGAGGAGGCGCAGCGGCTGGGCCGGGTGCTGCGGCCGAAGGCGGACGGGCACGAGGCGCGGTTCTACTCGGTGGTCGCGCGCGACACGGTCGACCAGGACTTCGCGGCACACCGCCAGCGTTTCCTGGCCGAGCAGGGGTACGCGTACCGGATCGTCGACGCGGACGAGCTGCTGGCCGAGGGCTGAGCCCGCGGCTCAGCGGGCGTGGTGGTGGCGGCCGGTCTCTCTGCCGTGGTGCCGGGGGTCGGTCTCGTCGGCGTACTCACCGAGGACGACCACGTCGAAGGCGGCGCGGACGAAGACCTTGACGGCGCGTACCGCGTCGCCGACGCGGTGGGTACGGAGGTGACCGGTGGCCGCGGTCGCGCCGTGCGCGGGGCCGGTCCTGCGAGGGTTCAGGCTGACGGTGCTCATGTGTTCCATGGTGCTGCGCCGGGGCCGATAGGGGTATCGGCCCGGGGGTGGAATTCGGCGGCTTCCCAGGTAGGCCCCTGGGTGCACCCGCCTCCACCCCGTCCCCTACGGGGCTGACCCACAAACGGCGTACGCGCCCGCCCCACGGCGCTCCGGCGACTGCGGAGCGCCGTGCCGTGGCGGGGTGGTGTTCAGCGCAGCCCGAAGCGGCCGGCCCAGGTGGTCACATCGTCGGTCGTCGCGTTGCCGCCGCACACCACCAGGCCGATCCGGGCGTCCTCACCGACGCGCTCCAGGACCCGGCGCGCCGCGGGCAGCAGGCATCCGGCGGCGGGCTCGGCCCAGACCTTCGCGTGGTCGGCCAGATCGAGGGTGCCCCGCACGGCCTCGGCGTCCGTCACCGTGAGCACGTCCGTGACCAGCGCCGAGACGTGCTCGTAGGTGAGCTGTGAGGCACTGGGAGCGCTCAGTGTCGAAACGATCGAGGAGAGTTCGACCGGCACCGGCCCGCCGGACACCAGGGCCTCCGACATCGCTCGCGCGCCCTCGGTCTCCACGCCCCAGATCCGTACCCCGGGGCGGCGCGCGTGCAGCGCGGCGGCGACCCCGGAGATCAGTCCCCCGCCGCCGATGCTGACGAGTACGTCGGTGAGTTCCCCGGCGTCCTCCGCGAATTCCAGGCCGACCGTGCCCTGGGCGGCGACGACGACGGGGTCGTCGAAGGGATGGACCGGGGTGAGTCCCTTGGTCCGAAAATCGTCCAGGAGGGCGAACGCCTCGTCCATGGTGTCGGCGAGGACGACGCTCGCCCCCGCGGCCTCCGCGACGGCCACGGCGCGGCCCGGAGCGGACCGCGGCATGACGACGGTCGCTTCGATGCCCAGCGCTCCGGCCATGACCGCGGTCGCGATGCCGTGGTTGCCGCCGCTCACCGCCACGACCCCGGCGGCGCGCTCCGCCTCACCCAGCGCCAGCAGCTTGGCCGTCGCCCCCCGGGCCTTGAAGGAGCCGGTGCGCTGGAGGAGTTCCAGTTTCACGGTGACGTCCGCGCCCAGGAACGCGGACAGGCCGGGGCTCGGCACCGTGGGGGTCCGTATCACGTGCCCGGTGATCCGCTCGGCTGCGGCTTCCACGTCCGCGACATCAATCAGCACATTCGCCTCCGTCACACGATCCGAGCCGCGACAGCCGGGGATCCGTATCGTCCACGGCACGGGGCGGCGGCCACGCGGCCCCGCTCCCGCGCGGGTGGGATCGTCCGGGCGGCAGTTCGATCACCCTACGCCGTCCGTTCCCCGGTCGGCACGGATCGCGGGACCGGGCACCGGCCTCCGCCGGGGCGCCCGCGGGGGACGGTGGCGCTCCGGTCGAAATGCGTTGGCCCCGGCCCGGCCCGGTCGATACAATCGCCGGTCTGCCCGCCTCCCGCACCGTGGTACCGGCGGCCCGCGAGGGCCCGCGCCGGCAGCCGGGGGAGCGCCGCCGACCGGACGGAAACCGGTCGACACCCCGACGCGCGCCCGTCGCGCGTATCCGTGATCGATCCCTCAGCGGACCGTACGGCCCGCGCAGTGAGCGGGTCGGCGCGGTCCGCCGTCCTGCGTTGAAAAGCCGGAGGCGACACCGTGCCCGCGCACGAACTCGAGAACGACAGCACCACCGATCC
The DNA here is from genome assembly GCF_043079735.1 of Streptomyces sp. NPDC015144. NCBI lineage: Bacteria > Bacillati > Actinomycetota > Actinomycetes > Kitasatosporales > Streptomycetaceae > Streptomyces > Streptomyces sp. NPDC015144. Next base: position 221,962 of record NZ_JBIBUU010000002.1, on the reverse strand, counting down.
GCTGGCCCGCGAGCGCGCCCATCTCGCCGCGTCCCGCGCCGCGTTGCGCGCGATGCGTGAGGACGCCCAGGCCCTCGACATCCGCGACGTGACCGCGAACTGGGTCAACGCGGCCGTCCTCCAGGCCCAGATCGACGAACGGATCAAGTCCCTCGCCGACCTCGCCCACACCCCGCTCTTCTTCGGCCGGCTGGACTATCTGCACCGGGTCGGCGGGGAGCGGGCGGAAGGCGCGGAGGGCGAGCAGTTCTACATCGGCCGCCGCCATGTGCACGACGCGGGCGGCGACCCGATGGTCATCGACTGGCGCGCCCCCGTCTCGCAGCCCTTCTACCGGGCGTCCCGCAAGGACCCGCAGGACGTCGGGCAGCGCCGCCGCTTCGGCTACACCGGCGGCGAGCTGACCGCGTACGAGGACGAGCACCTGACCGACCCGGGCGAGGCCGAGCAGACCAGCCGGCTGCTCCAGGCGGAGATCGAGCGTCCGCGCGTGGGCCCGATGCGGGACATCGTCGCGACGATCCAGCCCGAGCAGGACGAGATCGTCCGCAGCGGGCTCGGCGGGACGGTGTGCGTGCAGGGCGGTCCCGGTACCGGGAAGACGGCCGTGGGCCTGCACCGGGTGGCGTACCTGCTGTACGCGCACCGGGAGCGCCTGGCCCGTACCGGGACGCTGGTGATCGGGCCGAACCGGTCCTTCCTCCAGTACATCGAGCAGGTGCTGCCCGCCCTCGGCGAGCTGGCGGTGGAGCAGTCGACGGTGGACGACCTGGTGGCGCCCGCCGGTATCGAGGTTCGCGGTACGGACACGGCCGAGGCGGCGGTCGTCAAGGGCGACGCCCGGATGGCGGAGGTGCTGCGGCGGGCGATCCGTTCGCATGTGACGCCGCCCGAGGAGCCCGTCGTGGTGGTGCGCGGTTCGCGGCGCTGGCGGGTGCCCGCGTACGAGATCGCCGAGATGGTCGAGGAGCTGCTGGCCCGGGACATGCGGTACGGGGCGGCGCACGAGGCGCTGCCGCAGCGGATCGCGCACGCCGTGCTGGTCCGGATGGAGGAGGCGGGCGAGGCCCCCGACGACCGGGTGCAGAACGCGGTGGCCCGCAACGCCGCGGTGAAGGCGGCGGTGAAGGCGGTCTGGCCCGCCGTGGACCCGGCGAAGCTGGTGCTGCGGCTGCTCGGCGACGCGGAGTTCCTGGCCGCGCACGCCGAGGGGCTGCTCGACGCGGACGAGCAGAAGGCGATCCTGTGGACGAAGCCCGCGCGGAGCGTGAAGTCGGCGAAGTGGTCGGCGGCGGACGCGGTGCTGATCGACGAGGCGAACGACCTGGTGACCCGGACGCACTCGCTGGGGCATGTGGTGCTCGACGAGGCGCAGGACCTGTCGCCGATGCAGTACCGGGCGGTGGGCCGGCGCTGCACGACCGGTTCGGCGACGGTGCTGGGCGATCTGGCGCAGGGCACGACGCCGTGGTCGACGGCGAGTTGGGCGCAGGCGCTGCACCATCTGGGGAAGCCGGACGCGGTGGTGGAGGAGCTGACGGCGGGGTTCCGTGTGCCGCGCGAGGTGATCGCGTACGCCTCCCGGCTGCTGCCGGTGATCTCGCCGGGGCTGGCGGCGGTGGAGTCGGTGCGTGAGTCGCCCGGTTCGCTGGAGGTGCGGGCGGTGGACGGCGCGGACGGGCTGGACGCGGCGGTGGTCGCGGCGTGCGAGGAGTCGCTGGCCCAGGAGGGGTCGATCGGCCTGATCGCGGCGGACGCCCGGATTCCGGCGCTGGCGCGGGCGTTGGAGGCCGCGGGGCACGCGTACCTCTCCCCGGGCGAGGAGACGACCGCCGCGTCCCGCCTGACGCTGGTGCCCGCGTCGCTGGCGAAGGGCCTGGAGTACGACTACGTGGTCCTGGACGAGCCGGCCGCGGTGGTGGACGGCGAGGCGGACACCCGGACGGGGCTGCGCCGGCTGTACGTGGCGCTGACCCGTGCGGTGTCGGGGCTGACCGTGGTCCACGCGGCGGACCTGCCAGGCGAGCTGTCGGCGCCCGCGGCCGCCTGAGCGTGCGGGGCGGGGAGGCCGGGCTCCCCGCCCCCGCTCGCGCCCCCGTTACGCGTCGAGGACCGTGCGCCACTCGCGTACGGCTGCCGCGTCCACCGGGCCGGACCAGCCGAGCGGGCGGGCGGCGCCGCCGATGTGCACGGCGTCGATCCCGGCGGCCAGCAGCTCGGGGAGGTGTTCCAGGCGCAGGCCGCCGCCCACCAGGATCTGCGGCTCGTAGCCGGGCTGCCCCTTGCGGGCCGCCTCGGCCAGCAGGGTCGGGATGCCCTCGTCGACGCCCTTCGCCGAGCCGGCGGTGAGGTACGTGTCCAGGCCGGGCATGTCCGCGAGGCGCTTGCGCAGCGCGTCCCGGTCGGCGGCCCGGTCGATCGCCCGGTGGAAGGTCCAGGGGCAGCCGTCCAGCTCGGCGATGAGCCGCTCGACGGCGACCAGGTCCGGGCGCCCCTGGTCGTCGAGGAAGCCGAAGACGAACTCCTCGGCGCCCGCCGCGCGCAGCTCGTGCGCCTTGGCCACGAGCACCTCGATGTCACCGGCCGCGAAGCCGTCCGCCACCCTGAGCATCACCCGCAACGGGATGTCCACCGCCGCCCGGATCTCCGCGAAGGTCGCACAGGACGGGGTCAGGCCGTCCGCCGCCATGTCGGTGACCAGCTCAAGCCGGTCCGCACCACCCGCCTGGGCCGCGACCGCGTCCTCCGCGTCGAGAGCGATCACCTCCAGGACTGCACGGTTGCTCATGGGATCCCAATCCTCCAGGAGACAGCAATAGGTCTAGTCCAATGTCCACCCTACGGGCCGGTAGGCCAGGGGCGCAGCCTCAATGCCAGGTGAAGATACGTGAGCTCGACCGCACATCCGGTGACCGAACGCACACGTTCCGGGCTCGCACGGCATATCCACCCTTGCGCTTTATAGGGGAGGGGGGTATACATGAGTCAGCAGGGCATACCCCCTAGGGGTATCAACGTCACGGTCAGGGAGGACAACGTGTCCGCGCACATCGCCACACCAGGCACCGACACCGGCACCGCCGCAGAGGTCGAGCTCGCGATCGGCGGCATGACCTGCGCCTCCTGCGCGGCCCGGATCGAGAAGAAGCTCAACCGGATGGACGGCGTCACCGCCACCGTCAACTACGCCACCGAGAAGGCCAAGGTCAGCTACCGGGGCGAGGACGTCTCCGTCCAGGACCTGATCGCCACCGTCGAGAAGACCGGCTACACCGCGCAGGAGCCCGCTCCCCCGGCCTCCACCGCCGCGGCGGACGCGGCCGAGGGCGACACGGCGGGGGCGGACGAGCTGCGGCCGCTGCGCCAGCGGCTGCTGACCGCCGTCGCGCTCGCGGTGCCGGTGATCGCGATGTCGATGATCCCGGCGCTCCAGTTCGACTACTGGCAGTGGCTCTCCCTGACGTTGACCGCCCCGGTCGTCACGTACGCCGCCTGGCCGTTCCACAAGGCCGCGTTCACCAACGCCCGGCACGGCGCGGCCACGATGGACACGCTGATCTCGGTCGGTACGTCGGCCGCGTTCCTCTGGTCGCTGTGGGCGCTGTTCTTCGGTACGGCGGGCATGGTCGGCATGACGCACCCGTTCGAGCTGACGATCGGCCGGACCGACGGCTCCGGGAACATCTACCTGGAGGCCGCCGCCGGGGTCACCGCGTTCATCCTGGCCGGGCGCTACTTCGAGGCCCGCTCCAAGCGGAAGGCGGGCGCGGCCCTCAAGGCGCTGCTCGAACTCGGCGCTAAGGAGGTCACCGTGATCCGCGGCGGCCGCGAGGTGACCGTACCGACGGCCGAACTCCAGGTCGGCGACCGCTTCCTGGTCCGCCCCGGCGAGAAGATCGCCACGGACGGCACCGTCGTCGAGGGCGCCTCGGCCGTCGACGCCTCCATGCTGACCGGCGAGTCCGTACCCGTGGAGGTCGGTGTCGGCGACCCGGTCACCGGCGCCACGCTCAACGCGGGCGGCCGGCTCGTCGTCGAGGCGACCCGGGTCGGCGCCGACACCCAGCTCGCCCGGATGGCCAAGCTCGTCGAGGACGCCCAGAACGGCAAGGCGGCGGCCCAGCGCCTCGCCGACCGGATCTCCGCGGTCTTCGTCCCCGTCGTGATCGCGCTGGCGCTCGGCACGCTCGGCTTCTGGCTGGGCAACGGCGCGGGCCTGACGGCCGCGTTCACCGCCGCCGTGGCCGTACTGATCATCGCCTGCCCCTGCGCCCTGGGCCTCGCCACCCCGACCGCCCTCATGGTCGGCACCGGACGCGGCGCCCAGCTCGGCATCCTCATCAAGGGCCCCGAAGTCCTGGAGACCACCCGCCGCGTCGACACCATCGTCCTCGACAAGACCGGCACCGTCACCACCGGCCGCATGACCCTCCTCGACGTCCACACCACCGACACCACCACCGAGAACGAAGTCCTCCGCCTCGCCGGAGCCCTCGAACACTCCTCGGAACACCCCATCGCCCAGGCCGTCGCCACCGGAGCCACCGACCGCACCGGCACCACCCTCCCCACCCCCGAGGACTTCGCCAACGTCCCCGGACTCGGCGTCCAGGGCATCGTCGACGGCCACGCCGTCCTCGTCGGCCGCGAACAACTCCTCGCCCAGTGGGAGATCCACCTCCCCGTGGAACTCGCCCGACTCAAGGCAGCCGCCGAGACCGCCGGCCGGACCGCCATCACCGTCGCCTGGGACGGCGAGGCACGAGCCGTCCTGGAGGTCGCCGACGCGGTGAAGGACACCAGCGCCGAGGCCATCGAGCGGCTGCGGGGCCTGGGGCTGACCCCGATCCTGCTGACCGGTGACAACCGGGCGGTGGCCGAGTCGGTCGCGGCCGAGGTCGGGATCGAGAAGGTGTACGCGGAGGTCATGCCGGAGGACAAGGTCGACGTCGTCAAGAAGCTCCAGGCCGAGGGGCGTTCGGTCGCCATGGTCGGGGACGGGGTCAACGACGCCGCCGCCCTCGCCCAGGCCGATCTGGGCCTCGCGATGGGGACGGGTACGGACGCCGCGATCGAGGCGGGCGACCTGACGCTGGTCCGCGGCGACCTGCGGTCCGCCGCCGACGCCATCCGGCTGTCGCGCCGGACGCTCGGCACCATCCGCACCAACCTGTTCTGGGCCTTCGCCTACAACGTGGCCGCGCTGCCGCTCGCGGCGGCCGGGCTGCTCAACCCGATGATCGCGGGCGCCGCGATGGCGTTCTCCTCGGTCTTCGTGGTCGGCAACTCGCTGCGGCTGCGGGGGTTCAAGGCGGCGGCCGGGAGGAGCTGACGGCCTCGGCGCACGTCGGCGGGACGGCACCCTTCGGGGCGCCGTCCCGCCGACGTGTCCCGCACCCCTCAGGGCCCGTCCGGCCGAGCGCGACCGGACGGGCCCTTGTCGTCGGGCGGCGGGCCCGGCAGCGACACCCGGACGGTGAGCCCTCCCCCGGGGTTGGGGGTCAGCGTCAGGTCCGCGTGGTGGGCGCGGACGATGCTGGCGACGATCGCCAGCCCGAGGCCGTGACCGCGCCGCCCCGGGTCCGGCCCGGCCACCCGCCCGCCGCCCCGCAGGAACGGTTCGGTGAGCCGGTCGACCGTCCCGGCCACCGGCGGTCCGGCGTTGGCGACGGTCAGGAGGGCGTGGCCGGGACGCGCCGGGTCGGGGCCGGTCGTCAGGGTGAGCGTTCCGTCCGTGGGCAGGTTGTGCCGTACGGCGTTGTGGAGCAGGTTCACGACGAGCTGACGCAGCAGGACGTCGTTGCCGGTGGCCGGGGCCGGGCGGATGTCGGTGGTCACGGTGACGCCCCGCGCCCCCGCCTCTTCGCGGACGGCGTCGACGGCTCCCCGGGCGGTGTCGGCGAGGTCGAGGCGCCGGGTGGCGGGCGGGTTGTGGTCGAGCGCGGAGAGTTCCAGCAGGGCGTCGGTGATCTCGATGCCGCGCCGGTTGGTCTCACTGAGCCGGGAGACGAGCTGTCGGTAGTCCTGGCCGTCGGGGTCGGCCGCGGCCACGTCGAGCATGGTGCGGCTGACGGCGAGCGGGGTGCGCAGCTCGTGCGAGGCGTTGGCGGCGAAACGCTGCTGGGCCTCGAAGGACCTCTGGAGGCGGGCGAGCATGTCGTCGAAGGTGTCGGAGAGTTCGGTGAACTCGTCGCGCGGGCCGGTGAGTCCGATGCGGTGGTCCAGGGAGCCGTCGGCGGCCCGCCCGGCCGCCCGGGTGATCTCCTGGAGGGGGCGCAGGACGCGGCCCGCGATGATCCAGCCGCCGCCGAGCCCGAGCAGCGCCAGGAGCAGCAGGGTGACGCCGGCGGCCACGAACAGGGCCTGAAGGATGTCCGGCCGGGCGGCCAGGGACGCGGCCTGCGGGTTCACCGCGGTCAGCGGGTAGTTGGGCAGGAAGCGCAAGGCCAGGTAGACCATGATCAGGCTGAGTGCCCCCGATCCGAGGACGAACAGCGCGTAGGTCAGGGTGAGTTTCATCCGGGCGGTCAGCCGCCGCGGCCGCGCGGTCCGCGACGCGCCCCGCTCCGTCTCCCCGGATTCCTGGCCGGGTGCCGTGCGGCGGTTCACCCGGCGGACCCGGTCGGCCCATCGATGCGGTAGCCGACGCCCGGCACGGTCTGGATGGCGGAGGGTTCGCCGAGCCGTTTGCGGAGGGTGGAGATGGTGATGCGGACGGCGTTGGTGAACGGGTCGGCGTTCTCGTCCCAGGCCCGCTCCAGCAGCGTCTCCGCGCTGACGACGCCGCCGCGCGCGGCCATCAGGACCTCCAGGACGGCGAACTGCTTCCGGGTGAGCGCCACGTACCGGCCGTCGCGGAAGACCTCGCGCCGGAACGGGTCCAGCCGGATTCCGGCGCACTCGATGACCGGGGGCGTGCTGTCCTTGGGCCGGCGGGCCAGTGAGCGCAACCGTACGACCAGCTCCTTCAGGTCGAAGGGCTTCGTCAGGTAGTCGTCGGCACCGATCTCGAAACCGGTGACCTTCTGGTCGAGGAGCCCCGCCGCGGTCAGCATGAGCACCCGGCAGCCCAGCCGCCGTTCCACGATGGCCCGGCACACGTCGTCGCCGTGCGTCCCCGGGATGTCGCGGTCGAGCACGACGACGTCGTACTCGTTCACTTCCAGGCGCTCCAGGGCGGCGTCGCCGTCCCCGGCGATGTCGGAGGCGATGGCTTCGAGCCTCAGACCCGCCTGCACCGCCTCGGCGAGATACAGCTCGTCCTCGACAATCAGCACCCGCATACGGCCTCTCCTGCTCTGCTTCGCACCCGGACCTCCCACATGAACCATGCCGGGCCCATCGAAAACGTAGCGCTCCGGACCTATCGAAAACGTATGGGGAAATCGAGACGGCCCCACAACACGGTCCGCTCTTCACTCGGTGCATCGGCCCGCGGCACCCGCCGCCCGCCCCGACCGAGATTTCCGGAGGCCACCATGCACGACGACCCGGCAGCGAGCCCTTCCGCCACGGCGGCGCGCCGCTTCCCCGTCCGGACGGCGGCAGGGGTGTGCGCGGTCGCGGTGCTGGCGCTCGCGGCGGCATGCGGCGTCACGGCCCGGAGCGAACCGGCCGCCCGGGCCGTCGCGGCGGCGGACCGGGGGCCGAGCGGCCCGGCGACGGCAGGGGCCTCACCGCGGAGCGCCGACGACGACGACACCCCGCGGGAACGTGACCTCACCCCCTTCGACACCCGGTCCCCGGCCATCGACCGGCTGGACGAGAACCTCCTGGAGGCCGTACGGAAGGCGGCCCGGGACGCCCGCGAGGACGGCATCGAGTTCCGGATCACCTCGGGGTGGCGCAGCAGGGAACACCAGCAGCGCCTGCTGGACGAGGCCATCCAGAGGTACGGGAGCGAGAAGAAGGCGCGGCAGTTCGTGAACACCCCGGAGAAGTCGACCCACGTGTCCGGGAAGGCCGTCGACATCGGCCCCACCGACGCCGACGACTGGCTCATCCGCAACGGCGCCGACTACGGCCTGTGCCAGGTCTACAACAACGAGATGTGGCATTTCGAGCTGCTGACCAGCCCTGGCGGCCACTGCCCGACACCGCGGACCGACGCCGCCGGCTGACCGGTGCGGCGCCGCTCCCTGCCCCCGGGCTTCCGATCATCCGCGCTTCCGAGCTGCCTAGCTTCCGAAGGACATGTCATGGCCGATCTGCGCGAGGACCCCTATCCGGATGTGTACATCGGAGGCGGATTCTCCGACCCCACCGGCCTCTCCGGTCCCACCGACCTCTCCGATCTCTCCGGGTCGATGGCCGACCCCGTGCACGCACCGGACCTGCACGCCCCGGACCGGCCGGGACCGGACCGGCCGGGGCGGCTCCCGCGCCGGTACGGCCCGGTGCTCCGTACGGGCCGGACCACGAGCGCCGTCGCGGCGGGGGCGGCGCTCCTGATGGTCGGCCACCCGCTCGTGCCCAACCGGCCGGGCAACCTCGGCAGCCTGCTCGAAACCCTGCTGCCCTGGACCGGCCTGGTCGTTCCGGCGCTGCTCCTGACCGCTCTGCTCCGCAGGTCGGTACCGGCCGTCGTCGCCGCCCTTCTGCTCGGGGCCGTGTGGGTCGGCGTGTTCGGACCCCTGCTCCTCGGCGGGGGGAGCGGGGGAAAACCGGATCTGACCGTGGTCACGCACAACGTCGGCGCCGCCAATCCCGACCCCACCGCGACCGCCCGTACGCTGCTGGCCGCCGACCCCGACCTGGTCGCCCTGGAAGAGATCACCGACGACGCGCTGCCCGCGTACCGCGAGGTACTGGACCGCCGACTCCCGCACTCCGTACGCATCGGCACCGTCGCCCTGTGGAGCCGCTACCCCCTCGCCGAATCCCGCCGTATCACCATCGACCCCGGCTGGAGCCGCTCCCTGCGCGCCCGGGTCCAGGCGCCGAACGGCCCGCTCGCCGTCTACGTGGTCCACCTGCCCTCGGTACGCGTCGGCGCCGCCGGCTTCACGATCGGGCGGCGCGACGCGGCCCTCACCGCCCTCGACCGCATGCTCGACGACGAGCGGCAGGGGAAGGTCCTCCTGCTGGGCGACCTCAACGGCGCCACCACCGACCGCCGCCTCGCCCCGTTGATGTCCCGGCTGACCTCGGTCGAGGACGAGGCGGGCAGCGGTTTCGGCTTCAGCTGGCCCGCGGCCTTCCCGATCGCCCGGGTCGACCACATCCTCGTCCGGGACGTCACCCCCACCGACGCCTGGACCCTCCCCGCCACCGGCAGCGACCACCGTCCCGTCGCCGCCGCGCTCAGGACGTAGCGCGGGGCGAGCCCTTAGGGTCGGTGCCATGACCGACAGCTCCCGTGCGAACGGTGCCCCCGGCGCGGGGCGCGACGACTCCCTCCGTGAGCGCTGGCGGACGGCGCTCGTCGGTGCGCGGGGCGGCGCCCCCGGCCCCGACCCGGCCCCGTACGCCGACAACCTGCTGGCCCGCTGGGCCGAGCCACAGCGGAAGTACCACACCACCGCACACCTGGTCGCCGTGCTCGGCCACATCGACACACTCGTCCCGTACGCGGCCGACGTGGACGCGGTGCGCCTCGCCGCCTGGTTCCACGACGCGGTCTACCGGCCCGACCGGTCCGAGAACGAGGAGCGCAGCGCCGCGCTGGCCGAGCGTGCCCTCCCCGAGGCCGGAGTGCCGGACGGGGTCACGGCCGAGGTCGCCCGTCTCGTCCGGCTGACCGTCACCCACGACCCGGCGGACGGCGACGCGAACGGGGAGGTGCTCTGCGACGCGGACCTGGCGGTGCTCGCGGCCGGCCCGGAGGAGTACGCGGCGTACGCGGCCCGGGTGCGCGAGGAGTACGGCTTCGTGCCCGACGAGGCGTTCCGGGAGGGGCGGGCGGCGGTGCTCCGCCAACTGCTCGGGCTGCCAAGGCTGTTCCGTACGCCCTACGGGGCGGAGCACTGGGAGCCCCGGGCGCGGCGGAACCTGCTGACCGAGCTGGAGCTGCTGAACGGCTGAGCCCCTTCGCCCGCCTGCCGGCAACGGGGCCGGGCGACCGGAAGATGACAACTACGTAAATCCGACAAGCGCCGGGAATCTGACGGCGTCGGACACGGTTGTCTGCTGGCATGCCCGACTCTGCCGCTCGACGCTCCCGCATGCCCCTGGCCGTCTACATCCTGGGACTCTCGGTCTTCGCCCTGGGGACCAGTGAGTTCATGCTCTCCGGTCTGCTGCCGCCCATCGCCGACGACATGAACGTGTCCATCCCGCGCGCCGGACTCCTCATATCCGCCTTCGCGATCGGCATGGTGATCGGTGCCCCGCTGCTCGCCGTCGCCACGCTCCGGCTGCCCCGCCGCACCACCCTGATCACCCTGATCACCGTCTTCGGGCTCGGCCAGGTCGCGGGCGCGCTGGCCCCGACGTACGAGGTGCTGTTCGCGTCCCGGGTGGTGAGCGCGTTCGCCTGCGCCGGGTTCTGGGCGGTGGGCGCGGCGGTCGCCATCGCGATGGTGCCGGTGAACGCGCGGGCCCGCGCGATGGCCGTGATGATCGGCGGTCTGTCGATCGCCAATGTGCTCGGTGTGCCGCTGGGCGCGTTCCTCGGGGAGAACCTCGGCTGGCGGTCGGCGTTCTGGGCGGTCGGCGCGGCCTCCGCGGTGGCCTTGGTCGGGGTGGCGACGCTGATCCCGCGCATCCCGCTGCCGGAGCAGAAGCCCCGGCTGAAGCGGGAGATGGCCATCTACCGGGACCGGCAGGTGTGGCTGGCAATCGTGATCACGGCGCTCGCCGCGGGCGGTGTCTTCTGCGCGTTCAGCTATCTGGCCCCGCTGCTGACGGACGTCGCCGGGCTGGACTCGGGCTGGGTGCCGACCGTGCTCGCGCTCTTCGGCGTCGGCGCGCTGATCGGTACGACGATCGGCGGCCGGGTCGCGGACGCGCATCTCTTCGGGGTGCTGATGAGCGGGATCGCCGCCTCGACGGTCTTCCTGGTCGCGCTGGCGCTGTTCGCGTCGAGCCCGGTCGCGGCGGTCGTGCTCGCGTTCCTGCTGGGAGTCTCGGCGTTCTACACGGCTCCCGCTCTGAACGCCCGGATGTTCAACGTCGCGGGCGCCGCCCCGACGCTGGCGGGGGCGACGACGACCGCCGCGTTCAACCTGGGCAACACGGGCGGCCCCTGGCTGGGCGGTGCGGTGATCGACGCCGACTTCGGCTTCACGTCGACGGCGTGGGCGGGGGCCGCCATGACGGTGGTGGCGCTGGTGGCCGTGGTGATCGCGCTGCGGCTCCAGGGCGGCGGACGCTCGCGCCGGGTGACGGGGGCTCCGGCCGCGGTGTCGGAGCCGGTGGAGGCGGCCGCGGAGGTACGCCCCTGATCCCGCACCCCTCGCACGCGCGCCGGTGCACGCCGCGTACATCACATGCGCCGGTCCCCGGATTCCGCCGTCAGGCGCCGGGGGCCGGTCGTCGTTTGGGGCGGCGCAGCCCCGCCTCCGTGATCCGGCGGACCAGCTCCTTCGAGCCGATCTGCCGGGCCCCGGCCCGTACCGCGTCCTCGTAATGGGACTCCGGTACGTCGTAGTGGTCCCGGTCGAAGGCCCGGGGCGGGCAGCCGATGGACGCCGCGAAGGCGTGCAGCTCCTCGAAGGACACGTCGCTGACCAGGTGCGACCAGAACCGGCCGTGCCCCGGCCACTGCGGCGGGTCGATGTACAGGGTCACCGGCGCGGTATCCCGGCCAGCGAACCGACCGGCGCCACCGCCACCGCGGCCTTGGCGCACACCCAGTGCGGGTCCGGTCCCAGCTCGGGTTCGACGTCGAGGGCGTGCGGGTCGCCCGCGTCGCAGACCGGGCAGAGCGGCCAGCGTCCGTACCGTTCGAGCAGGGCGTCCTGCACGTCCTGGGCGACCAGCCCGACCACGAACTCGACGCCCTCCGGCCACTGCTCGACCCACCAGCGGCGGTGCGTCACCGCGTCCTCGACCAGCGAGACGATCCCGGCCTCGGCGACGCCCCCGGCGGCGAGATCGGCCATGACCAGCGCACGGGCCGTGTGCAGGGCCTGTTCCAAGGGATTCATCTCCATGGCCCCATTGTCTCCCGCCCGTGCGGCCCGGACCGCCGGGCACGGACCCGCGCGCGGCCGGGAACGCCCGGCACCCGCCCCTCAGGACCGCCGGACGGCCGGGAACGGTCCGCCCGTACGGCCGGAAGCAGACAGACCGGCGACCGGCCGAAGGAACAGGGACCAAAGGAGGGGTTGACGGCCAACCGGGTTGAAAATATCTTTCAAATGTGACCCATGACCTGAAGGAAAGTTTCAGCGCCGAGTCCCCGCCCGCCCCGGCGGCCCTCGCGGCCAAGGTACGTACGCTCGCGCCGTCCATGACCCGTTCGATGCAGCGCGTCGCCGAGGCCGTAGCCGGGGATCCGGCCGGCTGCGCCGCCCTCACGGTCACCGGTCTCGCCGAGCTCACCGGCACCAGCGAGGCCACCGTGGTCCGCACCGCCCGTCTCCTCGGCTATCCCGGCTACCGCGATCTGCGCCTGGCCCTCGCCGGGCTCGCCGCGCACCAGCAGTCCGGCCGGGCCCCCTCCGTCACCGCCGACATAGCGGTCGACGACCCGATCGCGGACGTGGTCGCCAAGCTGGCCTACGACGAGCAGCAGACCCTCGCCGACACGGCCGCCGGGCTCGACACGGTGCAGCTCGGCGCCGCCGTGGCCGCCGCCGCCACCGCCCGCCGCATCGACATCTACGGGGTCGGCGCCTCCTCGCTCGTCGGCCAGGACCTGGCGCAGAAGCTCGCCCGGATCGGCCTCATCGCACACGCGCACACGGACCCGCACCTCGCGGTGACCAACGCCGTCCAGCTGCGCTCGGGCGACGTGGCGATAGCGATCACGCACTCCGGCTCCACGGGCGACGTGATCGAGCCGCTGCGGGTCGCCTTCGACCGGGGTGCGACGACCGTCGCGATCACCGGCCGCCCCGACGGCCCGGTCACGCAGTACGCCGACCACGTACTGACCACGTCCACCGCCCGGGAGAGCGAACTGCGCCCTGCGGCCATGTCGAGCCGCACGAGCCAGCTCCTCGTGGTCGACTGCCTGTTCATAGGTGTCGCGCAGCGCACCTACGAGACGGCCGCACCAGCCCTCGCCGCCTCCTACGAAGCACTCGCCCACCGCCACACCCCGCGCCCCCGCTGACCGGGCCCGCCCCGACGGACCGGGGCACCCGTAAAGCCGTACGGACCAGAACCGCACCCCGCGCTTCCGCTCCACGCGCATCCGAACCGCGCGCACCCGACCCACGCACTCCCGAACCGCACGCAACCGAACCGCTCGCACCCGATCGAGACGAAGACCGAGAAAGCTGAGCCGCCCCCCATGACCTCCACCACTTCCCCCGACGCCGCCGGCGGATACGGCGAGCTGCGCGCCGAGCTGGCGACGCTCACCACCGAGGCGTTCCGGCCGGAGCTCGCCGAGATCGACCGCCTCGGCACGCTCGACATCGCCCGCATCATGAACGGCGAGGACCAGTCCGTACCGACCGCCGTCGCCGCCCGGCTCCCCGAGATAGCCGCCGCCATCGACGGCACCGCGGCGCGCATGGCCCGCGGCGGCCGGCTGATCTACGCGGGCGCGGGTACCGCCGGCCGGCTCGGCGTGCTCGACGCCAGCGAATGCCCGCCCACCTTCAACACCGACCCGTCCGAGGTCATCGGGCTGATCGCGGGCGGCCCCGGCGCCATGGTCAAGGCCGTCGAGGGCGCCGAGGACAGCAAGGAACTGGCCGCCGCCGACCTGGACGCGCTGCACCTCACTGCCGACGACACCGTGGTCGGCATCTCCGCCTCCGGCCGCACGCCGTACGCGATCGGCGCCGTCGAGCACGCCCGCGCCAAAGGCGCCCTGACGATCGGTCTGTCCTGCAACGCGGACTCGGCGCTGGGCGCCGCGGCGGAGCACGGCATCGAGGTCGTCGTGGGCCCGGAGCTGCTCACCGGCTCCACCCGGCTCAAGGCGGGCACGGCCCAGAAGCTCGTCCTCAACATGATCTCGACGATCACGATGATCCGGCTCGGCAAGACGTACGGGAACCTGATGGTCGACGTCCGCGCCTCCAACGAGAAGCTGCGCGCCCGCTCCCGCCGGATCGTCTCGCTCGCCACCGGGGCCTCCGACGCCGAGATCGAGGCCGCCCTGGCCGCGACCGACGGCGAGGTCAAGAACGCCATCCTCACCATCCTCGGCCAGGTCGACGGGGAGACCGCCGCCACGCTGCTGGCCGCCTCCGACGGCCACCTCCGCGCCGCCCTCGCCGCCACGACCGACACCGACTGACCCGACCGCCCCACCCGCACCACTTCCCCCCTCGTACCACCCGCCCCCTCCGCATCACCCGCACTGCCTGCACCACCCGCACCCCCCCACAGCAAGGCCCCGCACCATGGCACCAGAAGACAAGAACCGCGCCACCGCCGCCGCGATCCTCCCGCTCGTCGGCGGCGCCGCGAACGTCGACTCCGTCGCCCACTGCATGACCCGGCTCCGGCTGGGTCTGCGCGACCGCTCGCTCGTCGACGACGAAGCCCTGAAGGCGGTCCCCGCCGTCATGGGCGTGGTCGAGGACGACACGTACCAGATCGTCCTCGGCCCGGGGACCGTCGCCCGCGTCACCCCGGAATTCGAACGAATCATCGAGGAGGCTCGGGCGACGGAGCCCGGCGCACACCCCACTCCGGAAAGCGCCCCCGGAGCCACCGCCGGAACCACCGGAACCTCCGACCCCGCGTCAGCCCCCTCCGGACCCGATGCCTCCGCGGCCGGGCTGGCCGCGCAGGGAGCCGCGATGAAGGCGGCGCGGAAGGCGAAGAACGCCACCCCGTTCAAACTGTTCCTGCGCCGGATCGCCAACATCTTCGTCCCGCTGATCCCCGCGCTCATCGGCTGCGGCATCATCGCGGGCCTCAACGGACTGCTGGTGAACCTGGGTCGGCTGCCCTCCGTCACCCCCGCGCTGGCCGCGATGGCGTCCGGCTTCATGGCGCTGATCGCCGTGTTCGTCGGCTTCAACACGGCGAAGGAGTTCGGCGGAACGCCGATCCTGGGCGGCGCGGTCGCCGCGATCATCGTCTTCCCCGGCGTCGCGAACATCGAGGCGTTCGGCCAGAAGCTCTCCCCGGGACAGGGCGGTGTGCTGGGCGCGCTCGGCGCCGCGGTGCTCGCGGTGTACGTGGAGAAGTGGTGCCGCCGCTGGGTCCCGGAGGCGCTGGACGTCCTGGTCACCCCGACCCTGACGGTCCTGGTCTCCGGCCTGGTGACGATCTTCGGCCTGATGTACCTGGCCGGTGAGGTCTCCACCGCCATCGGCACCTTCGCCGACTGGCTGCTCTCCCACGGCGGCGCGGGCGCGGGGTTCGTCCTCGGCGGCCTCTTCCTGCCCCTGGTGATGCTGGGCCTGCACCAGGCGCTGATCCCGATCCACACCACCCTCATCGAGCAGCAGGGCTACACCGTGCTGCTCCCGATCCTCGCGATGGCGGGCGCCGGCCAGGTCGGCGCGGCCGTCGCGGTCTACTTCCGCCTTCCCCGCAACGGGTCGATCCGCCGCACCATCAAGTCCGCGCTGCCGGCCGGTCTGCTCGGCGTCGGTGAACCGCTGATCTACGGCGTCAGCCTCCCGCTCGGCCGTCCGTTCGTCACGGCATGCGTGGGCGGCGCGTTCGGCGGCGGCTTCGTCGGTCTGTTCAACCAGCTCGGCGACAAGGTTGGTTCCACGGCCATCGGCCCGTCCGGCTGGGCGCTCTTCCCGCTCCTCGACGGCAACCACGGCCTGGGCACCACCGCCGCGATCTACGCGGGCGGCCTGCTGGTCGGCTACCTCACCGGCTTCCTCGCGACGTACTTCTTCGGCTTCGGCAGGGACCTGCTGGCGGAGTTCGACGTCGCACAGGAACCGGCCCCTGCCACGTCCTCGTCCCCGAACCCGGTCACGGGGACGAGCACAGACCCCCGGGGCAACGGCCCCGACTCCCCGACGAAGGAACCCGCCGGAGTCTGACCCACGACCGACCCACCGAACCACCGACCCCACGAAGCACCGACCCCACTAGCCACCGGGCCCCACGATCACGGGCGGCCCGGTGGGCGGCCGGGCGGGCGGGGAGCGTCGACGGGAACGGCGTAACGGCGCTGGTCCGTCTCGTCACCGCTCCCGTTCCCGTCGACGCCCCACGCCCCCGTGGTCAACGCGGCAAACCCGGCACCCTCACGGCAGCCTCCCCTCCCGGTTGACCTCCCGGACCCTGGCCCGCAGGACCTCCCGCAACGGCGCCGGGCGCACCGAATCCGGCGGACACTCCCACTCCGGCCCGCCGCCGGGCGCCCGCAACTGCACGTACGGACCGATCGTCCCCATCACGCGCCCCACCCGGCCGTCCCGGATGTCCACCGCGAACGACCCCGGCTCGGGCGCCCCCGGCTCGCGGTCCTCACTCCGCATGACCGGCCGACCTCTGCGCCTCCAGCACCGTGCTCAGCCGCAACGCCGTATCGAGGTTGCACCGCCCCAGGTCCACCAGCGGCGCCGACGAGTCGTCCGCCGCACACGACACCGGGTCGATCCGCAGCGACGGCAGAGTGATCCCGACGTTCGAGAACCCCTCCTTCAACCGCGTCACCGCGTCCTCCGCAGCCCGCACTCTGCCCTCCGCCGCCCCGCGCCGTTCCTTGATCGTCATGAGCCATTCCTTTCCACGCTGAGTAACGAAAATGCACACCCAGCGTGTCCAACGCGCCGCACGCCCGGAAGAGGCGCAGAACCCGCAACCGCACATCTGTCACAGGGAGTTGTCATGCTGCGCCCAAGCGATTCACTCCTCCGGAGTGCGGCGCACCAACGAACGCGGACGCACCGCCCAACACTCCCCGTAGCCCCCGAACCTCCACAGAGCCCCCACCACCACCCTCTTCCCACACCACTCCCGCCCTCTCGTTGAGCGGCGTCACCATCGCCTGCCCGGAGAACGGGGAACAAAGACCGAAATCCCTCGATTGAGTGGAGGTTTCAGGCCATACATGTGGTTTGGACGATGAATACCCTCTCCGGACGCAATCATGCGGCGGTGATCTCAACATTCCGGACGGCCCACCGTCCCCGTCCCCGCCCCGCGTCGCTGCGCACGGCCGGACTCGGCGCGCTCGCCGTACTGACCCTGCTCCCGGCGATCCCGGCGGCGGCCGCCGCCCCCGCACAGGCCCCGGCCGCCCACTCCGCCGCCCGCCTCCTGCCCCGCGCCGTCACCCCCGCCGAGGCCAGGACCTCCGCGCACCTTGCGTCGCTGCGGAACAACCCGGCGCGGCTGAAGACCTTCTTCAAGGCCCTGCCCAAGGGCGGCGACCTGCACAACCACCTCTCGGGTGCGGTCACCACCGGATACCTGATCAAGCTCGCGGCCGAGGACGGGCTCTGCATCGACGCGACGATGACGGCCGTGGCGCCGCCGTGCGGTCCGGGCACCCGCCCCGCGGCCGACGCGCAGCGCGACGCCGCGTTCCGCCGGCAGATCGTCCGGGCCTGGTCGATGCAGGACTTCCCGCCCAACGAGCTCGGGCACGACCACTTCTTCGACACGTTCGGCAAGTTCTCCATGGCCACCTGGTACACCAGGGGCAAGATGCTCGCCAACGTGGCCAACACCGTGGCCGAGCAGAACCAGTTCTATCTGGAGACCCTGGTCACCCCCGCGTCGGACAGCAGCAAGGCGCTCGCCGACAAGGTCGGTTACGACTCCGACCTCGCCGCCCTGCACCGCAAGCTGCTGGCCGGCGGACAGCTCGACCGGGTGGTGAACGAGGCGGTCAAGGAGGCCGACGACACCGACGTGCAGTTCCGGGCGACCGCGCACTGCGACACCCCGCGCCCCGACCCGGGCTGCCGGCTCCCGGTCCGCTGGATCTCCCAGGTGTCCCGGGGCAGCTCCCCGGTCCGGGTGTTCACGCAGATGGCGGTCGGCATGCGGCTGGCCGAGCGCGACCCGAGGTTCGTCGCGGTCAACCTCGTACAGCCCGAGGACGGCGCCACCGCGCTGGCCGACTACAGCCTCCAGATGCGGATGCTGAAGTACCTGCGCGGCCAGTACCCGGGCTCGCACCTCACCCTGCACGCCGGTGAGCTGGCACCCGGCCTGGTCAAGCCCAAGGACCTGACCTTCCACATCCGCGAGGCCGTACTCGTCGCGGGCACCGAGCGCGTCGGACACGGCGTCGACCTGGTCCACGAGGACGACTGGCGACAGCTGGCCCGGACGATGGCCCGGCGCAACGTGGCCGTCGAGGTGCCGTTCTCCAGCAACAAGCAGATCCTCGGCATCGCCGGCAACGACCACCCGTTCAACGCGTACCGCCGCTACGGCGTCCCGATCGTGCTGGCCACCGACGACCCGGGCGTCTCCCGGATCGACATCAGCCACGAGTTCCAGTACGCCTCCAGCACCTACGACCTCGGCTACGTCGAGCTGAAGGACCTGGCCCGCGCCTCGCTGGAGTACGCCTTCCGCGAGGGCCGCAGCCTGTGGGCCCGGAACACCGCCCCGTCCGCCTACCGCCCGGTCGCCGCCTGTCTGGCCGACCGGCTGGGCAGCGACCGCCCGAGCCCGCGCTGCGCCCGCTACCTCGCCGCCAACCCGAAGGCGGCGACCGAGTGGCGCCAGGAGGCGGCCTTCGCCGTCTTCGAGCGCAACAACGCCTGACCGGCGGCCGCTCGTTCCCTCCGGGCCCGGGACTTTCCGTTCCGGGCCCGGTCACGTCGCATCCACCCGGTGCGCCGTTACGGAGTCGGCGCCCCCGGCGCCTCCTCCGCCCCCTCCGCCTCACCTGGTGGCGCCGCCCAGAGGTGGCCGAGCGTGCCGAGCACCAGACGGCAGACCTCGTCCGGCTCCGCACCGGCCAGCGGCTCGCGCGCGACCACCGTCCGCATCAGACCGATGCCCAGCAGCCAGGCCATAGCGAGATCCGCCCGCAGCACCGCGTCGGGGGCATCGGAGAGCCCGGCCAGCGCCTTCTGGTACTCCTCCCCCAGCTCCCGCAGCGTCCCGGCCGACTCACCACCGCGCCCCGTCGAACGCAGATAGACCTCCAGGGAGCGGTCCTCCGTCCCCTCCGCACTGCGGGTCAGCATCGATCGCAGAGCGGCCTCGAACAGTTCCTCCGGCGGCGTCGCCCGCACCTGCTCCAGACCGCCCTGCGCCATGACCTCCGTGAGCAAACCTCGTTTCGAGCCGAAATAGCGGAACAGCAATGCCTGGTTGGCCCCGGCCCGTGCCGCGATACTCCGGACCGTCGCCCCCTCGTAGCCCCGCTCCGCGAACAGGTCACGGGCCGCCTCCAACAGCCGCCGACGAGTGGCCGCCGCGTCCCTGCGGCGCTCTTCGGGCGGCGGAACGGAACCGGGTTCCATGGCGCTCTCCTCTCGAACGACCCGTCAGGATAACGGCCGTAAAGCATCGTTGACCGCCGGAGACAGAGGCTCCTACCGTTGTAAGCAGCTGCTTACATCCGGGAGGACGCAGTGACCACCGCTGACATCTCACCCCTCGCCTATCCCTTCAACACCCCCGACGGGCTCCAGCTCGCCGACGCCTACGAACGCGTACGCGAACAGCCCGGCCTGTTAAGGGTCCAGATGCCCTACGGCGAGCCGGCCTGGCTCGTCACCCGCTACGCCGACGCCCGGCTGGTCCTGGGCGACCAGCGCTTCAGCCGGGCCGCCGCCGCCTCGCACGACGAGCCCCGGCAGTCCGAAGGAAAACGGGACGGCGGCATCCTCGGAATGGACCCGCCCGACCACACCCGGCTGCGCTCTCTCGTCGCCAAGGCGTTCACCGTCCGCCAGGTCGAGAAGCTGCGCCCCCAGGTCCGCGAGCTGACCGGCGAACTCCTGGACGCGATGGAGGCGGCCGGGGCCCCCGCCGACCTGGTCGATCTCTTCGCCCTGCCGCTACCGGTCGCCGTGATCTGCCGCATGCTGGGCGTACCCACCGAGGACCGGCCGCTCTTCCGCAAGTGGAGCGACGACGCACTGTCGACCAGCTCCCTGACGGCCGAGGAGTTCGAGGCGAGCCGCGAGGAACTGCGGGCCTACATGGCCGGGTTGATCGAGCAGCACCGCCAAGCCCCGCAGGACGACCTGATGACGGCGCTCATCGAGGCCCGCGACGGCGGCGACCGGCTCTCCGAACTCGAACTCGTCGATCTGTGCGTGGGCATCCTGGTCGCCGGGCACGAGACCACCGCGTCCCAGATCCCCAACTTCGTCCTCACCCTCCTGGACCACCCCGACCAGCTCGCCCGCCTCAGGGCCGAGCCCTCGCTCGTACCGAACGCGGTGGAGGAACTGCTCCGCTTCGTCCCCCTGGGCAGCGGAGCCGGGCAGGCCCGGTACGCCACCGAGGACATCGAGGTCGGCGGCACGCTCGTCCGCGCGGGCAGCCCGGTCCTGGTCGCCGTCGGCGCCGCCAACCGCGACGCCCTACGGTTCTCCGCCCCGGGCGTCCTCGACATCGCCCGCGAGGGCAACCAGCACCTCGGGTTCGGCCACGGAGTCCACCACTGCCTGGGCGCCCCACTGGCCCGGCTGGAGCTCCAGGAGGCGCTGTCCGCCCTCATCACCCGCTTCCCCGGACTGCGCCTGGCGGCCGACGTCACCTGGAAGTCCGAGATGCTGGTGCGCGGCCCACGCGTCATGCCGGTGGAATGGTGACCGCCATGACCTGGAACGTACGCGTCGACCCCCAGCTCTGCCAGGGCTCTGGCATGTGCGCCGGCACGGTCCCCGAGGTGTTCGAACTCGACGGCGAGCGCGCCCGCGCGCGGACCGACGAGATCGAGCCGGACGAACGGGTGCTGGACGCCTCCGACATCTGCCCCGCCCTGGCCATCACGGTGCACGACGGAACCACCGTCATCGGCCCCCACCGCGACTAGAACACCCCACCCGCACCAGGCCGGATCGGGGATCAGGGTCCGCCACGCGAGCCGCGAGCCCGCCCCGGTTCGATCCGGTCCGGTCCGGTCCGATCCGAACCATCCCGCCCAGGCCCCTCCCGATCCGATCCGATCGCGGCAGCCCGCCTCGGCCGACCCGGTGTGCCGGAGCCCACCCCCCTCCGGCACACCGGGCCCGTCAGTCCCGCCCGATCAGCTCGGGGTCCACCCGTCTTCCGACCAGCGGCAGAGCGCCGATCGCGGCGACCACCACAACGCCGGCGGCCGAGAACAGCAACAGCGGAACCCCCGCCCCGTCCCAGAACACCGCACCGCCCCCGGTGATCAGGTAACCGGACTCGGTGAGCTTCCCCGCCACCAATGCGAGCAGCAGCCCCACCGCCAACGGCGACACCACCTGGACGCACTGCACCACACGCAGCGTCCGGGGCCGCGCCCCAAGCAAGGACAACGCCGTGACCTGCGCTCTTCGTTCCACGGCCCGATCGGTCACCGACACCAGGTAGGCCGCGACACCGATCACCAGCCCCAGCACCATCCCCGCCCCCAACAGCGCCTTGACGACAGCGATCTGTTGCATCCCCTCGACGTTCGTCCCCACCAGGTCGACGGCGGCGGTGGGCGCGACGGCACCGATCCCGTCCAGCACACCCCGAACGACCGCCGGATCCGGCGCGCTCGTCAGGAGGAGTGTGGCGTTGTCCGGCCGGGCCTTCCTCGGCACCATCGAAGGCGGGACCAGGATGTCCGAGTCCACCGCTGACAAGTCATGTGCGCGGAAGCGGACCTCCCTCTGCGGGACCGTCACGTCCACGGTCGTGCGGCGGGATCCCTGCCAGAACCGGAAGGGGAACACCTCACCGATCCGCTCCGGGCCGGAGGGCACCCGCTCGTCGGTGAGCCGCATGACCTTCCCGTCCACGCACCCGGTGGTGGCGGTCACCATCCTGGCCAGCTGCGCGCACGTCGCCACCGTGGCGGAGATCTCCGGGGGCGGCTCGTCCAGGTTCCCGTCGAACCAGGATCGCTGCTCGGTGACGCTCCCCTTCACCCCCGGCAGTAGCGTCAGCGCCGTCACGTCGGCCGCGCCGATGCCGTCGAGTGGGATGCGGTAGTCCTGCTGGACGGTGTTCGGGCGAGACACCTGGTCCAACTCGACCAGCACACCCTGCGCCAGGGACGCGGCGAAGACCAGCAGCACCAGGCCCGACGCGACCCTGAGCGCACTGCCCGGCTCGACCTCGTTCCGCCGCATGGCCAGCCCGAGCGGCAGGGACGACGTGGCCCCCGCCACCCGCCGCGACAGTCGGTGACTGAGCACCGGCAGGGTGAGCACCAGGCCGATGCCGACCATCACCACCGCTGCGGGCATCAGCAGCGAGGACAGCGCGGTGTCGCGCGGTGGCCGGTCCAGCACGCCGAGCACGCAGTAGCCGACGACGATCCCCATGCCCGCGACCAGCAGCAGCACACCCCAGGCACGGGGCGTTCCGGCCACCCCGCTCCGCCGCACGGCCAGGGGGTTCGCCGCCGCCTTCGCGGCCCCGGCCCTCGCCGCGAACCAGGCCAGCACCGGAGCCCCGACCAGGCACACGGCCACCGTGGTCACCGTGAGATCACCGTCGCCCACGTACCACTTCAGGCCGGGCAGCCCGATACGGCCGATGATCTGGTTGGCCAGCCAGTACTCGGCGAGCCCGAGAACCGCACCGAACAGCGCGGCGACGACCGTTTCGGCGGCGTTGACCCGCCCAACGCCCTTGACGCTCAGCCCGAGCAATCTCAGCGCCGCGAGCCGGCGGAGTCGGGTGGCCGCGGAGAGCCTGGCGCATACCGAGAGGAAGACGGCCAGAGGCAGGAGCACCACGCCCGCCAGCGTGAACCGGAGGATGTCGAGTGTGGACGGCTCCACGACCGGGCTGGGCGCCCATCGCACCCCGAACCCCGCCACCGGCGAGCCGCCGTGGAGCTGATCGGGGCGCATGCCGATGTACGCGTAGAGCTCATCGGGGTGGGCGAGTCCGGCAGGGCCGATCAGGCCACGCTCCCGGCCCGGCAGCAGCTTTCCCACCCCGGGCTCCGCGCCCAGGAGATCATGGAGCCGGGGCGACACGAACACCTCGCCCGGATTCGGCAGCCCGGGAATCCCCGGCGGCGGGTCGGGCACCTTCTCGCCCCGGGCGACGAACACCCGGCCCAATGGCCGTGAACCATTGGCATCGGCAGTGGCCAGCAGACGGGTGGCACCGGCCGCTGAGGAGTGCGGGCCTCGCGGCTCCCGCGCCGCGACCCGGCCGTCCCGTGCGTCGAGAACGGCGGGAATGGTGAGGACCGCGGCAAGACAGCACACGCCGATCGAGCCACCCACCACCATCAACAGGAACCGAACCCGGTTTCCGCGCTCGGACCCGAGCAACAGCCTGAACCCCAGAAGGATTTCCCTCACACCGGCATCTGCGCGCCGAGCACACCGTCCGTCATCACGTACCGGCTGTCGGCCCGGCCCGCCACCGCCGGATCATGGGTGACAAGCACCACCGCCGTCCCCTGCGACCGGGCGAGTGTCAGAAACTCGTCCAGCACCGCCGCCGCGTTGACACTGTCCAGCGACCCGGTCGGCTCATCGGCGAAGACGACGGCCGGGCGATGGACCAATGCTCTCGCCACTGCCACCCGTTGGCTCTGTCCACCGGACACCTCTGAGGGCCTGCGCTGTCTCAGGTCGCCCAGCCCCAGCCTCCCGAGCACCTCGCCGGCCGCCGCATGCGCCCGCACCTTGCGCTGCCCCGCGAGACGCAGGGGAAGCGCGGTGTTCTCCTCGATGGTCAGCTCCGGCAACAATTCGCCGTACTGGAAGACGAACCCGAAGCGGTCCCGCCGGAGCGCGCTCAGTTCCGCGTCCTCGAACTCGCCCAGCGATCGTCCCTCGAAACGCACGACTCCCCGACCGACCGGCAGAACCCCCGCGAGGCAGTACAACAAGGACGACTTCCCCGAGCCACTCTGCCCGGTGACGGCCACGACCTCCCCCCGTCCGACAGAGAGCCAAGCATCCCTGACCGCGACCGTGCTCCCGTACGAGAGCTCAACACCCCTGGCCGACAGGACCTCGACCTCACTGACCTGGCCCACGGGAACCTCCTCGAAGAGCGGCCCGGGCGCTACCGCCCGGGCCGGGCGGTAACTACTTGTTCTTGTAGTGCATGGTGCGCGAGCAGTTGTCCGGGCGCAGGGATCCACGGTCACGACAAGCGCGGATGTGGGCCGTACTGGTGTACCGAGCCGCCCCGTCGTAGACCGTCTTGTGGAGGTGGACCGTCTTCTTCTGCTGCCCGTTGAAGCGGTTCCAGCTGTACCCCTCGACTCGCACCTGGACGTACACGTTGTTGCCGTCACCCGGAGACACGTCCACGAGGTCACCCTGCCATTCGAACCCTCCGTGATTCCGCCCCGCGGGATTGAACCGGTACTGCCCCTTGGAAAGCTTCACTCCCCCGCTCTCCAGGTCAGGGAC
This sequence comes from Streptomyces sp. NPDC015144, assembly GCF_043079735.1. Taxonomy (NCBI): domain Bacteria; kingdom Bacillati; phylum Actinomycetota; class Actinomycetes; order Kitasatosporales; family Streptomycetaceae; genus Streptomyces; species Streptomyces sp. NPDC015144. The sequence continues at coordinate 197,423 of NZ_JBIBUU010000002.1, read as the reverse complement.
CCGCTGCCATCCGGCAGCCATGGCGACCCCCGCCCCACCGAAGAACAATCCTGCGGCGAGCACCGCGCTTGCCGCCGCTTTCGACTTCCTCATCCCGCGCCTCCCATCGACCGACCCACCACCAGAAGGAAGCGGGTGATTACACACTGTAGTCAGCCACCGCCGACGGAGCCATCACGCTCAGTAATGTTCACCGCATCGAGTGATTCGCGAGACACGAGAGCGCGGACACAGAACCGCGAGCCCCGCCGGCACCCGTCGAACTCCCTTGACCCCAAGCGCGGTTGAGCTTCTACGGTCGGTCCCACTGGCCACATCGGCCACGTCACACCGACCCGAGCAATGGTGGAGGAAGCAGTCATGGACTACTCGCACAACGACGCCGATCTGATCAAGCAGCCCATCGGTTACTGGAGTTGGGCCGCCTACAACGCCGTCGTCTCCCGGACCCGGGCCGCGCTCGAAGGGATCGGCACCAGCCAGCCGCAGTGGTGGGTTCTCGCACAGGTCGCACAGGCCGCGCAGGTCGCACAGGCCGGGCACGCCGAGGGCGGCAGGGATCGGGGCGAGGTGTCCCGGCTCCTGCGGAACTACCTCGACACCGGCCCGGAGGCCATGGAGGCGGAGATCGACCGGACCATTTCCCAGGGCTGGATCACCGAGGACGCCGAAGGGCGCCTCGTCATCACGGCCGAGGGCCGGGCGTTCCACAAGAAGGCCGCCGCCCTCCAGGCGGAGCTGTGGGCGGAGCGGCACGCCGGTATCTCCGACGAGGAGTACCTGACCACGCTCAAGGTGCTCCAGCGGTTCATCCACAACACGGGCGGGACCGCCTGGCACCACTGAGGCGGGTGGCGGGCGGGGCAGTGGGATGTGTCCGAAAGTTGCTCCCACCTGGGGGTGGTTTGGCCGGGCATCTCCCGCTGGACGGCTTCGGTACGTGCTCCCCTGGGCGCGCATCGTTATCAACCGTCCCAAAGGGGAACGCCACCCATGCCCGAGCCGTCCCGCGAGCAGATCGTCTCCGCGCTCCACGAAAGGCCCGCCATCGCGCTGACGCCCGGCACGCGGCTGGACGCCGAGCGGCCCGGCTCGCTTCCGGTGTCGCCCAGCGCCGTATGGGATCTGCCGGGCGGCACCGCCTGGGTGTACCGGGGTGAGGGGAACCCCGGTCTCGTACGGCCCGTGATCCTGGCCGACGGTTTCGGGACGGGCCCCAGCGAGCTGGAGTCCTCCTGGCAGATCCTGGAGTTCGGCGACTTTCCCCTCATCAGCGAGCTGCGCCGCCGTGGCCGTGATGTCATCCTGCTCGGCCACCACGACCGCGGGGCGTCGATTCTGGACAACTCACGCACCGCACGCGCCGCGATCACCCGTGCCCTGATGGAACGGCAGGGCGGCACCCCGCTGGTCGTCGGCGGGTTCAGCACGGGCGGGCTGGTCACCCGGCACGCGCTGGCCCGGATGGAGTTCGAGGGCTTCGACCACGGTACGGGGCTGTACTTCTCGTACGACAGCCCGCACCGGGGCGCCTGGATCCCGGTCGCGCTCCAGGCGTTCGCGCACTACGTCAGGGATCTCGACGGCCGGTTCTCCGACCAGATCAACAGCCCGGCCACCCGGGAACTGCTGTGGCGGCACATCGGTACGTGGAACGGCACCCCGGACCGGGACGGGGCGCGCGCCGCGTTCCTCGCCGAGATGGCGGCCGTCGGTGAGTGGCCGCGCCGTCCCCGGCTGATCGGGGTCGCCAACGGCACGGCCGACGGGGTCGGCACCGACGTACGGGCGGGCGAACTGGCCCTGGAGGGCACAGGCGGATCGGTCGTCGGCACCCGTCTCCACACCCAGGCGCCCGGCCCCGACGAATCCGTGGCGAAGCTCCGGGTGGTGGCCCCGAAGACCCACGAGGTACGGACCACGGGGCTCCCCTCGATCGACGGCGCCCCCGGCGGCTCGCTGGAGGGCTTCGGCATCCTCGCCGACGGGCTCAACGCCCTGCACCCCGATCTCGGTCTCACGACCGCCGTGCGCATCCGGTCGCACTGCTTCGTGCCGTCCGTCAGTGCGGTGGACATCGGCGAGCTGGACACGGACGACGAGTTGTACAAGGACATCTCCGCGCTTCCGGCCGGGACCGGCGGGCTGGACGCCTACCGGCTCGCCTCCCGGAACGAACCGCACGCGCTCGTCACCGGAGAGCTCTGCACCTGGCTCCTCAGCCACCTTCCGTAGCGAAAGCCACCTTCCGTAGCGAAGCCGCCTTCCGTATCGAAGAAAGCCGGCTTCCACGGGGAAAGCCGACTTCCCGACGGAGCGCGGAACGGCGTTGGCCCCCGGGACCAGAAGGTCCCGGGGGCCAACGCCCGCAGAGCTCGGAAGCCGTGCGGAAGGAACTACCGATCCGTCAGGATCAGAAGTCCATGTCACCGCCCGGCATGCCGCCCGGAGCGGCCGCGGCGGCCTTCTCCGGCTTGTCTGCGATGACGGCCTCGGTGGTGAGGAACAGCGCGGCGATGGACGCGGCGTTCTGCAGGGCGGAGCGCGTGACCTTCGCCGGGTCGAGGATGCCCTCGGCGATCATGTCGACGTACTCGCCGGTGGCGGCGTTCAGACCGTGGCCGACGGCCAGGTTGCGCACCTTCTCGACGACGACGCCGCCCTCAAGACCACCGTTGACGGCGATCTGCTTGAGCGGGGCCTCCAGGGCGAGCTTCACGGCGTTGGCGCCGGTCGCCTCGTCACCCGAGAGCTCCAGCTTCTCGAAGACGGCCGAGGCCTGGAGCAGAGCCACGCCACCACCGGCGACGATGCCCTCCTCGACGGCGGCCTTGGCGTTGCGCACCGCGTCCTCGATGCGGTGCTTGCGCTCCTTCAGCTCGACCTCGGTCGCGGCACCGGCCTTGATGACGGCCACGCCGCCGGCCAGCTTCGCGAGGCGCTCCTGGAGCTTCTCGCGGTCGTAGTCCGAGTCGGAGTTCTCGATCTCGGCGCGGATCTGGTTGACGCGGCCCTGGACCTGGTCGCTGTCACCGGCACCGTCGACGATCGTCGTCTCGTCCTTGGTGATGACGACCTTGCGGGCGCGGCCGAGCAGGTCGAGACCGGCGTTCTCCAGCTTGAGGCCGACCTCCTCGGAGATGACCTGGCCACCGGTGAGGATGGCGATGTCGCCGAGCATGGCCTTGCGGCGGTCGCCGAAGCCCGGGGCCTTGACGGCGACGGACTTGAAGGTGCCACGGATCTTGTTGACGACCAGGGTCGACAGGGCCTCGCCCTCGACGTCCTCGGCGATGATCAGCAGCGGCTTGCCGGACTGCATGACCTTCTCCAGCAGCGGAAGGAGGTCCTTCACGTTGCTGATCTTCGAGTTGACGATCAGGATGTACGGGTCGTCGAGCGACGCCTCCATACGCTCCATGTCGGTGGCGAAGTACGCCGAGATGTAGCCCTTGTCGAAGCGCATACCCTCGGTGAGCTCCAGCTCCAGACCGAAGGTCTGGGACTCCTCGACGGTGATGACGCCTTCCTTGCCGACCTTGTCCATGGCCTCGGCGATGAGCTCGCCGATCTGGGTGTCGGCGGCGGAGATGGAGGCCGTCGAAGCGATCTGCTCCTTGGTCTCCACGTCCTTGGCCTGCTCCAGGAGGGCGGCGGAGACGGCCTCGACGGCCTTCTCGATGCCCCGCTTGAGCGCCATCGGGTTGGCACCCGCGGCGACGTTGCGCAGACCCTCGCGGACGAGCGCCTGGGCGAGAACGGTGGCGGTGGTCGTACCGTCGCCGGCGACGTCGTCCGTCTTCTTGGCGACCTCCTTGACCAGCTCCGCACCGATCTTCTCGTACGGGTCCTCCAGCTCGATCTCCTTGGCGATGGACACGCCATCGTTGGTGATCGTGGGGGCGCCCCACTTCTTCTCAAGGACGACGTTGCGACCCTTGGGGCCAAGGGTGACCTTGACGGCGTCGGCGAGCTGGTTCATGCCGCGCTCGAGACCGCGCCGGGCCTCCTCGTCGAACGCGATGATCTTGGCCATGTGAAGTGGTCCTCCCGGACAGGGGTGGATTTCTCCGGACCGGATGGCGCCCGCGACGGACGGCCTGCGTACCCGGTGGTTCCTTGCCCCACCGGGCTGCGGGCCTCACCGGCCCGGTCCAAGTTCTGTCACTCTCACCTGGAGAGTGCTAACGCCAATGATTAGCACTCGACCCCCGAGAGTGCAAGCGTCCCCCTCGGGATGTGGACAGTGCGCCGGGCGCGTGGCGGACGGCGCGCGGGGCGCGTCGGGGGGTCGGGCGGGGCGCGAGGTCCGCGCGCCGGGCGCGTCCGGGACGCACTGAGGGCCCGTACCTCATGGGTACGGGCCCTCAGTGCGTGAGTGGCGTCGTTGGCCGACCGCTCGAACTCAGCCGACGGCGAGCTTGACCATGTCTGCCTGCGGCCCCTTCTGGCCCTGCGAGATCTCGAACTCGACTCGCTGACCCTCTTCAAGGGTGCGGTATCCGTCCATCTGGATCGCGCTGTAGTGGACGAAAACATCCGCACCACCGTCGACCGCGATGAAGCCGTACCCCTTCTCCGCGTTGAACCACTTGACGGTGCCCTGAGCCATGCCTAACTCCCCTATTACTGGCCCTTGCGCAGGTCCGCACTTCGCGGACCCGGGTCAGAACTCCCCCTCCGACAGGTAGAGGGCGTGTGCGCCGGAACGCGTCGACCGCGGCTGAATGTATCTGTCCAACTGCCCTCTGCAACAGGTCAATCGGACGAGAATTCTGGGCAGCGCTGAACACCCGGATATGCGCGATTCAGAGGATTCCCGGGCAACTCGGGCCGGGCAAAGGTGACTTATGCCGCAAGCGGAACACACACTTTGGCTGCATCTTGTCGGGGCCGGGCGCATTCTCATACGCGGTTGGCGCGAGCAGCTGGGGGGACTTCCCCTACTCTACCGCGCTCAACCATGCAGAATTGCCCCCTCCGTTTGAATCCGGAGAGGGCAATTCGACAACGCGGGCGACAGTCACGGCCGATCGGCGCGGCATCAGGAACACCAGGACATCGCGACATCAGGCCTCAGGACATCAGGCCGTCGGACATCGGAACGGCGTGAGGACATCGTGATGTCAGGGAGTCGGGCCTCAGCAGCCGCCGGCCACGGCCGGGATGATCGAAATGCCGGCGCCGTCCGGCGTCGCGGTGTTCAGGCCGTCCTCGAAGCGGACGTCGTCGTCGTTGACGTACACGTTCACGAAGCGGCGCAGCTTGCCCTGGTCGTCCAGGACGCGGGCGGCGATGCCCGGGTGGTTCTGCTCCAGGGACGCGATGACCTGGGAGAGGGTCGAGCCCTCGGCCGGAACCTCGGCCTGGCCGCCGGTGTAGGTGCGGAGGATGGTGGGGATACGGACCTTGACGCTCATGGGTGTGTCCTTCCTGGAGGCTCGGTTGATCAGCTGGTGGCGAGGCCGGCGGCGCGGAACGCCTCCAGGCTGGGGCGGATCGTCGCGGTCGCCTGAGAGGTCTCGGCCACCGCGTCGAGGGTCTTGAGTCCGTCGCCCGTGTTGAGGACGACCGTGGTCAGCGCGGGATCGATCAGACCGGCCTCGATGAGCTTCTTCGTCACGCCGACCGTCACCCCGCCCGCCGTCTCCGCGAAGATCCCCTCGGTGCGGGCCAGCAGCTTGATCGCGTCGACGACCTGCTCGTCGTTCACGTCCTCGACCGCGCCGCCGGTGCGGCGGGCGATGTCCAGGACGTACGGACCGTCGGCCGGGTTGCCGATCGCGAGCGACTTGGCGATCGTGTTCGGCTTCTGCGGCCGGACGACGTCGTGACCGCCCTTGTACGCCACCGAGACCGGCGAGCACCCCTCGGCCTGGGCGCCGAAGAGCTTGTACGGCTTGTCCTCGACCAGGCCGAGCTTGATCAGCTCCTGGAGCCCCTTGTCGATCTTGGTGAACTGGGAGCCGGAGGCGATCGGGATGACCAGCTGGTCCGGGAGCCGCCAGCCGAGCTGCTCGCAGATCTCGTACGCCAGGGTCTTGGAGCCCTCGCCGTAGTACGGGCGCAGGTTGACGTTGACGAAGCCCCAGCCCTCGCCGAGCGGGTCGCCGATCAGCTCGGAGCAGAAGCGGTTGACGTCGTCGTACGTGCCCTCGATGCCGACCAGCTCGCCGCCGTACACCGCGGCCATGACGACCTTGCCCTGCTCCAGGTCGTGCGGGATGAAGACGCAGGAGCGGAAGCCGGCGCGGGCGGCGGCAGCGCCCACCGCACCGGCGAGGTTGCCGGTGGAGGAGCAGGACAGGGTGGTGAAGCCGAAGGCGCGGGCGGCCTCGATGGCCTGGGCGACGACACGGTCCTTGAAGGAGTGCGTGGGGTTGCCGGAGTCGTCCTTGACGAACAGCTTGCCGGGCTCGACGCCCAGCTCACGGGCGAGGTTGTCGGCCTGGACGAGCTTGGTCCAGCCGGGGTTCAGGTTGGGCTTCTCGGCGACGTCCGCGGGGACCGGCAGCAGCGGGGCGTAGCGCCAGATGTTCGCCGGTCCGGCCTCGATGCGCTTCCTCAGCTCCTCGGGGGAACCGGTCGGCAGTTCGTACGCGACTTCGAGCGGGCCGAAACAGGAGGCACAGGCGAAAATGGGGCCGAGCTCGAAACGCTCGCCGCACTCGCGACAGGAAAGGCCGGAAGCGGGTCCGAGATCGACGGACGCGGCGGATTCGGTGGTGTCGACGGAAGCGTCGGTGCTTACTGCAGCGGTCTGCGCAGCCATGATGGCGAGGCCCTTTCTCCTCATCTTCCCCGCGGCGCGTTTCGCCACGAGACGGAATTGGCACCTTCCTCACCGGACCGCACGGTCGGTGGGGGGGTTGCCGGGACTTCAACGGGCCGTTCCCTCAGTCCCTCTGGATGAGCGCTGTGGCACCGGATCTTCGATCCGGGCATTTTTCGGCGGACGGACCCCGGCATGCGATGGTCGTCCGCGTTGTTCAAGACTGTAACCGAAGCCGCGGGCTGTTGAGATAGTCGTCCGACCCGCGAGATGGATCACACAACAGGGAGTACCGACCGTGCTGGAAGAGGTCGAGCACTGGCTGACCAGGCGTTCCTGGCCGGCCGCCGACCGCCCGCTGGACCGCCTCCTGGCCGCTCGGGCCGCGGCCGGGGAGGCGGGGCGCGGGAGTGTCAGCGTCGTGCTGCCCGCGCTGAACGAGGAGGCGACGGTCGGCGAGATCGTCGCGACGATCCGGCGCGAGCTGATGGAGAAGGTCCGGCTGGTCGACGAGCTGGTGGTGATCGATTCCGGTTCCACGGACGCCACCGCCCGGGTGGCCCGGGAGGCCGGTGCGCGGGTGGTGCACCGCGACGCGATACTCCCCCGGATACCGGCCGTGCCCGGCAAGGGCGAGGTGCTGTGGCGGTCGCTCCTGGTGACCGGCGGGGACATCGTGTGCTTCGTCGACGCCGACCTGAAGGACTTCTCGCCCGACTTCGTCTCCGGCATCGTCGGCCCCTTGCTGACCGATCCGGACGTGCAGTTCGTCAAGGCGATGTACGACCGCCCGCTCGGTGACACCGCGGGGCAGGGCGGCCGGGTGACCGAGCTGGTGGCGCGCCCGCTGCTCAATCTGCACTGGCCCCGGCTGGCCGGATTCGTACAGCCGTTGGGGGGCGAGTACGCCGTGCGCCGCTCGCTGCTGGAACGGCTGCCGTTCCCGGTCGGCTACGGGGTGGAGCTCGGGCTGCTGGTCGACGCGCTGCACACGGTCGGGCTGGACGCGCTGGCCCAGGTCGACGTGGGGGTGCGCAAGCACCGGCACCAGGACGGGCAGGCGCTCGGCCGGATGGCCGCTGCCATCTACCGCACGGCCCAGCTCCGGCTCTCCCGCGGGCACTTGGTGCGTCCGGCGCTCACCCAGTTCGAGCGCGGAGCGAACGGCTTCGTGCCCCGCACCCATGCGGTGGACACCGAGGAGCGGCCTCCGATGTGCGGGATCGAGGAGTACCTGGCCCGCCGGGCGGCCTGATTTCGCACGTTTGGGCGGTTCGCGATCGGGCTAGATTCCGCAACATGGTCTCCGCGCGCGATTCCCGTCCCACCGCCCGGCCCGACGACGCCCCGGCCGACGGTCCCCCGGCCGGTGCCCGGGTGCTCGTCGCGTCCAACCGCGGCCCGGTCTCGTACACCCGGGAGCACGACGGCTCGCTCGCCGCGAGACGGGGCGGCGGCGGGCTGGTGTCCGGGCTGAGCGCCGTCGACGACAAGCTGTGGGTGTGCGCGGCGCTGGGCGACGGGGACCGGGAGGCGGTCCGGCGCGGGGTGGGCGAGCCGGGTGTGCGGATGCTCGACATCGACGCGGTCACCTACGCCGACGCGTACAACGGCATCGCCAACTCGGTGCTCTGGTTCATCCACCACCTGCTGTACCAGACCCCGACGGAGCCGGTCTTCGACCGGGAGTTCCGGCACCAGTGGGCATCGTTCGAGCGGTACAACCGGGCCTTCGCCGAGGCGCTCGCCGAGGAGGCCGGGCAGGGCGCCGACGTACTGGTGCAGGACTACCACCTGGCGCTGGTGCCGGGCATGCTCCGCGCGCTCCGCCCCGATCTGCGCATCGGCCACTTCTCGCACACGCCGTGGGCGCCGGTCGACTACTTCCGGCTGCTCCCCGACGACATCGCCGAGCAGTTGCTGCGCGGCATCCTGGGCGCGGACCGGGCGGCGTTCCTGACCCGGCGCTGGGCGGACGCGTTCACCGACTGCTGCAACCGGATCCTGGGCGGCACCGGCGAGACCCGGATCGGCGTGCACGGGCTCGGCGCGGACGGGGACTTCCTGCGCCGCCGGGCCCACGAGGCGGACGTGGACGAGCGGCTGGCCGCGTTGCGCGAGCAGGTCGGCCCGGACCGGAGGACGATCGTGCGGGTGGACCGGACCGAGCTGTCCAAGAACATCGTGCGCGGCCTGCTCGCGTACCGGGAACTCCTGGCCGAGCGGCCCCAGTGGCGCGAACGCGTCGTCCACATCGCCTTCGCCTACCCCTCCCGGCAGGACCTGCTGGTGTACCAGGACTACACGGCCGAGGTGCGCCGGGTCGCCGACGACATCAACATGAAGTTCGGTACGGCCGGCTGGACGCCGGTGGTGCTGCACGTCGAGGACGACTTCGCCCGCTCGCTGGCCGCGTACCGACTGGCGGACGTGGCGCTCGTGAACCCGATCCGCGACGGCATGAACCTGGTCGCCAAGGAGATCCCGGTCGTCTCCGACCACGGCTGCGCGCTGGTGCTGTCCCGGGAGGCGGGGGCGTACGAGGAGCTGGGCGGCGACGCGGTCGTGGTGAATCCGTACGACGTGTCGGCGACGGCGACGGCGCTGCACGAGGCGCTGACGATGGCCGAGGACGAGCGGGCGGCGCGCACCGAGCGCCTGGCCGCTGCGGCGGTCGCGCTGCCGCCGCAGCAGTGGTTCCTCGACCAGTTGGACGCGCTGCGGCGGGATTAGGGCGTGTCTCGGGGGTTGTTGGTCGTTCCGATGGTTTCGGCCAGTCGGGCGAGGAAGGCGACGACGCCTGCGGGGCCGTCGAGGCGCAGGTCGGCGCGGTCGGAGAGTTCGGTGACCTCCGCGCTGCCGCTGCAGATCAGGAGTCCGGGGACGGCGTCGGGGCCGTCGGCGCGGAGCTTCTCCACCGCGGCGTAGGCGGCGAGGTCGCCGAGGTCGTCGCCCGCGAAGAGCACGGACCGGGCGCCGGTCTCCCGGAGGTACTCGGTGAGGGCCACGCCCTTGTCCACGCCGGGCGGGCGCAGCTCCAGGACCAGACGGCCGGGCTCGACGACCAGTCCGTGCCGGGCGGCCAGCTCGCCCAGGGGCCCGCGCAGGGCTTCGAACGCGCTCTGCGGGTCGGTGGCGCGGCGGGTGTGGACGGCGATGGCCCGGCCCTTCTCCTCGGTCCAGGTGCCGTGCCAGGAGCCGGAGCGGTCCAGGACGCCGGGGAGTTCGGCGCGGACGGCGGCGATGCCGGGGTGCGGGGCGGGGGCGTGGACGGTGCCGGTGACGGCGTCCCAGCGCTCGGCGCCGTAGTGGCCGAGGACGACGAGGTGGTCGAGGCCGGGGACCCCGGCGAAGCCGCCGTGCCGCACCGCGACGCCGGCCGGGCGGCCGGTGATCACGGCGACGGAGGCCACCTTCGGGGCGAGCGCGGCGAGGGCCGGTACGGCGCCGGGGTGGGCGCGGGCCTGCTCCGGGTCCGGGACGATGTCGGCGAGGGTGCCGTCGAAGTCGAGCGCGATCACGGCACGGTCGGGGCGGGCGAGGATCGCGGCGAGGGCCTCTCGGCCGGCCCCGGTGGTCGGGACCGGGAGCCCGGCGGGCGTCCCGTCCGGGGCGGGGGTGGGTGCGGATGCGGGGGTGGGTGCTTCCGGGTTGCTGCCCATGGGGCGAGCCTATAGCCGGGGAACGGGGTGGGGGCGGCGGTCGGCCAAGGACCTTCCCGGGCGGGGTCCGGTTCGGGGCCGGGGCGCGTTCCCGGGCTCGTTCCTGGGTGGGCCGGCCGCTTTCCTCTCCGTGAAGACCGTGCCCGGTGCTCAGCGGCGGGCGCGGCGGGCGTCGCGGATCCGGCGGAGGCGGTTGACGGTGACCGGGTCCTCCGTCAGGGCGCGGCGGTCGTCGAGGAGGGCGTTGAGCAGTTGGTAGTAGCGGGTGGGCGAGATGCCGAGCTGCTCGCGGATCGCCCGCTCCTTCGCCCCGGGGCCGGACCACGACTGCCGTTCGACGGCCAGCACGGCGCGGTCGCGCTCGGAGAGGGCGTCGGGGGTGTCGGGCCCGGGGTCGGAGGTGGTCATATCAGCCAACCTATCCCCCGTCCGGCGGGCCGCCACCCGTGCCGGTCCCCGCTACTTCCCGCGCTCCGCCGCGGCCGCGTCCCGGGCGACCAGGCCCAGTGTCTTCTCCGGGCTGCCGCCCGGCTCGACGGCCCGGCCCATGTTCTCCTTGAGCGAGGCGCTGGTCCGGGCCCAGGAGGTCTTGCCGTACGGGTAGAACTGCGAGTCCGGCAGCGCGGCCAGGAACTTCCGCAGCGACGCGTACTTCGGGTCGGCCTCCATGGCCGCCGAGGCACTGTCGGTGACCGGGAGCATGTCGTACTCGTCGGCGAAGGCGATGACGTTCTTGTCGGTGAACAGGTAGTCGAAGAACTTGCCCAGCTGCACGCGGTGGCCGTTCTGCTTGAAGCCCATGATCCAGTCGGCCACGCCCAGCGAGCTCCGTCCGGGGCCGTCCCGTCCGGGCATCGGCACCATGCCGACCGACACGCCCTTGCGCGCGGCCTCCTGCATCAGCGTCGGGTGGCCGTTCAGCATGCCGACCCGGCCCTCGGTGAAGGCGGCGAACGCCTTGCGCCGGTCGAGTTTTCCGGGGGCCTGCGGGCCGACGAGCCCGGGGTCGACGAGGTTGGTCTTCAGCCATTCGAACGTCGTCACGTTCTCGGTGGAGTCGATGTCGTACGAGCCGCTGTCGTCGGTGTAGCCGCCGTCCCCGCCGAGCAGCCACATCATGGTCTCGGCCTGGGCCTCCTCCTGCCCGAGCGGCAGGGCGAAGGGGTACGTCACGCCGCGCTGCTCGAGCGCCGCCGCGTCGGCGCGGATGTCGTCCCAGGTCCGGGGGGCGGCGAGGCCCGCCTGGGCGAAGAGCTTCTTGTTGTAGAAGAGCAGCCGGGTGCTGGCGACGAACGGCAGTCCGTACTGGGTGCGGGTGACGCTGCCCGCGTCGGCGAGTGGCGGCAGGAAGTTGGCCTGGGTACGTATGGACAGCATCTGGTCGGCCCGGTAGAGCTTGCCGGCCGCGGCGTAGTCGGCGTAGGAGGCGACCTGAGCGACGTCGGGGGCCTGACCCTTCTTCACCATCTCGGCGACCTCGCGGTCGATGTCGTCCCAGGAGCGGATGCTGACGTCGACCTTGATGCCCGGGTGGGTGGACTCGAAGCCCTCGACGACCTTGTCCCAGTACTTCTGGGAACTGTTGGCCGGGCCGGTCCCGTAGTCGGCCGCGACGAGTTTGAGGGTGACGTCTCCCGAGTCCCCGTCACCGCCCCCGCAGCCGGCCAGCGCCGCCGTCATGCCCAGTGCGGTGACGACCGCCGTCAGTACCCGGTAGCGCAGTTGCACAGCCCCGACCGTCCTCGTCCATCGCGTTGTCGGCACCGGCCGTGCCGGTGCCGGGGTCCTTGGATGAGGAGCGATCCTGCACCAGTCGATCATGAAGGTCTACACCTTCGGCGGTCTCGCTTTCGCAACGCGACCGGTACGTCACCAGGTGCTGCCGCCGGAAGGGGGCGCCCGCCTTGACCGTGATTTTGTATGCATCCGCAACAAAACGGGTTAGTGGACTAGACCTTTTTCGATCCTCGGGCGAAACTGTTTCCCGTGAAACACGTCATCGCCCTCGATGTGGGCGGCACCGGAATGAAGGCCGCACTGGTCGGGGCCGACGGCGCGCTGCTGCACGAAGCGCGACGGGCGACCGGCCGCGAGCGCGGCGCCGACGCGGTCGTGGAGTCGATTCTCGGCTTCGCCGCCGACCTTCGGGCGTACGGCGAGGAGCACTTCGGCGAGAGCGCCGTGGCAGCCGGGGTGGCCGTTCCCGGCATCGTCGACGCCGCGAACGGGATCGCGGTCTACGCGGCCAACCTGGGCTGGCGCGACGTCCCCCTGCGCAGCCTGCTCGGCGAGCGGCTCGGCGGCGTTCCCGTGGCGCTCGGCCACGACGTACGCACCGGAGGGCTGGCCGAGGGCCGGATCGGTGCCGGCCGGGATGCCGACCGCTTCCTCTTCGTCCCGCTGGGCACCGGCATCGCCGGGGCCATCGGCATCGCCGGCACGATCGAGGCGGGCGCGCACGGATACGCGGGCGAGATCGGGCACATCGTGGTCCGCCCGGACGGCCCCGACTGCGGCTGCGGCCAGCGCGGCTGCCTGGAGACCCTGGCCTCGGCCGCCGCCGTGAGCCGCGCCTGGGCCGCCGCCTCCGGGGACCCCGAGGCGGACGCGGCGGACTGCGCCAAGGCCGTCGAGTCCGGCGACCCGGCGGCGGTGGAGGTCTGGCGGAACGCGGTGGACGCGCTCGCCGCCGGGCTGGTCACCGCGCTGACCCTGCTCGACCCGCGCACGCTCATCATCGGTGGCGGTCTCGCCGAGGCCGGGGAAACCTTGTTCACACCACTCCGTGCGGCCGTCGAGGAACGGGTCACGTTCCAGAAGCTGCCCCACATCGTCCCGGCAGCCCTCGGGGACACCGCCGGATGCCTGGGCGCGGGGCTGCTCGCCTGGGATCTTCTCTCCACGGAGGTATCCGCCTGATGGCCGGACGCGCAGACAGCACGGTTCTCGCAGGTGCCCGGGTGGTCCTTCCCACCGGGACCGTCGAGAACGGCCGGGTGATCGTCGAAGGCACCCGGATCGCGGGCAGCGCGGCGCAGGACGCCCGGACCCTCGACCTGAGCGGCCACTGGCTGGTGCCCGGCTTCGTCGACATGCACAACCACGGCGGTGGCGGCGCGTCCTTCACCTCCGGCACCGTGGACGAGGTCCTCACCGGCATCCGCACCCACCGGGAGCACGGCACCACCACCCTGGTCGCCTCCACGGTCACCGGCGAGATGGACTTCCTCGCCCACCGGGCCGGTGTCCTCTCCGAGCTGGTGGAACAGGGCGACCTGGCCGGCATCCACTTCGAGGGACCGTTCATCTCGCCCTGCCGCAAGGGCGCGCACAGCGAGAACCTGCTGCGCCACCCGGACCCGGCCGAGGTCCGCAAGCTGATGGACGCGGCGCGCGGCACGGCGAAGATGTTCACCCTCGCCACCGAACTGCCGGGCGGCATCGACTCGGTGCGGCTGCTCGCCGAGCACGGCGTGATCGCCGCGATCGGCCACACCGACGCCACGTACGAGCAGACCGTCGAGGCGATCGACGCGGGCGCCACCGTCGCCACCCACCTCTACAACGCGATGCCGCCGCTCGCCCACCGCGAGCCCGGCCCGATCGCGGCGCTGCTGGAGGACGAGCGGATCACCGTCGAGCTGATCAACGACGGTACGCATCTGCACCCCGCCGCCCTGGAGCTGGCCTACCACCACGCGGGCGCCCACCGCGTCGCGCTGATCACCGACGCGATGGACGCGGCCGGCTTCGGCGACGGCCACTACCAGCTCGGCCCGCTCGCGGTCGAGGTCAAGGACGGCGTCGCCCGGCTGGTCGAGGGCAACTCGATCGCGGGCTCCACGCTCACCCTGGACACCGCGTTCCACCGGGCCGTCACCATCGACCGGATCCCGGTCGGGGACGTCGTGCAGTCCATCTCCGCCAACCCGGCCCGGCTGCTCGGCGTGTACGACCGGGTCGGCTCGCTGGAGCCGGGCAAGGACGCCGACCTGGTGGTGCTGGACGAGAACTTCGTCCTCCGGGGTGTCATGCGCAAGGGCGAGTGGATCAAAGAGCCCGAAATCGCCTGATACCGCGCATTGTTGACGGCGCGTCGAATACGTAACAAAGAGGCGGCGGTTGGTCCGGAGGTCTGGGCCGATCGCCGCCTCTTTGACATGATCGCCTGGAAAACAGCCGGTGAATCGGTCGACGAAGGCGCGCTCCACCCCGGTTCCGCGCTTCGGAGCAGGGTGGGAGGAAGGCGGTCGCGGTGATCCTGACGGTCACACTGAACACGGCGCTCGATCTGACGTACAGCGTGCCCGCGCTCGTCCCGCACACCAGCCACCGCGTCCGCGAGACGTCCGAGCGGCCCGGCGGCAAAGGGCTCAACGTGGCCCGGGTCCTCTCCGCGCTCGGCCACGACACCGTGGTCACCGGCTTCGCCGGCGGCCCCACCGGCGCCCTCCTGCGCGAGCTGCTCGCCACCGCGGCCCCCTCGGCCGCCGGCCCGGTCACCGACGCCCTGGTCGACAGCGGTCCGGTCACCGACTCCCCGGTCGACAGCACCCCGGTCACCGACGCCCTGATCACCGTCGCCGGGAACACCCGCCGCACCATCGCCGTGGCCGACCGGGCCACCGGCGACACCACCCAGCTCAACGAACCCGGCCCGCAGATAGCCGCCGACGAATGGGCCGCCCTGCTGAGCCGCTACGAGGAACTGCTCCCCGGGGCCGACGCCGTCGCGCTCTGCGGCAGCCTGCCGCCCGGCATCCACGTCAGCGCGTACGCCGAACTCGTCCGGGCCGCCCGCGCCGCGAAGGTCCCCGTCCTCCTCGACACCAGCGGCGAACCGCTGCGCCGCGGCATCGCCGCCCGCCCCGACCTGATCAAGCCGAACACCGAGGAGCTGGCCCAGCTCACCGGCGCACAGGAACCGGCCCGCGCCACCCGCGACGCCCGGCGGCGCGGCGCGCACGGCGTCATCGCCTCGCTCGGCCCGGACGGGCTGCTCGCGCTCGTCCCCGAGGGCAGCTGGCGGGCCCGGCCGCCCGCCCCCGTCCGGGGCAATCCGACCGGCGCGGGCGACTCCGCGGTGGCCGGGCTGCTGTCCGGGCTCGTCGAGGGGCTGAGCTGGCCGGACCGGCTGCGGCGGGCGGTGGCACTGTCGACGGCGACCGTGCTCTCCCCCACGGCCGGTGACTTCGACCGCGCGGCGTACGAGGAGCTGCTGCCGCGCGTCGTCGTCGAGGAACACGCACCGGCGGCCTGAGGGGCCGCGCCGTACCGGACCCCGCCCGCTCGCGGTCCGGAGGAAGCAACAAGAGGTCCGCAATGCCGCTCGTCAGCACCGGTGAACTCGTCTCCGCCGCCCAGGCCCGGGGACGCGGAATCGCCGCCTTCAACGTCATCACCCTGGAGCACGCGGAGGCCATCGCCGCCGGGGCGGAGCGCGCCGGGGCGCCCGCGATCCTCCAGATATCCGAGAACGCCGTGAAGTTCCACGGCGGACGGCTCTCCGGCATCGCCGCCGCGGCCGCCGCCGTCGCCCGCACGTCGAGCGCCCCGCTCGCCCTCCACCTCGACCACGTCGAGTCCGTGGAGCTGCTCCACCAGGCGCACACGGAGGGCTTCGGCTCCGTCATGTTCGACGCGTCCCGGCTGCCGTACGAGGAGAACGTGCGGGCCACGGCCGAGGCGGTGGCCTGGGGCCACGAGCGCGGCATCTGGATCGAGGCCGAGCTGGGCAAGGTCGGCGGCAAGGAGGGCGAGGCCCCGCTCGACGCCCACGCCCCCGGCGTCCGCACGGACCCGGACGAGGCCGCCGCGTACGTGCGCGCGACCGGGGTGGACGCGCTGGCCGTGGCGGTCGGCTCCTCGCACGCCATGACCGAGCGCACCGCCGCCCTGGACCACGAGCTGATCGGGCGGCTGCGCGCGGCCGTCCCGGTGCCGCTGGTGCTGCACGGCTCCAGCGGCGTCCCGGACGCGGAGATCCGCCGGGCGGTCACCTCGTCCGGCATGGTCAAGATCAACGTGGGCACCGCCCTGAACACCGCGTTCACCGGAGCGGTCCGCGCGTACCTGGCCGAGCACACCAGCGGCGTCGACCCGCGCAAGTACCTCGCCCCGGGCCGCGAGGCGATGACCGGCACGGTGGCCGGGTTCCTGGCCCTGATGGGCTGAGCCCGGCACGCGGTGCGTCACGCCTGCCGGGTAACACCAGTTCCACCGTCACGGGGGGGGCGAGGTCTGGCGTCGACCAGTCCGGGTGGTTGAGATGAGGCAAAGTCGCTGAAGGGCTGCCCCGCGATCGACAGCGGGACAGCCCTCAAGGTTGCGAAAGGTCGGCGGACACACGGACCGACCGCGTGAATCCACGTGTCCGCCGTTCCGAGAACGGCTAACCGTTCACAGGGGTGACTTTCAACCAGTCCAGGATCACGTCGCACTGATTCCCTTCTTGGCACGAGATGCTGACCTGGTTCTCACCCTTGACCAGGTCGACCGGCGCCCAGGTGGTCTGCCAGTTCTTTTCCCAGTCCGAGTCGGACGAGTGGATGAAGTTCTTGAGGCCGATGGGCTGCGAATTCGGCTTCCCGTTCACTGTCAGCGTGGCATTGGCGTCCTTGGCGGGAATCGCGTAGCGCACCGTCAGGCGGTACTTGCCTTCCTTCTCCATCGCCGCGTTCCACGTCACGGACGACCCGACCTCGTTCAGGCCCGTGACATATGAACCGTTCGGGCCTTCCGCGCCCTTGACCGACTGGCTGACCACCGCCGAACCGCCGAGCTTCAGTGTCGCCGCGTCCTGCTTGGGCAGCTCGACCGGGGCGTCGGAGCTGGCGGACTCCTCGGGCTTCGGGGACTCCTCGACCTGGCCGCCGGGGGCGGCGGAGGAGTTCGCCTCGCTCTTTTTGTCGTCCTTCTTGTTCTTCTCCGAGAGCAGCGCGGCGCCGATCCCGATGAGGACGACCAGAACCACCGCGACCGCGCCGATCAGCAGGCCCTTGGTGTTCGGCCCGCCCCGGCCCGGGGTCTCGGGGCCGCCGGGACGGCCCTGGCCGCCCTGCGGCGGGGCTCCGGGGTACGTCTCGGGCGCCGCGTACTGGGCGTTCGGCTGGCCGTACGGCTGCTGCTGGCCGTACTGGCGCTCGCCGACGGCACGCACCTGGTTGTACGACGTCCGGGGCACTCCGCGCTGCGGTGCCACCGGCGGGTAGCCGTAGCCGCCCTGCCGGGGCGGCTGGGCGCCCGCTGCCTGTCCGTCCTCGTACAGGTAGCCGAACGGATCGTCGTCCTCGGGCGTGTTTGCGCCGTTGTTCCCGGCCGTCATCCCTGGGTCACTCCTCACCATCTCGCCAGCCGTCGCCGAATAGTGCCAGCCGTGGCCGACCGGCCGAGCCTACCCCGAACGGCTCAGGCCAAGAATCGCCGTCCACCGCGGCCGCGTCCCCGCCGGGGCGGCGGCACGGCCCCGGAGCGGCCGCCCCGTTAACCTCAGCCGGCTCTGCGGTGAACCTTTGAGCGGGACCGCTTCTCCACGTACATCCGCTGGTCGGCGGAGCGCAGGACTTCCTCGGCGGTCATCCCGCAGGCGGCCCAGCCGATGCCGAAGCTCGCCCCGACCCGGACCGCCCGGCCGTCCACCCGGATGGGCGGGATGATGGCGTTCCGCAGCCGGACGGCGAGGTCCGCGGCGTCCGCCTCGCCCAGCCCGTCGGCGAGGACCACGAACTCGTCACCGCCGAGCCGGGCCACGGTGTCGCCGTCGCGGACGCCGGTGGTGAGCCGACGGGCGACCTCGATCAGCACGGCGTCGCCGGTGTGGTGGCCGAAGCGGTCGTTGATCGACTTGAAGCCGTCGAGGTCGCAGAAGAGGACCGCCAGCCCCTTCGCCCCGTCGTCGTGCCCGGTGTCGGGCGCCACGACGTGCACATGGTGGTCGTACGGGCCGCCGGGGGCCTGGTCCACCTCGTAGCCGCGCCCCGCCCGGTCGTCGGGGTCGCGGTGGGCCGCGTCCGGCGACTCCAGCGCCCCGGCCGCGCCCGGGCGCTCGCAGAGCCGGGCGCCCAGCCGGGAACGCAGCTCGGCGCTGTTGGGCAGACCGGTGAGGGCGTCGTGCGAGGCGCGGTGCGCGAGATGCAGCTCGTGGCGCTTGCGCTCCTCTATGTCCTCGACGTGGGTGAGCAGGAAGCGGGGGCCGTCCGCCGTGTCGGCGACCACGGAGTTGCGCAGCGAGACCCAGAGATACGTTCCGTCCCGCCGCCCGAGCCGCAGCTCGGCCCTGCCCCCCTCGGCGGAGGTCCGCAGGAGGGTGCCGATGTCCTCGGGGTGGACCAGGTCGGCGAAGGAGTAGCGGCGCAGCGCCGAGGCGGGGCGGCCGAGCAGCCGGCACAGCGCGTCGTTGGTGCGCAGCAGCCGGCCGTGCTGGTCGCCGCCCATCTCGGCGATGGCCATGCCGCTGGGCGCGTACTCGAAGGCCTGGCGGAAGGACTCCTCGCTGGCCCGCAGCGCCTGCTGTTCCCGTTCGAGGCGGACCAGGGCCCGCTGCATGTTTGCTCTGAGCCGGGCGTTGCCGATCGCAATGGCGGCCTGCGAGGCGTACATCTGGAGGGCTTCGCGGCCCCAGGCACCGGGGCGGCGGCCGTTGCGCGGCCGGTCCACGGATATGACGCCCAGCAGATCGGGGTCGCCGCCGGTCGTGTACATCGGGGCGTAGAGGCGGTCCTGGGGGTGCCACTCGTCCTCGAAGCGGGGGTCGGGCCCGTCGGTGTGCCACTGGGGAACGTCGTCGTCGAGGAGGACCCAGCCGTCGGTGTGCGGTATGAAGCGGAGCTCGTCCCACGCCTGCCCCATCATCAGCCGGCGCTCCCAGGAGGCACGTGAGCCGACCCGGCCGGTGATCAGGGCCTCCGCCGCGCTGTTCCCGGCGAAGGCGGCGACGACGAGGTCACCGTCGGCGCGGACCAGATTCACACAGGCCAGCTCGTAGCCGAGACCGGTGACGATTCCGTCGGCCACGGTCTGCAGCGTGTCGGCCAGGCTCCGCGCCGTGTTGAGATCGGCCACGGCCTGGTGCAGCTGCCGCATCGTCGCAAGGCGGACGTACGGCTCCGACTCGGCCTCCATCGTTCGCACTCCCCGAGACCTCGACAGCACTCCAGGTTTCATATCGACGTACTAACCGCAGTGTCATCGCAACTGAATCACAGTGAGCTGTGCCATCGGTACACAGGGTCAACGAAAAACGCACTCTGTGACTCAAGTCACAAGAGATGGTAAAGAATCGGGGGTGGTGGGTGAATTCGCCCCGTTCTTTTGCCGAACGCAAATCCGGACGTTGCAACGACGGCACGGGGGCGTCCGCGGCGGGCGGGGGCGACCGTCCGGGTCGCACGGGGACGCCTGGTCCTAGGACCAGGCTGGTCCCATGGCCCGATGCGGAGGCTCTCGCTCCGCGGCTAGCGTGCCGGTGTGTCCCAGACGATGACCTCCACCCCGCGCCCCCGGCCCGTCCCCCATGCTGAGGGGGTGAGCAACGATGAGTTCCGTGCCGCCCTCGCCCGGCTGGCCGCCGGCGTCGTGCTGGTCACCGCCCAGGAGCCGCCACTGGACGAGGACGGACGCGGCGAGGACGCCGGGATGACGGCGACCGCCTTCATGTCGGTCTCACTGGACCCGCCGCTGGTGATGGTCAGCCTCCGCAATGGTTCCCGGATGGACGACCTGCTGGACGAGCAGCCGCTGTGGGCGGTGTCCGTGCTCGCCGAGGACCAGCGGCACATCGCCGGGCGGTTCTCGATGAAGGGCCGGATCAGCGACCGGCTGCTGTTCGAGGAGCTCGACTGTGCCCGGGGGCCGATCACCGCGGCGCCCCTGATCGACGGTGCGCTGGCCACGCTGGAGTGCCGGACCGAACAGCGGGTGGTGGCCGGTGATCACACGCTGGTGATCGGCCGGGTGCTGGGCGCGAAGCTGCCCTCCGGGGGCGGCGGGGCGCCACTGATGTACTTCCGGGGGCAGTACCGGCACCTGAAGTAGGGGGTCGCCCCGGTCACACGGCGGCGGACCGCCCCGGCCGTGGAGGAGAGGGGCGCCCCGTCACCAGTCGCGGCCGGAGCGGCCGCGCTTGGTCTCGCCGCGCTGCTTCTTCTCGCGGAGCCGGCGTTCGTTGATCCCCCGGGGGATACGGGTCTTGCGGCGCGGGCGGGGCGGCGGGGCCGTCGCCTCGGCGAGCAGGGAGGCCAGCCGGACGAGCGCCGTCTCGCGGTTGCGCCACTGGGAGCGGTGCTCGGAGGCCCGTACCGCGATCACCCCGCCCACCAGTCGGCCCTCCAGCCGCTGGAGCGCCCGCTCCTTCCACACCTCGGGGAGCGCTTCGGTCGCCGCGAGGTCGAAGCGGAGCTCGACCTGGGAGTCGCTGGTGTTGACGTGCTGGCCGCCGGGCCCGGAGGACCTGGAGAAACGCCACATGAGCTCGGCCTCCGGCAGGGAGACCGAACCGCGGATGACATAGGGCCCGGACATGACACCCATGGTCCCCGCTCCACGGCGGGTTCGTCACCTTCTTTTCCCCAGGAGGTGGCACGTCCGGCCGGGGATTTCGGTAAAGAAAGCAAAGGGATCAGGAACCTCCTGGTCCCTTGCCCGCGTTATGGCCTGTGACGGTAGCTTCGTGACGGCACGAAGCCCGCGAGTGATGATGAAAGGGACTCCCCATGGCTGTAAGCCTGTCCAAGGGCGGCAACGTCTCCCTCACCAAGGAGGCCCCCGGCCTGACGGCCGTCACGGTCGGCCTCGGCTGGGACGTCCGCACCACCACCGGTACCGACTTCGACCTCGACGCCTCGGCCATCGCGGTCGACGCCTCCGGGAAGGTCGTCTCCGACGGCCACTTCGTCTTCTTCAACAACAAGTCGACGCCGGACCAGACCATCGTCCACACCGGTGACAACGTCACCGGCCAGGGCGAGGGCGACGACGAGCAGATCAACGTCAACCTGGCGGGCCTGCCGGCCGAGGTCGACAAGATCGTGTTCCCGGTCTCGATCTACGACGCCGAGAACCGCAGCCAGAACTTCGGCCAGGTGCGCAACGCGTTCATCCGCATCATCAACCAGGCCGGCGGCGTCGAGATCGCCCGCTACGACCTGAGCGAGGACGCCGCCACCGAGACCGCCATGGTCTTCGGCGAGCTGTACCGCAACGGTGCGGAGTGGAAGTTCCGCGCCGTCGGTCAGGGCTACGCCTCCGGCCTGCGCGGCATCGCGCAGGACTTCGGCGTCAACATCTGAGCCCACCTGCCTGAGCTCCGGCGCACGACGCCCTGACCCGGGCGTGTCTGCTCCGCACGAGCCCCCGGCCGCTGCCCGCGGCCGGGGGCTCGTGCGTGTCCGCGCCTGCCCGCAGGTTTCGTGCTCGACCGGGGCCGGCCGAACCCGCCGCTATTCCTGGCCGAGTATGGCCAACTCCCGCCGATTAACGAACACTTGTGTATTCCATTCGGACAAGAAGTAGTCAAATAAATGTGAGGTATTTGTTGGCACACGGTCAATGTCGCTCATTCGGTGGCACGCTCTCGGCTCGTAACCCCCCACGGAACGAGCATCGGAGAGCGCATGACCCTCCACAAGCACACCCGTCGCGCCGCAGCCCTGGCCGCCGTGGCCGCGATGGTCGTCGTCGGCGTACAGACCGGCGCGGCAACGGCCGCCCCCACCACCTCCGGTGACGGCCCCTCGGTCACCCGCAGCGCCGTCCCGTTCAGCGCGAACACGGCCGCGAAGCGCACCGCCGCCATCATGTCCGCGCAGAGCGACGCCGCCTCGACCGCCGACTCGCTCGGGCTCGGCGGCAAGGAGAAGCTGGTCGCCCGCGATGTGATCAAGGATGCGGACGGCACCGTCCACACCCGTTACGAGCGCACCTACGACGGTCTGCCGGTGCTCGGCGGCGACCTCGTCACCCACACCGCCGCCAACGGCAAGCTCAAGGGCGTCACCAAGGCGACCAAGGCCCGGATATCGGTGGCCTCCACCACCCCGAAGATCAAGACCGCGGCCGCCGCCCGCACGGTGATCTGGGCCAACTCCGGCAAGCCGGTCCTCGCTCTGGAGACCGTGAAGACCGGGGTGCAGAAGGACGGCACGCCGAGCCGGGTGCACACCATCACCGACGCCACCACCGGCAAGGTCCTCCGCAGCTACGAGGCGGTCGAGACCGGGGTCGGCCACAGCCAGTACAGCGGCGACGTGGAGCTGTCGACCACGCAGAACGGCTCCTCCTACGAGCTGACCGACAACGACCGCGGCGGCCACAAAACGTACGACCTGAACCAGGGCGAGAGCGGCACCGGCTCCCTGGTCACCAACACCACCGACACCTGGGGCGACGGCACTGGCAACGACCGCCGGACCGCCGCCGCCGACGCCGCCTACGGCGCCGCGCAGACCTGGGACTTCTACAAGTCGGCGTTCGGCCGCGACGGCATCGCCGGTGACGGCAAGGCCGCCTACTCCCGGGTCCACTACGGCGACTCCTACGTCAACGCCTTCTGGGACGACAGCTGCTTCTGCATGACGTACGGCGACGGCGCCGACAACAAGAGCGCGCTGACCGCCCTCGACGTCGCGGGCCACGAGATGAGCCACGGCCTGACCTCGTCCACCGCCAACCTGGACTACTACGGCGAGTCCGGCGGCCTCAACGAGGCGACCAGCGACATCCTCGGCACCTCCGTGGAGTTCGCCGCCGACAACAGCACCGATGTCGGCGACTACCTCATCGGCGAGAAGATCGACATCAACGGCGACGGCACCCCGCTGCGCTACATGGACGAGCCGAGCAAGGACGGCGGCTCGGCCGACTACTGGGACAGCAACGTCGGCGACCTCGACGTGCACTACTCCTCCGGCGTCGCCAACCACTTCTTCTACCTGCTGTCCGAGGGCAGCGGCGCGAAGACCATCAACGGCGTCGACTACGACTCGCCGACCGCCGACGGCTCCACGGTCACCGGCATCGGCCGGGACAAGGCCGTCCAGATCTGGTACAAGGCGCTCTCCGAGTACATGACCTCCTCCACCGACTACGCGGGCGCCCGTGAGGCGACCAAGGAGGCGGCGACCGACCTGTACGGGGCGGACAGCGAGGAGCTGGCGGCCGTGGAAGCGGCCTGGGACGGCGTCAACGTGAAGTAGTACCGCGCACCGGCCAGCGGTGACGGGAGCCGGTCAGCCCTGCGGGGCGGGCCGGCTCCTGCCGTACAGCCAGGTCTTCCACAGCGCGCTCAGGTCGCGGCCGGTCGCCCTCTCCACGTAGGCGGTGAAGTCGGCGGTCGACGCGTTGCCGTACCGGTGGGCGCCGGTCCAGCCCTTGAGCAGGGCGAAGAACCGGGTGTCGTCGCCCACCGCCCTGCGGATCTCGTGGACGACCATCGCCCCGCGCCCGTACACCGGGGGCTCAAGGATGTCCGCGGCGGTCGGCGGATCGGCGGGCGGGAAGGCCCAGTTGACGTCCTTCCGGAACGCGGCGTCGAAGCTGTCCCCGACCGGGACGCCCTCCTTGTCGGCCGCCCACAGCCATTCCGCGTAGGTGGCGAACCCCTCGTTGAGCCAGGTGTCCCGCCAGCTCGCGGGGGTGACGGAGTCGCCGAACCACTGGTGGGCCATCTCGTGGACCAGCAGCCGGGGGCTTGGCGGCCCCGGGAAGAACGGCCGGTTCTGGGTCTCCAGCGCGTAACCGGCGTCCCCGGTGCGGCCGACGATCGCACCGGTGGAGGCGAACGGGTACGGGCCGAAACGGCGCGCCGCCCACGCCACGATCTCCGGTACCCGGGCGAGGACCGGCGCGCTGTCCGCCGCCACTGTCCGGTCCGCCGCGGTGAACACCTCGATGCCGCCCGCCTCCTTCGACTTCTTCGTGTCCTTCGTCTCGAAGTGGCCGACGGCGACGGTCGCCAGATAGCTCGCCATCGGCTCGCCGACGTGCCAGCGGTAGGTGGTCCGGCCCGCCGAGGTGACGGGGGGCGCCGGTTCTCCGTTGGAGACCGCCGTCAGCCCCTTCGGGACGGTGACCGCGATGTCGTACGACGCCTTGTCGCTCGGGTGGTCGTTGCCGGGGAACCAGGTCATCGACCCGGCCGGTTCGCCGAGCGCGACCGCCCCGTCCGCCGTCCACAGCCAGCCCTCCCGCGAGCCGTCCGGGTCGGTGAGGGGGCGCGGCGAGCCCGCGTAGCGGATCACCGTGCGGAAGGTGTGCCCCTCGCTCAGCCGGACCCCGGCGTCCGGTCGAAGCGTCAGCTTCTGCCCCGCCCGGCTGACGGCGGCGGGTCGGCCGTCGACCGTCGCGGACTCCACGGTGAGCCCGAGGAGGTCGAGGTGGAAGGCGCTGAGGTCCCGGGTGGCGCGGGCCGTGAGGGTGGCCGTGCCGCGCAGCCGGTGGGCGGCCGGGTCGATGTCGAGCGCGAGGTCGTAGTGGGTGACGTCGTAGCCGCCGTTGCCGAGCTTCGGGAAGAACGGATCGCCCGCCCCGGCGGCACCCGGCCGGCCCTCGACACCCCCGGAGCAGCCGGTGCTCGTCACCAGCACCAGCAGGGCGAGGGTGACGAGCACAGTGCGGCGTACCGGTGTTCGGTGGTTCACCCCCGCGATCCTAGGGGCTGGTTACGGCTTTTCAGCGGTAATGCCCGGTGACCGGTCCGGCGGTTCAGAGGACGGCGATCCCGAGCGGGCGGGCGCCGGCGGCGATCTCGAACGGGCGCTCGCGGCCCGTGAGGTCGACGACGGTGATGGCGTCGCGGTAGCCGTCGCGGGTGAAGCCGCCGGTGACGTACGCCGTGCGACTGTCGTCGGTGACCGTGACGTCCTCGTGCGGTCCGGGCAGCGGTACGACGCGTTCGGTGCCGTCGGGGGCGCGGACGGTCAGCGAGGGGCCCCGGTCGCCGGAGACGATCGGGCCGGTGCCGACGACGAGCAGGGTGCCGTCCGGGGCGAGCGTCGCGCCGTGCTGGTGGGTGTCGGCGGTCATCCGCTGGATGGCGGAGCGCCCGGTGCGCGGGTCGAGGACGACCAGCCGTTCACCCTCGAAGGGAAGCAGCAGCCTGCCGTCCGAGGGGCGCACGACGGCGTAGTGCGGCTTCAGCCAGGAGCCGAGGCCGCCCTCGGTCCCGTACGGGGCGACCTCGAAGCGCCGGGTCCGGCGGGTGTCCGGGTCGACCGCGGTGACGTCGAAGGAGTCGTGGCCGGTGGCGTACACCTCGGTGCCGTCGGGCGCGACGTCCACGTCGAAGGGGCGGCGGCCGACCGGGACGGTGCCGGTGACCTCGCGGGTGGCGGTGTCGATGATCTCCAGCACGCCCGTGCGGCCGGGCACGTTGACGCCGACGTAGACCCGCGACCCGTCGGGGGCGAGCGCGATGCCCATGCCGCCGCCCCGGTACTCGCCGGTGGTGACGGGCCCGGTCCGCGTCCGGTACGGGATCCGGGCGAGGCGGGTGCGCTTCTCGGTGTCGACGACCGCGACGCCCTCGGCCGTCGCCACCCAGGCCAGCCCGTCCTCGCCGACGACCAGGCCGTACGGGGCGGTGCCGACCTCGACGGAGCCGAGGGTGTGGCGGCGGTGCGCCGGGTCCGGGTCGACGAAGGTCACGGTGGTGGAGCCGAAGTCCGCGACGAGCAGGGTGCCGTGCGGGGTGGCCTTCGCCGACGGGAGGGGTGACGGGCTGGCCGAACCACGCCCCGGCGCGCTTTCCGGCGTACGGGACGTCTCCGGCGTACCGCCCGCGCAGCCCGCCAGGGCCGCGGCCGCGAGGAGCGTGACCAGGGCGTGGCGCGCCTTCACCGGGCACCCCGCAGCAGGGCGGCGATCTCCGCGAAGCCGCGGCGCTCCGCGTGCTCCAAGGCGCTCGTCCCGTCGGCATCCGGCAGACCGGCATCGGCACCGGCGGCCAGCAGCAGCTCGACGATCTCCTGGTGGGCCCGGCCGCCGTCGCCGAGGATCACCGCTTCCAGCAGGGCTGTCCAGCCGAGCCGGTTGACGTGGTCGACGTCGATGTCGGTGAGCCGCAGCAGCTCCCGCACGTACGCGGCGTGGCCCCGCTCGCTCGCCGGGATGAGCGCGATGCCGCCGAAGCGGTTGCGGAGCGTCAGGTCGGGACCGGCCGGCAGGAGGACGTGCAGCATCCGGACGCTGCCGGTCACCCCGGTCGCCAGCCAGGGGCTCTCCTCGCGCGTGTCCTGCGCGTCGGGGTCCGCACCCGCCGCGACCAGCAGCCGGGCCGCCTCGACGTGGTCGCCGTGGACCGCGAGGAGCAGCGGGGTGCGCAGCTCCTCGTCGCGGCAGTCGACGCGGGCGCCGCCCTCGATCGCGGCCCGCACCCGGTCGGGGTGACCGGTGCGCGCGGCGTCGAGCAGTTCCTGATCGAGGGCGTTCATCCCCGTGTCTCTCCTGTCGGTCCTGTCGGTCCCGTCGGACCTGTCGCTCCGTCTGTCCGGCGGTTACTTGCCCAGCGCGGCGACGCCGGCCTGGGCGAACTTCTCGTCGAGGTCGCCGGAGGGGGCTCCGGCGACGCCGATGGCGGCGATCGGGGCGCCCTTGGCGGTGACCGGGGCACCGCCGGCGAGGAAGAGGGTGCCCGGGATGTCCTTCAGGGTGGGGGCGTTGGCCAGGCGCTTGGCCAGCTCGGAGGTGGGGGCGTTCCAGGAGACGGCGGTGTACGCCTTCTTCACCGCCGACTCGTAGGCCTGGGGACCGGCACCGTCGCCGCGCAGGGTCAGGATGGTGTTCCCGTTGCGGTCGACGACGGCGACCGAGACCCGCTGGTTCTCCTTCTTCGCCGCGTCCAGCGTCGCCTGCGCGGCCCTCGACGCCGCCTCCAGCGTCAGGTGCGTGCTCTCCTGGAGGTTGCCGTTCTTGGTGTCGGTCTTGACGGCGGCGGCGGGGGCGGCGGCCGGGGCGGAGGCACTGGCGGAGGCGGCCCCGACCGTACCGGCGACGACGGCGGCGGCGGCGACACCGGTCAGGACACGGGCGCGCAGCGACAGCTTCTTCATGGTGAACGACTCCTCGGATTCGGCCAGCGGGTCCGGCTCTGTCCTCCATGCTCCGGCCGCCCCCGGTCCCGTACGGTCGACGGACCGGCTCGACGCCGCGCCCGGGACGGTCGACGGCCCCATCGGCCGAACGGTTGATGCGGGGGCGCCGGACCGGGGTGACCATGGCGGTATCCGTGCAGATCACGACCGTACCCAGGTGGGTCGGCCGGAGCCCTGACCCGGGGAGCGAGAGGTACGAGGTGAAGCACCGGTCCAGCCCATCGGCATCCGGCACCGGCACTGGCACCGGCGCGGGACGGGCCGCGGACGGCTTTCACTCCACGACCGGTACGGAAACGGCCGCCGGTGCGGGGCGGGGAACGTCTGCCGGTGCGGGGCGGGGAGCGGCTGCCGGGGCGGCACAGGGCTACGATCCGGGCGCCCGGTGGCTCACGCTCCTCATGCACGCCGCGTTCTTCCTGCTGCTCGGCGCCTCGCTCACCCGCTTCCTGCTGCGCCACCCCGGCGAGGCCCGCACCCCGTGGATCATCGCGCTCTCCCTCGCGCTCGCCGTGCTGTACGTGCTCGGGCCGGTGCTCGGAACGCGTCCGACGCCGCGATCGCTGGTGTGGCTGGGCGTGCTGGTCGCCGTGTGGATGGTGGTGGTCGTCCTCGCGCCGAGCTTCGCGTGGTGCGCGGTGCCGCTCTTCTTCACCGGGCTGCGCATCCTTCCGCCGCGCGCCGCGCTCGCGCTCGTCGTACTGCTCACCCTGTTCGTCGTCGCGGCGCAGCTGCGCCTGGCCCAGGGGTTCGACCCGAACCTGGTCCTGGCCCCGCCCGCCGTGGCGGTGATCGCGACGGCGGTCTTCGTCCACATGCGGCGCCAGGCCGAGTACCAGCGCGAGCTCTCCGAACGGCAGCGGGAACTCATCGACGACCTGCTGCGCACCCGCCGCGAGCTGGCCGCCACCGAGCGCCGCGAGGGCACCCTCGCGGAGCGGCAGCGGCTCTCGATGGAGATCCACGACACCCTGGCCCAGGGGCTGTCCAGCCAGCAGATGCTGCTCCAGGCCGCCGACCGCACCTGGGACGCCGACCCGGCGACCGCCCGCCGTCACGTCCGTACGGCCACCGGCATCGCGGAGCGCAATCTCGCCGAGGCCCGCCGCTTCGTCCACGACCTGGCCCCCACCGATCTCGCGGAGGGCGGCGGGCTGGAGGCGGCCCTGCACGCGCTGGCCGCCCGGGAGACGGCACAGGCGCAGGGGCGGCTCACCGTCCGCTGCCACGTGGAGGGCGAGCGGCACTCCCCGCTGCCCGACCGGACGCAGTCCGCCCTGCTCCGGATCGCGCAGGGGGCGCTCGCCAACGTGAAGGAGCACGCGCACGCCACGGAGGCCGCGCTGACCCTGACCCACCTCGACGACCGGGTCGTCCTCGACATCGCCGACAACGGGCGGGGCTTCACCCCCACCGGGGCCACCCGGACCCCCGGCAGCGTGCGCGGTCACGGGCTGCCCGCGATCCGGGCCCGGCTGGGCCAGCTCGGCGGCACGCTGACCGTCGAGTCGGTGCCGGGCGAGGGTACGGTGCTCTCCGCCGCCATTCCGCTCGCCCCCGTCACCCCGCCCACCGCCGCGAAGGACCCCCGATGACCGCGACGCCGCCCGTACGCATCCTGCTCTGCGACGACCACGTCGTCGTCCGCGCCGGACTGCTCGCCCTCCTCGGCAGCGAACCGGACATCGAGGTCGTCGGCGAGGCCGGCAGCGGCGAGGAGGCCGTCGCCCTGGCCGCCAAGCTCACCCCGGACGTCGTCCTGATGGACCTCCAGCTCGGCGCGGACATCGACGGGGTCGAGGCCACCCGCCGGATCTCCTCCACCGGCGTCCACGTCCTGGTCCTCACCACGTACGACACCGACGCCGACATCACCCGGGCCATCGAGGCGGGCGCCACCGGCTATCTGCTGAAGGCCGAGCGCCCCGAGGAGCTCTTCGCCGCGATCCGCTCCGCCGCCCAGGGCCGTACGACGCTCTCCCCACCGGTGGCGAGCCGGGTCATGGCCCGGATGCGCAAGCCGCTGCCCACCCTCACCGATCGCGAGCTGGACATCCTGGCCCAGCTCTCCCAGGGCCTGGGCAACCGCGAGATCGCCCGGGCCCTGTTCATCAGCGAAGCCACGGTCAAGACCCACCTGGGCCGGATCTACGACAAGCTCGGCGTCGACACCCGCGCGGGCGCCGTCGCCGTCGCCAAGGAGCAGCGCCTGCTGCCGTGATCCCCCGTGATCCTGGTCGTCAGCCCTGGTCGAAGAGGTCGTCGGTCGTCTTCACCGTGAACGCCCGGTCGACCCAGAGATCGAGCGTGGCCAGGTCCCGGCACGCGCCGATGCGCTCCCGGTCGGCCTCGCTCACGGCCACGCCCCGACGGTCCAGCATCCGCAGCACGCTCAGGGAACGCTCCTTCGCGATGCCTTCCTCGCGCCCTTCTTCGCGCCCTTCTTCGCGCCCTTCGTCGCGGAAGCTCTCGGCGACGATCCCGCGGAAGTGGCTGAGGCTCGTGCTCATCAAATTCCTCCAGATCTCGCGGGCCTGGGTGTCTCCCAACCCCGCCTCGGTGAATTCGGCGAAGATCGCCGCGGAATCGGCGTCCGTGGCTCTGAGGGCCACGGCGAGGGCTTCCAGTATGGCAGCGATGTCCTGATCGTTACCATGTGTGATCGCAGAGAACACCGCCATGGGGATGTCGGCGGCGGCGCGCGCCGCGTCCGTCACGACGGGAACGTTGTGCGGGCCCAGGACCAGCGGGAACACGGCGAGGCTCGGATGCTTCTCCAGTCCGATACGGATCGGCTCGGCCGCCCATTCGGCGGTCGCCTTGTCCCGGCAGACGACCAGCAGCACCGGCGGGTAGCGGAACTTCGCGTACAGGTGGGCGAGGTAGTACGCCCAGCTGCTCCGCTTCTCCGGGTCCTTACGTCCCTGCGCCTCGATCGCCAGCACGTAGCATCCGCCACCCACGACATCGATCCGCAGCAGTGTGTCGACGTGCCGTTCGACGGGACACATCTCGGTCAGGTCCGTGTCCATGAGGGACACGGCGACCGGTTCCGGGAAGGGCACGCCCAGCGCCTCGAAAGCGCTGGTGAACAGCGTCGGATTCTCCTGGAAAATCCGATGCTGTGCTTCATGGGGTGAACTGACCATGCGCAAAAACTATGTGCCTGGCATATGCCAGAACAGGAATTCCCCGACCATTCACCGGATCGAGCGCATCGACCGCCCCGGCGTTGACGGTGCTTCCGGCATGACACCATCGAGACATGCTCGACATCGGCTACTCCCTCTCCCGGCGCTTCCCCGACCCGCCGCAGACCGACTACCGCCGCGCGGACGTCCACGCGCTGCGGCACGACCTGTTCTGCGGTGACGTCTACCTCGCGGACACCAAGGAGGACCGGGAGCTGTCCACAGCCTGGGGATGGGTGCCGGTGCTCGACTTCGCGTGGGCGCTGTGCGACATCGTCGAGCGGATCGACCAGGACCCGCGGGGCAGCCGCTCGCACCGGCGGCAGCAGGCCGAGCTGGACTTCACCGAGTCGTCCGACCTGATGTTCTTCGAGCGCCGCTTCGGCTGGGTCGACATCGAGGCGGACTGGATGCCCGGCGACGAGCCCCCGCTCACCTTCGGCCACTCGCTGCTGCGCCGCGAGGCCCGCGACTTCCTGCACGACCTGATCGCCGACCTCTCCGACCTGCACGAAGGGCTCGCCGACAACCCCGTCATCTGGGACCTCCAGGCCCGCTTCCCCCGTATCTGATCCGAGCGCCTCTACGCCTCCACCCGCACCCCGATCTGCGCCGCGAACGCGGGGGCCAGCTCCATCAGCTGCACCGGGCTGATCACCGCACCCGCCAGCCGGTCCACCCCGCGCGCGATGTCCAGCTCCGCGGCCGCCCGCAGATCCACCGCCTCCATCCGCGCGGAGCTGAAGTCGGCCCGTCTCAGCACACAGTCGCGGAACTCCACCCGGACCAGCCGCGCGCCCCCGAAATCCGGCTCGGAGAGCACACAGCCCTCGAACACGACGTCCGTGAGCCGGGCCTCGCGCAGATTCAGGTAGTCGATCTTCCCGCCGCGCACCAGCACCCGCTCCAGCACCGCACCGTGCAGCTGCACCCCGCCCAGCCGGGCGTCCACCACTTCCACGTCGCGCAGCGAGGCCCCCGCGAGATCGGTGCCCACGCCCCGTACCCCGGTCAGCACCGAGTCGATGAACCGGGCCCTGGCCAGCCCCGTACGGTCCAGTGCGCAGCCGTCCAGGGCGCAGTCCATGAACCGGGCGCCCCGGCCCGACCCGTCCGAGAGGTCCGTCGCCGCGAACCGCACCCCGTCGTAGTCACCGTCCGGCTCCAGCCCCGCGCCGTCGTACGGAACGAGCGGCGGCAGCCGCACCTCCGGCCGCCGTGCCGCCGCGATGGTCCGCTTCGCCGTCTTCCCGCTGCTCCGTGCCATGCCCCCATCCTGGCGCACCCCACCGACAACGCCCCCGGAGCTACCGCCCGCCCAGCTCCGCCAGGGCCGCGTCCGTCATCCGGTACACCGTCCACCCGTCCTGCGGCCGTGCGCCCAGCGACTCGTAGAAGGCGATGGACGGGGCGTTCCAGTCCAGCACCGACCACTCCAGGCGCTGGTAGCCGCGCTCCACGCAGATCCGTGCCAGCTCGGTCAGCAGCGCCTTCCCGTGGCCGCCGCCGCGCCGCTCCGGGCGTACGTACAGGTCCTCCAGGTAGATGCCGTGCACCCCGCGCCAGGTGGAGAAGTTCAGGAACCACAGCGCGAAGCCGACCGGCTCGCCGTCCTCCGCCTCGGCGATGTGCGCGTACGCGGCGGGCCGGTCGCCGAACAGCGCCTCGTGCAGCTGCTCCTCGGTGGCCCGCGCCTCGTGCGGGGCCTTCTCGTACTCGGCCAGCTCACGGATCATCGTGTGGATGGCGGGGACATCTGCGGGAACAGCGGTACGGATCATGGGGGCAGGGTAAGCAGACGACCGCCGCCCGCTTCCTCCGCCCCCGTCCTCCGGGATGTCGGTCACGCCGCCGGTCCCGGGGCCGTGCGTCAATCGGATATGACCCCGAGCAGCCCCGCACCGCCCACCCGGCGCCGCTCCACCGCCGGCCGGTGGCTCCGCAGCACCGGCTCCTGGATCCGCAGCGCGCCCGGCACCTACGTCTGGCTGGCCGCGCTCTTCGTCACCACGGTCCTCGTCCACTTCATGTCACCGGACTTCGAGGAGGACTTCCTGCGGCAGCGCTCCACCAACATCCACGAGCTGAGCCACGACCCGGTCCGCGTCCTGTTCACCAGCGCCCTCTGGATCGACGGCGGCCACTGGCTGCCGTACGCCTTCCTCTACACCGTCTTCCACGCGACCGCCGAACGCTGGCTCGGCACCCTGCGCTGGTTCGCCGTCGTCGTCCTCGCGCATGTGCTCGCCACGCTCGCCAGCGAGGGGGTGCTGGCCTGGGGGATCCGGCACGGGCAGGTGGTGCCGTCCGCCGCCGACACACTGGACGTGGGGGTCAGCTACGCGCTCGCGGGAGTGGTCGCCGTCCTCACGTACCGCGTCCCGGCGCCCTGGCGGTACGTGTACGCCTTCGCCGTCCTCGTCTTCTACGGCGTCCCGCTCATCACCAGCCGGACCTTCACCGACCTCGGCCACTTCTGCGCCGCGCTCATCGGCCTCGCCTGCTACCCGCTCACCCGCTCCGGCAGGGGACGAAACCCCTCCCCGCGCAGTAACGTCCCGCCCGAGAGCCACGAGGGCTCCCTACCGGACAGAGCAGGGTCAACATGAGCACCGTCAGCACCGTAAACGGCGGCATATCGTTCTGGTACGCGGACCAGGGCGTCCCCCTCGGCCGGGAACCCCTGCCCGGCGACTCCACCGCGGACGTCTGCATCGTCGGCGGCGGATACACCGGGCTGTGGACGGCCTACTACCTCAAGAAGGCCGTCCCCTTCCTCAACATCACCGTCCTCGAAGCCAAGTTCTGCGGCTACGGCGCCTCCGGGCGCAACGGCGGCTGGCTGTACAACGGCATCGCGGGCCGCGACCGCTACGCGAAACTGCACGGTCACGAGGCCGCCGTCCGCCTCCAGCAGGCGATGAACGAGACGGTCGACGAGGTCGTACGGGTCGCCGCCGAGGAGGGCATCGACGCCGACATCCACCAGGGCGGTGTCCTGGAGGTCGCCTACACCCCGGCCCAGCTGGCCCGGCTCAAGGACTTCCACTCCGTGGAGATCGCCTTCGGCGAGACGGACCGGGTGCTGCGCGGGGCCCGGGAGACCTGCGAACGTGTCAACGTGGCCGGGGCGGTCGGCTCCAGCTGGACCCCGCACGGCGCCCGGCTGCACCCGGTCAAGCTGGTCCAAGGGTTGGCCGCCACCGTCGAGGCGCTCGGCGTCACCGTCCACGAGTCGACCCCGGTCACCGAGATCACCCCCAAGCACGCCCGCACCCCGTACGGCACCGTCCGCGCCCCGTACATCCTGCGCTGCACCGAGGGGTTCACCGCGAACCTCAAGGGCCAGCGGCGCACCTGGCTGCCCATGAACTCCTCGATGATCGCCACCGAGCCGCTGCCGCGATCGGTCTGGGACACCATCGGCTGGGAGGGCCGCGAGACCCTCGGCGACATGGCGCACGCCTACATGTACGCCCAGCGCACCGCCGACGACCGGATCGCGCTCGGCGGCCGGGGCGTGCCCTACCGCTACGGCTCCGGCACGGACAACGACGGCCGCACCCAGCCCGCCACCATCGAGGCGCTCCGCGACATCCTGGTCCGCTTCTTCCCCGCCGCCGCGGGCGCCCGCATCGACCACGCCTGGTCGGGGGTGCTCGGCGTCCCGCGCGACTGGTGCGCCACCGTCACCCTGGACCGTTCCACCGGGCTCGGCTGGGCGGGCGGTTACGTCGGCTCCGGCGTCGCCACCACCAACCTCGCCGCCCGCACCCTGCGCGACCTGGTCCAGCAGGACTCCGGCCAGTCCGGCCCCACCGAGCTGACCACCCTCCCCTGGGTCGGACACAAGGTCCGCCGCTGGGAGCCGGAGCCCTTCCGGTGGATCGGCGTGCACGGCATGTACGCCGCCTACCGCGCCGCCGACCGCCGCGAACTGGCCTCGCCGAGGGCCGGTACGGACCCGGTCGCGAAGTTCGCGGACCGGCTCGCCGGCCGCCACTGACCGCACACGCGGAGGCACCCGCCACCTGGGTGGTGGCGGGTGCCCGTGGTCCGGCGGGTCAGGCGTGGCAGTGACTCTTCTGGTGGCAGGGCTTCGGCTTCGGCTTGCAGTCCTTGCCGTGGCACGGCTTGGGCTTGCACTCCTTGCCCTCGCACGGCTTCTTCTGGACGTTGATGCGGGCCTGGTCCGTGTTGGACACCACGGCGCCGTTCCGTGCCGAGGCCACCGCGGTGTTGACCACCTCGCCGCGTACCGCGTCCGCCCGGGTGACGGTGTACGTACCGGTGCAGGTCGTGGAGGCGCCGGGGGCGAGCGTGGTCGCCTCGCAGGTCACCCCGGTCACCCGGTCATCACTGACCGAGACGCCGGTCAGCTCCTGGTTGCCGGTGTTGGTGACGGTGTAGGTGTACGTCACCTCGTCGCCCACCTTGTAGGTGCGCGAGGTGTCCACCTTCTTCGTCAGGTGCAGCGAGAGCACGGCCTCCTGCTCGGTGCGCACGGTGGCGTCGTCGGGCTCCGACTGCACCTCGGTGCGGCCGAACTGTCCGCGCGCGTCGGCCACGTTGACGATCTGCCCGCGCTCCGCGTCCGCCCGGGTGACGGTGTACGTACCGGTGCAGGTGGTGGAGGCGCCGGGGGCGAGCGTGGTCGCCTCGCAGGTCACATCCGGCACGAGGTCGTCGGTGACCGCGATGTTGGTCAGCGGCACATTGCTGGTGTTGGTGACGGTGTACGTGTACGTCACGTGGTCGCCCGGCCGGTAGACCCGGCTGTCGTCAACCGACTTGGTGAGCCCCAGGGACAGTTCGGAGGCGACCAGCACGGTGGCCCGGTCCGGCTCCGACTCCACGGCGGTGCCGTCGGAGCGGCCGTGCGCGGTGGCGGTGTTGGTGACCGACTCGTCGGCCGCGTCGGCGTCGGTGATCCGGTAGGTGCCGGTGCAGGTGGTGCTGTCACCGGGCTGCCCGGCCGGGGCGAGCGTGGTCGTCCCGCAGGTCACCCCGGTCACCCGGTCGTCGCTGACGGAGACGCCGGTCAGCCCGGTCGGGCCGATGTTGGTGACGGTGTACGTGTAGGTCACCTCGTCGCCGACCTCGTACACCCGGGTGTCGTCGACCGACTTCTCCAGCCGGATGCCGGGGCCCCTCTGCACCGGCAGGGTGACCTCGTCCGGGGGTGATACGACGGGGGTGTCGTCGGCCCGGCCGTGCGCGGTCGCCCGGTTGGTGACCTCTCCGGCCGCGGCGTCCGCGGCGGTGACGGTGTACGTGCCGGTGCAGGTCATCGACGCGCCCACGGCGAGCGTGGTCCGCGGACAGCTGATCCCGGTGACCCGGTCGTCGGCCACGGTCACATCGGTCAGCGGCACCCCGCCGCTGTTGGTGACCACGTACTCGTACGGCACCTCCGTACCGGGGGTCAGCGGCAGTTCCAGCGGCGGTTCCTGGGAGACCTGCTTGACCAGGTTGAGCTGGGGCAGCGGCGCGGCCGCGTGGACACTGACGTTCCGGATGAGGTGGACGTCGGTGAAGTCACCGGTCGACGCGGCGAAGCCGAACTTGTAGGTGCTGGGCACCGGCTGGGGCGCCGGGGTGGAGAGCACCTGGCGGCTGCCGTTGCCGTCGTGGAAGTCGATCGCGACGGTGACGACCGGGTTCGGCGCCGGGGAGATCTCGACGGTCACCGTGCGGCGGGACGGCTCCAGCAGGGCCTCGGCCTCCTGCGGGGTGACGCCCGCCGGGAGCGTGGTCGTCGGGCCCTGGAGGCGGCCCGGCAGGGTGGAGGGCCAGGGGCCGGTGGTGGAGAAGTTGCTGGTCGTGGCGTCCAGGAAGCAGTAGCCCTCGGTGCCGTTGCCCGGCCCGCGCAGGGTCACCATGTTCTCGCCGGGCGCCGGGATGTAGAAGGCGGTGCCGGACGGGGAGCGGTTGGCGCAGCCGGTGCCCCGGCGTTCCCAGTCGCCGAAGTAGTTGCCGAGCACGTCGAGGCCGACCCCGAGGTAGCCGTGGTTGACACCCGGCAGGAAGGGCTGGGACGGGTCGTTGCTGGGCAGCTTCTGCGCGTAGCCGAGGCTGCCGCCGAAGGCCCCGGGAGCGGTCAGCGAGGCGGCGCCGTCGATGAGGAAGAACGAGATGCCGTCGGCCGGGGGGTTGGTGGTGGCGCCGTACTGCCACTGGTCGAAGCTGGTGACCAGGCCCTGGTTGGCGGGGAGGGCGTGGTTGTAGAGCACCGCGGCGGACTGGTCCTGGGAGGCGTCGGTCAGCCGGAGGTAGCCGTGCGGGGCAGCGTTGTCCGGCGGTACGGGACCGGTGGCTCCGGCCGGGCACCCGGTGAGCGGGTGGGTGCCGGGGCCGGGTGCCGGGGCCTCGGGGGCGCCGGTCAGGCAGGCGGGCCCGAATCCCTCGAACTCCGGGTCCGCGGTGGCCCCGGTGAAGGTCTCGTTCACCAGGGGTACGCCCGAGGGCTGGGCCGTGGCCGACTGCGCGGGCAGCCCCAGACCGGCCGCCACCATCCCGAGCACACCGAGCCCGCCCACGGCCCAGCGTCCCAGCCTGCTCTGCCCCCGACCACGGCCACGGCCTCTGGTCCGGGATCCGAAATGTCTCAGCCTCATGCCGGGCAAGGTAGGGATTCGCCCCGGCCGCCGGAGGTGGCTCGCCCCGCGGACACCGCCGACCATTCCACCGGCGTACGCAACCGGGTGGCGGCCCTCGTCCGGTCGTGGTACGCGCGAACCACCCTCCCGGATTGAACGCACATTCAGTACCCGGCACATTGACAGGCCGGGCCCACGCTCTCGATACTGACCCTTCATTCAGTAAGGAGTCCGTGCCGTGCCCGCACCCGCCCCGTCCGGTCCCCCCGCCCCCACCACCCCGATCACCGGCGGGGAAGCCCTGGTCAGAGCGCTCGCCGCGCACGGCGTGACCCGGATCTTCGGCATCCCCGGCACGCACAACCTGGAGATCTACCGGCATCTGGCCGCCCACCGGATCGAGCACATCAATCCCCGCCACGAACAGGGCGCGGGGTACGCGGCCGACGCGTACGCCCGGGCCAGCGGGCGGCCCGGGGTGGCGCTCACCACCACCGGCCCGGCCCTGCTGAACATCGCGGCCGCCGTCGGCCAGGCGTACTCCGACAGCGTCCCGCTGCTCGTGGTCTCCCCCGGCATGCCGCTGCGCCACCCCCGGCAGTCCACCGGGCTGCTGCACGAGACCCGCAGCCAGACCGAGGCGCTGCGGGGCGTCGCCGCCGTCAGCCACCGGGTCTCCTCCGTCGAGGAGATCGGCGTGGCCGTGGCCCGCGCCTTCACCCTCTTCCGGACGCGACGCCCCCGGCCGGTGCACATCGAGGTCCCGCTGGACCTGCTCACCGCCGCCGAACCGGCCGGGCCGGTGCGCACCGCCCCGCCGGTACCGCCCGTCGCGGCGGACCCCCGAGCGGTCGCGGAGGCCGCCGGGGCGCTGTGGGCGGCCGACCGGCCCGGGATCGTGCTGGGCGGCGGGGCGCGCGGGGCCGCCGCCGAGTGCCTGCGCCTGGCCGAGCTGCTGGACGCCCCCGTGGTGACCTCGGCCAACGGCAAGGGCATCGTCCCCGAGAGCCATCCGCTCGCGCTCGGCGTCTCGCTGCACAGCCCGGCCGTCCAGCGCTGGCTCGCGGAGCGGGACGTGGTGCTCGCCGTCGGCACGGAGCTCGCCGAGTCCGACCTGTGGACGTCGCCGCCCGCGCTCGGCGGCACACTGGTACGGGCCGACCTCGACCCGGCGCAGATGTACGCGGGGCTGCCCGCCGGCATCCCGCTGGTGGGCGACGCCCGCCCCACCCTGCGCGCCCTCCTCGCCGCCCTGCCCGCCCTGCCCGCTCCTCCCGGAAGGGCCGGGGCACACCGCACCGTCGCCGCCCTCCGCGCCGAACGGGACGCCGCAACAAGGGAGTTGGACGGCCACCTGCTGCCGTACCTGGCGGCGATGCGGTCCGTGCTCCCCGCCGACACGGTCCTGACCTCCGACAGCGCCCAGTGCTGCTACAACGGCGCGCTCCCGCACCTGCCGGTCGGCCCGGAGGGCCGCTACCTCCACCCGACGGGCTTCGGCACGCTCGGCTACGCGCTGCCCGCCGCGATCGGCGCGAAGGCGGCCGACCCGGACCGGACGGTGGTCGCGCTCAGCGGCGACGGCGGCCTCCAGTTCTCCGTGCAGGAACTGGCCACCGCCGTACAACTGGGCCTCCCGCTGCCCGTCGTGGTCTTCGACAACGGCGGCTACGGCGAGATCCGCGACGAGATGGCGGCCCGCGGCGACCGCCCCACCGCCGTCGACCTCCCGCCCGTCGACCTGCCCGCGCTGGCCCGCGCCTACGGCGGCCACGGCGTACGGGCCGACTCCCCCGAGGCGCTCGCCGAGGCGCTGCGCCACGCCCTGGACACCCAGGGCCCCACCCTCATCACCGTCCCCGAGGAGCCCTCCCGATGACCCCGTCCACCGCCAACGCCCCGCTGGTCTCCCTCACCTGGACCGACCAGGAGACCGGGCACCGGGGGCACCTGGTCATCGACCGCCTGGTGCGCGGCGTCTCCAGCGGCGGCCTGCGGATGCGGGCCGGCTGCACCCTGGAGGAGGTCGCCGGACTGGCCCGCGGCATGACGATGAAGGAGCTGCTGCACTACGACCCGGCCGCCCGCTACATCCCGCTGGGCGGCGCCAAGGGCGGCATCGACTGCGACCCGCGCGACCCCGCCGCGTACGGCGTCCTGGTCCGCTACCTGCGCGCCGTCCGCCCGTACGTCGAGCACTTCTGGACCACCGGCGAGGATCTCGGCCTCACCCAGGACCTGGTGGACCGGGCCGCCGCCGAGGCGGGCCTGGTCTCCTCCGTCCAGGCGGTCTACCCGCTCCTGGACGACGAGGAGGCGGCCCGGCAGCGCCTCGCCGACGCCTTCACCATCGAGGTGGACGGCATCGGGCTGGACGAGTTGGTGGGCGGCTGCGGGGTCGCCGAATCGGCGCTCACGGCGCTGGACCGGGCGGGCGTCCCGTACTCCGGCACCCGCGTCGCGGTGCAGGGGCTCGGCACCATGGGCGGCGCCACCGCCCGCTTCCTGGCCCGCGCCGGGCTGCGCGTCGTCGCCGTCGCCGACATCAAGGGCACCGTCGCCAACCCGGACGGCCTGGACGTCGAGGCGCTGCTCGCCGCCCGCGACGGGCACGGCACGGTGGACCGGGCCGCGCTCCGCCCCGGGGACCGCGAGCTGCCGCCCGACGCCTGGCTGACCGCCGACGCCGACGTCCTGGTCCCGGCCGCCGTCAGCTACGCCGTCGACACCGCCAACCAGGCCGGGATCACCGCCCGCTGGATCGTGGAGGCGGCCAACATGCCGGTGCTGCCCGAGGCCGAGGCGCTGCTGGCCGCGCGGGGCATCACCGTCCTGCCGGACGTCGTCGTCAACTCCGGTACGAACGCCTGGTGGTGGTGGACGCTCTTCGGCGACATAGGCGCCGACGCCGACGAGGCGTTCGCGTACGTCCGCCGGTCGATGCGCACCCTGGTCGACCGGATGCTCACCCGCGCCGAGGCCGAGGGCACCACCCCCCGGGCCGCCGCCCACGCCCTGGCCGCCGACCGGTTGCCGGCCGTCACGGAACGCTTCGGCAGCTACCGCTGACCCCGGAACGACCCGACCCGACCTGACCCGACCGCATTGAGTGAGCGGAAGGGCCCAGGTCAGCGGGGCCGCGGCCCCGGGATGCGGACTCCGGCGGCGCGGAGCCTGGCCTCGACGAGCGCGGCCAGCCGAGCCGCCCCCGGGGCCTCCTCGCCGTGCCGGGCGACCATCTCGTACCGGGTCGCGGCCTCGGTACGGGCCTGGAGCCCGGTCACGATCTCCAACTGCTCGGGGTGGGCGAGGTAGTGGTCGGCCAGCGCGACGGCCACCTCCTCGACCCGGGGATCGTCGGGCGCCCAGCCGACGGACTCGGCGGCCCGCTTGCTCAACTCGACGAACGCGGCATTCCCCAGGGCGCGTTCGACGCGGGCCAGATGCT
Source organism: Streptomyces sp. NPDC015144 (assembly GCF_043079735.1). NCBI lineage: Bacteria > Bacillati > Actinomycetota > Actinomycetes > Kitasatosporales > Streptomycetaceae > Streptomyces > Streptomyces sp. NPDC015144. The sequence goes on along the minus strand of NZ_JBIBUU010000002.1, from coordinate 156,667 downwards.
CGTCGAACCCCTCGGGCACCAGCGCCCTCGCCAGCACCAGCCCCTCCCGGGCCGCCGCGGCCTCCTCCTCGTCGAAGCCGAGATCGGACATCCGCTCCAGCAGCGCCACCGCCCGCTCGGGCAGCAGCGCCCGGTCGCCGTCGGCGAGCCGACTCAACGTGTCCCGACGCGCGGTCAACTCGTCTATCTTCTCGGTCAGTTGGCGTTCCACATCCGTGAGCGCGGCGGCGAACCGGTCGGCGTCGGCGTCGAGCAGCTCCCCGACCTCGGCCAGCGGCACCCCGGCGGCGGCCAGGGTCCGGGCCTGCACCAGCCGCAGCAACTCGGCCGACCCGTAACGCCGGTAGCCGGAGCCGTCGCGGTCGGGCTCCTTCACCAGGCCGAGCTTGTGGTAGTGCCGCACCGTCTTCACCGTGACGCCGACGAACTCCGCCGCCTGCCCGATCGTGACCCCGTTGTTCATCCGTCCAGCCTGCCTCGTACCCGGACCCGGCCACGCCGGGATCGGCGCGGCTCCGGTCCGCTTTCTACGCGACGCCCCGGCCGAAGGGAACTCCTCTGCCCCGGCGTTCACGCGTCCGGCCGCCCGGCGGCACCGGTCCGTCCGGCACCGAACACCGCGTCGACGAGCCGCTGCGTCGCCCGCTGGAAGGGCAGGGCCAGGGAGAGCGTCGCGTCGTCCACGTAGTTGAGCGTGCCGGTCAGGGTGGTGGAGCCGTCCGGGGTGGCGTACATCAGCGCCGCGTGTCCGGCGGCGCCGCCGTTGTGGGTGATGACGGTGGAGCCGTCGCCGAGGTCCTGCACGAAGACCCCGAGTCCGTAACCCATCCCGGGGGCGGGCGTGGGGCGCGGCGCGCACATTTCGGCCAGCAGCTCCGCGGGCAGGAGCCTGCCGGTCACCAGCGCGCGGAGGAACGTCTCCAGGTCCCGGGAGGTCGAGATCATGTCGCCGCCGCTGGAGATCCAGGAGGGGTTGAGGCGGGTGACGTCGACCGTGTGCTCCACGCCGTCCTCCTCGTACCGGTAGTAGGCGTGCGCGTGCGGTTCGGCGATGTCCGGCTCGGTGCTGGGGGCCGTGGTGCCGGAGAGGCCGAGCGGTTCCGTGATCAGCCGCCGCATCTCCTCGGCGACCGGACGGCCGGTGACCTTCTCGATCAGCAGCCGGGCCAGCACGTAGTTGGTGTTGGAGTAGCTCCACCCCTCGCCCGGCTCGAACCGCGCCGGCTTCGACAGGGCGAGGCGCACCAGGTCCTGCGGCGGGTACGTGGTGAAGCGGTTGTCCACCCACTCCTTGCCGGCGGTGGTGGCGGGGATGCCGGGGACGACGGTGCCGTCCTCGTAGTACTCGCCGGTGAAGTTGAAGATCCCGCTGGTGTGCTGCAACAGCATCCGCACCGTGACCCTCGGGTCCACGTCGAACTCCGGCAGCCGCCCGCCGACCGGGTCGTCCAGCCCGATCCGGCCCTCCGCGACGAGCGCCAGCACCAGGGCGGCGGTGAACGTCTTGGTGTTGCTGCCGATCCGCACGTACCCGTCGACCGGTGGCTTCTCGTCCCCGCCCAACCGGCCCACTCCGGCACTGCCGGTCCACTCGCCCCGCGCGTCCCGCACCCGCAGCGTGATCCCGGTGATCCCGGACTCGACGATCTCCTCCAGGATCTCCTGAAGCTCCGGACGGCACTGATTCGACAGGCTGTTGGACATCGCGACCACTCCCTCGTACGCATCCGCCGCGTCCCTCGCGGCTTCCGGTACGAGAAGCGTCCGCCCTGACCTCGGGTCAACCTCAACAGTGATCCAGGTCACTCCCCCGGGCAGTTCGTTGTCGGACCCCGCTGTTACGTTGGCGCTGGAATCCCGCCCCGGCCCCGGAGAGAGCGCATGTACGACGAACGGCTCGCCGCCTTCTCCCGCGACCGGCTGGACGGCCGCCCAATCCCGGACGACCTGCGTGTGCTGCTGATCGCGCAGTGGGAGGGCCGCACCGACCTCGCCCGCCTTCTCGGCCTCGAATTCTTCGAGCCGGGCGAGGTCCACCCACTCCTGGACACCAGCTACCTGACCCCGCAGGAACTCGCGGACCCGGAGCTGCGGGCCGTCAACGCCGCCGCCGCGGAGATGGCCGGACACGTGAAGCTCGTGGCGAAGGGCGGAAAGGGGTGGCTCGGCTACTGGCTCCATCCCGGCGAGCCCGCGGACCGTCCCTGGCGCCTCGTGGAGCTGGACACCGAGTTCAGCTTCTGGAGACCGGCCGGCCGCACCCTGGCCGAGGGTGCCGCCGCCGACCGGGCCGCCTACCAGGACGAGCCCGACGAGCGCATCGCCTTCGCGCGACTCGCGGCCGACCTCACCGCACTGGGCCTCCCCCTGAGCACCCGGGACTACGACGCCCTGGACGACACCGAGTACGAGGTCGACCCGGAACGCCTCATGGAGGAGCTGACCGAGGCCGCACGCGAGAAGCACGGCCTCGGCTGAGCGGACCGCCCCTGCCCGCCGCCCCCACCTGACCGGGGCACCGCAGGGCCCCGAACCAGGCCGACCGGGCAGCCTCGGCCGCCCGCGCCGGGGGCAGTCCCGCCAGGGCGTGAAGACGATCCGCGAGCGCCCCGCCAGGGCACGCCCGGCCCACCCGCAGCCCTTCACGCCCGACCGGGCCGCGCCCACCGCGATGTGTCGCCGGCCTACTTGGCGCTCGACCGGGCCCGGAAGCCTGCGAGGGCCCCGTTGGACTGTTTCTGGCCCCAGGTCAACGGAAGCTTCCGGGCGACCTTGTAGCAGGTCGCCGCGTGAGGATCGAGGTCTCGTCCAGGACGACTCCGCTTCCCTTCCGGGGGATCTTCATCAGCGCGCGGTCCAGGCGTGGGGCACGGACAGCGAACAAGCCGACGGCCTCACGCACCAATCAGGAGACGGTGGTGTGGTGTATTCCGTTGCCGTCAGCAAGGTTGCCCGGCTGCTGGTCGCAGCACAGTACCGCCAGCACAAGGGCGGCGAATTTCATGGAACCCGCCACTGTGAGCCGATCTTCTTCAGATGGACGCGTATCAGATCGGCGAGGTAGTTCAAGGAAGCGCTCGACAGCGACGGGCGGTGCAGGCAAGTCCACCAGAGCCCTCGGCGCAAGGGCTGCTCTTCTTCACACCAAACTCGGAATCAGCTCTCGCACTCCGTCAGGTCAGCAGGATTTGGCGGATTCTTGGCCCCCGTCAAAGCGGTCAGGTTCTTCCTGAACATCTTCTCCCAGTCACCGCCAGACACAATATCTTTGAGTGCCGAGCACACCTCGTTCTTCAAGGCCGGCGTCTCGGAACGCATGGCCACGCCGTAGCCCCCTGCGCCAGGGATGCTATCCAGTCGTCGCACCTTGCTCGGATTGGCCCTCTCGTACCCGGCAACGGCGATGTCGTCCGAGGCCATCGCGTAGACGTCGGAAGCCGGATCCAGCAGTCTGTCCAGGCAATCCTGGTCGGTGAGGGGCTGTGCTTTCGCCATGGTGAATCCCTGCTTCGGCAGCGCCGTCTCGTACGTCGAGCCACGTGCGGTGCATACATTCACGTGCAGGCGACGCAGGTCACTGGAGTCGTCGATCGTGTACTTGGTCGGCTTCGCGCCGACCAGGAAACCCCCACTCGGTATGTAGTACGGGCCCGCGAAGTCGAGGGAGGTCGCCTTGCGGTCATCCGTGATGCTGTATGAAGCGATGACGAAGTCGACCCTTCCCGTTTCCACGTAGGCGCTCCGACTCTCACTCGTCACAGGGGAGAATTCGACCTCACGATTGCCGTACCCCATATTTCGAGCAATTGCTCGGGCCATATCGACTTCGAAGCCCGACAAGCTTTTCGTCTTCTCCTCATACATGCTCATGCCCGGCTGATCCCTCGCAACGCCGATACGCAGCAGAGGGTGCGAGACCCGCCACCGATCACCCTCGCTGTGGTCCCCGCCGCTCTGGTCCCCGCCACTCACGAGCCAGCCGGCCGTGATCAGCAGAGCTGAGCTCAGGGCGACAACAGGCAGCCCCAGCATCTTGTTGCGCCGCCGGACTGCTTGGGCGCCGGCGTTCAGGAACTTCCGCTGCAGGGCGGTGGGGTGACTGTGCCGGGTGGAGCTGGTGACCCATTCCTGGGCAAGACCGAGAGTGGACCCACGATACAGATGGGAGGGGTTTCGCCCGTCCCTGTCCCATGCATCGGCGTCCTGGGCAAGCTGTTGATGGATACGCATTCCGGACCGATCGTCGTCGATCCACTGACGCAACCGTGGCCAGGCGTGAAGCAACGCCTCATGGGTGATGTAGGCAGTTCCCGCCTCGATGGTGACCAATTGGGCTTCGACCAGCTTTTCCAGAACTTCATCCACGGTCTCCGGATGGGTCGAGTCGTGAAGTAGCTGGATGCGATTGGCTCGACGCCGGGAGTCCTGGGTGCCTTCACCGATGTGGACCAAGCTCAGCAGCAAGGATCGGGCTGCCTGCCGTTCGGCGGAATTAAAGTGACTGTAGATCGCCTCGGAGGTGTTTTCGACTGAGTTTCGGACATAGCCAGTGGCCACGTAACCGGCCACAGTCAGTGAGCGACCCTCGCGACGTTGCCATGTGGCGCGCAAGGCATGAGACAGGAGCGGCAGATACTCCGGGTCGGAGCCTTGCCCTGTGTCATCGACACCGAGATCGCGCAGCAGAATCTCAACCAGCCCTGGTTGCAATTCCAGTCCGGCGATTCGAGCAGGCTCGGCGATGGCCTCACGCAGTTCCGGGGCGGTCATCGGCCCGAGGAAGAGGGGAGTGTTGCGCACAGCGCGCCGCAGTTCAGGGTAGGTGGCACAATGGTCGTGGAAATCTGACCGCAGTCCCAGGACCACCAGTGCGGACGGCTCATCACCACCACCACTGGCGGCGGCGCACAGGGCACTGATGAACAGCTGGCGCTCACGTCTGTCCACGCACTGGGTAAAAACTTCCTCGAATTGGTCCACCACCAGCACCAGACGCGACCCGGTGATCGTCGTCCGGCCAGCTCGAGCGCGAAGCATCTCGCGGATGACGGAGGCGAGTCGAGCTGGGTCACTGTCGAGCTCTTCGCGCAGCGATGCACTCGGCACGCCGGCCAGCCGCTCCAGACGGCTGGTCAGTTCGGCCAACGGGTGCTCGGTAGGGGTCATGAGCAGGTGCGGCCATGTTCTGGCCCCCGGCATCGGCATTACCCCCTTACTCAGAGCGGACAGCAGACCTGCGGCCAGCACGGAGGACTTGCCGGCCCCGGAGGGGCCCGTGAGGACCAACGGGTCGGTTGTGTCCATACACCCAGCCAGCCTTCCGGCGAGCTCGGTAATCACATGCTCCCGGCCGAAGAACCACTGTGCCTGGCTGGGAGTGAACGCGGCCAGGCCCGGATAGGGGCACGTTTGAGGTATCGAATCCTCCCGCGCTCGTTCCGGCGCGGGCGACAGAAGCGGCGGCCGGTAGGCAGGGTTCGGACACAACACCAAGTCGTCGATCCACTCGCTCGCACGGTGGCGGGGACGCGGAAAGCCTCGCACGGGCAGCGTTCGGTCCAGGTAGCGATAGGCCTGTCGTAGCGTCAGCTGTTGCGGGCCTTCCGGGTCGCCATCGGAGAGCAGACGGATGAACTCACCGGTGAAGGCGGTGTGAGGGGCGCCTGGCGTGGCCAGCGCCAGCTCATCCCGGGCTGCCGCGGCCAGGACGTACCCGCCGTGGACCCGAGCCAGGTCCACCTCCTGGTCCTCGATGCTCCCCAGGACACCCACGGCCCTCCCCGAAAAGCAGCAGTCGAGTACAACGATGATGGACCGGGCCCGAGTTTCGAGCAGGGATCCACGCAACGCCGTGTAGGCCAGCGCGGTGTATGCCACCCGGCCCGGGCGGGCATCAGTGGCGACGGTGGCCAGATACAGTTCGCCAGCGGGGTTGACCAGCCCGTGGCCCACGTAGTAGATCCACAGCACTCCCTCAGCAAGCTCGGCCTCCTCAGCGATGGCAATCCCCAACTCGGTCGGATTTGCCGGGTCGCGGACCACTCGCAGGTTTTCCTCAGCCAGTCCGCAGCGCTCGACCAGCACCTGCCCCAGATCGGCCAAGGTGCCCATCACCGCCGGCACCGGCGGCAGGCCGGATGTCTCGCTGTGGGAGCTGGTGCCGATCAGAAGCACCCGAGTTCCGGGCGCACTCAGGCTGGTCATCAAGATTGCGATCGAGGCGATACAGCCGGATCGGCCTCATCAGCCACGACCGAGTTGGGATCGCCCTCCAGCGTCCTGGCCAACTCGGCGACCAGTTCCCGTACCTCTGCTACATCCGTTCCACGTACCCGCTGAGCCGAGACCTCTACGCTCGTCCCGTCCGGCCGGGTCAGTTTGCACGCGACCTCGCCGGTGCGGTGCCGCATCCATGCGATGACAGCGCTCGCCAGCACCGCGGACACCCCGCCTGGGGCCAGGGCGATGGTGAGCATCTCCGGGATCGCGCCGAGAGCGCCAGTCGGCGGCGGCGATTGCATCAACCGTACCCGGCCCCGGAGTTCCTCCTCGACTGTCAGCCACTCGTGCAGGGGACGCAGCTCATCCGCCACACCTGCCCCAGTGATCACAACACTCACGTTCATTCCCAGCTCCCCTGCAATCCGAAACTCATGACGGCCTTTCCTCATCCGCAGGCAAAGGCCAGGCCCTTATACCCACTCCGACACCTCGCCACGGAGTTGCCAACATTAACGGTAAACCGTTGCACACAAAGCGACTTGAGGACGCAAGGTCGCCACCTGATCTCATTGACACGTGTTGGTGGTACGTAATCCCCGCACCAAATCGACCACTCAGGGGGGATACGTGGCAGGTATACGCCGGCCCGCCCCACAAAGGACTCAGATGGCTGTTTGCCTCGGCCGTTTCACCGGCTTGGGTCGCCGAGTCCGCTCTTAAGGCTGACAGCTAGGGCGGCTCGGTTTTGCCACCCGCACGAGGACGCACCCTTCGAGGTTCACCCACGGTGCACTTCTTGGATTGAGGCGACCGGAGATCAGCGCCTGTAATCGAACTCTGGACCGCGCGGCCGAATATGGAGTTCCCTGGCAGGCTGAGATAAAGCAGGTGACCGAGACACTGAGCTTCTTCACCTGTCGACAACCGAAGTGAGCGATCACTCTGGTCAAGGCCCTACTGGTGCTGACGATCCGCGAAGTTGCCCAGTGACCGATGATCCTTGCCGAAGCCGTCCGCCTGCTACCAGTACGAGCACACAGACCGCGGGCACACACCAGTCCCTGACTAGCAACTTCAGAACGCACAATACTCAGTGCGCGTCAACGGGACAACGCCGCGGGTTGGCCCCATACCTGGACGGGGGACCGTCGCGTCGGGGTTCCTGTTCGACGCGGTCCGGTGCACGTCGGAGAACGCGCGACGACGGGGACCGGTACGGGCCCTGCAGGTGGTGCGCGCCCGACAACACGATCCTGGCATTCCGGCGCGTAGGTCCACGCCGCGAAGCCGTTCGGGATGACACCGCGCGACGCGAGACGCGCGGCCGAACAGGTCGACACGCGCCGCGGGGTGTCTCGGGGGCCGCTCGACAACGGCGCTCCGCTCGGATTCAGCATGACCATGGAGAGCGGGGCCGTCGCGGAGTGGACCGTACGCCCCGTGCGCCATGTCGAACTCCATGTACCGATCCACCACAAGCAAAGGCTGTACGCAAACGGAGCCAGCCCTATGAGTCCGCAGGTCTTTGCCGAGGCACCCCGCATGACACCTCCCCCGACGGCAGAACTCGCCCGACTCGTCGAGCACGGCGGCACGGCCTGACTGACTTCCTGGAACCACCGACGCGAACATCTCGGGCTGAGCATCGTCGCCGGTGAAGACATCACCGCCAAGCCTCCGCCTCTCGCTTACACCTCGCCGATCGGCCTGCCCACCGGCCCCGGGCCAGCCGAACTGCGGCCTCCGAACTGGTTCGACTGGGCACTGTGGTCCGGCTCACCAATCCATCGTTGTGGGAAGCGATCGTGGGCGCCGTGCTCCGCCAGGTCGTGCGTGCCGAGCAGACCGTCCGGAGCACCAGGCGTTCCGCTCCACGTAGGAGCGCCGGTTCGACACGGCGGGCGGCGAACTCTCCGTAGTTCCCAGCGCCGAGACGGTACTCGGCATCTCACCCGACAAGTTCACCGTTGCCGGCACGGAGTTCAACCGCACCGCGCTGCGCGCCGCCGCCGCCGCGACGTACCTCGACTGGGGCGAGCAGTGGCCCATCCTCGCCCCGGACACCCTGATCAAAGAACTCGTTGAAGTGCCTCGCATCGGCCCGTGGACCGCAGCCGCGGCAACGGCAACGGCCGACTACAGGGGCAACTTTTCCGTCTACCCGCACAGCGACATCGCCGTGCGGGTAGGCCCGTAGGGCGGCTCCTGGTCTTGATCTCTGCGGGCCGAGGGCGAGTTCCGGGTCCGGTGGCGCCAATGGGCCCCGACACGTACACAGCTCCCCCTGCCTCTCTGCACTCCCACCTGGGGAGGCAACCAGCTCGGTCCGGTCTGGTTCGGACCAGACCGGGTCGCTAGGCGGCGGCGCGACGGAACAGCGCGGTCCACAGGAACGGCACACCGAAGAGCGGTGACTCGGCCGACTCCTCGCGCATCCGGCGCATTTCGATCTCCTCCAGACCGGAGAAGATCCGGCGCAGCGCCTCGGGCGAATAGGCGAGGCCGCCGTGCAGTCGGCGTTCGCGGTAGAAGTCGGCGTCGGGGAGTTCCGATCCCATTCCCCCGTCACCGGCGGCGAAGCAGCTGAGGACAAGATGGCCGCCGGGGGCCAGGACGCGGTCGAGGAGGTGTAGGTAGCTGATGCGGCGGTGCGGGGGCAGGTGGTGGAAGCACCCGGAGTCGACGACCAGGTCGTACGGGCCGTCCAGCACGTCGGCGGGGAGGGTGAAGGCGTTGCCACAGAGGAAGCGGATGTCGGCCCCGGCCTCCCGGGCCCGGTCCTTCGCCCAGGCGACGGCCACCGGGGAGAGGTCGAGCGCGTCCACCTCGAAGCCGTTCGAGGCGAGGTACAGGGCGTTGCGGCCCGGCCCGCACCCCAGGTCGAGGGCGCGGCCGGGAGCGAGCAGGCCGCGCTCCACATGGGCGGCCAGATTCTCGTCCGGCTTCGGTACGAAGAACGGGGCCGGGCCGGACCGGTCGGCGTAGAAGCGGTCCCAGAAGTCCTTGCCGTCACCGGTCGCCAGACGACCGGCCCCGGGCTCGGGGCAAGTTTCGGTCTCGGCTTCGGCTTCGAACAGTCCGTCCAGGAGCGTGAGAACGTCCTCGACGGTGCGTACGGTCCGGTCCATCCGGCCCCCCTTTCGACCGAGGCCAATTCTAGGAACGGCCGAGCCAAAAGTGCAGGTCACGAGGTGTTTCACCGAGCCCCACCGGGCTGCCGCACGCCCCGGAGAAGCCCGCGCGGGGCAGCGGCGGCCCAGGGCTCCGGGACGCGTCCCCCATCGGGCCGGAGCACCTCGCCGGGGCCGGGAAGGCCCCGTTCACGGCCGCGCCCGGACGACTGTTTCGACGAGTTTCCCGTACGACCGGACCCGCGCCCGTCGCCGCACTAACGCCCCTGTGAACGGCCGGGGTTGGCCCGCGGTCTGCCCGTTCCGTCCTTTCCTCCCGCCGGTTCCTGCGGCAGAGTCGCGTTCCGAGGCGGTGCAAGCGATCTCGTGCGAATGGATTCCTCCATGCGGTACACCCCGAAGTCCCGCCGGAACGACGGCCCCGGCCCCCATTCCGGCCCCGGCCCAGGCCCCGGCCGCGACCACGAACGCACCGGTCCGGAAGGCACCGTTCGCGCCCCCGCCACGCTTCCGGCCGCCCCGGTCTCCGCCCCGCCCGGCTCCCTGGACGACTTGCAACGTACGTACGGCAACGCCGCCGTCGCCCGCATGATCGAGGGCGAGCGGAACCGGGCGGACGCCGACCAGGGCCACGATGCCGTCCGCGAGGCCGTGAGAACGGCCGGGCGTGGCGGCACCCGGCTGCCGGGCGGCATGCGGGCGACCATGGAGCGGGCCTTCGGTGCCGATCTCGGCCACCTCAGGGTCTCGGTCGACGCGCGGACCACCGCGGCCATCGACGCGAAGGCGTACACCGTCGGCGACAACATCGTCGTGCAGAACGCGAGCGTCCTGCGCGACATGGGGACGATGGCCCACGAGATCCACCACACCACGCAGCGCGGCGCACCCGCCGGGCTCAGCGACCCCGGCGACCGGTGGGAGCGCGAGGCCGCCGAGGTCGGCGACCGCGTCGCCCGCGGCGGGAGCGCCCACCCCCACGCCACGACCGGCGGCGAGGACCGTGGGAACGGCGCCGGCCACCGGGACGCGGTCCAGCGCCACGTCGGCTTCGAGTTCGAGTCGCAGTGGCGCATGCGCGACCACAACGACCTGACCCAGGCGGACGAAGAGAGCTACCAGAACGAGATCGTGGAGCGCGAGGCCGTCCGCCACGCGCAGATCATGGTGACGCTCGCCGGAAAGTCGGCCGACGCGAAACGCCTCCTGGACGAGACCGAACAGAGCGCGTCCGAGACGGATCTGATGCGCAGGTGGCTCACCCCGGCACCCCCGGACCGCCCCTACGAACGCCGGCTCACCGACGAGGGCGCGGGGCGGCTCCGACGACTGCGGCAGGAGGCCCCCGACACGTACGAGCAGCTCATGGCGGACGGCGAGACCGCGCTGCTCAGGAACAACGCGATCCGGGAGACCCCCATACCCGGCCGGGACGTCCCCAAGATGGGTGTGGTCGGCGGCGGCACGAAGTACCAGCTCACCTCGGACGTCAGCCCCACGGGCGGCTCGGCCCTGGAATGGGTGACCGATCCGCTGGACAGCAAGGACGAGGTCGTCGAGGTGATGAACACGATCACCAAGGTCTCCAGCGCCCTGGACGCCAGGCAGGCGGAGACGTCCTTCCCGCTCGACGGCATCCGGGTGGCGGGCTTCGAAGCGCAGTCCGGGATCATGGTGTTCCCGCTGCGCGGCCCCCTCCTCTACGAACCGCAGACGACCGGCGGCTTCAAGCTCGATCAGCTGCCCCGGTTCCTGGAGTACCTGGAGGTGCCGAAGAAGCCGTCCAACCCCTTCAAGCGCCCGGCCCACCGACAGCGCAAGCAGGCCGGCGAGGACCTGCACCGGACCGCCCTCACCAAGGTCACCAAGATCCGTCTGGCGGCCGAGGAGCTGGCCAAGGAGCTGCCCAGGGAGAGCATCGGGGACGCATCGACGGACGGCCTGGTCGGCCTGGTCTCCCTGATCGGCAGCTACCTCCATTACGGCGCCAAGCTGGAGGAGAACCCCAACTCGAAGTCGATCGCGGGCGGACTGATGTCCCGCACCTCCTTCGCCCACAACTTCGCGCTGCTGCCCGGCCCGCTCCAGGCGTACTTCCGCGAGGACCCGAACAGGTTCGTCGCGTTCGCCCTCAGGGCGGTCGGATTCCCCGAGGACGGGAGCGCCCAGCTGTACGCCAAGCCCGTCGCGCGCGGGGACGCCGGCGACCGCGAGACGAAGCAGATCACGCTGACCCGGGCCGAATGGCTGAAGGGCATCCCGGCCGGCAAGGACCTGCTGCGGAACTTCGCGCACCTGAACGACGAGGAGAAGGAGCAGGTCGGCGACCGCGAGGAGGAGTGGGACTACGTCCACCCGTCGCTCGGCAAGCTGGGCACGGTGGAGGACCAGGTGGGCAGGCCGGGCGAACAGGAACTCGCTCTGGTCGCCGAACTGCGCCGCATGAAGCAGGACATCCCCACCGCAGCCATCAAGCCCTTCGCCCTCGCCGCCTTCGGCCTGATCCAGCGCCTGAACGAGCGGAAGACCCTCAAGTACAAGAAGAAGTAGGGCCGCGGTCTCACCGGCCCGTCCTCCCGCCCACCTCCTTCTCCGCCCCGGTTCCGGGCCTGTTCCGGGCCTGTTCCGGGCCTGTTCCCCGCCCGGGGTCAGCGGCACAGTGCCGTGTCGACGGCGGCCTCCACGTGCCGGGAGGCCGCGCCCGTCGGGGTGGTGGTCACCGCGACGGTGGCGGCGCGTCCGTCCTCCGTGACGCCTCCTCGTGTCCGGTACCCGAGGGCGGTTCCGCCGTGGCCCCAGTAGACGCCACCGCACGACAGTGGCGTACTGGTCAGGCCCAGGCCGTAGCGGACGCCGGGGCCGCGTTCCTCCGCGGGGACGGTGGTGCGCATCTCGGCGAGCTGGGCCGGGGGCAGGAGCTTGCCGCCGAGGAGGGCGGCGAAGAAGCGGTAGAGGTCGCTGTTGGTGGAGACCACCGCGCCTGCGGCCCAGGCCATGGACATGTCCATGGTGGTGTAGTCGACCAGGGGCCCGTCGTCCGTTTCCCGTTCGTAGCCCTTGGGGTGGGGCTCGTGGACGGTCGTCTCTCCGGGGGCGGGGAAGTGGGTGTGGCGCAGCCCGATGCGGTCGATGATGCGTCGGCCGATCTCCTCGCCCACGGGGCGGCCGGTGACCTTCTGGATGATCAGGCCCGCGACCAGGTAGTTCGTGTTGTTGTACTCCCACTTCTCCCCCGGCGCGAAGTGGGCCTTCTGCGCGAGCGCACCGTCGATGAGCTCGCGCGGCTCGAAGTACCGGTACCGGACGGCGGGGAAGTCCTCGAAGACGGGGGCCGCCATGTATTCGGGAAGTCCGCTGGTGTGCTGGAGGAGTTGGCGGACGGTGATGTGGCGGCCGTCGATCCCGTCACCGCGCAGCAGGCCGGGCAGGTAGGTGTCGACGGGGGCGTCCAGGGCGACCTTCTTCTCGGCCACCAACTGGAGCACCACCACCGCCGTGAACGCCTTGGTGTTGCTGCCCGCCCGCACCTGCCCGTCCTTCGGTACCTTCGCCCCGGTCTTCAGATCACCGACACCCGCCGTGTAGACGCGCGTCCGGCCCTCCCGGTCCGTGACGGTGGCCAGCGCGGCAGGCACCCGGTCCTCGCGCACCAACGTGTCCAAGCTCTTCTGAACCGTGTCCGGCCTGGCGGCGGACGCCGCGGACGGGAACAGCGCACCGGCGACCATGACCGCCCCGGTCAGCACCGACATCGCCAGCAGGACTCTGCGCCGACCACCCGGCTTGAGCGGGGGACGAGACCTCGGCGGGACACATACATCCATGGGGCAACTCCTTTGGTGACGGTGAAGAGCGGTCGAAGAGTGGGGCGGCGGCGCGCCCCGGCGCGGACCGCCGGCCCCGCCCGCGTCGGGCATCTGTGCCCACAGGGCGGGGCCGGCGGTCATCCCGGCCGTCCCGGTTGATCCGGTTGATCCGGCTGGTCAGGTGGGAGCCGTCAGCGGCACAGGGTCGTTTCGACGGCGGCCTGCGCCTGCTCCTCGGTGGCGCTGTCGGCCGGTATGGCGGTCAGCGCGATGTTGACCGCGCGGCCGTCCTCCGTGACACCGCCCAGGGTGGCGTATCCCGGGATGGTGCCGCCGTGGCCCCAGTAGACGCCGCCGCACGGCAACTGCCGGCTGGCCAGGCCCAGCCCATAGCGGTAACCCGGGTCCGACGGATCCACGGGGACGGTGGTGCGCATCTGGGCGAGCTGGGCCGGGGGCAGGAGCCTGCCGCCGAGGAGAGCGGTGTAGAAGCGGTTGAGGTCGCTGTTGGTGGAGATCACCGCGCCTGCGGCCCCACCCCACGACGGGTCGAGTTCGGTGACCTCGCGCCAGGGCGAGCCGGGCGCGTCCCGGTGGTAGCCCTTGGGGTGGGACTCCTCGATGGTCATGTCCCCGGGGGTGGGGAAGTAGGTGTGGCGCAGCCCGATGCGGTCGACGACGCGCCGGTTGATCTCCTCACCCAGCGGGCGGCCGGTGACCTTCTGGACGATGAGGCCCGCGACCAGGTAGTTCGTGTTGCTGTACTCCCACTTCTCCCCCGGCGCGAAGTGGGCCTTCTGCGCGAGGGCGGCGTCGAGGAGCTCGCGCGGCTCGTAGTACCTCTGCGGATCCTTGAGGATCGCGGGCTTGTCCAGGTATTCCGGAAGTCCGCTGGTGTGCTGGAGGAGTTGGCGGACGGTGATGTGGCGGCCGTCGATCCCGTCACCGCGCAGCAGGCCGGGCAGGTAGGTGTCGACGGGGGCGTCCAGGGCGACCTTCTTCTCGGCCACCAACTGGAGCACCACCACCGCCGTGAACGCCTTGGTGTTGCTGCCCGCCCGCACCTGCCCGTCCTTCGGTACCTTCGCCCCGGTCTTCAGATCACCGACACCCGCCGTGTAGACGCGCGTCCGGCCCTCCCGGTCCGTGACGGTGGCCAGCGCGGCAGGCACCCGGTCCTCGCGCACCAACGTGTCCAAGCTCTTCTGAACCGTGTCCGGCCTGGCGGCGGACGCCGCGGACGGGAACAGCGCACCGGCGACCATGACCGCCCCGGTCAGCACCGTCACGGCCATCAGGACCTTGCGCCGACCACCCCGCGAGAGCGCGGGACGGAACTTCGGCGAAACCGGCGAGACCGGCGATACATGTGCGTACATGGAACTACTCCTGTCGGTAGGGGAACAGCGTCAGTGGGTCGGGGAGAGGTGGTCGTGGTGCGACGGGCCTGCCGGTGACTCGTCCTGGCGGCCCTGGTGGCGGCCCTGGTGGCGGCCCTGGTGGCTTCCCTTGGGGCGTCCCGGGCGGACGGGCCACCACGTGGCCCGGCCCAGGAGCGCGACGAGCGCGGGTACCAGCACGATCGAGACGACGAAGGCGGAGAGCATGATGCCGAGCGCCGTCGCGAAGCCGATCTGCTGCGTGCCGGGGTCGGAGTTGGCGCCGAGGCTCCCGAAGGACGCGGCGAGGACGACACCGGCCGTGGCGACGGCGGGAGCGGTGTGGCGCACGGCGCGGGCGACGGCGGCGCGGGCCGGCCCCGGCCGGTCCATCTCCTCGCGGATGCGGTCGCTGATCAGGATGTTGTAGTCGGTGCCGAGCGCGACGACGAAGAGGAACAGCACCAGCGGCAGGATGAAGCCGACCCCCGGCCGGTCGAGGAGGTGCTGGAAGAACAGGGCCGACGCGCCGAGGGTGGCGGCGAAGCCGAGGCCCACGGCGACCATGAGCACGGCCGGGGCGAGCAGGCTGCGCAGCAGGACGATCAGGATGAGCGCGATCAGCGCGGCGGCGACCGGGAACACGGTCCTCAGGTCGTGGCCGACGGCGGTGGAGATGTCCGCGAAGACCGCGGCGGTACCGCCGACATGGGCCTGCGCGCCGGGAGGTGTGTGGTCGGCGACGGTGGCGCGGACGGGGCCGGACACGAGGTCGCGGGCCCGTTGGCTCCGGGTGTCGACGGTGAGGTGGACGTCGATACGGGCGGCGGTGCGGTCCTTGGTGAAGACGGTCTCGCCGACCCGGCCGACGCCGTCGACCCCGGCCAGGGCCTTGGGCAGCGCGGCGAGTCCCCGGTCGGTCAGCGTGGCGCCGTCCTTCGCGGTGACGTAGACCGTGGCCGGATCGGACACACCGGCGGGCAGGGAGCGGGCGATCTCGGCGGCGGTGACGGCCGCCGGGGTGTCCTGGCCGCCGGACGTCTGGCCGAAGTCCATCCGCATGCCGACGAGTCCGGTGGCCAGCGCGCCGAGCAGTGCGACGGAGGCGACGATCAGCGTGAGCGGGCGGCGGGCGACCAGATCGCCGACGCTCGCGGCCTTGCCGGTGCGCGGCTCCCGCCCGAGCGAGCGGGACGGCCAGAACATCGCGCGTCCGGTGGCCGCGAGCAGTGCGGGCATCAGGGTGAGGCCGGCGAGGAGCATGACGAGTACCGAGACGGCGATGGCCGGGCCGAGCACCCGGAACTGCCCGAAGGTCGCGATGCCGAGCGTGGCGAAGGCGGCGACGATGGTGAGCGCCGCGGAGGTGATCGCCGTGCCGACCCGGGCGCTCACCTCCGCGGCGACGGCACGGGCCGACACGTCGGGGCGGGCCCGGAGCTGTTCCCGGAAGCGGAAGAGCAGGAACAGGAAGTAGTCGACGCCGATGCCGATCAGGACGACGCCGATCATGCGCGGGGTGGACGGGTCGAGGTCGATGCCGGCGAGCATCGAGGTGCCCACGACCACACCTCCCGCCGCGCCCGCGACGACGGCGACCGCGATCAGGGGGACGAAGGCGGCCAGCGCGCTGCGGAACACCAGGATGTGGATCAGGACGATCAGACCGAGCATGAGGGCGCCGACGACCGTCGCGGTGGTCTCCTCCGCCTCGGCCGTGTCGACGAGGTCGGCCAGGCCGCCGGTGAATCCGGTGCGCATCCCGGCATCGGCGAACTCGTCCTTCGTCCCGTCCCGGAAGGCCCGGTAGAGGTCGTGCAGGCCGGGGTCCGTGCTGTTGCCGGTCAGCTGCGCGGAGAGCAGCTCGAAGCCGCGGTCCGGCGCGACCATGGCGGGAGTGACCTTCGGGGTCTGGGAGTAGTCCTCGTACATGAACGAGGGCGTGTCGTCCTCCGGCTTGGGCATCTCGACGTGCCGGCGGCCCAGCTCCTCGGCGACCTCGCCGATGCGCCGCTGGTCGGCCCGGGTGAGGGGCTTGCCGTCCTGCCTGCCGACGAGCACGGTGACCGCGTTGGCGTCGGACTTCACCCCGAACTTCTCCTCGGCGACCTTCAGCGCGGCCGCCGAGTCGTACTGCGCGGGCAGGAAGTCCCCGTTCCCGGTCCGTGTGACCTTGAAGACCAGCGCCTGGGCGAGCAGGGTGAGGAAGATGCCCACCACCGCCCAGAGGGCGATGACCTTCCACGGGTTGCGGGTGGAGAACCCGGTCAGGGCGCGGATCACGGTGTTCTCCAACGGTGGGTGGGATGCGGCGTTTTCGGCACAGGAAAAGCTCATCACCGCGGAACGCGCGGATCGTCCGAGTACGGGACGAGAAGCGGCCTGGGAGCGTGGGCCGGGGGTGGCCGCCGACCAGGACCCTGGTCCCAGGCCGAGGGTCGGCCCGGGGGCCCGGGAGGCGCCCGGATCCCGGTGCGAGACTGGATCGCGGGCGGCAGGCGTGCCGCACCGGTGGCGGCTGGTGAGTACGGCCCGGTCAGGAGAGAAGAGAACCGTGATGGTGACGAAGCGCCCCGACCCCGGCGCCCCGGGGATCCCGGCGGGCGGCGAGGCGCTGCCGTGGACGCGCGACGACGCCCTGGTCATGACCGGTGTGGCGGCCGTGGACCTGATCGGCTTCACCCTCAGCAGCCAGTCCGAGCAGGGCGACGTGCCGGTGGCCGGCTGTTTCCTCGTGGTGGTGGCCGCGCTGCCGCTGCTCGTCCGGCGCCGGACGCCGGTCCTGTCGTTCGCGGCCGTTCTGCTGCTGGGGCTGGTCCTGCACCTGAACGTGCCGATGAGCCAGCACTTCAATGCCGCGGTGGTCGTCGCGCTCTACACGGTCATCCGGTCCCGGCGCACGGCCGTGGCGGTCGCGGCGTCGCTGGCGGCCGTGACGATGTCGCTGGTGGACACGGCGTCGTGGCCGCAGCCACCGGTCGTGGACATCGTGGGCACCGTCTCCGCCGCGGCGGTCGTGGCGATCGCCGCGACCGTGATGAACCACTGGCAGCGGGACATCGAGGCCAGACGCCGACTCCTCGCGGAACAGGCGGTGGCGGCCGAACGGCGGCGTATCGCCCGGGAGTTGCACGACATCGTGGCGCACCACATCACCACCATGCAGCTGATGTCCGGGGGCGCCCGGGCCAACCTCGCCCGTGACCCGGAGGTGGCCCGGGAGGCGCTGGTCACGCTGGAGGCGTCCGGCCGGGTGGCCCTGCGCGAGATGCGGCAGCTGCTCGACGTGCTCCGGGCCGGGGACGAGTGGGAGAGCGAACCGACCGCCCCGCAGCCGGGCGTCGGCGACCTGGAGCGGCTCGTCGCCGAATCGTGCCGGGCCGGGCTCCCCGCCTCGCTCGACGTACGGGGCGAGGAGCGTGCGCTGCCGCCGAGTGTGGGCCTGAGCCTGTTCCGGATCGTCCAGGAAGCGCTCACCAACGCCCGCAAGTACGCCGGAGACGCGCGGGCCCACGTACGACTGGCGTATGCGCCGGACGGGGTGACCGTGGAGGTCTCCGACGACGGACCGGGCACCGGCCCCGCAGGACCGGGCAACGGATCGGTGCCCGGCTACGGTCTGGTCGGGATGCGCGAACGGGCCGTGCTGCACGGCGGCACCCTGGAGGCCGGGCCGCTGGACGAGGGCGGGTTCCGGGTGTCGGCCCGGCTGCCCCTGCGAACCGACGCGGGAGCACTGCGGTGACCGGGGCGACGACGCGCGAGCCGGCCATCAGGGTCCTGATCGCGGACGACCAACCGCTGGTACGCCGTGGGCTGGCGCTGATCCTCGGCCCCGACCCGGCCTTCGACGTGGTGGGCGAGGCCGCGGACGGCGAGGAGGCGGTCGCCCTCGCACACCGGCTGCGGCCCGACATCGTCGTGATGGACATCCGCATGCCGGTGCTCGACGGCGTCGCCGCGACGGGCCGGCTCACCCGGGAACTGCCCGGCTGCCGCGTCCTGGCGCTGAGCACCTTCGATCTGGACGAACACGTGGTGGCCGCCCTGCGCGCGGGCGCCTGCGGATTCCTGCCGAAGGACACCTCGCCCGAGGAACTGGTGGCGGCGATCCACGTGGTCCACACCGGCGAGGCGGCCGTCGCCCCCCGGCTCCTGACCCGGCTGATCGCCACCTACGTCACGGCCCCGCCGCGCCCCGCACCCCCCGTCACCGCCGACACCGGCGACCTCACCCCGCGCGAGGCCGAGGTGTGGCGCCTGATGGCCACCGGCCTCGACAACGCGGAGATCGCGCGGACCATGCGCGTCAGCACGTCGACCGTGAAGAACCACATCACCGCCGTCTTCGGGAAACTGGGCGTCCGCGACCGCGCCCAGGCCGTGATCGCCGCGTACGAGACCGGACTGATTCAGGCGGGCCGATCGGACTAGGACCTGTCTTAGGTGTACTGACCCTTGAGGTTGCGGTCCGTCAGCTCGTCGCGCCTTGTTCCGAGCGGGCCAGGGCGAGCCCTTCGAGGCGTTCAATGCCCTGGTTGAGTTCGCCGAGCAGGGTCACGAAGTCGCGCGTTCGCCGCTCGGTCCACCCCGTCGCCCCGATCAGGCGCGCGACCCCTTCGAGGCCGATCGCCCGGTCGGCCCGGAGCCGTTCCAACCCGAGGGCGGTGGGGCGGTACTTGCGCGCCATTCCACCGTCGGGGTCGGGGATGCGTTCCACCAGATCCTTGCGGAGCATCGCGCTGACCTGACGGTTGATGGTGGAGATGCCCACCTGGAACGTGTGGGCCAGTTGCTTGAGCGTGAGCGGCTCGCCAGCCTCCAGGCGCGTGAGCAGCACGTAGGCGGAGCGGTCCAGGCTCTGGCCGGAGCGTGGCCCGCGTGAGGCGACGAAGTGGCGGGACAGCAGCGTCAGCTCCCGCTCGAAGTCATTGAGCCGGTGCTCTCGTTCGTCCATGCCTCTGCCCCTCCTGTCAGCGCGTCCCTCCATCATCGCGCACGTCGCCGCCCCACCCTCCGAGGCCCCGACGCTCCGATGCCCGACGTCCCGATCTTGTGCATGATGCAATTGATGTGCATGATGAACTACCGTTGCACGATGCACATTTGGTCGAGGGCCGCTCTGTCCCCACACGCATGAGCACAGCTCTCGCCTCCCCCACGAGTAACGGAGTAACGCGTGAGCGCAGACCCTTCCGCAGGACCGTCCGCCATCACCTATCCGACCGAGCGATCGTGCCCGTTCAGCCCGCCCGCCGAGTTCGCCGGACTCCGCGCGGTTCCCGGGCTGCCGCGGGTCAAGGCGCTGGAGGGCGCCGAGCCCAGGCTGATCACCCGCTACGAGGACGCCAAGGAGGTCCTGTCGAGCCAGGGCATCTCCGCCAGGCTCGACAACCCGGCCTTCCCCCTCTTCAGCCCCGGCGACGTCCAGCAGCGCGACGACAAGTCGGAGAGCCTGATCCGCACCGACGACCCCGAGCACCTGGTACAACGCCGCCGACTGGCGCGGCACTTCACGGTCAAACGGGTCAACGCCCTGCGCGCCGACATCCAGCGGATCATCGATGACGCCGTGGACGATCTGCTGGCTTCCGACTCACCCGCCGACCTGATCGAGCTGGTGGCCCAGCCCATCCCGTCGCGGGTCATCTGCCTGCTGCTGGGCGTGCCGTACTCCGACCACGCCTTCTTCCGGAACGCCGCCTCCCGCGCACTCGCCGGCAACGCGGACCCGAGCGAGGTGCGCGTCGCCCTGGGCGAGCTGGCCCAGTACCTGGACGCGCTGGTGGGCGAGCGGCTCCGCACCGGCGGCGGCGACGACGTGCTGGCGCAGTTGGCCCGTGACCTGGTGATGCCCGGCACCATCGCCCGGGCCGAACTCGTCACCATCGGGATGACGTTGCTCGTCGCGGGCTTCGAGACCACCGGCAACATGATCGGCCTGGGCACCGCGCTGTTCCTGCGCCACCCCGACCAGCGCGACCTGTTCCTCGCCGGTGACGAGGCGGCGCAGGCCGAGGCGATCGAAGAAATGCTGCGCTACCTCTCGGTCGCGCAGCACCCCCGGCAGTTCGCCGTCACGGAGGACATGACGGTCGGCGGCTGTCCCGTCCGCGCCGGGGAAGGGGTGCTGATCTCCCTGCCCTCGGCCAACCGGGACGCGGCGGCCTTCGACGACCCCGACGTGTTCGACGTGCGGCGCCCCGCCCGCGGGCACCTCGCGTTCAGCCACGGCACCCACCAGTGCCTCGGTCAGGCGCTGGCCCGCCTGGAGCTGCTGCTGACCTTCCGCACCCTGTTCGCACGGGTGCCCACGCTGCGTGCGGCCGACGCGTCCCGGCCGTACGACATCAAGCAGCACAGCCGTGTCCACGGCCTCAACTCGTTCCCCGTCGCCTGGTAGGAGACCCCACACATGAAGATCACCGTTGACGAAGGCAAGTGCGTCGGAGCGGGCCAGTGCGTCCTGATCGCCCCGGACGTGTTCGACCAGCGCGACGAGGACGGTGTCGCCGTCCTCCTTTCCGAGGAGACGCCGGAGCGGGAACGCCCCCGTGTCGAGGAGGCGGCCCGGGTGTGCCCTGCCGCGGCCATTCTGTGGGACGGGCGGTGAGCCGCAGCATCCTCGTCGTCGGAACGGGCGCAGCCGGCCTGACCGTGGCGGAGGAACTGCGTCGCCTGGGCTACGACGACGCCCTCACCCTCGTCGGCGGGGAGGACCACCCGCCGTACGACCGACCGCCGTTGTCCAAGCGCTTCCTCAAGGGCGAGGCGGGACCCGAGCAGTTGTGGCTGGCGGGCCCCGACGCACTGGAGCGGCTCGACGCCTCCGAGTACCGGGGGCGGCGGGCCGTCGCCGCCGACCTCGCGGCACGCGTCGTCACCCTGGACGACGGGACGGCCCTGCCGTACACGGACCTGGTCGTCGCCACCGGCGTCGCTCCGCGCACCCTGCCCGGGACCGCCGGACTCCCGGGCGCCGTGACCCTCAAGACCGTTGAGGACGCGGCAACCCTGGCCGGGCGGCTGCGTCCGGGGCAGCGGCTGGTCGTGGTGGGCGGCGGGTTCCTCGGGACCGAGACGGCGTGGACGGCGCTGTCCCTGGGATGCGAGGTCACCTTGGTCACCCCGGCCTCCACCGTTCTGCCGGGACTCGGCCCCCACGTGGGCGCCCTCGCCGGGGAACGGCTCACCGCAGCAGGTGCCACCGTCCTCACCGGGGCGACCGTCGAGAAGATCCACCGAGGCGGCCGACTCCCCCGGGACGAGGGCCTGGAAGTACTCCTGGACAACGGCACCCGCCTCACCGCCGGGACCGTGCTCACGGCGATCGGCTCGGCCCCGGACGTGGACTGGCTCACCCGTACGGAGCTCGACCTGTCCGACGGCGTCCGCTGCGACGCCGTCGGCCGGGCGGCCCCGGGCGTCCACGCATGCGGCGACGTCGCGGCCTGGTACCACCCGCGAAGCGGCCGGCACCTGCGCCTCGAACACCGGATGCACGCCGGGGACCAGGCCCGCGTCGTCGCCGCCGATCTGCTGGGCCAACGGCGCGACCTGGAATGGGTGCCCTACTTCTGGACGGACCAGGGACCCCACAAGATCGCCGTACACGGGCTGATCACGCCCGAGGCGGAGTACGAGCCGCACGAGGCCGACCCGGAGGACGACCGGTTCACCGGGGTCTACCGGACGGACGGACGCGTGTGCGCCGTCCTCGGCTGGAACGCCCCGCGCCAGGTCCTCCGCCTCCGCCGCGAGCTGCTCACCACCCCGGGACCGACCGAGGCCCTCCCCCCGGCGGCCCCGAAACCCGCATGAGTGCCCGAAGCCCCTCCTGACGGGCAGGCCCCACGCCTGCTCGACCCCGTCCACCGGATCACTGATCGCCTACGACCCTTGACCGGGACATCGGACTACTCGTCCGGCACACCGCGAAGCGGCCCGGGGCGCGGGCTCCCTCAGGGGGCGTCGTCCCGGGCGGCATGGGCCTCGGTGAGTCTGTCGACCGCAGTGTCGAGCGCCTCGGGCGGGAGGGTGAAGGGAATGCGCAGGTAGCGGTCCAGGGCTCCGTCCGGGGAGAAGTGGAAGCCGGGTGTGAGGGCCAGGCCGTGCCTGGCGGCCAGGTCGGTCAGGCGTCGTGAATCGGTGTCGAGGAGTTCGAGCCACAGGGACAGTCCGCCTTGCGGTACCCGGAAGCGGCACCACGGCAGGGCCGACAGCCGCGCGGCGACGTGGTCCCGCTGATGGGCCAGTTGTACGCGCCGGCGGTCGAGGACCGCCTGTCTGCGTTCCAGCAGGCGGGCGGCGACGAGCCGGTCGAAGGGCGAGGGGGCGAGGGCGGCGGCAAGCGGAAGCGCCGCCAGTCGGCGGACGACGTCCGGGTGTGCGCGGATCCAGCCCACACGCAGGCCCGGCCACAGGGACTTGCTCAGGGATCCCACGTACACGATGTGCCGGTCACCCGCGCGTGCCGCGAGGCGGGGCGGCGGGGCGGCTGCCGCTGCCCCGCGCAGGTCGAGATCGCGCATGGTCTCGTCGAAGACGACCAGGGTGTCGTGGGAGGACAGCCGCCGCCCGAGTTCGGTGCGGTCGCCCTCGTCCATCAGCAGGCCGGTGGGGTTGTGGAAGTCCGTGACCAGGTAGGTCAGGGACGGCCGGGCCGTCGCGAGGGTACGGTCCAGGGCGGGGAGGTCCCAGCCGGTGGGGGTGAGGGGCTGGGAGACCAGCTCGGCCCCCGCGCCGCGGAAGAGGGCGAGCGCCCCCGGGTAGGTGGGCGAGTCCAGGACGACCCGGCTCTTGGACCGCAGGTATGCCGCGCTGAGCAGACTCAGCGCGGCATCGGCGCCGCTGGTCAGCAGGAGGTGTCCCGCGTCGGTCGTGAGCCCCTGGGCGTTGTAGAGGTCGGCGACGCCCGTGTGCAGCGCCGACGGCCGGCGGGCCCCGGCGGCGTCCCCGAGCAGCTCGGCGGGCAGTGTGTCGGTCGCTTCCCGCACGGCTTGGAGCAGTTCGTCGAAGGGTGCCGCGGGTTCCGCGACGGTCAGATCCAGCGGCGCCCCGTTCCTGCCCGCCTCACCCCGGTCGCTGGCCCACGGCGAGAGGCGGTCGTGCAGCCGGGGCGGCAGGGAGACGGTGCTGCCGGAGCCGGTCCGGGTGACGATCAGCCGCTCGGCGCGCAGGATCCGGTAGCTCGCCGCCACGGTGCCCCGCGCGAGGCCGAGCTCGTCGGCGAGGAGGCGCTCGGCAGGAAGCTGTGCGTCGAGCGGGAGCCGGCCGTCGTAGACGGCCTTCTCCACGGCATCGGCCAGCCTGCGCGCCAGCGTGCCCTCACCGTCGCGCCACTCGCCGAGCATCCGGGGGAACCGTGACGCGGGGATGCGCCGCACCACTCGATCCACATAGGCCACTTTACGCGGATTGGACCACGACAGCGGGGTCGGTGCCGCTTAGCGTCGAGACGTACCCCCGCTCCCGCACCGCCTGGAAGCCTCATGCCCCTGCACTACCGCCATGTCGACGTGTTCGCCGACAAGGCCTACACCGGCAACTCCCTCGCCGTCTTTCCCGACAGCTCAAGCCTGTCCACCGGGCAGATGCTCACGATCACGCAGGAGCTCCGCCACTTCGAGGCGATCTTCCTGAGCGGCACGGAAGGAAGTCATCGCGTCACCGCACGGGTCTTCGATCTCTTCGAGGAACTCGACTTCGCCGGACACCCGGTCCTGGGCGCGGCCGCGGTCCTGCACGAACGAGACGGCGCCCCCGGTCCCCGGCGCTGGACGTTCCACCTCTCCGGCAGGACCGTCGAGGTGTCCACCCGGCGCACCGCCGACGGCTACCACGCGGACCTCGACCAGGGAGCACCGGAGTTCCTCGCGACCGTACCGACGCAGGACAGGGCGGGGATCGCGGCGGCTCTGAACCTGCCCGTCCGGGCACTGGCCGATCTTCCCCTGGAGGTCGTCTCCACCGGCCTGCGCTACCTCGTCGTGCCGGTCGTGTCGGGGCTGCCGGAGGCGAGGATCGTCCCTGGCGACTTCGCCGAGGTGGTCGGGCGGTACGGCGCGCAGTTCGCCTACGTCCTCGACGTCCAGGCGCTGGAAGGCCGCCACTGGAACAACGACGGCGTTCTGGAAGACGTGGCGACCGGCAGCGCGGCCGGCTGTGTCGGCGCGTACCTGGCGCGGCACCGCGTCGTCCCCACCGAGAAGGAGTTCGTCCTGCGGCAGGGGCGCTTCACCGGCCGCCCGAGCCGACTCTCCGTCCTGCCCCAAGGCCGTCCCGACGCGCTGCGCAACGTCCGGGTCGGCGGCGCTGTGAGCCTGGTGGCCCGCGGAACGCTGGACACTCTGCCCGAGTGAGGACCCCTCTCATGCCCGGTTTCCCCCACTACACGCCCGACCGGATCCGCGCGGTCGTGGATCTCGCCGACCTCGTGGAGCCCGTCGCCGACGCCTTCACCGCGTTCAGCACCGTCGAAGACGCCCGGGCGCCCGTCATGGTGCTGCCCGTGGCAGAAGGCGGGGACTCCCACGTCAAGGCCACCTACCTGCCCGGGGGCCGTCACTTCCTTGTCAAGGTCGCCAACTGGTTCCCGGGCAACCGGGCGCGCGGCATGACCGAAGGCGGCGGGTTCGTCGCGCTCTTCGACGCGTCGACCGGCGCCGTCAGGGCCGTGCTGGAGGACGAGCACCACCTCTCCGACCTCCGCACGGCCGCCGCCGGAGCCGTCTGCGCCCGCGCGCTGTCCCGCCCGGACGCAACCCGCGCGATCGTCCTCGGCACCGGCAGGCAGGCCGAACTCCAGGCCCGCGCCCTCACCCTCGTACGCCCGGTCCGCCGGCTCCGTGTCTGGGGCCGCGACCACCGCCGGGCGCTCGCCCTCGCCGACCGCCTCGGCCAGGATCTGCCCCACGTCGACGTCACCGCGACCGCCGATCCGGAGCGGGCCGTGCGCCACTCCGACATCGTCGTCACCGCGACCGCCAGCCCCACCCCCGTCCTGTTCGGCTCCTGGCTCCGGCCCGGTCAGCACATCACCGCCCTCGGCGCCGACGACCCGACCAAGCGTGAACTCGACGGAGCCTGTCTGAACCGCGCCACCCGGGTCATCGTCGACAGCAGGGACCTCGCTCTCCGCCACGGGGACATCCACGCGGCCCTCGCCCGTGGAGAGATCACGCGGGACCGCGTGGACGGCGAGATCGGCGAGGTCCTGGCCGGCCGAGCCCCCGGGCGACGTACACCGGACGACATCACGGTCGCCAAGCTCATCGGCATCGGCCCCCAGGACCTCGCCGCCGCGGAGACGGTCCTCACCCTGCTGGAAAGGACCGGCGGATGATCTCCCCGCAGCGCCCCGTTCGCGCACGCGTCGCGACCCGCGCCTCCACGTAGTGACCGAAATCGGCCGCCAGGCGGTTCGGCGGGATGGCGCCCGCATACGGCACGCGTACGGCACGGACAACCGCGCCCGTGCGGGAATGGGCGGGTGGGTGGTGGCCCCGGGGCCACCACCCACCCGACTTCGAACGGTCCGCACCGCGGCCGTGGCCGGCAGCGGGGACGGAGGTCACCGGTTGAGGAACTCCAGCAGGTCCTTGTTGAAGCGTTCCTTGTCACCCGGCACCAGGGCGATGCCGTGCGAGCCGCCCTCGTAGACCTTCAGTTCCGCGTCCGCGATGAGCTCGGCGGACTTACGGCCGGTGGCGTCGATCGGCACCACCTGGTCGTCGTCGCCGTGCACGATCAGGGTGGGGACGTCGAACTTCTTGAGGTCCTCGTGGAAGTCGGTGGCGGCGAAGGCGTCCACGCAATCGACCCCGCCTTCGATGGTCTGCGCCATGGCCATGTACCAGAAGGCGTCCTTGTTGCCCTGGGTGACCTTGTTGCCCTCGCGGTTGGCACCGAAGAAGCCGACCGCCGTGTCCTTCCAGAACTGCGAGCGCTCCTTGAGGATGCCGGCCTTGATGTCGTCGAAGACTTCCTGCGGGACACCCTCCGGGTTGTCGGGGCCCTTCAGCATCAACGGCGGGACGGCGGAGAGCAGGACGGCGGAGCGGATCCTGGCGGTGCCGTGGCGGCCGATGTAGCGGGCGAGTTCGCCGCCGCCCATCGAATGCGCCACGAGTGTCACGTCCTGCAGGTCGAGGCTGCTGAGCAGGTCGTTCAGGTCGTCGGCGAAGGTGTCGAAGTCGTAGCCTCCGTACACCGGCGTCGAACGGCCGTGACCGCGGCGGTCGTGCGCGATACCTCGGTAGCCTGCGTCGGCGACGGCCTTCAGTTGGTCCTGCCACGCGTCACCGTTGAGCGGCCAGCCGTGGATGAAGACCACGGGTCGGCCACGACCCCAGTCCTTGTAGAAGATCTCGGTTCCGTCTCGCGTCGCACAGATCGGCATTGCGGGTCCGTCCTTTCCCTGCGGCAGGGAACATCGCTGTCCTTCCGAGGATCACCCGGTCACGCGTCGGTCACCACTCAAAATGTCACGGAATGTGACGTCATGGAGGCCGGGCGGGCCCGGGGCGGGCCCGCCCGACGGGGGACGGTGAGGGCGGGACGGGTGGTGGGGCGTGGTGCGGGTCAGGTGTGTCGGCGTCGGCGTCGGCGTGCGGGGCCGATCAGCAGAACGGAGCCCGCGGTCGCGCAGGCGAGTGCGGTCAGGGCGAGCGGGCCGCTGTTCGCGGCGCCGGTGTGGCTGAGTTCGCCGCCTCCACCGTGGCCGCCACCGTGGCCGCCGCCGTGGCCTCCGCCGTGGTCGCCGCCCGGGGGCTTCGTGTGGCCGGGGCCGGGCCAGGTGTGTGTCGGGTGGGGTGAGGGTGAGCTGCCGTGTGAGGTGTTGGTGAGGGTGCAGGTGACGTCGTCACCGGCGGTGAGTGTCACCTTCCCGTCGGCAGCGTCGACGTCCTGCCCTTCGGTGTCCGTGCAGGTCCAGCCGGCCGCCTGGTATCCCGCGGGGCCGTTCGACTCGCCGAGGGAGTACGTTCCGGGCGGTACCGGGACGTGGGTGACGTCGGCGCTGCCGCTCGTTCCGGAGAGGTTCTTCGGGCCGTCCGCGGTCAGGGTCCAGTCTCCGGGCTCCGCCGTCGCGCCGTGCTTGTTGGCGACATGCTTGACCAGGGTCAGCCAGGTGTCGTCCTTGTGTTCGCAGGTCACGGTGTTGCGTACGGTGAAGGTGTTCTCCGCCCGGGTCAGCCGTGCCTCGTAGGGGAGCACCTCGTCGGCGGGATCACCGTTGGCCGAGGTGATCCTGCGGCTGTCGAGGGTGCAGGTGTCGGGGACGGTCGTGGTCTCGGCGATCGTGGCGGCGTCACCGAGGAGGTAGCCGCCGCGCGGTACTCCCCACTCCTGGGGCGTGGCGGCCGCGGAGCCGGGTCCGGTCAGGGTGAGGCCGGCGTCGAAGCCGGGCGGCCGGTTGGCGTGCGGGTAGGTCTTTCCGTCGATGCGCCATTCCTTCTCGACGGTGATCTCGGCTTCCGCTTCCTCCCGCGGCCGGTTGTACACGGTGCAGCTGACGGCGGAGAGGCGGGGGACGTCCACGCCGAACGCCGGGTTCTGCGCCGTTCCGGAGTTGGTGACCGGCACCGGGGTGTCGGTGTCGAGATCGGTGCAGACGGCGTTGAGCCCGCCCTGCGTCACCAGGTCGTAGCCCGGTTGCTGGGCCTCGGCCACGGTGATGTCGGCGGATTCGGTACCGGCCGGATAGGTGGGTTCGAACGCGACGGCACCGGTGTTGTCCGCGGAGGTCTCCTGTGTGTCGGGCAGCCCGCCGATGCCGGGGGTGGTGGTCGTCGCGCTGAACGTCCAGCCCTCGCCCGCGGGAGTGGCCCCGGTGACGTCCTCGCCGGTGTTGTCCGCGGGCACGATCTGCTTGACCACGGAGAGCGTCCCGGCGCAGTTGCTGAGCGCGAGATCGGTCAGGGCCGCTCCGGCCCCCGCGAAGTCGGCGGTCTGGTAGTAGTCGGCGGTACGCGTGTTGGTGCCGTCGAACGCCTCCGTACCGGAGATGGCTCGGAGGTTCAGGCCGGACACCCCTTCGACGCCCCGGCCGACGCCCACGGCGATGACGCGCGAACCCTTCGCCTTGACCGCGTTGGCCGAGAAGATCCCGCCCTCGACATCGGCGAAGTGGGTGTGCGAACCGTCGCCCATGCGGGGGTTGTTCCAGTACGTCGGGTTCCCGTCGGTGAGGACGACGACCGCGTCGTAGTGCGGTTCGGCCTTGGCGACCGCGTAGAGCCCCTGGTCCCAGTTGGTGCCGGAGCCCAGGGTCCAGTCCGCGTAGAGGGCCTTGAAGGCGTCCGCGCCGGTCTGCGTCGACAGTGGCATCAGCTCGGGGTGGTTGCTGGTTCCGGTGCTGGGGGAGCCCCGGTCGAAGGAGAACAGCGCGGCCCGGGAGGGGGTGCCGGCCAGCGCGTCGACGAATCCGTTCGCCGCCGCCTTCAGCGCGGGCAGCGAACTTCCCACGGACGCCGAGAGGTCCAGGACCAGCGCGACGTTCAGGCCGCAGCTCTCCGGCAGGTCGGGGTTGTTCCGGGACTGCTGCCAGATGCCGCCGGAAGCGACGTACGGGCTGGCCGCGTAGTCGGTGCTGAACATGAAGTCGCGGGTCGAGGAGTACGTCCGCCCGCTCTCCAGCGCCGGTGTCAGGAACCGGTACGGGGACCGTACCGACCCCGACCCGCTCCCGGCACCGGTCCGCAGAGCGGTGTTGGTGTACCACCCGGGGGGCACGCCGTCCTCGGGCTGACCGACGTAGTAGCGGGCACCCTCATTGGCTCCGCCCGGGCCGGTGTCCGGCACGACGAAGCTGCAGTCCCCGTCACCGTCCGAGGTGCACCGCGCCCAGTCCGCGTCGAGGGGCGTCGTGGTGTCCTGCGAGGAGTACAGGGCGAGCCGCACCCCGGCCAACGGCCCGACCGTCGAGTCCGTGACCCGGTCACCTCCCGTCCTCACCGTGACCACGGAGCTGTCGGGCGTCGGCGGAGGGACCGTCATCGGAGCCGCTCCCAGCAAGGACACGAGCGCGACCGCACCTGCGAGCGCACGGCCCACGCTTCGGACCCGGCCCCGACGCCACCCCGGTGCAGCCGACACGCTGCTCGGCATACGCATGGATTCCCCTTCGAGCGAAATACGGAGAACCCAGACAAGCAGGTACTACAACAAAATTTTTACCATTAGTGCACATAGGGGCGTGTACGTCAGTGCGGTTCCCCACGTGGCGGGAGTGACTGACTCGATGGTCAGGGTGGGTCGACATCCGGTTCGTCGCGGACGTATCCGACCTCACCGGCCCCCGAGCGGCGGCGGCCGGTGAGGCGGAGGAGCCGTCGCGAGATCCGCAGCACGGCAGGTGCGCTGGTGTCGGAGCCCGGCAGCGGCCGGATGCGATCCGTTCGCTGTCGCCCGCGCAGTGCCGGCGACAGCGAACGGAGTGCACGTCGACGAACCGGGCTTCTGTTCATCGGGGGAACCTGTCGAAGTACCGGTGGCGGTCCGTGGCGATCCTCACCCGGCCTGGTTCGAGGCCACGCGCCGACCGTTTCCCCACGGCGCGAAGACCGCGGAGGACAACGCTCAGCAGTGGGACTGGACCACAACTGCTCCAGGGGGACTCGCCCAGGCTTCCGTACCCGGTCGCCGGAAGGGAGAGCGCCGCCGCCGTGGTCGCCCGAGAAGCGAAGGGCTCCCGGCCTCGCGGGCCTCCAACCGTCCTGCCCCCGCTACTTACCGCGTTCCACTCCCTGCGGGAGCGGGTGCAGGGCGTCGTGCAGCGCGCCGACAGTCTCCGCGATCGCGTTCTTGTACGAACGCGTTTCCCGGAGGCCGTTGAGCATCATGAAGTCATGAGGGACTTCGGGGTAGTGAGTGCTGGTGACCGGGACACCGGCGGCCCGGAGTTTGGCGACGTAGGCCTTGGCCGCGTCGAGCAGCACGTCGGAGTCGGTGATGACCAACGCCGGTGGCAGACCACGCAGTTGCTCCGTGCTGGCACGCAGCGGGGAAGCGGTCGGCTGAGTGCGCGTGCGCTTGTCCGGCGCGTAGGAGTCCCAGAACCACTCCATGCCGGGGCGAGTGAGCCAGCAGGACTCAGCGAAGCGCTTGTAGGAAGCAGTGCCGAACTCGGCGTCGGTCACGGGGTACAGCAGCGTCTGCTGGACGAAGCGCGGCCCGCCTCGCTGCTTGGCCAGCATGGTGACCGCGGCGGTCATGTCGCCGCCGACCGAGTCACCGGCGATGGCGAGCCGGGAGGAATCGACGTTGATCTCGCGGCCGTTCTTGGCGACCCAGCTGGCAGCGGTGTACGCCTGCTCGATGGGGACCGGGTACTTCGCCTCGGGCGAGGGGGTGTAGTTGACGAAGACCACCGTGGCGCGGGCGCCGTTCGCTATCTCGCGGACCAGCCTGTCGTGGGTCTTCGCGTTGCCGAGGACCCAGCCGCCGCCGTGGATGAACACGATCCCCGGGAGCGGGCCGGTGACCCCGGCGGGCCGGACGATCCTGATGGACACAGGTCCGGTCGGGCCTCCGGGCACAGTCCGTTCGCTGATCTCGGCGGCTGGTGCGGGCACGGGTCCGGCCTGAAGGTCGTCGAGGACCTTGCGGGCCGCCTGCGGCGTGAGTGTGTTGATCGGGGGGCCGCCCTTGGCGGCCAGGTCGTTCAGGAACTCCTGCGCCTTCGGCTCGAGCTTGACGGGAGGAACTCCACAGGGTGTGTTCTTCACGGTGGCCGCGACGCCTTCGGCAGCGGTCGCGGGGAGGGGCGCTTCGCTTCGTGCTCCGGTGGTACCGCAGGCACTGAGGGCCCCGGCAACGGTGACCAGCACTGCGGTGGCGCACAGGTGTCTGCGCCGACCGTGAGTACGTGAAATTGCGTTCATTACCTCTCGTTTCGCCAGAAGGTTCCCCCTGGGCTGAGCCTTCCCGGGGTCCATTCGACGAGCACCCCGGAATACGCCGGTGGAGTTGGTCCCCGTGGAGGAAACGGACGCCGCCCACTGCGCAGGTCGTCTACGGAGTTCGAGATCGCGAGCACGGGTGCGCAACGTCATGGGCACGACGCCGAGAACGGGATCCCCCGCGGGGCCGGCCGCGCGAAGCACTCGCAGGGGTGGACAATCCGGGAGCAACCGGACCGGGGGTGACCATCCGCGCTCGCCCCGCCGACGCGGTTCGAAGCGGGTACGCCCGTGGAGGTCCCGCCACGGAAAACAGAAAGACCCAGATCAGAAGGTTCCTGTCCTGGGTCTTCGCAGAGCCCCCTGTCGGATTCGAACCGACGACCTACGCATTACAAGTGCGTTGCTCTGGCCAGCTGAGCTAAGGAGGCGTGCCGGAGCAGTCTAACCAACGTCACACCCCTCGCGGTCCGGAAATTTCGCGGACCTCGAACTACTGACAGATTCCACATGTCCAGGTAGCGTCGCTGAAGGTTCACTCAAGTGGACCAGACCACTCCCGTCACTCGGATCGTCCGGCACGTTCCTGCCGGTGGAGGAGAAGATCAGCATGGCCAGCGTTACGTTCGACAAGGCGTCCCGCATCTACCCCGGCTCCACGAAGCCGGCCGTGGACCAGCTGGAGATCGACATCGCGGACGGCGAGTTCCTCGTCCTCGTCGGTCCTTCCGGTTGCGGCAAGTCGACCTCCCTGCGCATGCTCGCGGGTCTCGAGGACGTCAACGGCGGCGCGATCCGCATCGGTGACCGCGACGTCACGCACCTGCCGCCGAAGGACCGGGACATCGCCATGGTGTTCCAGAACTACGCGCTGTACCCGCACATGACCGTCGCGGACAACATGGGCTTCGCGCTCAAGATCGCCGGTGTCAACAAGACCGAGATCCGGGCGAAGGTCGAAGAGGCCGCCAAGATGCTGGACCTCACCGAGTACCTCGACCGCAAGCCGAAGGCGCTCTCCGGTGGTCAGCGCCAGCGTGTGGCGATGGGCCGTGCCATCGTGCGTGAGCCGCAGGTCTTCCTCATGGACGAGCCGCTGTCGAACCTCGACGCCAAGCTCCGCGTCTCCACCCGTACGCAGATCGCCTCACTCCAGCGCCGCCTGGGCATCACGACCGTGTACGTCACCCACGACCAGGTCGAGGCCCTCACCATGGGCGACCGGGTCGCGGTCCTCAAGGACGGTCTGCTCCAGCAGGTCGACTCGCCGCGCAACATGTACGACAAGCCCGCCAACCTCTTCGTGGCCGGCTTCATCGGCTCCCCGGCGATGAACCTGATCGAGGTCCCGATCACCGACGGTGGCGTGAAGTTCGGCAACAGCGTCGTCCCGGTCTCCCGCGAGGCGCTCTCCGCCGCCGCCGACAAGGGCGACACGACCGTCACGGTCGGCATCCGCCCCGAGCACTTCGACATCGTCGAGCACGGCGGCGCCGCCGCGAAGGCCCTGTCGAAGGACAGCTCGGACGCCCCGGCCGGCCTCGCCGTCTCGGTCAACGTCGTCGAGGAGCTCGGCGCCGACGGCTTCGTCTACGGCTCCGCCCAGGTCGGCGGCGAGGACAAGGACCTGGTCGTCCGCGTCGGCGGCCGCGCCGTCCCGGAGAAGGGCACCAAGCTGCACGTCGTGCCGCGCCCGGACGAGCTGCACGTCTTCTCGACCTCCACGGGTGCCCGTCTCACCGACTGACGCCCGCGCATCACGCGCTCAACGGCCCTGAACAGCCGTGAACGGCCCTGAAGCACCCGGCATATCGGGTGTTTCGGGGCCGTTCGTCAATGCGCAATTCGAAAAGTCCCCTCGAACCATCCCTCGCAAGAGTGACGGAATGTTGTCACGGCATTACCGGCCGCTACGCTCGCTGCGTGACCCACACTGCGCGCCGCATCGGCCGATCCCTTGCCTTCGTACTGCCCGTCGTGATGGTCCTCTCCGGGACTCTCGCTGTCACCAGCGTGCCGTGGGCAGCCCACAACTCCGAGCCGCAGGTCCTCGCCGCGGCGACGCACGACATCTCCGCGCGCCCCGCCACGCGCACCCCGCAGGACGCCCTGCGCGACCGGCTGCTCGTGGAGCTCCGGGAGAAGGACCCGGGCGTCGCCCTCACCGACCTCCAGCGCTCCGTCGAGGGCCGCCCCTCCCTCGCCCGGCACTGCATGTCGATCGCCCGGGCGCTGGGCCGCGCGGCCGTCGAGAAGTACGGCCCGACCCGCGCCCACCGCTTCTCCCGCCCCGTCTGCGACACGTCCTTCGCCTCGGGCGTCGCCCGGTTCAGCTGAACCGCCCGCGCCGGGCACCGCGTGCCGGGCACCGCATAGGGTGCCTGGCATGCATACGTATCCGACGCAGGCCGTGGTTCTGGCGGGTGGCCAGGGATCACGGCTGCGCCCGTACACCGATGACCGCCCCAAGCCGATGGTCGAGATCCCGGGCACCGGGACGCCGATCATCGGCCATCAGCTTTCCTGGCTGGCCGCCGAGGGCGTGACCGACGTCGTGGTGTCGTGCGGGCATCTGGCCGAGGTACTGCAGGAGTGGCTGGACTCGGCGGTGCTGCCGCTGCGCGTGACGACCGTCGTGGAGTCCGAGCCGCTGGGGCGCGGCGGCGGCCTGAAGTACGCGGCCGCCCGGCTCCCCGACCCCGAGCAGCCCTGGTACGCCACCAACGGTGACATCTGGACGCGCTTCTCCCTGCGCGAGATGGCCGCGTTCCACGCCGAACGCGATGCGACCGCCACCCTGGCCCTGGCCCGTCCCCGCATCCCCTGGGGTGCCGTCGAGACGGACGCGTTCGGGCACATCACCGACTTCATCGAGTCGCCGCCGTCCCCGTATCTGATCAATGCCGGGGTGTACGTCTTCTCCCCCGCCTTCACGGGGCTGCTGCCCGACCGGGGCGACCACGAGCGGACCACCTTCCCCCGGCTGGCCCGGGAACGCCGACTGGCCGGCTACCCGCTGCCGCACGGGGCGTACTGGCGGGCCATCGACACCGCGAAGGACCTCACCGAGGCCGCCAAGGAGCTCGACGAGCGGTAGCAGGAAGCAGGACGGGCCCGCGCGACGGACGCCCGCAGCGGACGGAGGGGCGGTCACCGGTACGGAAACCGGTGACCGCCCCTCTGTCGCAGGAACCTCCGTGGCAGGAACCTCCGTCAGGAACCTCCGTGGCAGGAACCCCCGTCAGGAACCTCCGGCGCGGGAACTTCCGTGGCGGGAACCTCCGGCGCCGGAACCGCCGTCGCTCAGCCGAGCAGGCCGCCGATCGGGTTCTGCCCGGCGCCGGACGAGGCGCCGTCGTCCGTACCGCCGCCGTTGTCGGAGCCGCCCGTGGAGCCGCCGCCCGTGCCGGTGGAGCCGGCGGACGTCGGGCCGGAGCTGCTGGCGGACGGGGGCTGCTGCGGGGTCGTCTGCTGCGGGGCCTGCTGCCCGGTGCCCTGGGTCTCGCTGGGCCGGCCGGCACCGGCCACCTGGCCCGCCGTCCCCTGCGTGGCGCCCGCGGTCGGGGTGGGCGGTGCGGTGGGCGCCACGGCGGCGCCGCTGCGGGACGGGGCGGGGCTGCGCTGCTCCGGGCTCTGCGACGTTCCGCCCGTACGGGACTCCTCCGGCAGCGGGACGCCGGGGAGCTGGTTGGTCGGGTCGCCGTTGGGGCCGGGCACCGTGACCACCCCGGAGGAGCGGACCGCGCCCCCGAGCACCGAGCCCACCAGCAGCGTCAGGCCCACGACCAGCGCGGCGCAGAGCGCGCCCCGGCGGAGCACCCGGCGGCGCAGGTCCCAGATGGCCGAGCGCGGGCCGAGCCTGCGCCATGCCTCACCGGCGAGCCGCCCGTCGATCGAGTAGACCGGCGCCCCCGCGATGATCAGCGGGCTCCACGCGGCGAGGTAGATGATGTCCGGCGCGTCGTAGGCGGCGACGGCGCGCCAGCTCACCGTGAGCAGCAGGGCGGCCGACAGCAGCGCGCCGACCGCCGCGGCGACCCGCTGCCAGAGGCCGAGAACGGTGAGGACGCCGACGACGACCTGGAGGAAGGCGACGCTGAGCCCGGCGCCGACGGGGTGCGCGAGCGCGAAGTCGCGCAGCGGCTCGGCCTGCGCCCAGGGGTGCAGCGCGGTCAGCCACTTGACCATGGAGCCACGCTCGCCGCCGTCGAAGAAGACGGGGTCGCAGAGCTTGCCCATGCCCGCGTAGATCGAGATGAAGCCGAGGAAGACCCGCAGCGGGAGCAGGACGACGCCGAGGTTCATCCGGCGGCCGGGGAAGTACGCGTTGCGCACCGAGTCGGCGCTCTCGCGCCCGTCGCGGGCCTCGGCCGTCTCCTCCGCGCCGTCCGCCCCGTCGTCGGGGAAGTCGTCGCCGTAGGCGTCGTAGCTGCCGGGCGGGAACGGGCCGTCGTCGGTGTCGTAGGCGCCGACCGCGCGGCGCATCGGCGGCAGCAGCGGCCCGCCGCCGTAGCCGCCCGGCTGGTGCGGGGCGGTGACGACGGGGGTGGGCTGGGTCTCTTCGAGGAGGTCGATGAGGCGGGTGCCGGCCGTGGCGGGCCCGCCGTCGCCTTCGGCGGGCGTCGCGTACGGGTCGTACCCGGTGGGGCGGCCCACGGCGGTGTTCCGCACGGCCTGGAGGAGTCCGCTGGCCCCGGCGTCGCCGGGCTCGGACCTGCCGCTCCACACGACGGGCGCGCGTCGGCCGCGGGCCGCTCCTGCACCGCTCATGGCGGGAATCCTGGGGGCGCCGGCCGGGGCCAGACCGCGCAGCCGCGGGCGCTGGCCGGGGGCGAGCCGCACCCGGAAGCTGGCGTGGTTGACGATGACCTGCGCAGGATCGCAGTCCACCTTGGCCATACTCAGGGCGGGTTGGTCGTCGAACCGAGGCGTTCTGGTGTCCACACTCATCTAACCGAGTGATGTGTGGTTAGGACACTGCCTTGACGGCCCCGATGTGTCCGAGGCCCGTCAATGGGGTCGGGTACGGGGGCGGACCTGCCGGGCCGCCCCCGTACCGCCGGGTCTCAGCCCCGGCGGCGGGCGACCTCGTACAGCACGATCCCGGCCGCGACACCGGCGTTCAGCGACTCGGCGCCGCCCGGCATCGAGATGCGGACCCGGTAGTCGCAGGTCTCGCCGACCAGGCGGCCCAGGCCCTTGCCCTCACTGCCGATGACGATGACGACCGGGCCGTCCAGGGCCTCCAGGTCCTCCACCGTGTGCTCGCCGTCGGCGGCGAGGCCGACGACGGTGAGGCCGGCCTTCTGGTAGCCCTCCAGGGCGCGGGTCAGGTTGGTCACCCGGGCGACCGGCGTACGGGCCGCCGTGCCGGCCGAGGACTTCCAGGCGCCGGCCGTCATCCCGGCCGCGCGCCGCTCGGGGACGACCACGCCGTGGCCGCCGAAGGCGGAGACGGAGCGGACGATCGCGCCGAGGTTGCGCGGGTCGGTGACCCCGTCGAGGGCGACGATCAAGGGGTCGTCGCCCTCGTCGTACGCGGCGGCGGTGAGGTCCTCGGGGTGCGCGTACTCGTACGGCGGGACCTGGAGGACGAGGCCCTGGTGGTTCAGGCCCTTGGTCATCCGGTCCAGCTCGGCGCGCGGGGCCTCCATCAGGTTGATGTTGCCGCGGTCGCCGGCGAGCTGGAGGGCCTCGCGGACCCGCTCGTCGTTGTCGATGTACTGCTGGACGTACAGGGTGGTGGCCGGGACGCCGTCGCGCAGGGCCTCGTAGACCGGGTTGCGGCCGACGACCATCTCGGAGGAGCCCTTGACGCCGCCGCGGCGCGGGGCGGGGCGGCGGGTCGCGGCCTGCTTGGCCTGGGCGTTGGCGATGCGGTTCTTCTTGTGCCCCTTGCGGGCGGAGGCGGGCGGCGTGGGGCCCTTGCCCTCCAGGCCACGGCGTCGCTGGCCACCGCTGCCGACCTGCGCGCCCTTCTTGTTGGACGTGCGGCGGTTCCTGCGCTGGCTGTTCCCGGCCATGACCTACCTGTTTCGTTTGCTGCTCAGAGATGCGCGTCGGACGTGCGTGTCGGACGCGCGCGTGTCGGACGTGCGTACGTAAATGAAGTGTGCCGCCCGGGAGGCCGGACGGCACACTCGGGGCCTACGAGCGTGGGCCGAGGGTCCAGCGTGGTCCGGACGGGCTGTCCTCGATGACGAGCCCGGACTGGCCCAGCTGGTCGCGGATGGCGTCGGCCGCGGGCCAGTCCTTGCGCTCCCGGGCCGCCTGCCGCTGGTCCAGGACCAGGCGGACGAGCGTGTCGACGATCCCGTGCAGGTCGTCGCCGCGGTCGTCGCCGCCGGCCCAGTGGTCGTCGAGCGGGTCGAGGCCGAGGACGCCGAGCATCGCCCGGACCTCCGCGAGCCGGGCGACCGCGCTCTCCTTGTCGTCGGCGGCCAGCGCGGAGTTGCCCTGCCGGACCGTGGTGTGGACGATCGCGAGCGCCTGCGGGACGCCCAGGTCGTCGTCCATCGCCTCGGCGAAGGCGGGCGGCACCTCGGTGGCGGGGGCGACCTGCTCGCCCGCCTTCTCGGTGACGCGCTGGACGAAGCCCTCGATCCGCGCGAACGCGGACTCGGCCTCGCGCAGGGCCTCCTCGCTGTACTCGATCATCGACCGGTAGTGCGGGGTGCCGAGGTAGTAGCGGAGCACGATCGGGCGCCACGCCTTGACCATCTCGCTGACCAGGACCGAGTTGCCCAGCGACTTCGACATCTTCTCGCCGGACATGGTGACCCAGCCGTTGTGCACCCAGTACTTGGCGAACTCGTCGCCGTACGCCTTGGCCTGGGCGATCTCGTTCTCGTGGTGCGGGAAGATCAGGTCGATGCCGCCGCCGTGGATGTCGAAGGCGGTGCCGAGGTACTTGTGCGCCATGGCGGAGCACTCCAGGTGCCAGCCGGGGCGGCCGCGGCCCCACGGGGTCTCCCAGCTGGGCTCGCCCGGCTTGGCCGCCTTCCACATGGCGAAGTCGCGCTGGTCGCGCTTGCCGGTCTCGTCGCCGGAGGGCTGGCGCAGGTCGTCGAGATCCTGGTTGGAGAGCTCCAGGTAGCCGGGGAAGGAGCGCACGTCGAAGTAGACGTTGCCGTCCGCCTCGTAGGCGTGACCGCGCTCGATCAGGCCCCGCATCATCTCGATCATCTCGGGCACGTGGCCGGTCGCACGCGGTTCGTAGGTGGGCGGGAGGCAGCCGAGCGCGTCGTAGCCGGCGTTGAACGCCCGCTCGTTCTCGTAGCCGATGGCCCACCACGGGCGGCCCTGCTCGGCCGACTTCGCGATGATCTTGTCGTCGATGTCGGTGACGTTCCGGATGAACGTGACGTCGTAGCCGCGGTATTCGAACCAGCGGCGCATGATGTCGAAGTTCAGCCCGGACCGGATGTGCCCGATGTGCGGAGCGGCCTGGACGGTCGCGCCACAGAGGTAGATCGAGACACAGCCCGCGGTGAGCGGGACGAAGTCACGGATCTGCCGGGCGCTGGTGTCGTACAGGCGAAGAGTCACGCCTCCAGGGTAGTGGGCGCGCACCAGTGCCCCGCGACCTCTTGGCACATCGCGGGGCGGACTTCGTGGCGCGGCGGCGGTTCAGACCCGGCCGACGACCTTCCTCGGCGTGATCCGGACGATCACCCGCTCCGCGTCGTCGTTCGCGGCCGAGGGGTTGAACTCCGCGAACTTCTTGCCGGTGTACTTCAGCGACAGCTCGTTCATGAGGTCCTCGGCGCCCTCGGTGGTCAGCTCGGCGGTGCCGCGGATCTCGGCGTAGGTGTAGGGGGCGGCGAACGGCTGCACGACCACGGAGACCCGCGGGTCCCGGCGCAGGTTCTGCTCCTTGCGGCGGCCCACCGAGGTCGAGATCAGCAGGTCGTCGCCGTCCCGTTTGACCCAGACCGGGGAGAGCTGGGGGCTGCCGTCGGGCTGGATGGTGGCGACGGTGACGAAGACGGGGCTGTCGAGGAGTTCCTTGAGTCCTGCGGAGAGTGCGGCGGTCATGGCGTACGTCCTCCCGAGACGATCGGTGCTTCCTTCTGGTGACGCAACCTCCGCTCAGCCGCTCCGATTCCCCTTTTCCCGGCCGTTCACCGGAAGGGTGGACGCCAGCACGGCGCCGGTCAGCGGTACGGCGGCGAGGACCGCCCAGCGGAGGGGGCCGGGCGCCTGGAGCAGCGCCCCGGTGGCGGCGCTGCCGAGGAGCACGGCGATCCCGGAGACGGACGAGAGCGCCCCGGTGGCCAGCCCGAGCCGCCGGTCGTCGACCAGGTCCGGTACGAGCCCGCGCGCGGCCGGGACCAGCACCATCTGGCCGAGGGTGAGCAGGACGACGAGGACGGCCCCGGGCAGCAGCCCGCCGGGCCCGGCGGGAGCGAGCGGAACGGCGGCGAACCCGGCGGCCACGACGAGCAGCCCCGTGACGAGCGCGGTGCGCGGGGCGATCCGGCGGGCGGCGAAGCGGGTGAGCGGCAGTTGGACGCAGACGACCAGCAGCGAGGAGAGCGCGAACAGCCAGCCGAGCGCGGACTGCGACCCGGTGGCCTCCTCCACCTCGGCGGGCAGCGCGAGGTAGAGCTGGTTGTACGCGATCAGGTAGCCGCTGTACGCGAGGCAGAGCACCAGGAAGGGGCGGTTGCCGAACACCTCGCGCACGGAGTGCCGGGGGTGGGCCGTACGGGTGACGGGGGCGCGGCGGGGCATCAGCCGGGCGTGTCCGGCGAGGACCGCGACGAAGACCAGCGCGCCCGTGAGGCAGGTGGCCCGGAAGCCGTCGTCGAGGAGCAGGAGCAGGGAGCCGAGCAGCGGTCCGACGAAGGCCCCGGCCTGTCCGGCGGCGGAGAAGACGGCGAGGACCTGGGCGCGCGGGGTGCCGGTGGCCCGTTCGTGGCGGACGGCCTCGCGGGCGGTCTCGGACTCGACGGCGGGCGAGAACAGCGCGGCGGCGAAGCCGATCAGGACCACCGCGGCGATGACCGTCGCGGTCGATCCGGCGACGGCCAGCCAGCCGAATCCGGCGATCCGCAGGGCGCAGCCGGCGAGGACGACGGGCCGGGGCCCGTACCGGTCGGTGAGGGCGCCGCCGACGACGAAGAGGCCCTGCTGGCTGAAGGTGCGCAGGCCGAGGACGAGGCCGACGAGCCAGCCGGCCATGCCGAGACCGGTGCCGAGGTGCCCGGCGAGGTAGGGCAGTACGGCGTAGAAGCCGATGTTGAAGGCGAACTGGGTGGTGGTGAGGAGGCGGAGGTAGGGGGTGGTGGTCCGTACGGGGGTCCCGACCGCCTCCGTCCCGGGGGCCGTCACGGCGCCTTCGTCCGGCCGCGGGCCGCCGTCGCGATGCCCTTGCGGCCGCGGACCGCCGTCGCGGTGAGGACGGTCAGGGCGCCGAGGACGGCCAGGGCGGCGGCCGGGGCCAGTACGGGCCAGGGGGCGCGTTCGGCGTACGGGAGGTTCTCCGCGAGCATCCGGCCCCACTCCGGCGCCGGGGGCTGCGCGCCCAGGCCGAGGAAGCCGAGCGAGGCCAGCGCCAGGGCGATGGCCGGTGCGCGCAGCACGGCGTGGCGCAGGACCGGGGGCAGCACGGCGGGCAGCAGGTGGCGCCGGGCCACGTGCCAGGGGCCGGCGCCCGCCGCGCGGGCCGCCGCGATGTGCGGGGCCGCCTTCTCCTGGGTGTACAGGGCGGTGGTGTGGGCGGCGAGCGGGGCCCAGGCGACGGCCGCCACGGCGAGGGCGGCGCCCCACGGGCCGGGGCCCGCGATGCCCGCGACGACCAGGCCGGAGAGGATCGCGGGCAGGGCGTTGGCGCTCTCGGTGAGCGCGCCGGCCCGCACCGCGCCGAGGGCCAGCCCGGCCAGCAGGGTCGCGGCGGAGACGGCGAGCGCGGTGAGGACGGTGCGGGCGGCGCCGTGGCCGAGGCGGGCCAGCACGTCGCGGCCGAGCTGGTCGGTGCCCAGGGGGTGGGCGGCGGACGGGGCGGCGAGCCGGGCGGCGGCGTCGACGTGCAGCGGGTCGCGCAGCAGCCCGGCGACGGTGACCGCGACGAGGAGCGCAGCGAGCAGCACGGCCCCGGCGGTGAGCAGCCGCCGGGCGGGCAGCACCGGGGGGACCAGCGCGGGGAGGGCCCCGTCGCGCAGGGCGGGGCCGAGCAGGGTGCGGGCGGCGAGCCGGGTGACGGCACCGGCGAGGACGCCGAGGAGCAGCAGGACCAGTACGCAGGACTGGAGGACCGGCAGGTCCTGGGCGAGGGCCGCGGCCAGCGCCGTACCGCCGAGGCCGGGCACGGCGTACAGCGTCTCGACGGCGACGGCGCCGCCGGTGAGTCCGACGACGACCAGGCCGAGCTGGGGCAGCAGTCCGGGCAGGGTGCGGCGCAGGGCGTGCCGGGCGACGCGGCGGCCGGGCAGTCCGCCCGCGGCGGCCGCCCGCGCCCACGGTTCGGCGAAGGCGGCGGGCAGCGCGTCGTCGAGCAGCCGGCCGAGCAGCGCGCCCGCCGGTACGCCCATGGCGAGCGCGGGCAGCACCGCCTGGGCGGGGCTCCCCCAGCCGAGCGCGGGCAGCCAGCCGAGCCGTACGGCGACGATGGCGGCCAGCACGGCGGCGAGCAGGAACTCCGGCAGCGCGGCGAGGACGGCGGCGAGCGCCCCGGCCCGCGCGGTGACGATCCGCCGGCGCGCCCCGCGCCGCAGGGTGCTCGCGCAGAGGGCGGCGGCCAGTGCCAGGGCGACGGCGAGCGAGAGGCCCATCAGGGTGAGCGAGACGCCGAGCGCGGACCGGACGTCGGGGGCGACCGGCTGCCCGGAGACCCAGGAGGTGCCGAGGTCGCCGTGGAGCAGCCCGGCCAGCCAGCGGCCGAGGACGGTGAGCGGGCCGCCGTCGAGTCCGGTCTCGGCGCGGATCGCGTCGAGGGTCTCGGGGGTGGGCGGCCGGTCGGCGTACCGGGCGTGCAGGATCGTGAGTGCCGGGTCGGTCCGGGTCAGCCGGGGCAGCAGCCCGATGACGGCGACGACCGCGAGGAGGGTGCCCAGCCGCCCCGCCAGGTGCTTCACCCGGTCACCCGACGCGGGTGTCGGCGGTGATCAGGGTCCGTTCCATCGGGTCGAGCGAGACGCCGTGGACGCGGCTCTCGTCGTAGCCCTGGACGAAGCGTTCGTGGAGCAGCGGGACGAGGGCGTCGGTGCCGAGGACACCGGCCTCGGCGGCCATCTCGGCGCGGTGGCGGGCGGCGGTGTCGGCGAGGGCTCCGGCCTTGTCCACGGCGGCGTCGACGCGCTTGTCGCAGAGCTGGGAGATGTTGAAGCTGCCGTCGCAGGTGAAGTCGGAGGCGAGGTAGGAGACCGGGTCGGCGGTGTCCAGGAGGGTGTTGCGGGCCTGGATGAACGCGTCGAACTTCCCGCCCAGCGCGTCGGCCTCCAGCTGGGCGTAGTCGCGGACGACCTGCTTGACGGTGAAGCCGCGGGCGGTGAGCTGCTGCTGGACGACGGTGGCGACCTCGGGCAGCTCGGGCCGGTTGGTGTACGTGGCGAGGACGATCTCCCCCGTCTTCGCGACCTGCTCCTTGCTCGCGGCCTTCGCCCGGTGGGTGGGGGCGGTCCGGTCGGCGGCGGCCCAGGGCACGCCGGGGCCGAGGAGGCCCTTGGCGGTGTCGGCGCGGCCCTCGTAGACGCCCTTGACCAGGGCGGCGGAGTCGATCGCCTCGCGGGCGGCGGCGCGCATCGCCGGGTCGGCGAAGACCCCGCGCCGGGTGTTGAGGGAGAGGCCGTTGGTGCGGGCGGAGGGGAACTCGTGGACCAGCCCGTCGCCGAGGAGGGGCGCCTGGGAGAGCGGTACGTACTCGGCGACGTCGGCGGCCCCGGTGCGCAGGGCGTTGGCGCGGGCGGTGCCGTCGGCGACGAACTTCACGTCGACTCCGGGGGCCTTGGCCTTGCCGCCCCAGTAGCCGTCGTTGCGGCCGAGGGTGGCGCTGACGGCGCCGTTGACCTTGGTGAGGGTGAAGGGGCCGGTGGCGTGCCCGGCGGGGTCCACCTTGCCGCCGGTGTACGCGGCGCCGGAGAGGATCGTGAGGGAGGGATTGGCCAGTCGCTGGGGCAGCAGCGGGTCGGGGGCCGCGGTGGTGATCCGTACGGTCCTCGTGTCCGGGGTGGCGACGGTGAGGCGGGTGTCGCTGAGGACGCGCGGCTTGGGGGACGCCTTCTCGGCGGCGCGCAGCGAGCGGGCGACGGCGGCCGCGTCCAGCTGCGTGCCGTCCTGGAAGCGGGCCTCGCGCAGGGTGAAGGTCCAGGTGCGGTCGCTCTCGCGCTTCCAGGAGGTGGCGAGGGCGGGCTTGGGCGCGCCGTTGGCGTCCAGCGCGGTGAGGCCCTCGATCACGGCGAGCCGGCTGAGGGTGACCGCGTCGTCGCCGTAGGGGGACATGGCCTGGGCGGGCGGGAAGGCCATGACGACCCGGAGCCGTTGCGCACCGCCGCCCGAGCTGCCGGAACCGTCGGATCCGTTCGAGGACGAACAGGCGGTGGCCAGCGGGACGAGGAGGGCGGCGGCGAGGAGCGCCGCGGGCAGCGCGGGGCGACGGCTTCGGGGCAGGGACATGAAAGCGACCTTATATGAAAATGATTGTCATTTAAAAGATGGCGGCGTTACCGGACCGGGGCGGCGGACACCGGAGCCGCCACCGGCATCGGCAGTTCGAAGTGGACGATGCCCTGCCCGCCG
This sequence comes from Streptomyces sp. NPDC015144, assembly GCF_043079735.1. NCBI lineage: Bacteria > Bacillati > Actinomycetota > Actinomycetes > Kitasatosporales > Streptomycetaceae > Streptomyces > Streptomyces sp. NPDC015144. Next base: position 112,490 of record NZ_JBIBUU010000002.1, on the reverse strand, counting down.
CCCGGGAACACGCGCTCGTCGCAGACCTCCTCGGCCAGCGAACGCCAGAACGGCTCCGCGCCGGGCACCGCCGGATCGGTGTGCAGGTAGATCGCCTCGTACCCGCCCGCCCGCGCGGCGAAGTCGCACAGCTCGCGCACCAGCCGCCGGGCCAGCCCGTGCCTGCGGTGGCCGGGGGCGACGTAGATCCGGCAGAGCTGCGCGGTGGTGCCGGACGGGAAGCGGTCCGCGACCCACTGCGGATTGGGCGGCGCCTGCGGACCCCGGTCGCGCACCGCACCGGTGGCGACGATCTCCCCGCCGTACTCGACGACCAGCAGGGTGCACCGCTCCGGCCGGAGATAGGCGGCCTCGGGGTCGATGATGTCGGCGTGCCAGCGCGGCACGTAGCCGGACTTCAGATCGCGGTAGACGGTGTCCAGCATCACGGCCCGCGCCCCGCCGAGATCGTCCGGGGTGGCGGTGCGCAGGACGTATCCGTCCGCCTCGGGCGCCGCCGGCGCCTGGGTCATGGTGCTCATCGGCGGCTCACCGTTCTCCTGCCTCTACGACACATCGCTTGCCGTACCAGCGTACGTGCAAGCGATGTGCAACAAGAGGCGCGGTCCGGTGTACCGCCAGGTCAGGGCCGCGCCACCGGTCAGGCGGTGCGGTAGACCAACGCGGTCGCGATGCCCGCGAGCCCCTCGCCCCGACCGGTGAAGCCCAGCCCGTCCGAGGTGGCGGCGGAGAGCGAGACGGGCGCGCCCACGGCGGCCGAGAGCACCCGCTGCGCCTCCTCGCGCCGCTTGCCGATCTTCGGCCGTACGCCGACGACCTGGACGGCCACGTTGCCGATCTCGAAGCCCTCGGCCCGCACGATCCGGGCGGCCTCGGTGAGCAGGGTCACCCCGGCCGCGCCGGACCACTCGGGGCGGCCGGTCCCGAAGTGCTGCCCGAGGTCACCGAGCCCGGCGGCCGAGAACAGCGCGTTGCACGCGGCATGGGCCACGACGTCGGCGTCCGAGTGCCCGGCGAGCCCGGGCCCCTCGCCGTCCCAGCGCAGCCCCGCGCACCACAGCTCGCGCCCCTCCTCGAAGGCGTGGATGTCGGTGCCGATCCCCACCAGCGGGATCATCGGCCCGGTCCGCCCCAAGGGGGAAACCGTTTCCTCGGAATCCGTCGACCTCTCAGAAGCCATCGTTCGCCCTCCTGCGTGCGAGTACCGCCTCGGCCAGCACCAGATCGAGCGGCCGGGTCACCTTGAACGCCTCTTCGTGCCCGGGGACGACCACGACGGGCGCCCCGGTCCGCTCCACCATGCCCGCGTCGTCCGTCGCACCCTCGCCGCTGAGCGCGACGGTCTCGTGCGCGCGGACGAGCGTGTCCCGGTCGAAGCCCTGCGGGGTCTGCACCGCGCGCAGCCTGGCCCGTACCGGCGTGCCGAGCACCGGCTCCGGCTCCCCCGGCGCCCCCGGCTCGACCTCCTTGACGGTGTCGGCCAGCGGCAGCGCCGGTACGACGGCGGGCGCCCCGCCCCGCACCGCCTCGACCACCGCGTCGACCGTGTCGACCGGCACCAGCGGGCGGGCGGCGTCGTGGACCAGGACGACGGAGACGTCCTCGGGCAACGCCTCGATGCCGAGCCGCACCGACTCCTGCCGGGTGGCGCCGCCGGGCACGACCAGGTAGTCGGTGCGCTCGGGCAGGGCGTGCTCGTCGAGGAGGTTCTTGACCTCGGGGGCGCCCTCCGGCGGCGCCACGACGACGACCAGGGAGACGGCGCGGGAGGCCGCCATGGCCCGGACCGCGTGGATGAGCATGGGCGTACCGCCCAGCGCGCGGAGCGCCTTGGGGGCGCCCGGACCGAGCCGCACCCCGCGGCCGGCCGCGGGAATCACGGCGGCGGTGCGGGACGGACGCGATTGATCAGACATCGGTTGCACTCCGAAGCTTCGGCATGTTTGTTTCCACGGCCGACATGGGTATGGCCAGAAACGAGCCGGGCGCCCAGTCCCGACTCGGCCGGACCCTTTCCGTGACGCCCGGCCGATTCGGACCAGCCGCCCCGGCGGCTCGGGGTCGACCGCACAAGATCGCGAGCAAGGTATCGGGGCTCTCACTGATGAAGCCAACGCATCGGTGAGTCCAGATACATTTCAGCCAGGCTGCATTGAAATCAAGACACTCGCAGTCTGGAAATAGCCATGTCATAGACATGCCGCAGTGCCCGGCGACATACCGTGCATACGGCTGTCAGCGGGCACTGCGGCACATTGATGGGGACACCGGCCGATCGCCACCGGCACGGTCAATCGCGTCGACGAGACCGACTCGGCTTCGAACAACGCACCCCGACCGGTTCCGGTTCAGTACGGCCGGTTCATTCCGATCGACTCAGCCCGATCGGGCTCGGTCCGATCGGCTCAGGATGCGAGGACCTCGTCGAGCAGGGCCTCGGCCTTGTCTTCGTTGGTGTTCTCCGCGAGGGCGAGCTCGCTCACCAGGATCTGGCGGGCCTTGGCGAGCATCCGCTTCTCACCTGCGGAAAGTCCGCGCTCGCGCTCACGACGCCACAGGTCGCGGACCACTTCGGCGACCTTGATGACATCGCCGGAGGCGAGCTTCTCGAGATTTGCCTTGTAGCGCCGGGACCAGTTCGTCGGCTCTTCGGCGTACGGCGCGCGCAGCACCTCGAAGACCCGGTCCAGCCCCTCCTGCCCGACTACGTCGCGCACACCCACGAACTCCGCATTGTCCGCCGGCACACGAACCGTCAAGTCGCCCTGGGCGACCTTGAGCACCAAGTAGGTCTTGTCCACGCCTTTGATCTGGCGAGTTTCGATAGCCTCGATCAGCGCGGCCCCGTGATGGGGATAGACCACGGTGTCGCCAACCTTGAACGTCATGTGACAGGTACCCCTTCCGTGGCTATCAATCGTAACACGAGAACGGCTTCTCCTGAATGGCGTTTTCGCAGGTCAGGGCATATCTCGGGGCTTGACAACAGCAACGGGCACGTGCTGCGGAAGGCTTACGGAGGGCGGTATTCGCAGGTCGGAGCGGTTGTGCGGGCAAGGTGAAACACACACGTCCCACACATCCGTACCACCCGACGAAGGTGACGAACATCCCGTTTTGCCGGATTCTGGATGCCGGACTTTCCCTACTCCGTTCGGAGATCGATCACCCATCCGAGCGTAAGCCGAGGTAAGTGGTGTTGATCAATGGAATTGGCCGTCGGCGCGGCATGATCGCTTATGCACTCGGAATGCGCCACGCTCCATGAATTGATCACCGGCGATATGTGAACAGCACGTGTCGACGCGTGTCGGCCCGTTTCGGAGCGGCCCGGAGGACACCCGTCCGTACCTCTTCGTCCGTGCGGCGCGACCCTCGGTGATCCGAACGGAAGACCGGGGAGACCGTCTTTGGGGCGGGTCGGGTGCGGGGGCGGCGGGGCGGCTCGGTAGCCTAAGGCCGCTGACACACCCTTAGGACGGCTTTACGCGGCCGTCCTCCCCCGTCCGCCGCCCGAACGTTCAAGGAGTTGCCGCCGCCGTGAGCCGCAGCCTTCGACACGGCGCTCTCGCCGCCACTGCCATCGTGTTCTCGATCGCCTCGCTCGCCGCGTGCGGCGCGGGCAATGACGCAGCGACGCTGCAGGTCAAGCCGGACAATGCCGCCACCACCATCGGCGACATCAGCGTCCAGAACGTGAACGTCATCACCCAGCCCCGGCTCACCGCCGAGGGCCCGGCCGTCATCGCCGCGACGCTGTTCAACGACGGCACCAAGGCGCAGACCCTGAAGTCCGTGGCCGTCCAGGGCGGGGGCGCCCCGGTGCAGCTGCACCCCGCCAAGGGCGAGAGCCGGATCGTGATCCCGGCCGGCGGCCAGGTGACGCTGGGCGGCGCGAACAACGCCGCCGCCGTGATCGAGGGCGGCTCGGAGGCCGCCAAGGCGGGCGGCGTGCAGCGCGTCGTCTTCACCTTCAGCTCGACCGGCGAGGTCCCGATCGACGCCCTCGTCGTGCCCGCGGAGAGCTACTTCAAGGATTCCGGCCCGAGCAGCCTGCCCGTGCCGCCGTCGAAGACCCCCGCGTCGCCGACCGGCTCCGCCACCGGCAAGCCCGCCCAGGGCGCGTCCGGCGACGCCGTGCCGGACGCCCCGAGCGACTCCACGTCCGCCTCGGCCGACTCGCGCTGACCGTCCACCGCACGGCGGGGACACGACCCCGCGCGCATACGTGAACGGCGGAGGGCGCCCTCCCTTTCGGGGGCGCCCTCCGCCGTTTCCGTGCGCCTCCGTACGCCGGTGACGGCTTACGGCTTACGGCTTACGGCTTACGGCTTACGGCTTACGGCTTACGGCTTACGGCTTACGGCTTACGGCTTACGGCTTACGGCTTACGGCTCGAACTTGTAGCCCAGGCCCCGCACCGTCACCAGGAAGCGGGGCGCGCCCGGATCGGGCTCGATCTTGGCGCGCAGCCGCTTGACGTGGACGTCGAGGGTCTTGGTGTCGCCGACATAGTCCGCGCCCCACACCCGGTCGATCAGCTGCATGCGGGTCAGGACCCGGCCCGCGTTGCGCAGCAGCATCTCCAGGAGGTCGAACTCCTTGAGCGGCAGATCGACCTTGCCGCCGGCGACCGTCACGACGTGGCGGTCCACGTCCATCCGGACCGGGCCCGCCTCCAGGGCCGCGGGGGTGACCTCCTCCGGCTCGCCGCGGCGGCGGAGCACCGCGCGGATGCGGGCGACCAGCTCCCGCGAGGAGAACGGCTTGGTCACGTAGTCGTCGGCTCCTATTTCCAGGCCGACGACCTTGTCGATCTCGCTGTCCTTCGCCGTGACCATGATCACCGGCACGTTGGACCTGCTGCGCAGCTGGCGGCAGACCTCGGTGCCGGGCAGGCCCGGCAGCATCAGGTCGAGCAGGACGAGGTCGGCGCCGTTGCGCTCGAACTCGTCAAGCCCGTCCGGGCCGGTGGCCGCGATGGCGACCTCGAAGCCCTCCTTGCGGAGCATGTAGGAAAGGGCGTCGCTGAAGGATTCCTCATCCTCGACGACGAGCACTCGGGTCACGGAAGGACCTCCGGGGCTGGGATTGGTTCAAGGGTGTCGGAGTGGGCGGGTCCCTCGGGACCCTCGTCGTCGTTGACGGTGCGCGGCCCGGCCGGACCGCGGTCGCGCTCCCGTACGGAGCCCGCTTCGGGCAGCCGCAGGGTGAAGGTGGAGCCCTGGCCCTCCGAGCTCCAGACCGTGACCTCCCCGCCGTGCGAGGCGGCCACGTGCTTCACGATGGCGAGGCCGAGGCCGGTGCCACCGGTGGCCCGTGAGCGGGCCGGGTCGACGCGGTAGAACCGTTCGAAGACCCGCTCGCGGTCCTTCTCCGAGATGCCTATGCCCTGGTCGGTCACGGCGATCTCGATCTGGTCCCCGCCGGGTACGGACACCCGCCGGGCGGCGATGCCCACCCGGGTACGGGCGGGGCTGTAGTTGACGGCGTTCTCGACGAGGTTGCCGAGGGCCGCGGCGAGCTGTCCGCGGTTGCCCCAGATGTGGAGCTCCGCGGTGCCGCCGGCCGCCATGGTGATCTGCTTGGAGCCGGCCTGCTGGCGGCAGCGGTCGATGGCCTCGGCCACCAGCTCGTCCACCCGGACCGGCTCGGCGTCCTCCAGCGGGTCGTCGTTCTGCACCCGCGAGAGGTCGATGATCTCCTGCACGAGGTTGGTCAGCCGGGTCGCCTCGACCTGCATCCGGCCCGCGAAGCGCTCCACCGCCTCCGGGTCGTCGCTGGCGTCCATCACGGCCTCGGAGAGCAGCGAGAGCGCTCCCACCGGGGTCTTCAGCTCATGGCTGACGTTGGCGACGAAGTCGCGTCGTACCGCTTCTATCCGGCGGGCCTCGGTGAGGTCCTCGACCAGCAGGAGCACCAGGCGGGAGCCGAGCGGGGCGACCCGGGCCGAGACCGCGAGGGCCTCGCCCCGGCCGGTCCCGCGCCGGGGCAGGTCCAGCTCGACCTGGCGTATCTCGCCGTCCCTGCGGGTGTCCCGGGCCATGTTGAGCATCGGTTCCACCGCGAGCCGACCGCCCCGTACCAGCCCCAGCGCGTAGGCGGCGGAGCTGGCCTTGACCACGCTGTCGCTCTCGTCGAGCACCACCGCCGACGAGCTGAGCACGGACAGGACCGTGTCCACTCCGGGCGGCAGGGGGGCGTTGCTGTCGGGCCGCATGGAGGTCCGCGTCGGCTTCTTCTGGTCGCGCTCGCTCCAGCGGAACGCGAGCATGGCGATCACACCGGTGCCCGCACCGCCGATCGCCGCAGCTGCGGCGACCGCCGCGTTCACGTCCATACGTCAAGGTTATGCGGGTACCGGAGGACTCTCCCAGCCATCCGAGTGCCTGTCCGAACACTCGTCGCCCAGAGTTCACCGAGGGGCAAGGGCTGGTTCACTTGGGCGGCCGGAGCCCGACGCGTAGGCGCCCCAAGGTGGCAGCGTGGGGTTCGAAGCTGGCCCCGGCCTTACGAAGAGGACTGGAGAGGGACTTCCATGCGTGACGCGTACCACGAGGAACTCGACTCGATCGGCGAAGGGCTGGTCGAGATGGCCCGGCTCGTCGGGTCGGCGATCGGCCGGGCGACGACCTCCATGCTCGACGCCGATCTCAAGCTCGCGGAGAGCGTGATCGCCGCCGACCAGAAGGTCGACGACCTTCAGCACGACCTGGAGGCGCGGGCCATCGCCCTGCTCGCCCGTCAGCAGCCCGTCGCGACGGACCTGCGCATAGTGGTCACCTCCCTGCGGATGAGCGCCGACCTGGAGCGCTCGGGCGACCTCGCCCAGCACGTCGCCAAGCTGGCCCGGCTGCGCTTCCCGGCGTCGGCGGTCCCGCACGACCTGCACGCCACCATCCTGGAGATGGGGCAGCTGGCGCAGCGCCTGATGGCCAAGGCCGCCGAGGTCATCATCACCAAGGACGTCGACCTGGCCCTCCAGCTGGAGCAGGACGACGACGAGATGGACCTGCTGCACCGCACGCTCTTCCAGCACCTGATGGACGACCGCTGGAAGCACGGCATCGAGACCGCCGTGGACGTGACGCTGCTCGGCCGCTACTACGAGCGCTTCGCGGACCACGCGGTGTCGGTGGCGAAGCGGGTGGTGTACCTGGTGACGGGCGAGCACGCGGACGAGATCCAGCAGCAGGCGGCGGTGGAGGGCGCCTGACACGGGTACCCCGGGGGCGTACGGGACGGCCGGGACGGTACCGGGGCGTGCGGGACGGTACCGGGGCGCGTAAGAGAGCGTGCGCGGGGCGCATGGGCGGTCCTGCGCGAATGCGCCGTTGATGCGCCCGCCGGTGCGGGCATCCAATGGGGTGGGGCTGCGCGCCTTGCCCGTACGCCCCGGCCGTACGCGCGTCGTCATGGCGTACGGCCCTGTCGTACGCCTTGAGGAGGATCCATGGCCGATTCCCCCGTCACCGACCCCCAGCAGGACGTGCCCGCCGAGGCGGTCCGCCTGCCCCTGCTCGGCGCCTGTGGCTGCGGCTCCGGCTGCGGCTGCGGCTGCCAGTCGGGCGCCCCGTGCCAGTGCGGTGGCTGCTGCGGCTGACCGTCCGTCGTGCCACCGGGCGCGCCCCGCGCGAAGCTTTCGCGCGGGGCGCCGCCGTGTTCCGGTGCCGTGTTTCCGTGTCGGGCCGGGGTGCTGGGGGCGTGGTGCTCCGTCCCGGTGCTCCGTCCTGGTACTCCGGTCCGGTGCCCCGTCCCGTTCCGGGTGCGGGTGCTCAGGCCGTCCGCTCGGCGGGGGCACCGGCACCGGCGTCGACGCCGTCCTCTTCCGCGACCGGGCCCGGCCGGCCCCCGGCCGCCGCCACCGCGTCCGACGCCGGAAGGTTCCGCATCAGCAGCCCGTACCCCAGCGCGGCCACCGTCCCCAGCACGGCGCACGTCCCCCACAGCCACTTCGGGCCGAACCGGTCGATCACCACGCCCGACATCAGCGGGGCGATCAGCGCCGCCACGGCCCACGACATCGTGTACATGCCCTGGTAGCGGCCCCGGCCCCGGGCGGGCGACAGCCGGACGACCAGGCTGCTCTGGATCGGCGAGTTGACGATCTCGGCGACCGTCCAGACGCAGATGGTCAGCGCGTAGGCCCCGACCGAACCGGCGAACGCGGTCAGCCCGAACCCGTACCCCGCCAGCAGTGAGGAGACGACCAGCAGCCGGCGCGGATCGCGGTGCTCGATGAAGCGCGTGACGGGGATCTGGAGCACCACGATCAGCACCCCGTTGACGGCGACGGCGGTGCCGAAGTCGGAGCTGGAGAACCCGTCCGACCCCATGGCCACCGGCAGCCCCACGTACCCCTGCTGGAAGATCAGGGCGATGACGAAGGAGAGGCCGACCACGCTCATGAACCGGCCGTCGCGCAGCACGGTGGAGAGACGGACCTCCTCCTCCACCCCACCGCCGCCACCTGCCGGGCCGACCGCCGCGGCCTTCTCCGGCCGGGTCTCGGGCACCTTCAGGAAGACGACGACGGCGCAGGCCAGCGTCATCACGGCCTCGCCGAGGAACCCGGCGAGATAGCTGTACTCGGCGACGAACCCGGCACCGGCCGAGGAGACCGCGAAGCCGAGGTTGATGGCCCAGTAATTCAGCGAGAAGGCCCGTACCCGGTCCTCGGGCCGGACGATGTCGGCCATCATCGCCTGCACGGCCGGCCGCGAGGCGTTGCTCGCCATGCCGACGACGAAGGCGACGCCCGCGATGGCCACCGGGTGGACCATGAAGCCGAGCACCGCCACCGACAGGGCCGTCGACGTCTGCGCGATCAGCATCGTGGGGCGGCGGCCGAGCCGGTCGGTCATCACCCCGGCCCCGAGCGAGGAGACGACCCCGCCGAGCCCGTGCAACGCGGCGACCAGCCCGGCGTACGAGGCCGAGTACCCCCGGTCCAGGGTCAGGTAGAGCGCCATGAACGTGGCGACGAAGCCACCGAGGCGGTTGACCAGTGTGCTGGTCCACAGCCACCAGAACTGGCTGGGCAGACCGGACACGGATGCGCGGGCGGCCCGTCTGAGACCAGCGACGGACATGCGGAATCCCCCGGGGACGTAGATGACGTGGATACGGAACGAAAGCCGCTGGGTAAGCGGCCCGGCCGTTGTCCACACATTACGAATCCGGAATTCCGGTCCGCCAGTCGTTTGACGCCCGCCGTCAATCGACCGCTCGACGGGCCCGGCCCCCGGCCCCGGCCGGAGGTGTCCGCCCTGTCCGATCTATGGCCGCCCGCGCGGGGTTCGTACGGGTTCGATTACGCTCGGCCCCATGGCCGACGCACCGTACAAGCTGATCCTCCTCCGCCACGGCGAGAGCGAATGGAACGCGAAGAACCTGTTCACCGGCTGGGTGGACGTCAACCTCACCGAGAAGGGCGAGAAGGAGGCGGTCCGCGGCGGTGAGCTGCTGAAGGACGCCGGTCTGCTCCCCGACGTGCTGCACACCTCCCTCCAGAAGCGCGCCATCCGCACCGCGCAGCTCGCGCTGGAGTCCGCGGACCGCCACTGGATCCCCGTCCACCGCTCCTGGCGGCTGAACGAGCGCCACTACGGCGCCCTCCAGGGCAAGGACAAGGCCCAGACGCTGGCCGAGTTCGGCGAGGAGCAGTTCATGCTCTGGCGCCGCTCGTACGACACCCCGCCGCCCGCCCTGGAGGACGGCACCGAGTTCTCGCAGAGCGACGACCCGCGCTACGCGACGATCCCGCCGGAGCTGCGCCCGCGCACCGAGTGCCTCAAGGACGTCGTCGTCCGCATGCTGCCGTACTGGTACGACGGCATCGTCCCGGACCTCCTCGCCGGCCGCACGGTCCTGGTCGCCGCCCACGGCAACAGCCTCCGCGCCCTGGTCAAGCACCTCGACGGCATCTCCGACGCCGACATCGCGGGCCTGAACATCCCGACCGGCATCCCGCTCGCCTACGAACTGGACGCCGACTTCCGCCCCCTGAAGCCGGGCGGCACCTACCTCGACCCGGACGCGGCGAAGGCCGCCATCGAGGCCGTGAAGAACCAGGGCAAGAAGAAGTAGGTTTTTCGATCATGCCTCCCACCTGCGCATACGGCACGGGCGGGAGGCGTTTTCGTACGCTCGACGGGCTGCCAGGTCGGTCAGGGGAGGGGAACGATGGAGGCCGAGGTCAGGACACGCGTTTCCGCGTACGCGATAGCCGTGCGGGGCGACCACATGCTGGTGGCCCGGCTGTCGGAGGCGTCACCGGTCTTCGCACCGGGGCTGTGGCATCTGCCCGGCGGAGGGATCGACCCGGGTGAGCAGCCGGCCGAGACGCTGGCGCGCGAACTGCTGGAGGAGACGGGCCTCGAACTGACGAAGGCCCACCTGCTCGACGCACGGACGTACCCGGCCCGGCGGAACGGCGTGGACTGGAGCCTGACGGCCCTCTTCTACGCCGTCTCCCTCAAGGACGGGGAGCCGACGGTCACTGAGGTAGACGGCTCCACCGAGGCGGCCATGTGGGTCCCGCTCACCGACCTGGGGCCCGGCACCGTGTCTCCCCCGACGGCCGACGCCCTGAGCATGTTGGACCGGGCGAAAGCGGCCCTCGTCACCCCACACTGACAACCGTGCCAGGGCAGACCGCGCCGCCGAAGGCGGCACCGCCGTCCCGGGCCGGACCTTCACTCTTCCTGCGGCCCGGCATCGTCAAGCACGAAGACCACCGCCGTGCCGCCGAAGCGACTGGGTACCGCATGCCAGGAGTTGGCGATCGAGTCGACCAGGAGCAACCCACGCCCGTGCACGTCGTCGGCGCCTGCATGCCTGAGGCTTACGTGCGCCGGGGTACCCGGGCTGTGCCCTTCGACGCGGAGCGAGGTGCCGTCCTTGAACCACTCCACCCGTACCAACCATGGTTCGTCGGAGCCTCCGTGATGGATGGCGTTGGTCACCAATTCCGAGAGCATCAGGGCACAGTCGTCGACGGAACATGCCAAGTTGTACGGAGCGATGAACCTCCGGAACCAGCGCCGCGCGCGGGGAACCGACTCTGGAACCGGGTGCAGGGTCATCGCCCCGAGGCGAGGCGATTCCTCGCAGGGGTAGCGGTCCACCATGTAAGCCATTCGCTCTCGCTCCTTGCCGCCGCCTTCACAGTCGAGGCAGCACCGCTTCGATGTGGCACGGGAGTTGTCGGTGGTGCGTAACCGCCAGAAGCGCACGCGAGCCATGGACATCGGAGGGGACGTCCTGGCGCAGGGCGACGAGCCGACGCTGAAAAGCCCCGTCGCCGACGCCCTCGCTCTGGCCGCGTGCTGTCAGGTGAACGCGCCCATACGCCTCCTGGTGGCCGGTCCCGGCCTGGACGGCGAGCTCCCTCTCGAAGACCTGCGTGGCCTGCTCGGCCCCCTCGTCCACGTCTTCACCGCGAAGGACACCGAGCCGATCGACTCGGTCCTGAAATGGCACCCGTCGGAAGCGACCGCAATGCTCGCGGCGACGGCGCGAGGAGTCCGGGGTGCCTGCCAGGTGCGCGACGCCGGGCTCCCCGTACCGCTCACGAACGAGGGCCCGATCGTCGACGAAACCGATCTGGACGAGGCGTTGAGCCGCAACCGGCTTGCCCGCGCCATCATGGCGACGGATACCCTCGACGAAGTCGAGGCTCTCAGCCGGGAAATCTGCGGTCGCTCGGAGATCGACTACGAACGCCACAAGGCCCGGCGGCTCAGCGAGCAGCCGTCGCCGAAGCTGGCCCCGGAGACCGTCCTGGCCCGACTGGACCGGTTCGAGGCCGAGGCCCAAAGCCGCAACGTCACCCACACGACGTTCCGCCACCTCAGCGAGGCTCTTGGTCTCCACGGGAACCAGCGCCGCCCCGACCTGCGCGAACTACTCATCAGCAGCCGCCCGACGCAGTACGACGCGCCTCTGTGGCGCATCGCCGAGAAACCCGAGCAGCAACTCTCTCCGCATATTTCACGCGCCCCCTGACCGGGCCTGCGCTTCAGCAGGACCGGCTTCCTTCCCCGCGCGCCCCTGCGCTTCAACGGGCTGAGGGTATGCGCCGGTGTGCGCCTTCCGTGGGCGAGGGGTGCTCGGCACACTCGCCTGGTGGGTCCGTCCGGCGGCGTCAGGAGGAAGTGTGGCTCGAACACAGTCCAGGTGCGGAGCGCTTACGCAGAAGGGGACGCGATGTCAACGGCTGGCCATGGTCGGGGCGTCACGCTGCGACCGTCACCGTGGCGAGTGGTCCTCCTACGAGACGGAGAAGCGCCGAGCGAAGAAACGGCGCAAGTAGGGGCGTCCTTGAGCGGGAGGCAGTAGCCCCCTTCGGCGTTCCGTACGCCGAGGCCTGGTCGTGACGTAGCCTCAGGTCGCGCCAACTTCCCTCGTACGCACGTTATGTCATGGATTGCCGAAGGTGTTCGTACCCGTTTCCGGCGGTCCGTGCGTATGGCGTCGGCGGCGGCGCTAAGGTCTTCGTCACACTGCTGGCACGTGTTCGGAAGGTTGCCGTCCGGAACGCGGCCGGGTGGCGTCCCGGGGGCGTTTCCGGGGCGTACGGGGAGAGCGACGAGAGCGGGGAGCAATCATGGGCGAGCCCCTGAAGACCTTCGTCGGTGGTGCCGAGGTCGACGTGCCCAACAGCATTCCGGCCATCCGGGCCACGCTGCCGGAGGAGAGACGCGAGGAGTTCGACCGCGCCATCAACGAGGCGGGGGTCCACGAGATCCAGGCGGTGATGCGGCACTGGATGCTGGAGGCCGTGCCCGACCCCGAGGCCGAGCGGATTCTGGACCGGCTGGCGCAGGACGAGGCCGAGAGGCGGAGCGTCGCTTGAGCTTCCGCATCTCCTACGCGCCGCCCGCCGACGACTCGCTGGCCAAGATGCGCGACGGCGAGACCTTCCGGGCCGAAATGGCCCGCACGCTCGGCCTCGACCCGTACGGGCACGGCTCGTCGGCGGTGAAGAGCGAACGCGACCGCCGCGAGGCGACGGTCGCGGGGGCGATCGTGCTCTATTACGTCTCCGGATCGGTGCTGACCGTCACCGTCGTACGGCTCGTCCCGCTGCCCTGAACCGCCCGCGCCCGGATCACGCACCGGGAATCGCCTGCCGGGGCTACGAGCCGCCCGGTTCGCGTCCCGGGGCTACGAGCCGGCCGGGACCTCGATGATGTCGCCCTTCTTGTCCACGGTGTGGGTCCGCCAGTAGATGTCCCACTTGTCGTCCACGTGCTTCGGCACCTTGCCCTCCGGATAGCGGACGTATCCCTTCGGCGGGTCCTCGCCGTTGGGCTGGCAGGCCGATCCGGTGCCCCCGACCGTCATGACCGGGTACTCCCCGCCGCCGCAGGTCGCGTCCTGCATCGAGCAGCCCGTGGCGAGCGCCGCCACGGCCGTCGCCGCGAGGGCGAGGGCCACCGCCGCCCTGTTCCGGCCCCGCCCGTTGCGCGTGGAGTTCGTCCGGCCGTTCCGACTGGTCCCGTACATGGTCCTGCTCCTTCTGCTCGCTGGTGCCCCCAGCCTGCCCGGCGCAGAAACCGTCGATCATGAGTACGAGTACTCACACCCCGGGGCGCCACGTACTTGTCCGTCCGTACGTACGTGGCGCCCCGTCGCACACCAGGGTCAGGCGAGCTTCGCGGCCTGGGCCTCGACCACCGCGGCCGGCAGTTCGAAGTCCCCGCCCTCGCTCGCCGCCGCCAGGTTCATCGAGGAGAACGAGGCGAGTGTGCCGCCCTGACGCACCACCACCAGCTTCATCCGGGTCTTCTCGCCGTCCTGCTGCACCTCGATGGTCCAGGCCGCGGACTCCTCGCCGCCCTTGACCTTCTCCTCGGTGATCCCGGCGACCTTCTGCTTCTCGCCGGCCGCGGTGTACTCGAAGCCGCCCGCGCACTCGGTGGCGGCGGTGCGCATCGAGGCGACCGACTCCTGCGCGCCCTTGCCGTCGTACGAACCGAGGGCGAGCTGCGTGGTCGTGATGTCGAAGGCGGCCTTGAACGCCTTCTCGACGTCCGCGTCGTCCTGCTTCTTCAGGTCGGCCTTCTTCGGCTTGCTGACGACCGTGCGCTTGGTGAACGCCGCCGGCTCACCGACCTGCGAGCCCATCAGCGCGTGGACCAGCGGGGTGCAGACCTCCTTCCCGACCTTGATCTGGTCGACAGGGAGGGTGTCCTTGGCCGCGGTCTTGCTGATCTCGTGGTCCTTGACGTCGCCCTGGGCCAGCGCGACCTTCTCCAGCTCGGCGGCGCTCAGCGCCTTCGCGGCGGGCGCGGCCGCCGCGGACTCCTTGCCCTTGGCGCCCTTGTCCCCGGCGCCCGGGTCGGACGCGGAGTCCGAACCGCCGCACGCGGTGACGAGCAGAGCCAGGGACGCCGCGGTGGCGGCAACAGCGGTACGACGTATGGCGATGGAGCGCATGGTCTGGTCTGATCCGTCTCTATGGGTCGAGTGTTCGATCTTGATCACTCTAGAAGCGGAAAATGACCTGATGACCCGTCAAATCGGGCGCAGGGGGCGATCGTGACGTCCCCGTGATCATCCTGTGAAGGCGGCCGCGCGCGGTGGGGCACGGCCGCCGGGAACTCAGTCGGCCGCACCGTCCGGCTGCCGGGTCAGCCGGTCGAACGCGTCCAGGTTCCGGGTGGACTCGCCGCGCGAGACGCGCCAGGCGTACTCCTTGCGGATGGCGCTCGCGAACCCCAGCTCCAGCAGGGTGTTGAAGGACCCGTCGGCCGCTTCGAGGACCACGCCGAGCAGCCGGTCCAGCTCCTGCGGGGTGACCACGGAGAGCGGCAGCCTGCCGACGAGGTAGATGTCGCCGAGCCGGTCGATCGCGTAACTCACGCCGAAAAGACGGAGGTTGCGCTCCAGCAGCCAGCGGTGGACGGCCGCGTCGTTCTCGTCGGGGTGGCGGACGACGAAGGCGTTGAGGGAGAGCGAGTGCGTGCCGACGCGCAGCGAACAGGTGGTGGACAGCTTGCGCGTGCCGGGCAGCTTGACGACGTAGTCGCCGGGCGCGGGGCTCTCCCATTCGAGCCCGGCGTCCTCCAGGGTCGCTTCGACGACCCGCGCGGCCCGCTCCGTCGTCACGGCTCCGCCGGTCAGGTCCTCGGGTACGTCAGCCATGGTGCGAGCGTACGCGACGGCGGTGGCCCTGCATCGCGGCCGTGTACACCTCGGCGGTCGCGGCGGCGGCGGTGTCCCAGCCGAAGCCCCGGGCGTGCGCGGCCGCCGCCGCGCCCATCCGGGTGACCAGCTCCGGCGAGGCGAACCGGGCCAGCTCGCGCGCGTACGCCGCCGGGTCGTGCCCGGGTATCAGGAAGCCGCTCACCCCGTCCCGCACGGCCACCGGGAGACCGCCCACGGCCGCCGCGACGACCGGGGTGCCCGCCGCCTGCGCCTCGATGGCGACCAGGCCGAAGGACTCGCTGTGCGAGGGCATGACCAGCACGGACGCGGCCCGGAACCAGTCGGCGAGCTGCTCCTGCCCGACCGGCGGCTGGAACCGTACGACGTCGGCGATGCCCAGCAGCGCCGCCAGCTTCTGGAGCCCCTCCGGCTTGGCGAGCCCGCTGCCGCTCGGGCCGCCGACGATCGGCACGACCAGTCGGCCGCGCAGCGCGGGCTCCCGGTCCAGCAGCACCGCCACCGCCCGCAGCAGGACGTCGGGCGCCTTCAGCGGCTGGATCCGGCCCGCGAAGAGCGGGATCAGGGCGTCCTGCGGCAGCCCGAGCCGGGCCCGCGCGGCGGCCCGGCCGTCGGCGGGGCGGAAGCGGTCGAGATTGACGCCGGGGTGGACGACGGCGACGGACGCGGGATCGGCGTCGTAGAAGCGGACGAGCTCGTCGGCCTCCTCGGCGGTGTTGGCGATCAGCCGGTCCGCCGCGTCCACGATCTGGGTCTCGCCGATCACCCGGGCGGGCGGCTCGGGGGTGTCGCCCTCGGCCAGAGCGGCGTTCTTGACCTTCGCCATGGTGTGCATGGCGTGGACGAGCGGGACGCCCCAGCGCTGGGCGGCGAGCCAGCCGACATGGCCGGAGAGCCAGTAGTGGGAGTGGACCAGGTCGTAGTAGCCGGGGCGCTGGCCGGCCCACGCCTGCATCACGCCGTGCGTGAAGGCGCAGAGCTGGGCGGGCAGCTCCTCCTTGGCCAGGCCCTCGTACGGCCCCGCGTCGACATGGCGGACCAGGACGCCGGGGGCCAGCTCGACCTCCGGGGGCAGCCCGCCGGTGGTGGACCGGGTGAAGATCTCGACCTCGACGCCGATCGCGGCGAGCCGTCTGGCCAGCTCGACGATGTAGACGTTCATCCCGCCCGCGTCGCCGGTGCCCGGCTGATGGAGCGGTGAGGTGTGCACGGAGAGCATCGCGATGCGGCGGGGCCTGCGGTGGCCGCCGGGGAACCTGAGGCGCGGCGCCGCGCGGCCACTGCCGCGCCGGGAGACGTACTGACTCACGTCGTCCGGTCCTCCTCATCCAGGGCATGACTGCGGAGGGACCCGAGCCCCGCCAGGGGCTGGAACATCGGAACGCCCTCTTTCATTTCCGCTTTACCAAATCATTACGGTGCAGCAGGCGCACTTCGGGCGCGCGACCGGCGCGCCATCCGCGCCCTCCCCGGCCCGCCCTTCCCGGCCGCCCTCGCCGGACCCCCCTCCTCGGACCTCCCCCCTTGACCCTCCCGCCCGAGCCCCCGTCTCCTCGGCGCGCCCCGCAGGATCGTTACGCTCGGTGTCATGCGCCCCATCGGCACCGCGACCCGCGGGACCACCAACCCGAACCGGCTCCGCCGCATGGACCGCTGGATCGCCGCCACCCACGGCCCGGCCCTGCGCCGCGCCGACCGCCCCGTCGCCGTCGACCTCGGCTACGGCGCCGCCCCGTGGACCGCCGTCGAACTGCTGCACCGGCTCCGCACCGCCGAGCCGCGCACCGCCGTGGCCGGGATCGAGATCGATCCGGAGCGGGTCGCGGCCGCGAAGCCGTACGAGTGCGAGGGCCTGACCTTTCTGCACGGCGGCTTCGAGATCCCGCTCCCCGAGCGCCCCGACCTGATCCGCGCGGCGAACGTGCTGCGCCAGTACGAGGAGGGCGAGGTGGCCGCGGTCTGGCGGCGGCTGTGCGCCCGTCTGGCACCGGGCGGGCTGCTGGTGGAGGGCACCTGCGACGAGATCGGGCGGCGGCACGTGTGGGTGGCGCTCGGCCCGGAGGGGCCGCGCACCGTGACGTTCGCGGCCCGGCTCGCCTCTCTGGACCGCCCCTCCGACCTGGCGGAACGCCTCCCCAAGGCGTTGATCCACCGCAATGTGCCCGGCGAACCGGTCCACGCCTTCCTGCGGGACTTCGACCGGGCGTGGGCCGCGGCGGCCCCGTACGCCTCCCTGGGGGCGCGGCAGCGCTGGATCACGGCGGTGCGCTCGCTGTCGGGCGACTGGCCGCTGGCCGACGGGGTACGGCGGTGGCGGCAGGGCGAGGTGACCGTGGAGTGGGCCGCCCTCCGGCCCCACCCGTAACGCCTGCCGGCCCGCCCGCGGCGCCTGCCGACTCGTCACACCTGCCTGCCCGCGGCATCTGTCCGCCTGTAGCACCTTTCGGTGAACGCGCCCGCCGGGGGAACGGGATCGGCGCTCCGATCGTCCAGAGAGAGGGGAACGGGGGAAGCGGGGGCGCCACCGGGGATATATGGCCGTCAGGACAGCTGTCGTGCGCCCCTGTTGCTTTTCGGTACGGCATGGCACGATCTCGACATCGGCGAAAAGTTACTGACGGTAAATCAGGTTTTATTCGGAGGGGTGTCCCGTGAACCGACGTCACTGTGCCTCAGCCGCGATCACTCTGGTCTGCGCGCTGTCCGTGCTCATCACGCCGGTCCAGGCCCTCGCCGCGCCCACGCCGCCGTCCGCCGGCGCCAAGGCGCCGAAGAAGACCCTCGAAGAGGTGCGCGAGGAGATCGACGCCCTCTACCGCAAGGCCGGGGCGGCCACCGACGCGTACAACCTCGCCGAGGAACGGGCCGACAAGCAGTCCACCGAGATCGTGAAGCTGGCCCGCGCCATCGTCGTCGGCCAGGCGAAGATCACCGAACTCAAGGCCCAGGCGGGCGCCCAGGCCCGCGAGCAGTACCGCACCGGAGGGCTGCCGCCCGGCGCGCAGCTGATGCTCAGCGACGACCCGCAGCTCTTCCTGGACGGCGTGAGCCGGGCCCGGGAGGGCCAGCAGGCCGCCCAGGGCGTGCTCGGCGAACTGACCAGGACGCAGCAGGACCTGGAGACGTACACCAAGGACGCGAGCATCAACTGGAAGAAGCTCGAAGCCGGCCGGGTCAAGCAGGCCAAGGCCAAGAAGCGGATCGACGCCCAGATCGCGGCGGCGAAGAAGCTGGAGTCCCGGCTGAAGAAGGAGGAGCGGGCCCGCCTGCTCAAGCTGGAGGAGGAGGCCGCCTACCAGCAGCAGACGGCCTGGCTCAGCTCCGGCGCCCTGAAGGACATCAACCGCGAGGCGAGCGCCGCCGGCAAGAGAGCGGTGGCGTTCGCGACCGCCCAGATAGGCAAGCCGTACGTGTGGGGCGCCGAGGGCCCCGGATCGTACGACTGCTCCGGGCTCACGTCCCAGGCCTGGGCGGCGGCCGGCCAACCGATCCCGCGCACCTCCCAGGAGCAGTGGCGGCTGCTGCCGCGCATCGCCATCAAGGACATGCGCCCCGGCGACCTGATCATCTACCACTCCGACGCCAGCCATGTGGGCATGTACGTCGGCGACGGCGCGATCGTGCACGCCCCCCGGCCGGGGCGCAACGTGACGCTGGCGGGTGCGGGCTCGATGCAGATACTCGGCGTCGTACGCCCGGACAAGTAGGCGTTAAGCGGCCAGAAGCGGTAGTCGGCAGTGGTACGAGATCGGCCGGTACCTGGGCCGGGGACGCCCGCACCGGGCGACATTCGGGCCGGCTGAAGAGCCGGCTGAAGAGCCGACCGTACCGTGCGGCACGGAGGGCGCCAGGCACCAAGCGCCACGTGCCGTGCGCCCGAGCCGACCAGAGGACGGTTTCATCCGGTTCGCCGGGTTTCTCCTGCCCGATGGTCCGGCCGGCCGCCGGGCTCGGGATGGCCGTCCCGTCCGCCGCTCGGGCACCACTCGGGCACCGCCGGTGCCCCGGAACGCCCTCCGGCCGTTCCGCGTGACCTTTGTCATGCCCGGGCGGCAGCCTGATTACCGGTTCGGCGCGCCGGATCCGTGACCTGACGCGGCTTATGCCGGTGCATATGCCCGAGGCGGGGCCCGGGACGCCATTCCGTTCACCCGGCATGGACCGCTATCGTCCCCGTCTGGCAGTTCGTCGATCGTCGTTCCGCCGTGCCCTCGGGGGGAGGGAAGGAAAACCGAGCCGATGCCCGTATCCGTACCGCAGCAGGACACCGACACCGCTGCGGAGGCCTCCCACGACGCCGTCCTCACCCTCCTGGTGATCGAGGACGACCCGGCGGGCACCTTCACCGTCCCCGAGCTTCCGGCCGTGGCCGGTACGCGGGTGCGCGTCCGCACCGCCCGCAACCTGACCGAGGCGGGCCGGCTCCTCACCGACGACGTCGACTGCATACTGCTGGACCTCGCCCTGCCCGCCGGAAGCGAGACCCGGACCGCCAAGAACCGCGACACGACGGAAGCGGGAACGGAAACGGCGGCGGAGGCGGTGCCGGAAGCGGACCACCGGCTCGCCGTCCTCGAGTACGTGGTGCGGATCGCCCCGCGCCACGCCGTCCTGGCCCTCACCGCCGAGAACGACACCGAGCTGGCCGCCGCGGCCGTACGGGTCGGCGCCCAGGACTACCTCTGCCGCGACGAGCTGGACGGGCGGCTGCTCAGCCGCGCCATCCGCTACGCCGTCGAGCGCAAGCGCGCCGACGTCGCCCAGCGCAGGCTCACCGAATCGACGCTGCGCGCCCAGGAGAACGCCCGCCTGGAACGCGGCCTGCTGCCCACCCCGCTGCTCGACGGCTCCGACCTGCGCTTCGCGGCCCGCTACCGCCCCGGCCGCAGCCGCGCCCTGCTCGGCGGTGACTTCTACGACACCGTCCGCACCCCGGACGGCACCGTCCACGTGATGATCGGCGACGTCTGCGGCCACGGCCCCGACGAGGCGGCGCTGGGCGTGGAACTGCGCATCGCATGGCGGGCGTTGACCCTGGCCGGACTCTGCGGCGACGAACTGCTCACCACCCTTCAACAGGTTCTGGAGCACGAGCGGGAGAGCGAGGAGATCTTCGCGACGCTCTGCACCGTCGACATCGCCCCCGACGGCCGCCACGCCGGACTCTGCCTGGCCGGTCACCCGGCCCCCCTGCTCGCCCGGCACGGGCAGACCGCGCAGCTCCTCCCGTACGAGGACGGCGGCCCGGCCCTGGGGCTGCTCCCGCACGCCCGCTGGCCCCGCCGTCAGGTGGAGCTGGGCAGCGGCTGGAGTCTGATGCTGTACACGGACGGGCTGATCGAGGGGCGGGTCGGGTCGGACGGGGCCCAGCGGCTGGGCCAGGACGGCATGGTCGAGATGATCAACCAGCAGCTCGCGGACGGGCTGACCGGCGAGGACCTCCTGGAGGCCGCGGTCGCCCGGGTCCGGGAGCTGAACGGCGGCGAGCTGACCGACGACGTCGCGGTCCTCCTGCTCGGCCACGACCTGGAGAACGCGCACCGCCCGGCCGCCGTCGCCCCGTGACCGGGGCGGTTCGGCGACCGGGCGGGGCCCGATGGCTGCTGCTGCGGCCGCCCGCTCAGCGACCGCCGTTGTACGGGCCGTACGGGCCGTCGCTGCTGGAACCGCCGCCCCGACCGCGCCCGCCCGTGACCGCCTGGAGCGCGGGCCGCACGTCCACCAGGAAGACGATGGAGGCGACCAGCCCCGCGAGCTGGAGGAAGAGCATCGGCACGAAGAGGTTCACGGCGACGGTGATGCCGAGGATGACCAGCCAGAACGACTTCTTCTGCTTGTCCGCCGCACGGTAGGCGTCCTCCCGCGCCATCGACGCCATGATCAGCGCGACCACGGCAAGCACCAGCATGAGCAGGAAGAGCAGCCCGACGAATGTGCTGAATCCGGTGAGCAACATGGTGTGTACCGCCTAGTGAGTGGATGAGCGCCTCAACGCCAAGGTACCCGGGACAGCGGGCCGGACACCCGGATGGATTCCCGGGCCGTCGTCCGCCGCCCGTCGCGGCCGCGTGCCGAGTGCCTGTCGGCTACTTCTCCTTCGCGCTCGGCGGAGTGGCCTTCTTCGCGGCGGGCTTGCGCACGGGCGCCTTCCTGGCGGGCGTGGCCGGCTTGGGCCCGGCCTTCGCCTCGGGAGCCGGCTTGGCGGCGGGCGCGGGCTTGGCGGCGGGCGCCGGGCCGGGCTTCGCGGCGCCCGTCCGGGTGCCGGACTCCTTGCGCGGCTCGACGACGACGGCGATCTCGACGGCCTCCTCGGCCACCTCGCCACGCCAGTGCCGTACGGTCCGCTCGCCGCGCTCGGCGACCTTCTCGTACGTCTCTCGGGCCCGCACCGCGTACTCCGCGGCCACGCCCAGACTCCGCAGCGCGAGGTCCTGCGCGTTCTCCCCGAGCTTGCGCAGGTCGCTGTCGAAGGCGCCGATCACCTCGTTGACCTTGGCCTGCACGGTGGCCTGCGCCTCCTTGGCCTGCGTGGTCACCTTCTCCTGCACGGCCTTGGGGTCGGTGTTGCGTACGGCCTCGATGCGCTCGGGCGCCTCGGCACGCAACTGGTCGAGCAGCGCCGGGACCTTGCGCGCCTGCTCGACGGCGAGATCGGCCGTACCGGCGGCGAAGTAGAGGGGGGTCGGGTCGGTGAGGGTCTTGCGCAGGTCATCGGTGATGGCCATGACTGTGGTCCTCCCGGATCATCGGGCTCGGTGCGAGGGTTCTCAGAAGTTCAGAGACTTTGGAGCTCTGGGCTTCTGGAGTTCTGTGGCTATGGAGTTCTGGAGTCGGGGGAATCGAAGGGCGCTGAGGATGCGTCGGCCGGGCCGAACGGCACCCGCGGCACCACCCGGCTACGAGGGCTCGGCAGGCCCCGCGGCCGCTTCGGCACCGGCGTCCGGTCCCGGCTCGTCGTCGGTCCGGGGACCGGACTCGAAACCGTTCTCCCTGCGGAAGGAGTCATAGATCTGCAGCAGAACGCTCTTCTGCCGCTCGTTTATCGACGGATCGGCGAGAATCACCGCCCGCGTCTCCAGCTCCTCCCGCTCCCGCTCGTCCAGAATCCCGGCCCGTACGTAAAGGGTCTCGGCGGAGATCCGCAGCGCCTTGGCGACCTGCTGCAGCACCTCGGCGCTCGGCTTGCGCAGCCCGCGCTCGATCTGGCTGAGGTAGGGATTGGACACCCCGGCGGCGTCGGCGAGCTGCCGCAACGACAGCTGCGCGTTGCGCCGCTGCTCGCGCAGGTACTCCCCGAGATTGCCGACGTTGAGTGATGCCATGCCCCGATGGTGCACCCCTCTTGCTAACTATTGCAAGCAGACGCTTGCAAAAGTGCGCCACACCACTCCCCCGGCCGATTGTGACTCGCAGCGATAGTTGACACTTCTCAGCAGCGGTTGGCACAGGAGGTCAGCCCATCCGCTGGCGATGATGTGACGACCCGGAGCGTTACGGGGCCTCTCGGCAAGATAGGGCCAGAACCCCGCTAGGCACGGGTGGCCTCCAGACTCCGCACCCGTAGATCTCGGGACGGGCCCGGAGGGCATCCAGATGCCGGGGCTCGGGCTGTTCCTCGTCTGTCTCCTGCTGAACCGCAGGCCGCAGCGGCTCATCTCGCCACCTTCGTGGGCCGGACAGGCAGACGGCTGTTGGCGTTCTGGTACTGGACGGACGTGATGTCGTCGCCGCCCAGGTCCATGTCGAAGCCCGCGTCGCGGAGCGCGCGGATCTTCTCCTCCTCCTTCACCCTGGTCTCGATGAAGTTCTCGATGTCGGGGTGGTCGACGTCGAAGATGACCATCTTGGCCCTGCGCTCGCATAGCTACGGCGAAGTGACAAGTAGCTCTCTGTAGCCGATGCGACGGCGTGTTGTCCCGGGTTTCGGTGTTCCCGGCCCGGCCCGGTCGGTCGTCGACATCTTGATCACGTCGGATTGGTCGATGCAGAAGGGAAGGGCCCTGGTCGTGCGGCAGGAGTGGGAGCCGAAGGAGCTGATCTCCGTCTGGACGCCGCTTGAAGAGGACATGGGGCGGCTGCGGAACAAGTCCGGGGCGAACCGCCTCGGGTTCGCGCTGCTGCTGAAGTGTTGCGGCCGGTCGGTTGTGCGGTTCGGAAGGAGCGTCACGTGAGTGTTCCCGGGCAGGTCTGTGGTCTGTTGAGGAAGAACCGGTCCCGGTGCCCGCCTGCCACTTTGCTGGGCGGGCGGGCGGGCACCGGGACCGGTGTCGAAGGTCAGGTGGCTGAACCAGGAGAAGGCTTCTGGCCGGCCTTGTCGACGACGGCGCGTTCGGTCACGGCGGTGCTGACGAGGATGCGTCCGGCTTTGCCACCGGCGCTGTCGTCGTTGACGAGGACGGTCCGCTCGCCGAGGTAGGTGAGCTTGTCCTTGTCGAAGATCCATTCGGTGCGCTGGTTGCCGTGGACCTGGCTGACGGCCACGCCGTGCCGGCCGGACGCGTCCACGGCGTCGTCCACGACGTTCACCCCGGGGATCTTGGCCGCGGCCTTGTAGAGCGCCGCCCCGATCTGCGGGGGCATCAGG
Organism: Streptomyces sp. NPDC015144; assembly: GCF_043079735.1. Lineage (NCBI taxonomy): Bacteria > Bacillati > Actinomycetota > Actinomycetes > Kitasatosporales > Streptomycetaceae > Streptomyces > Streptomyces sp. NPDC015144. The sequence goes on along the minus strand of NZ_JBIBUU010000002.1, from coordinate 88,732 downwards.
GACTCGCGCAGCGCGTCGCCGATCGTCTGGAACGCTTCCTGGTCGGGGTTGAGGTTCTTGTCCACGCCGATGTTCTGGGCGTAGACGGCTGACAGCAGGGCGTCGGGGTCGGTGGGCAGGGAGGCCAGGTACGTGTAGGTGGGCAACTGGAGGGAGGGCTCGGTGTTCTTGCCGAGGTTGACGCCTCCCTCACCGGGCCGGAAGGCCGGGCTGAGGGGCTCGGCGAGGAGACCGTCGCGGCTGCCGTTGACGGAGAACCATGCCTGTCGGGGGCGGGTGGTCCCGGTGCCGTCGTCGTTGTACTGGGCCTTGGCGCCGTCGCCGTCGGCGCCGATCTTCTTGCTCGCGCCGTAGACCTGGCTGGCGATGTAGATGTACTGGTCGTCACGGACCTGCGGGGCAGGGGTGCTGGCGGCGACGGCGGCGATGCGGGTCAGCAGCTGGACGGCCTGGGGTGACGCGCCGCCGGGCCCGCGCTCGCTGACCGAGCCGCCCGGAGCACTGCCCGCCTGGGGGACCGTGGTCGGGGCATGGGAACCGACGGCGGTCACCGCGATGACCGCAGCCATCGCCCCCGCGGCCAGCGACGCCCCGAGGACCAGTCGGCGCCGGGGACGGCCGGGGGCGGCCGCGTCGACCAAGCGCCGGCGCAGTCCGCCTGGCTGGTGGGAGGTGTGGGTGGTGTCCTGGTCGATCTGTCGCATGAGGAGTTCCTTGTGGTGGAGGTGGCGGCCCGGCGGCAGGTCCCGTTCGGCCGGGGCCGGCAGCAGCCGGGCCGTCTCCTCGCGCTCGGCCTGTGCGGGCCGGTACGGGGTGGCGTTCACCGGGTTCCCTCCTGGATGGACAGGGCCGCGAACGCGGCCTCACTCTCTACCTCTCCGCACCCCGGGCGCGGTTCCCGCTCTTCTTCGGCCAGTTGCCGGTCGGTCAGGTCCCGCAGCCTGACCCGGGCGCGCGACAGGCGTGAGCGCACAGTGCCCACCGGTACCCCCAGCGCGTCAGCGGCCTGCTGGTAGTCCAACCCCGACCACACGCACAGCACCAGCACCTCCCTCTCCTGACGGCGCAGGCCCCGCACCGCCCGGTGAACCGCGTCCAGGCGACGGGCGTCGTCGATCCGCCCGGCCGCCTCGTCCGCGAAGTCCTCCACCGGCTCCGGGGCGGGCACCCGGGCCAGGAAGGCGAAACGCCGACGGACACCGCGTCTGGCGTTGTGCGCCTTGTTCGTCGCGATCCCCAGCAGCCACGGCCGCAGCGATCCCCCCTTCTCTCCGACCTTCTCCCTCGTCCGCCAGGCGTCCAGGAACGTCGCCGACATGACGTCCTCGGCCACCGACCAGTCGCCGGTCAGCCGGAAGGCATGGTTGTACACCGCCTTCGCATACTGCTCATAGAGCTCGCCGAACGCCTCGCGATCGCCCGCGCGTATCCGCTCCCGCATCCCATCTCCTCACTCACGCCCGCACCGGGCCGTATCACCTTCTCTCTCCGCACACCCAGCAGGGTTCCCAGAACGGCACCAAGAAGAATTCCGGGCATGAGCGTGCCACTTGAACCCGCAGCTCCCTGATGCCAACTATCGCGAGCAGTCACACCGAGCGCACCGGAGCGCGCGTTCCGGAACACGCGTTCCTGACCGCTCCCCTCTCGGGCTGGGGTGCCTGCCGACGGCCGACGCGCCTTGCGGGAGCGGGCGTTCGTGATAGGGAGTACGGATGTTTGGCCGACTCCCGCTCGTTGAGCAGCTCGATGGCTTGCGGTCCGTGCTCTCCCGGAACGAGGTCCTGACCGACGTGCTGACCAGGGCAGCGACGCTGGAACTGCCGGGCTGGTACGTGACGGCGGGATGCCTGTTCCAGACGGTGTGGAACGTGGTCACCGACAGGCCCCCGACCAACGGCATCAAGGACTACGACCTCTTCTACTTCGATGGCACCGACCTGTCCTGGGAGGCGGAGGACGCCGTGATCAAGGCAGGACGGGAGCTGTTCGCCGGGCTGCCGGCCGAGGTGGAGATCCGCAACGAGGCCCGTGTGCACCTCTGGTACGAGCAGAAGTTCGGCGTGCCCTGTCCGCCGTACGAGTCCACCGAGGCGGCGATCGACTCGTTCGCCGCGACGACGTGCTGTCTGGGGGTGCGGCTGGACCTCAACGGCGAGTGGCGCGTCTACGCGCCCCACGGGCTCTCCGACGTGTTCAACCTCGTGGTCCGGCCCAACCCGGTCCTTGCCCCGCAGGAGGTCTATGAGGCCAAAGCGGCGCGCTGGAAGGGCGAGTGGCCGGAGCTCACCGTGCTGCCGTGGCCGAACTGACGCGCGGGGCGTCGGAGGTGGGCGCTGGGAGCGCGGTCGGCAAGTCGGCCCGAGCACTGGCGCGTTGTCGCGCCGGGGGGAGCGCTGGGGCGTCGGCGTCTTCGTCAACCTGGCCGCCGGTTGCGTCACCGTGTTGACCGGCGACGGTGACTTCGTGGCCGCCTGCCGTCCGTCCCGTCGGGCCCTGCCCCGGCGTTCCGGGGGACCGAGAGCACCGAGTTCCGGGCGAGGGTCATGGCGGGCCTCTGACCTGCCGTAACGGATCGGGGCGGCTGCGACGCAACCGTTGGCGGGGGACTTCCTCCCCATCGGCGACTTCTGCCGTAAACGAAGGTCTTCCGGGGCATTCCACCTTCGGCCTCCGTGTGAAGCGGTAGTCGAAGTCCCAGCGGGCGCCGGCCTGTTGGAGGCCCTGCGCGGCCGTTCAGTGAAAGGCGGAAACCGTGAGCATGACCCAGACCGGCAAGCTCCAGTTGAGCTCGTCCAGTGCCGTGGCGTTGAAGGGCGGAGACACCTCGACGTTCACCCAGGTCACCTTCCCCTCGCCCTTTCCGAGCGGCTCGACGGTCATCGTCGTTCCGTTCGTGCAGACCTTCGCGGGACCGGACACGCCGGGCCTGCGGATCGCCGATGTCACCCTCACCGGCTTCAAGATCCGCATGAACGAGCTGGCGGGCAGCGGCAAGGCGCTCTCGGACGGAACGCACACGTCCGAGACGGTCGGTTGGATCGCCAGCACCGTCTGAGCGACCGACGCCGCTGACGCTGCCGGCCTTCCGCCCGCCGCGCTTCCCTGGGGCCGGAGGCGTCAGGCCCGTCGCTGCGGGGCGGCGCGGCAGCGCGGGCGGTGCGCGGCCTCCCGAAAGGCCGCCGCGCACCGCTCGAAGCCGGTCTTCAGCCAACAGCGGCTGATGACACGCCTGATCGGCTCTCGCCACTGACGGACAGCCCGACAAGTCGGCGACATCGTCGCGCTCCATCCGGTGGGTGTGCCCGGACCGGGGCGCGTCCACCGGTCGCGAGGTTCTCCATCCGATCGAGTGCGGTGGGCCGCCCTTCCGTTTCGGTGGGTGTGCGCCTGTCCATGATCCGCCTGGCGCCCGGCGGGCGTCCCAGTCGCCCGGACGCGGAGGAAGTCCTGGTCGGCCGGCCCTCAGAAGGAACGGAGCGGTTCATGACCACCGAAGGCGGAGCACCTCTCGCATCGGTCACCGAGGCGACCCTCGCGGACATCGCGGCCAACGGCATCTGGCGCGGCGCGAGCCTCGACATCAACCCGTCGGTGCTCGCCGTCGCCCGCGCCCTGCTCGCGGCCCTCCAGGGCACGGCCCCGGCCGGGACGCTCCCCGAGGAGCTGCAAAAGCTGGTGGCGCAGGTCCTGCGGAATGCCGGGGTCACCTTCCCGCGCATCGCTGTGACGGACGAGATCGGCCTCTCCGCGATCGCGATCAAGCAGAAGACCTCGGAGCCGCGCCCGGTCGTGATCATGCCCGCCGGCTGGAACCCGTACGGCTGGATGCCGTTCATGGTCGGCTACCTCTCCCTGGCGGCGCGCGGCTACCACGTGCTGGCGTACACGCCCCGCGGGTTCGGTGAGACGGGCGGGCCGTTCACGTCCGACGGGTTCATCGGTGTCGCCGGGCCGGACGACTGGGCGGACGGGTCGAAGGTGATCGACCACGCGGAGGAGCTGTTCACACCGAGCAAGGTCGGGTTCCTGGGCCTGTCCTACGGCTCCGGGATCAGCCAGCTGGTCGCCGCGCACGACGAGAAGAACCGGGTCGCCGCCGTGGTCGCGCTGAGCACCTGGGGCAACCTGGCCACCAGTCTCTACGACAACGGCACCCGGCACGAGCAGGCCGTGAAGCTGCTCATCAACTTCACCGGGGCCAAGGAAGGCGAGGAGAAGGAGAAGTTCGACGACGCGACGTGGCGCATCCTCCAGAACTTCCAGGACGGGGAGAACATGGAGGAGGTGGTGGAGTGGGGCACCGTGCGGTCCCCGGAGTCCTACGTGGATGCCACCAACGCCCGGTCCATTCCGACCTTCTACTCGAACACCTGGCACGAGAGCCTGTTCCCCGCCGGTGAGGCGATCGCGACCTTCGAGAAGCTCACCGTTCCCAAGCATCTGAACCTGTGGATCGGCGACCACGGCGCCCCGGAGGGCGTCGGCATCACCGGCTTCCCGAGCGGTACCCCGTTCTGGGGCTACCTCAAGCCGATGACGGAGGCGTACGCCTGGCTCGACCACTACCTGCTCGGGAAGAGCGGCGACGTGGCGGACTGGCCGGTGGTCCGCAGCCAGGTCATGTTCACCTACACGACCAGGCCGAACGGCATCGGCGGTGGTGACCGGATCGAGAAGGAGGCCGAACGCGAGTCGTTCTCCTCCTGGTCCGAGGCCACCACCGACACCGAGACCTGGTACCTGAGCGGCACCAACGGGGACGGCGACGGCACGCTGTCCGACAAGCCGTCCGCGGACTGGAGCCGGGCGTTCACCGCCGGGGGCGAGACCGCCGCCAAGGCCATGGACGACATCATGGAGACCGGGCAGAAGGAGTGGTTCGGCAACCCCAAGTCCTACGACGCGGCCGGCTTCGACCGCGACCGGCTCCTGGTCTGGTCCACCGAGGAACTGGCGGGCGGACGTCGCATCCGGGGCGCCGCCAAGCTCAGGCTCACCGCCCGTGTCGAGGAGGGCGACACCGCGACCCTGGTCGCCTACCTCTTCGACGTGGCCCCGGACGGCACCGCCCGGATCATCACCCACGAACCCCTCACCGTCACGGATCTGACGCCCGGCACGGACCGGAACGTCGACTGGACGCTCCAGCCCGCCGCCTACGACCTCGCCGACGGCCACCGGCTCGCCCTGGTCGTCAACGGCCACGACTGGCTCTACTCCCCCACCCTCGAGGAGGGCGAAACCCCCACCACCGTCACCACCACCGTCTCTTCCCCGACCGGCCAGGAAGCCGCCCTGGAACTGCCGCTCGGCTGACGACACCCCGGCCCCGACCGGGTACCGAAGGGCCATGGACGACGTGGGGGTCGGCGGGGAGCGGGACAGCACCTTGCTCCCGGGCCGGCCCCCCTCCCGCCATCGCGGGCGGCCGCGGCGATCCGGTCAGGCGCGGCGTCCGGCCGCCTTCGCCTCGCCGTCCCTCGCCCTAGAGGTCGGTTGTGCGTCATGGGCGGGAGTCAACGGCATCGGCGCGCCCTCGGCGGTCCGTTCGCCGGGGGCGCGGCGCCCCGGCGGGGCCCGTACGGTGCTTGCGGAACGGGACGGGGTCAGTCCCCGGTGGCCGCCCGCCGCAGTTGGGTGGCGGTTCCCTGCCGGTCGATCTGGATCCAGTACTCGACGATGAGCCCGTCCTCGACGCGGTAGACCGCGCTGGTCATCGTCGTGATCCGCGCGCCGGTCGGCGCATGGCCGCCCACCGGGCCGACGTGGCGCCCGTCCTGCGTCCACCGGGCGTAGACCCGGTCCCCTTCGGCGATGAGCTCGTCCACGGTCAGCGTGAAGGGGCCGTACGCGTCGAGCATCTCCTGGACGTGCTCGGTGTACTGCCGCGGCGTCCGCTCCACGACCTCCGGCGCCTCGGAGGCGACCTGGTGGGCCCGGACCAGGCCGGCCATGAAGTGCCCGGCCCGCTCGGGGTGCAGCCCCGAGCGCACCTGGAGGAGGAACTGGCGGACGGTGTCCTTGGCATTGTTCATGGGACAAGTCTGGCATCCCGCGCAGACACTCCCCGGTCCGCATATCCCGGGCCTCCGAACTTGCCCTGGGGACCGCCCCGTTGGAGGCTGAGGCATGCGTAATCAGCCGACCTTCGTCCTTGTCCACGGAGCCTTCGCGAACTCGTTCTCGTTCGCGCCCCTCCAGGCCGAACTGGCCCTGCTCGGGCACCGTTCGGCCGCCGTCGACCTTCCTGGGCACGGATTCGGGGCGACCTTCCCCGTGGCCTACCAGGCGCCCCAGGACCTCGCCGCGCTCGCCTCGGAACCGGGGAGCATCAAGGGGGTCACCCTCGCCGACAACGCCGCCCGCGTGATCGAGACCCTCGAACGGGCCCGGCGGAACGGGCCCACCGTCCTCGTCTCCCACAGCAGGGGCGGCATCACGGCCACCGCCGTCGCCAACGCCCGGCCCGACCTGGTCGACCGGATCGTCTACGTCGCCTCCTGGTGCCCCGTCGAACTGGACGTGGCGGGCTACTACACCCAGCCGGAGATGGCGACCGTCGACCCGGCCGCCCTCCTCCCCACCATCGTCGGGAACCCGGCCGAACTCGGCCTGCTGCGGACCAACTTCCGCACCGCCGACCCGGCGGCGCTCGCCGCGTTCAAGCGGGCCTTCGCCGCCGATCTGACCGATGACGAGTTCCGGACCGTTCTGAACACCTTCCAGCCCGACGAGAACCTCGACGCCGGTACGCCCGCCGACCGGGCCCGGGCCGAGACCTGGGGGCGGATCCCCCGGACCTATGTGCGGCTGGCCGCCGACGCCGGCGTTCCGCCCGCCGTCCAGGACCGCATGATCCGCGAGGCCGACGCGCTCACCCCCGACAACCCCTTCGACGTGCGGACGCTCGAAGGGAGCCACCTGCGCTGGCTCGTCCACCCGAAGCCCGCCGCCGAACTGCTCGCGGGCCTCGCGGACTCCCCGGGTCTCACGGCGAGCTGACCGGTACGGCGCGCTGACCGGTACGCCGCGCAGGGCGGGCGGCGCGGCTCACGGGGCGGACGGTCCGGCGGTCTCCCAGACGAATCCGTCCGGGTCGGTGAACGGGGCGCCGGTCGAGCCGCCGAGGGCGATGCGGTGCGAGCCGGTGCCCTCGGCGGGGACGCCCAGGTCCTTGGCCAGACCGCCGCGCTTGTACAGGGCCAGCTTGACGGGGTCGGACTCCTCGGCGACGAACTCCGCGTACTTGCCGCCGAAGCTCTTGGCCACCGTCAGGCCCAGGTCGGCGTAGAACCGGCGGCTCGCCCTGACGTCCTCGACGCCGAGCAGGAGGACGAGCTCGTCGATCCGGCGGGTCGCCGGGCCGGTGTCCTTCTTCGCCGAGGTCGCGATCTTCCAGATCGTGCCGTCCGGGGCGCGCACGACACCGCCGTAGCCCCACATCGACTTCGTCGCGGGCTTCAGCACCGTGGCCCCCGCGCCCACCGCGTCGGCGACGAATCCGTCGACGGTGGCCGGGCCGGACACCGTGAGGGCCAGGGTGAAGCCGCGGAACCCGGTGGAGTCCGGATCGGACGTGCCGGACGTGCCGGACGTACCGGATGCACCGGACGCCCGCAGCCGGATCCGCGACTCCACGCCGAAGGCGGTGTAGAAGCGGCGGGCGGCCTCGGGGTCGGCCACCTCAAGAGTGACGGAGGTGACGGACGTGACGGACGCGGGGGAAGTGGTGGTTGCCATGGATCCCACGTTAGGGAGGACCGGGTGGCGGGGGCTTCTCGATTCCTGATCGGTTCTCCCTCCGGCCCGGTCCGGAGGCCGAACTCCGCCGGGCCCCCGCCCTCGGCCTGTCAGGATGGCCGTATGGCGGACACAGGGAAGTCGACCGTGGGGACCATGGCGGTGCGCCGCCTCGATCTGGGCTACTTCGTCCGGCCCGCCGAGGAGGTCGGCGGGCCGCAGCCCAGGGTCGAGCCCGTCCTCGCCTACCTGGTGCGCCACGAGCGCGGACTGCTCCTCTTCGACACCGGCATCGGCGACGCGGACCCCGGGACCGAGGCGCACTACCGGCCCCGGCGGCGGCCCCTGCGGGACGCGCTCGCGGCGGCCGGGACCGACCCGGCGGACATCTCCCTGGTCGTCAACTGCCACCTGCACTTCGACCACTGCGGCGGCAACCCCCTGCTGGCCGGCCGCACCGTCCTGGTCCAGGACGTCGAGCTGGCCGCCGCCCGCCGGGGCGGCCACACCTTCGAGGAGCTGGTCGACTTCCCCGGCGCGCGGTACGAGGAGCTCTCCGGCGAGGCGGAGGTCTGGCCCGGGGTCCACATCGTCCCGACGCCCGGACACACCGAGGGGCATCAGTCGCTGGTCCTGCGCCGGAACGACGGCACCGTGGTCCTCGCCGGTCAGGCGCACGACTTCGCCTCCGAGTTCGCCTCCGGCCAACTGGCCCGGCAGGCCGCCCTCCAGGACGTGTCCCCGCCGCTCCCCCCGTACCCGCCCTGGCTGGACCGGCTCGCCGACTTCGACCCGCGGCGGGTGCTGTTCGCCCACGACTGCTCGGTCTGGGAACCCGCGGAAGGGCGGCCCGGCGACAGCCCGCACGGCGCGCCCCCGGCATGGGCGTGAGACCGCTGGTTGACCTTGCCCCTGGGGGAGCCCGCAGCATCGGTGGGGCCGGGCGCCGCGCCCGGCGCGAGGAGGGACCGGCATGGGCCTGTTGACCATCGGGGCGTTCGCGAAGGCGTCCCGGCTGTCGCCGAAGGCCCTGCGGCTCTACGACGAACTCGGACTGCTGACCCCCGCCCGGGTCGACCCCGTGACCGGCTACCGCCACTACGCGCCCGAGCAGTTGGAGCAGGCTCGGCTGGTCGCCTGGCTGCGGCGGATCGGGATGCCGCTGGCAAGGATCCGGCGGGTCTGCGCGCTGGAGCCGGAACCGGCCGCCCAGGAGATCCGCTCGTTCTGGGCCGGCGTCGAGGCCGACACCGCCGCACGGCGCGATCTGGCCGCCTTCCTCGTCGACCATCTGTCACGGAAGGACCCCGCCATGACCGCGACCACCGCACCGCTGGAGATCCGTTACGCCGCCCTCTCCGACACCGGGCTCGTCCGCGAGCACAACCAGGACACCGCGTACGCCGGTTCCCGGCTGCTCGCCGTCGCCGACGGCTTCGGCGGTACGGGAGCCCCCGCGAGCGCCGCCGCCGTCGACGCGCTCAGGCGGCTCGAAACCGGCGGCGTCCCGGCGGGCGGCCTGCTCGACGCCCTCCAGGACGCGGTCGAGCAGGCCGCGCGGGCCGTACAGGACGTCACCGGAACCGGTACGGACCCGGACGCGGACACCGCCTCCGGGGCGGAGGCCGGGACCGGGACCGGCGCCGGGACCACGCTCACCGCGATGCTCTGGACCGGATCGCAGCTCGCCCTCGTCCACATCGGCGACTCCCGCGCCTACCTCCTGCGCGACGACGAGCTGTTCCGGATCACCGACGACCACACCCTGGTGCAGTCCCTCGTCGACGAGGGCCGCCTCACCCCGGAGGAGGCCGCCTCCTCCCCGCAGCGCTCGCTGCTCCGGCGCGCCCTGGGCCGGGGCGCCGACGGCACCCCCGATCTGCGCCTCCAGGACGCCCGCCCCGGCGACCGGTACCTGCTCTGCTCGGACGGCCTGTCCACCGTCGTACCGTCCGACGCGATCCACCGGACCCTCGCCGGTACGCCGGAGCCGGAACGGGCCGTCCGCGCGCTCGTCGGCCTCGCCAACGCGTCCGGCGGGCCCGACAACGTGAGCTGCGTGGTCGCCGACGTCGTGGGCTGACCGGCCCGCGCCACGAACCCGTACGGGGCCGGACCCGCACCGGCCCGGCCCCGTACGCAAACGGAGGCGACGATTCGGCCCGGGTGAGCGATGCTGCACCCCATGATCGCCTCGCAGAACGACCTGAACCCCGACCCCGATCCCGTACCCGCGCCCTCGGCCGGCCCCGGCGTCTTCGCGCTGGGCGGCACCGTCACCGTCCCCCGGCTCGGCTTCGGCGCCATGCAGCTTCCGGGACGGTGGAGCGGCCCGGCGGGCGACACCGAGAAGGCCCTGGCCGTGACGCGGCGCGCGGTGGAGCTCGGGGTGCGGTACATCGACACCGCCGCCTTCTACTTCTCCCCCACCCACCGGGCCAACGACCTGCTGCGCGAGGCGCTGTTCCCGTACGCCCCGGACCTCGTCATCGCCACCAAGGTCGGCCCGCTGCGGGACGAGACCGGCGAGATGTACGCCGAGGCCCGCCCCGACCAGCTCCGCGCGGAGGTGGAGCGGAACCTGGAGGACCTCCGGGTCGACACCCTCGACCTGGTCCATCTGCGGGTGGGCCGGCTGGGCGCGGGGCTCGACGACCCGCTCGGCGAGCGGTTCGAGGTGCTGGCCGCCCTGCGCGAGGAGGGGCTGATCCGGCAGCTCGGCGTCAGCAATGTGACGGCCGACCAGCTCGCCGAGGCCCGGTCCATCGCCCCGGTCGTCGCCGTGCAGAACCGGTTCGGCGTACTCGACCAGTCCGATTCCGGGCTCGTCGACATCTGCGCGGACGCCGGGATCGCCTACATGCCGTTCTTCGCGCTCGGTGGCGGGCACACCCCGCTCGACAGCGAGGGCGTACGGACGGTGGCCGCCCGGCACGGCGCCACGGAGCACCAGGTCGCCCTCGCCTGGGGCCTCGCCCGCTCCCCCTCGATCGTCCAGATCCCCGGAACCGCCTCGCTCGCGCACCTGGAGCAGAACATGGCCGCCGGACGGCTGGCCCTCGACGCGGAGGACCTGGCCCTGCTCGGCCACCGCGGCTGAATCACGACAGCACCGCACGGCCGGGGCTCCGGGCACGGGCCCGGAGCCTCGGCCGTGTCCGTGAAAGGCCCTGGGGCGTGTTTCGAAAGTAGCGTCGTCTGCCCGGAGGGCAGGCCCGGGGGTGTCCGGTGCGTGCGATCGCAAGGCGGAGGGTCACCCCGATACTGGATGTATCGGGGTGATCCCGACAACGCGGCGAGCGTGCGTGCCGGGCGCCCCCGGGCAGACGGGACTTTCGAAACACGCCCTAGGATCCGCCCATGGCTATCGACCCCGGATACACCTGCTCCCGCTGCGGCGAACACCACGCGGAACTCCCGATGGGGTACTCGACCATGGCGCCCGACGTCTGGGACGCGAGCCTGGAGAGCGACCCCGACAGCATGCTCTCCTCCGACCAGTGCATCGTCAGACACGAGCACTACTTCATCAAGGGCCTGATCGAGATACCCGTCTCCGGCAGCCCGGAGCCGTTCTCCTGGGGCGTGTGGATCTCGCTCAGCCGGGAGAACTTCGGCCGCGCCCTCGACCGCTGGCAGACCCCCGGCCGTGAGTCGGAGCCGCCGTACTTCGGCTGGCTGAGCACCGAGCTGGGGCTGTACTCGCCCCGCACCACCAACCTCAAGACCAACGCCCACACCCGCGCGATCGGTCTGCGCCCCCGCATCGAGCTGGAGCCCACCGACCACCCGCTCGCCGTGGAACAGCGCACCGGCATCACCCTCGACCGGGTCCGGGAGATCGCCGAGGCCGTACTCCACGGCGATGACGGCACGACCGGCTGAGCCAAGGCCGGCGCGACCGGCTGGAGAGCGCGGGCGGTCAGCCGTCAGCCGCACTCCCCCAGCCCGTCCCGCAGCTGTGCGAAGGCCAGCGCGGCCGCCTCGACCGCCTCCCCGTACACCCGGTCCGCCCGCTCCCCCGCGTCCATCCGCCGCCAGTTCTCCAGGGCCAGCACCCGCAGGACGGCGACGATCTGGCCGGCCGCCAGCCGGTCCCGCATCCGGCCGCCCAGCGCGGCGGCGAGCGCCGCCTCCGCGCGGCTCTGGTAGGCGGACATCCCGGCCACCAGGGACGGCGCCGCGTACAGCATCCGCTGGTACGCCAGCACCTCCGGCACGTCGCAGAGCCCGGTCACCGGGTCGCGCCGGTCCAGGCCGTCCAGGAAGTTGCGGTGCAGGGCGTCGAGCGGGGACTCCGTGCCGGAGCGCCCGGCGACCACCCGGGCCGACTCGTCCTCGTGGTCGGCGAACCGGTGCAGGGCCAGGTCCTCCTTGGCCGGGAAGTACCGGAAGAGCGTCGGCTTGGAGATGCCCGCCGCGGCCGCCACCTCCGCCACCGAGACCTGGTCGAAGCCCCGCTCCAGGAAGAGGGCGATCGCGGCGTCGGAGACCGCCTGGTACGTCAGCCGCTTCTTCCGCTCCCGCAGCCCCAGCCCCTCGTCCCCGGACCGCCCGGCACCCGCGCCCCCGTCCACGTCACCGCCCCTGCTCCCGTCCACGTCCATGGCCCCGAAGCGTACGCGGGACGACGCGGGACGGTCCCCGGGCCGGTCAGAACATGTCCGGGCACCAGGCGCGCCGGGCCGCCCGGAACATCCCCTCGGCGACCGCCACCGCGCCCTGCCGCCGCTCCTCGATCCGCCCCAGCGCGGCCAGCCGGACGGGGGACTCGTCGCCGAGGTAGAGGGTGCCCAGTTCCCGTACGTCCAGCGCGAGGTCGGCGTCGTCGGTGGTGGGGGTGCAGGCCGCGGCGCCGGAGGCGGTGGCTTCGAGCCGGTAGCGCCCGCCGGCCAGGCCCGCCGCGTCGTGGATGTCGAGGACGAGCGTCCCGGGCACCGCGTAGCTGCGGGCCTCCAGGGCGGCGACGACGTCCAGCACCCGCACCCACAGGTAGTCGGCCTGGGTCACCACCCGGGCCGCGCGCGGGTCCGGCAGGAGGAGCGGCACCAGGTCGTCGGGGGCCCGGTTGCCGGTACGGACCCTGGTGATCCAGTCGACCGAGCAGAGGTAGTGCCACAGCGCGCGCTCGGCGGCCGGGTTGGTGGCGATCAGGCTCGAAACCGTGGCGGTGTTCAGCGGCTGCTTGGCCTCGCTCCAGCGGGAGTCGGCGCGGTAGACGAGCAGGCCGTCGGGCTCGCCGTCCGCGTCGCTGTGGAGCACGTAGAAGGGCTCCTTCCAGGCGAAGGGGCCGGCCACGTTCTCGCCGGTGTTCACCTCCCACCAGCGGGCGTCCCGGTCGATCACCCCGTGCTGCCGGGCGCGCAGCCGGTCGTGGACCGCCGGGCCGAGCTTGCGGACGGTCGCGCCGTCGACCAGGTCGATCCGGCCGTCGCCGGGCCCGGTGGGGACCGGCCGGTGCGGGTCGAGGCCGCTCCTCGGCACGTCTATCTCCCAGTCGGTCGTCCAGACCGCCGGGCCGAAGCCGAACCGCCCGTAGATCGGGTACTCGGCGGCGACCAGCGTGGCGACCACCTCGCCGCGCTCCTTGGCGTCGGCCAGGTCCGCGTCCATCATCCGGTGGAGCAGGCCGCGCCGCCGGTGGGTGGGCGAGACCGTGACGTTGGAGATCGCGTCGGCCCGCACCACCCCGCCGCCGACGACCGTCAGCTCCTGCGCGAAGGAGCGGTACGTGGCCACGCACCGCCCGCCGTCGAACGCCCCTCGCGTCCGGTCGAGGTCGGTGTACGGAAGCCGTTTCCCGGCCTCCTCCGCAGCCTCCTCGGCCGTGGTCGGACGCAGGAACCCGGCGTGCTTGGCGCGGGTCCAGTCGGGGAATTCGGCAGCGGTGATGGTACGGACGTCAAGGGCCATGCGCGCCACGCTAGGTGCCCCGGCCCGCACTGTCGCCCCGTTTTCCCCCAGCCACCGGAATCGACCGGAAGCCGCTGGTCAGCAGCGGGCCGGCGGCGGGTCAGAAGGCCGCCCGGACCTCGCCGACCTCCCGGTCGCCGCCCATCAGCGGGGCGCGGCCGATCCGGTCGACCACCGGCGCGTCGACGCCGAGCAGCCGCAGCGCGCGGGACAGCACCGGGCCCAGCACCCGGATCGCCCCGTCGTCGACCTTGAAGGCCAGTGCCCGGCCGTCCGCCAGCGCCACCGCCTGCACCGCCTCGGCCCCCATCTTGGAGAGCGTGCCCGGCACCTCCCGCATCAGCCAGGTGTCGGGGCGGCGCGTCCCGGCCACGTACTCGGGGTGGGCGCGCATCGCGTCGCCGACCCGGCGCTCCGGCGTCCCGGGCTCCGCGAGCACGAAGGTACGGAAGGCCCGCGCCAGGCCCACCAGGCTGATCGCCATCAGCGGCGCCCCGCACCCGTCCGTGCCGACCGCCGTGACCGGCTCGCCGGCCGCCTCCTCGACGCCCCGGTGGACGAGCTGCTGGAGGGGGTGGGCCGGGTCGAGGTAGCCCGCCCGGTCCCAGCCGTTGAGCGCGCAGGCCGCGAGCATCGCCGCGTGCTTGCCGGAGCAGTTCATCGTGATCGGCGCGCGGACGTGGCCCGCGGCGAGGTACGCCTCCGCCTCCACCGGGTCCAGCGGCAGGTCCGGCGGCGTCCGAAGGTCCTCGGGCGTCAGTCCGTGCTCGGCGAGCATCGTGCGGACGAGCTCCAGATGGAAGGGTTCGCCGGAGTGGCTCGCGGCGGCCAGGGCGAGCCGCTCCCCGGACAGGTCGAGCCCGGCCCGCAGCACGGCCGCGGCCTGCATCGGCTTGTTGGCGGACCGGGGGAAGACCGGCGCCGTCGGGTCGCCCAGCGACCACTCCACGCTGCCGTCGGCGGCCAGGACGACCAGGGAGCCCCGGTGGTGGCCCTCCACGAAGCCGGACCGTACGACCTCGGCCAGGACGGGGAGCTCCGGGGACACGGGAGGTATGGCGGCGGGGGCGGCGGCGCTGGAGGACATGGATGGACCTTCCGGGGACTGGCGTACCCGCCCCCGGAAGGATCGCTTCAGGCGAGCAGGTCGTCTACTTGGGCTTCCCCGTCACGGTACCTGCGGGCGATCTCCGCGCTGCAATCGTCGGCGGTGCGCTGGAGGTGGTGGCGGCGGCGGGAGACCTGCTGCTCGTAGCGGACCAGGCGCCCCATCGCGGTGTGCAGCTCCTCGTCCGTACGGGCGTCGAGGTCGGAGAGTTCGACCTCGGCGAGCGTCTCGGCGGCCAGCCGGCGGTACTCGTCGCTGCGCGGCGTGGTGAGCGTGACGTGCCGGGCGGAGGAGCGGTGCCGGGACGGGGTGTCGGCGAGGATCTCCGAGAGCCGGTCGACCACCGGCGCCTCCGGACCCAGCCGCCGGGCCAGCTCGGCGCGGAGGATGTCGATCCGGCCCTGGACGAGCCGGCGGACGTAGCTGAGGTCGGCCTCGTCGCGCTGCGAGTCGCGGCGGAGCGTGCGCAGTTCCGGCAGCCGCAGCGCGCCCAGGGGCGGGGTGGTGTCCACGTGCGGGGAGCCCGGTTCGGCCCGCGCGTCCCCGGAATCGTGGCCGGTACGCTGCACGGGTGGGCGCATGGTGCTGGTGCTGGCACCGGCGCCGGTGGGCGTGACCGGCACGGCGCCGGGGGACTGCCCGGTTCCATAGGTACTCATGCTTGTGTCCATCCCCTCGACCGGTGCGTCGGCGCACCGCCTCCGAGCATGGTGCCACCTGGCCGGGTCCCATGTGGATGCTCTGTACCCGTTCAGCCCAAGATAGGTTGGTCTGTATGCGTGCAGTGGTACAGAGGGTGGACGGCGCGAGCGTCACGGTCGCCGACGGTACGGACGGGGTGGACGGCCCCCGGGTGGTCGGCGAGATCGTCGGCGAGGGGCTGTGTGTGCTGGTGGGGGTCACCCACGAGGACACCCCGGAGAAGGCGGCCCAGCTCGCCCGGAAGCTCTGGTCGCTCCGGATCCTGGAGGGCGAGAAGTCCTGCTCCGATGTGAATGCACCGCTTCTGGTGATTTCTCAGTTCACCCTCTACGGGGACGCCCGCAAGGGCCGCAGGCCCACCTGGAACGCGGCGGCGCCCGGCGAGACCGCCGAGCCGCTCGTCGACGAGGTGGTGAAGCAACTGCGGGCGCTGGGCGCGCGGGTGGAGACGGGCCGGTTCGGGGCGAGCATGCGGGTCTCGCTCACCAACAACGGCCCGTTCACCGTCCTCGTGGAGATCTGACCGGGGCCTGGACCAGCGCCCGGTCCGGAGCCGGGTCCGGGTCGGCCTGTCAGCCTAAGGCTCGACGACCGTTTCCTGGGCGGCGGCGGTGTCCCCGGCGAGCAGCGGGGCGTCCACCGCGACGTTCCGCTTGACCAGGGCCAGCGCGATCGGCCCCAGCTCGTGGTGGCGGGCGGACGTGGTGACGAAGCCGAGCTGGCGCCCCTCGGCGCCGTCCGCCGCGAGCCGGACCGGGGTGCCGTGTCCGGGCAGCACGACCTCGCTGCCGTCGAGGTGCAGGAAGACCAGCCGACGCGGCGGCTTGCCCAGGTTCTGCACCCGGGCCACCGTCTCCTGGCCCCGGTAGCAGCCCTTCTGGAGGTGGACGGCGGTGCCGATCCAGCCCAGCTCGTGCGGGATGGTGCGGTGGTCGGTCTCGAAGCCGAGCCGGGGCCGGTGCGCCTCCACGCGCAGCGCCTCGTAGGCCAGGACCCCGGCCACCGGGCCGTTCTCCGCCGCGTACGCCGCCAGGTCCATGCGGGGCAGGAAGAGGTCGCGGCCGTACGCGGTCTCCCGTACCGGCACACCGTCCGGGGCCTTCGCGATGGAGCCGGCCGGCAGGTGCACCACGGCGACGTCCTCGGTGCGGTCGGCGACCTCGACCCGGTAGAAGAACTTCATCGACTCCAGGTAGGCGACCAGTTCGTCCTGGGTGCCCGGCTCGGCGTGCATCCACACGGTCTCGCCGTCGTCGACGAGGTAGAGGGCGTGCTCGATGTGCCCGTTGGCGCTGAGGATCAGGGCCTCGGTGGCCTGGCCGGGGGCGAGGTCGCTGACGTGCTGGGTGAGCAGCAGGTGCAGCCAGGACAGCCGGTCGCTGCCGCTGACGGTGATGACGGCGCGGTGCGACAGATCGACCAGGCCGGAACCGTCGGCGAGGGCACGCTGCTCGCGGAACAGGTCGCCGTAGTGGGCCGCGACGCCTTCGTCGCGGCCTTCGGCGGGGACGGCGCCGGGCAGGGACAGCAGGGGGCTCTTCATGCGACCAGCGTACGACGCGGTGCGGCGGGGCCCTCCGGGGTACGCGGGAGGGTCACGGGCGCCGGGACGCGGGGTCCTGCGCCGACCCGGCCTGCTCGGCCTGCTCTCCCGCCCCGCCCTGCTTCGCCGCGCATCCGGCGCACCGGCCGAAGATCGCGAAGTGCTTCATGTCGGTCTCGAACCCGAAGTCGGCGCGGAGCCGGGCGGTGAAGTCGGCGACCACGCCGAGATCCGCCTCGATGACGTCCGAGCAGTCCCGGCAGACCAGGTGGATGTGGTGGTGCCGGTCGGCCAGGTGGTAGGTGGGCGCCCCGTGCCCGAGGTGGGCGTGGCTGACCAGACCCAGCTCCTCCAGGAGCTCGAGGGTCCGGTAGACGGTGGAGATGTTCACCCCGGAGGCGGTCCTGCGCACTTCGGAGAGGATGTCGTCGGGGGTCGCGTGTTCCAGCGTGTCGACGGCTTCCAGGACCAGCTGCCGCTGCGGCGTCAGCCGATAGCCGCGCTGCCGGAGATCGGTCTTCCAGTCGGTGCTCACCACAGGCCCAGTGTAGGACCGGACCCGCACCCCTCCGCCGCGCATGCGGGAAGAATGCGCACGGCCGTACGGATTCTCGTGGCCCGTACGGCCCGTGTGCCCGTGCGCGCTACTTGAAGAAGGCGATGCCGTCGTCCGGCAGGTCGCCGAGGTTCTTCGCCATCGCCTCGACCTCTTCGGGGGTGACGACCTTCTTCAGGTGCGCCGACATGTACGGGCGGAGCTCCACCTCGGGGGTGGCCTTCTCGCCCACCCACATCAGGTCGCTCTTCACGTAGCCGTACAGCCGCTTGCCACCGCTGTACGGGCCGGAGGCGGCGGTGCGCGCGACCGCGTCGGTGACCAGGTCGATCTGGGGCTTCTTGTCGGCCAGCTCCCCGTACCAGATCTCGATGACGCCCTGGTCGCGGGCCATGACGACCTCGACCTTGCGGTCCTTGTCGATGCGCCAGTAGCCGGACTCGGTCTCCAGCGGCCTGACCTTCTTGCCCTCGGAGTCGAGCACCCAGCTGTGCGAGACGTACTCCAGGAAGTCCCGGCCGTCGTGGCTGAAGGTGACTTCCTGGCCGAAGTTGCACTGCTCGGCGCCGGGGAAGTCGGAGACTCCCGCGCCCGCCCAGTTGCCGAGGAGGAAGGCCAGCGGGACGAGGTCCGGGTGCAGGTCGGACGGGATCTCGATCATGAACGGCTCAGGCGATCTGTGAGGTGGGGGCGAGGATGGATGCGACGTCGGACGTGACACATCGGGTGCGAGGTGTCACGTCGCCGCGAGGGGTACCCGTGGTGGCCGGGCGGGCCCGGTGGGTCAGCGCTGGCCCTGGTACAGCTTCTTCACGCTCAGGCCGACGAAGGCGAGAACGCCGACGCAGACCAGGACCAGCAGGGCGGAGAAGAATGCCTCAAGCACGGGAACTCCTTGCAACGAGCGTTATGGCAGCAGTACGGGCCGGGCCCCAGCCTAATGGGTTGGGGCCCGGCCCGCCGGTCCGGGGCCGCTGCCCGGGGGACGGGCCCGGACGGCGGCCGGGACCGGTCAGCCCAGCAGCTGGGCCTGGAGGATCATCGTCTGGTGGAACGGGACGGCCGGGGTGGTCTCCTTGCCGGTGCCCTCGCGGGACTGGACGACGAGGGCGAGGGTGTCCCCGCCGACCAGGTACCCGTGGCGGACCCGCGCCTCGCCGTACGGCTTCTCCTCGTCGAACACGTAGGGCGCGACGCCCTCCACCTTTCCGCCGCCGTTCCACTCCTCGTCGAGGACCGGGTCGGACACCCCGGTCAGCGGGGTCTCCACCCCGCTCTCGGTGATCAGGTCCAGGAAGCCCTGGGCGAAGGCCGTCGAGTTGAACCGGACGAGGTAGATCCGGGTCGACGTGCCGTCCGGCATGGTCCAGCCGCGGGCGACGGCGTGACGCGGCGCCGCGTCCCTGAGCGCCGCCCGGAGCTTGGAACGCCCCTTCTTCTCGTACGCGGAGAGGTACGTGTCCGTGTTCACCCAGCCGCCGTCGAGTTTCTTGTCGACGGTTGCTCCGGCCGGGGCGGGCAGCAGCAGGCGCCGCAGGTCGGCGTGGTGGACCTCGCCGGTGTTGCCCTCGCTGTACGGGCGGGGCGCGCCGTCCGGGAGCGCGGGCAGGCTCAGCTGGGGGTAGTCCCAGCGGCCGTCGCTCTCGGTGGCCAGGCCGGGTACGTCGGTGCGGTCCATCGACGCGATGCCGTACGCCGTACCGACGCCGAGCCCGACGAAGACCGCGGCGACGACGGTGTACCGGGCGACGGCCCGCAGGATCCGCCTGGGTGGCTTCTGCGGCGCCGAGGGGTCCTGCGGGCCGGCGGCCTCGGCGGTGTCGGCACTCCCGGCGGCGACGGCCGGATCGGCGTCCGCGACCGGCTCGGCCTGTGCGGTGGGCTCCGGGGCCGGGTCCGGTACGGGGTCGGCGGGCGTGCGGGTCGACTGCTCGGTCATACGTACTCCCCCGGGGACGTGAGGTGGTCGATCTGGTCCTTCAGGAGGTCGGCGACGGCCGTCCGGTCGAACGGCTTGGTCCCGGACGCCCTGAGGGTGATGCTCATCTCGCCGTCGTACGCGAAGCAGTCCATCGACGCGATGTCCTCCCCGCTCTCCTTGCGGGGGGTGAAGCACGTGGCCTTCTTGGTGTGCTCCTTGATCTTCGGCCCCTCGCGGAAGAGGTCGAGGGCCCTCATCAGGCCCGTCCGGAAGCCGTAGAGGTCCCGGACCACCTTCCGGTTCTTCACCCACGTGATCTCGGTGCTGATCATCAGGGTGTTGCCCTCGTCGACATAGGTGCGGACGGCGATGCCCTCGATGTGGAGCTTGTCGATCCGCTCCTCGTAGGCGCGGCGCTCCTTGCCCGCGAGGCCCCTGGCGCCCTGCTTCATGGCGGCGGCGGCGCGCTTTCCGCTCAGCTCGCCGTCGTTGCCGAGGTCCCGCTGGTCGGGGCCGAGCCGGTAGCCGGACGGGACCGGCAGCAGCAGCTTGCTGAGCTCGGTGGAGACCCGGCCCCGGGCCGCGTCACCGGCGGGGTCCTTGCCCGGCTTCTGCGCGGGCTCCGCCCAGAGGCGGGTCGGGGTGCTCCGGTCGGCGCCGTCCACGGTGAACTTGACGTACGCGGCGGAGAGCACGACCCCGGCGAGGGCGGTCGCGACGGGGAGCCAGACGAAGGCGGCCCGGCGGAACCGGCCGGGGCGGGCGCAGGTCTCGGCGGCCGGGGTCCCGGCGTCCGGGGCGGAGGCGGCGGTGCTCTCCTCGGGCGCGGCCGCCTGCGGGGTCACGTCGTTCACAGGCGCTCCAGCTGTCGTTCGGCCAGCGTCCGGATGTCCTTCTTGCTGATCGGCACGGTGTCGTAGAGGTGGATGTCGGCCATGATGTCGCCCCGGTACATGGTCGCCCTGGCGTGGTAGAGCGGCATGTAACCGGGTTTCCGCTCGACCCCGTAGAGGTAGTAGCGGCCGATGCCGCTGCCCTTGATCGCGTCGCCCTCGTTGCCCGCGCCGATCTCGCTCCCGGACATGTACGCGAGCTGGTCCTCGGCGAACTCCCGGGCCGCCTGAACGGACGACGGGCGGAACTGCACGAGCTGGACCGTGGCGTTGGCGTACTGCCCGCGCTTCCAGGCGGCGGCCGCGACGCGGCGCACATCGCTCTCCAGGAGGTACTCGTACATGCCGCCCTCGTCCTTGTAGGAACGGGCGTAGATGTCCGGGCTCGCCCAGCCGTCGACGATGCCCAGCTCCAGCGGGTCGTCGCTCCAGCCCGCGGGCCGGTTGATGAGCAGCTTGCGCAGGTCGCCGTCCGTCTTCGCCCGGCGGTCCTGGGACACGGGCAGCGGGTCGGGGGCCTTGCCCGGGGGCAGCGCCTTCGCCGGGTACGCCAGTCCGGGCTGGGACAGGGCGGGCAGCGGGGTCGGGTCGCGGCGGTCCTGGATCTCGTAGCCCGCGGCGGTGCCGACCCCGATGCCGAGCACCGCGGCGACGGCGACGAGCAGCGCCGTACGCCCGCGCGGGCGCTTCATGACAGGGGCGGCGGGTACGGCCGGTTCAGCGGGCGCGGCGGATGCGGCGGGTGCGGCGGGTGCGGCGGGCGGCTCGGGAAGTTCGGCCCGCTCCGGCCGCTCGGACTGCTCGGACTGCTCGGACTGCTCGTCAGAAATGGTGTCTTTTGGTTCCAATGGAGGTCCCCCCACGAGACCTGAGGCGCGAGTTCCGTTACCCGCGCATCCACCTGACCTTCACCGTGTGAAGAAGGTTGTCCGCCCGCCGATTACAGTTCGGCATATGTCGAAGAAGCTCGTGATCAAGGTGACCGCAGGTGCCGACTCCGCCGAGCGGTGCTCGCAGGCGTTCACGGTGGCCGCGGTCGCCGTCGCCAGCGGGGTGGAGGTCTCGCTCTGGCTGACCGGGGAGTCGTCCTGGTTCGCGCTGCCGGGGCGCGCCGCCGAGTTCGAGCTGCCGCACGCCGCGCCGCTGCCGGACCTGATCGAGTCGATCCAGGCGGGTGGCCGGATCACCCTGTGCACGCAGTGCGCGGCCCGGCGCGACATCACCGAGCAGGACGTGCTGGAGGGGGTGCGGATCGCCGGGGCGCAGGTCTTCGTCAGCGAGATCATGGCCGACGGCGTCCAGGCGCTCGTCTACTGACACCGGCACCCGCCACCGGCCCGGCCGCCCGGGTCAGTGGCGCTTCTTGCCGTCGAGTTCGTCCCACCACTCGTCGGACTGCGGGTCGCCGGACGGGTCGTCCCACCAACGGTCGTCCGGCCCGCGCCGGTTGGCGACCATCGCCGCCACCGGCGGGATCACCATCGCGACGACGCACATCACGATGGCGGCGGGCATCGACCAGAGCCGGACGAACGACCAGGCGGACACGAAGAGGACGATGCAGACGCCCATCATCAGGAAATAGCCGCGACGGCGTCGCGCGTACATGCTTCCAGAGTAGGCCCGGCCGCCCCCGGTGGCAGTGCGCCGGGGGCGGTGCGTGCAGCGCGAGGGGCCGTACCCCGGATCAGGAAGGCGTCCAACCCCCTGGGGTACGGCCCCTCGGCCGTTCATGGCCCGTACGGAACGGTGTCCGTACGGGGCGGTGTCCGTACTAGACGGCGATGGCCACCTCGGAGAGGCCGCCGGTCTGCGCGACCACGGTGCGGTCGGCGCTGCCGCCGGGGACCAGGGCGCGTACCGTCCAGGTGCCCTCGGCCGCGTAGAAGCGGAACTGTCCGGTGGCCGAGGTCGGGACCTCGGCGGTGAACTCGCCGGTCGAGTCGAGCAGGCGCACGTAGCCGGTGACGGGCTCGCCGTCGCGGGTCACGCTGCCCTGGATGGTGGTCTCACCGGGCTTGATGGTCGAGGCGTCGGGGCCGCCGGCCTTCGCTCCACACATGGGATTTTCGTCCTTCGGGTCGGGGTTCGTGCTGGTCCGGGTCGCGCGGAGTTACTTGTTGGCGCCGAGCTCGATCGGCACGCCGACGAGCGAGCCGTACTCGGTCCACGAACCGTCGTAGTTCTTGACGTTCTCCTGGCCGAGCAGCTCGTGCAGGACGAACCAGGTGAGCGCGGAGCGCTCGCCGATCCGGCAGTACGCGATGGTGTCCTTCGCGAGGTCGACCTGCTCGGACTCGTAGAGCGCCTTGAGCTCCTCGTCCGACTTGAAGGTGCCGTCGTCGTTGGCGTTCTTCGACCACGGGATGTTGCGGGCGCTCGGCACGTGGCCGGGGCGCTGGGACTGCTCCTGCGGGAGGTGCGCCGGGGCGAGGAGCTTGCCGCTGAACTCGTCGGGCGACCGGACGTCGACCAGGTTCTTGTTGCCGATCGCGTTCACGACGTCGTCGCGGTAGGCGCGGATCGACTCGTCCTGCGGCTGGGCCTTGTACTGGGTGGCCGGGCGGGACGGGATCTGGTCGCCGTCGACCAGGTCGCGGGAGTCGAGCTCCCACTTCTTCCGGCCGCCGTCGAGCAGCCGGACGTCCTGGTGGCCGTAGAGCTTGAAGTACCAGAACGCGTAGGACGCGAACCAGTTGTTGTTGCCGCCGTACAGCACGACCGTGGTGTCGTTGGCGATGCCCTTCTCCGACAGCAGCTTCTCGAAGCCGGCCTGGTCGATGAAGTCGCGGCGGACCGGGTCCTGGAGGTCCTTGGTCCAGTCGATCCGGATCGCGTTCTTGATGTGGTTCTTCTCGTAGGCCGAGGTGTCCTCGTCGACCTCGACGAGGGCGACCTGCGGGTCGTCGAGGTGGGCCTCGACCCAGTCGGCGTCTACCAGGACGTCACTGCGGCTCATGCTGTTCTCCTCCGGGGCAGTCTGCGGCGAGATGATGCGGGACGGTGCGGGGTGCGGGTGCGATGCCGGGCACGGCCGTGCGGCGTGCGGCGCCCGTGCGACGGCGATCGGAAAGGGGCCCCGACTTCGGTCGGAAGGGCCGGGAGCGCGGGGGGCCGGAGCGCCCGCTCAGACAGTGCGACAGAGCATGGCGGCGACGCGGCACAGGTCCACTGCCCGCCGCTTCGTGAGATCCGCCCGGCCCCGCTGAGGGAGCCCGCCAATAGAGCACTGCATGGAACCGATCGTAGGGAGGTCCGGGCGGCCATGTCACCGCCGTATCGAATCCTGATACACGATCGTCCGCATCGCGGGACGCGGAAGGGCCCGACGCCCCTCACGGAGCGGCCGGGCGACGCCTCTGCGGGGCGGCCATCTACGGACCGGACGCGTGCGTCTCACTATGTGGTGCGAGGGGGCGGTGGACGGCGCGTGGTCCGGGCGGGCGCGATCCGCCCGCGAGCGGTGGGCGGGTTCAGCTCGCGAGCCGTACCCCGGTGCCGGTAACCGAGATCTCCAGGCCGTCCGCCGTGGGCTGGATCCGCTGGAGCTTCAGGCCGCTGGGCAGGCCGCCGACCCCCCGGTCGAAGTCGGTCTTGCCGCGCACCAGCCCCTCCAGCCCGGGGATGCCCTCGCCCGGGACCTTGTCGGCGCGGACCCGGACGGTGTCGCCGTCGACCAGCGTGACACTGGAGAGCACGCTGCGCGAGAGCGGGCGGCCGAGGATGTCGACCGTTCCGGTGACCTTCACCTTGCCGTTGCCGCCGTACTCGACGACGACCCCGTCGCTGGCGGCCTTGGTGAGGTCCTCGTACGAGACGACGGCGGTGCCGGTGGCGCGGGTGGCGGTGGCGGCGGTGTAGTTGTCGGTCAGCCGCACGTCGTGCAGGGCCGCCTCCATCCGGCTGATCCGCAGGCGGCGGCCGTTGGCGTCGGTCTCGATGCCGGTGATCCGCACGTCGACCTCGTCGAAGCGGCTGTCGGCGGCCTGGGTGAGGAAGGGGAAGCCCTTGATGGAGACGTCCGCCGAGCCGATCGTGGCCCCGGTGATCTTGATCTGTCCGGCGGCCTCCGACTCGGCGAAGTACACCGCCGCCCGGTCGGCGGCGACGAAGACGCCCCCCAGGATCACCACGACGACCAGCAGTATTCGCAGTGCGCGCATGCCCGCTCTCTCCCCCACCCGCAGTCCGGCCCGGCCCGGAGACGCCCACGCCGTCCACAGGTTGTGCACGGCTCGTGCGCGGCGCCCCAGAAGATCGACGAGCATAGACCCCCGCCCGGTTCCCTGGACGGGAAACCGGGCGGGGCGACGGAGGCGGGAGCGGGTCGGCCGTTACGCGACCAGGCGGCCGATCAGGTAGACGGCGGGCGCCGCGGCGGTGAGCGGCAGGGCCACCCCGGCGGTCATGTGGACGAAGCGCGACGGGTAGTCGTAGCTCGCCACCCGCAGCCCGATCAGCGCGCAGCCGCCCGCCACCAGGCCGATCAGCGCGCCCTCGGTGCCCAGGTCGGTGAGGGCGCCGCCCGCGGCGCCACCGGCCGCCGCGACGAGCAGCGCGGCCACGACGGAGACCGGACCCGGCAACGGCAGCGCACGGACCAGCGCCGCGACCGCGACCGCGACCGCACCGGCCACCACCGCGTCCGGGACCGCCGCGAGGTAGCCGCCGGCCAGGACCGTCAGGGCCGCCGAGGCGAGGGTGGCCATCAGCCCCTGCATCCGCTCGTCGGCGCTCGCCCGGCTGCGCAGTTGGAGGACCAGGGTGAGCAGCACCCAGACGCCGAGGGTGCCCAGGAGGGCGGCCGGGCCGTTCTCCCGGCCCGCGGCGAGCAGCGCCACGTCGGCGACGAGGCCGCCCGCGAAGGCGAGCGCGATGCCCTGCCGGGCCGGCCACATGCCGTTGAGCCGGAACCATCCGGCGGCGGTCAGCGCCTGGAGCAGCACCAGCGGCACGACCAGGGCGTACGAGCCGATCGCGGCGCCCAGGGCGATCAGCAGCCCGAGCGCGGCGGTGATCGCGGCGGGCTGTATCCCCGGCGCGATGATCGGCGAGCGGCCCTCGGCGCGGGCCCGCTGGGCGTCGGTGATCCGGCTGTTGCCCACGGTGGTGGGCGCGCTGTACCCGTCCGCGTCGAGCGCGGAGGCGGGAGCGGGACCGGCGTCGGCGGACCCGGTGGCGGACCCGGTGGCGGCCCCGGCGACCGGCTGCGCGACCGGCACCTCGGGCGGCAGCGGGTACGAGCCCGAGGCTCCCTGGGGCGGCACCGGCGGCAGGTAGGCGGTCTCGGCGGCGTCCGGGGCGGGCTGCGGGTGCTGGGCCTGCGGTGCCTGGTGCGCCTGAGGATGCTGCTGATGGTGCGGGTGCTGTGCCTGGTGGGTCTGGTGGGCCTGCGGGTCCGGCTGGGGCTGCTGCGGGTACGGGGACTGCTGCGCGGGCTGGACCGGCTGGAGGTACTGGGTCGGCTCGGCGTGCTGCGGGGGCGCGGCGGCCGGCTGGGGGCGCTGGATGACCGGCTGGTACTGGGTGTCCCAGGTCTGCCCCTCCCAGGTCTGCGCGACGGCGGGGTCCGGGGCGGCCTGGGCGGTGGCCGGTTCCTGCGGGTACCCGCCCGGCCAGGACTGCCCCTGGCCCTGGGCCTGGCCCTGCTGCTGCCCCTGCGGGGCGTTCCCGTACGCGTCGGACCCGTACGACTGACCGCCGTAGGACTGACCGCCGTACGACTGGTCCCCGTACGGCTGACCGAGCGGCTGGCCGGCATGCGGCTGACCGCCGTACGACTGGTCGCCGTGCGGCTGACCGGCATGCGGCTGACCGGCATGGGGCTGCTGCGTGCCGTACGCCGGGTCGTGACCGGGAGCGGAACCGGAGCCGGGGCCTGGACCGGGGCCGGGAGTGTGCCCGTAGCCGGGGTCCTGGCCGTAGGGGTGCTGCTGATCGTTGCTGCTCATGTTCTGCGGTTCATCCTCCTGCGAACGGCGGGAGCACCTCGACCGTGCCGCCCTCGGCAAGGCGTACGGTCTCATGGCCACGGGTGCCCACGGGGTCACCGTCGATGAGGAACGAGCACCGCTGAAGCACTCGGGTGAGCTCTCCGGGGTGCCGTTGACGCACCGTGTCGAGCGCCTCGGCCAGGGTCCGAGCCGTGCACGGCTCCTCCGCGATTCCGGCCGCGGCCTTGGCGGCGGCCCAGTAGCGGATCGTCACCGTGGACATGGCACCGCTCCTCTCGTCTCGTGCCGTCCCGTCTCCGGTCGGCTGTCCATCATGGGTCACGCCGTGACCGCCCAGTCGGCGATCCGGGTGAGCAGGTTCTCGTCCGCGGCGTTCTCGGCGTGGCCCATGCCGGGTTCCAGCCACAGTTCGGCGGCCTCGCCCGCCGCGGCGGCCAGCGAGCGCGGGTGGTCCAGCGGGAAGTACGCGTCGCGGTCGCCGTGCACGATCAGCAGCGGCGCCGGGGCGATCAGCCGGGCGGCCTCGACCGGGGGCATCGGCACCGGGTCCCACGGCCCCCGGGCTATCCGGGTGCGCAGGCCGTACCGGCCGGCCAGCCGGCCCGTCGGGCGGGTGACCAGCCAGTGCACCCGGCGCATCGGCGCCGTACCCCGGTAGAACCAGCGCGCCGGGGCGCTCACCGCCACCACCGCGTCCGCGGCCTCCGCCGGCCGCCCCGCGTAGAGCGCGCCGTGGCGCAGCACCACCGAGCCGCCCATCGAGAAGCCCACCGTCACCACCCGGCGGTGCCCGAGCGACCGGCTCCACGCCACCGCCGCCGCCAGGTCCCGCACCTCGCGGTCGCCGACCGTGGACCGCCCGCCGGACCGGCCGTGCCCCCGGAACGAGAAGGTCACCACGGCCGCCGCCCGCCCCGCCAAGACCCCGGCCGCCCGCCGCACCGCGGGCCGGTCCACCGATCCGGTGAACCCGTGCGCGACCACGATCACAGTCCCGGCGCCCGCCCCGTCCACGCCGTCCGCAGTACCGTCGAAGGATGCCCCCGGCTCGTACATCGCCTCGATCCGCACCCCGTCGTCGGTGCGCAGAACCGTCCGCAGAGCGGCCCTCGGCGCCGTACGCGCGGTGGCGCCCGGGGCCGTACGGGGGAGAGCGGGCGTGATCGAGGGAACAGAAGAACGCTCGATCGACCCCTCGGACACAGAAGTCATGTGGGCTATTGTGCTGGGAAGAGGATCCGGGCAAAGCAGCCCCCGGGTCCTTTTGTGCGTTCCGGACGTTGTTACGGCGACGTTTCCACAAACTCAGCACCCATCGGAACCCGCACGACGAACCGTACGAAGAAGTGCCGCATACTCCCCCGGGTCCGGCCCGGGAGTGCCCCTCTCGCAGGGAACGAGGAGGACCGACGTCATGGGCGAGCGAACCGCACACCATCATCGACCGACGCCCCGGGCAGGTGGGCGTCGATGAGTTCACTGCTGCTTCTCACCAACGCGCTCCAACCGTCGACGGAGGTGCTCCCCGCGCTCGGCCTGCTGCTGCACAGCGTGCGGGTGGCGCCCGCCGAGGGCCCCGCGCTCGTCGACACCCCCGGTGCCGACGTCATCCTGATCGACGGCCGCCGCGACCTCCCCCAGGTGCGTTCGCTCTGCCAGTTGCTGCGGTCCACCGGGCCGGGCTGCCCGCTGGTCCTCGTGGTGACGGAGGGCGGGCTCGCCGCCGTCACCGCCGACTGGGGCATCGACGACGTGCTGCTGGACACGGCGGGACCGGCCGAGGTCGAGGCCCGGCTGCGGCTGGCCACCGGGCGGCAGCAGCTCGCCTCCGACGACTCCCCGATGGAGATCCGCAACGGGGACCTCTCGGTCGACGAGGCCACGTACAGCGCGAAGCTGAAGGGGCGGGTCCTGGACCTGACCTTCAAGGAGTTCGAACTGCTCAAGTACCTGGCGCAGCACCCGGGCCGGGTCTTCACCCGCGCGCAACTGCTCCAGGAGGTCTGGGGCTACGACTACTTCGGCGGCACGCGCACCGTCGACGTCCATGTCCGGCGGCTGCGGGCCAAGCTCGGCCCGGAGCACGAGTCGCTGATCGGGACGGTCCGCAACGTGGGCTACCGCTTCGTGGTGCCCGAGAAGGCGGAGCGCACCGCCGAGGAGGCCAAGGGCAGGGGCCGGACCGCCCCGGCCGGGGACTCCGGGGCGGCGACCCGTTCGGAGGTGGCCCGTTCGGAGCAGCCGGTCGGTGCCGGGGCGCGGGAAGAAGCCCCGGTCCGCCCTGCCGGACGGTAGGTATATCCGCGTAGACTGCCGCGCGTGGCCAAGGTGACGCGGGACGATGTGGCGAGACTGGCGGGGACGTCGACCGCGGTCGTCAGCTACGTCATCAACAACGGACCGAGGCCGGTCGCCCCGGCCACGCGCGAGCGGGTGCTCGCCGCCATCAAGGAGCTGGGTTACCGGCCGGACCGGGTCGCCCAGGCGATGGCCTCGCGGCGCACCGACCTCATAGGGATGATCGTGCCGGACGCCCGGCAGCCGTTCTTCGCGGAGATGGCGCACGCGGTCGAACAGGCCGCCGCCGAGCGCGGGAAGATGGTGCTGGTCGGCAACTCCGACTACCGCGACGAACGCGAGGTCCACTATCTGCGGGCCTTCCTCGGCATGCGGGTCTCCGGCCTGATCCTGGTCAGCCAGGGCCCCAGCGAGCGGGCCGCGGCCGAGATCGAGGCGTGGGACGCGCGGGTGGTGCTGCTGCACGAGCGGCCGGAGGCGATCGAGGACGTCGCGGTCGTCACCGACGACGTGGGCGGCGCCCAGCTCGCCACCCGTCATCTGCTGGAGCACGGCAACGCGTACGTGGCGTGCTTCGGCGGCGTGGAGTCCACCCCGGCGGTCGGCGACCCGGTCGCCGACCACGTCGAGGGCTGGCGCCGGGCGATGCAGGAGTCCGGGCGGTCGACGGAGGGCCGGCTCTTCCAGGCCCCGTACAACCGCTACGACGCCTACAAGGTGGCGCTGGAGCTGCTCGCCGGGCCGGACCGGCCGCCGGCCATCTTCTGCTCCACGGACGACCAGGCCATCGGCGTGCTGCGGGCCGCCCGCGAGCTGCGGATCGACGTGCCGGGGGAGCTCGCGGTGGCGGGCTTCGACGACGTGAAGGAAGCCGGGCTGACCGATCCGCCGCTGACCACGGTCTCCTCGGACCGCCCGGCGATGGCGCGGGCCGCGGTGGACCTGGTGCTCGACGACTCGCTGCGGGTGTCGGGGTCGCGCCGGGAGCGGCTGAAGCAGTTCCCGTCCGCGCTGGTGGTACGGCGCTCCTGCGGCTGCGGGGAACCGGCCCTGGGCCCGCGGTAGGCCCCGGCGGCCCGTTCCTTATATCGGGCATACGCGGTTCTGCCGGGCTTCTCAGGGCGGACTCAGGCTCCTCTCATCTTCGGCGGACACGCTCGTAGTCATGACAGAGAGCCAGCGCCCGAGCGGCGAGTACCCGATGTACCCCTCGTACGGCAACGGCGACGCGGCCTACCCGCCGCCGCCGTCATACCCGCCCGTGGAGCCCTCCGCGCAGCCGCAGACACAGACGCACCCGCAGACCCCGCAGTCCGAGCAGGCCGCGTGGCCCCCGCCCGGACCGGCCGCGCCCCGGCACCGCGAGCGGGCCAGGCGCCCGGTGGCCCTCCTCGCGGCGGTGGCCATCGCGGCGGGGGTCGTCGGCGGCGGCACCGCCGTCCTCGTCGGCGAGCTCACCGGCCGCGGCGGCGACACCGTCTCCGCCGCCGGTGTCGTCCCCGGCACCACCGTCTCGCAGAGCAGCAAGGGCACCGTCGCCGGTGTCGCCAAGGCCGTCTCCCCGATGATCGTCGAGATCAACGCGACGTCGACGGCGGGCGAGTCCACCGGCTCCGGCGTGGTCATCACCTCCGACGGCGAGATCGTCACCAACAACCACGTCATCTCCGGCGCCTCGTCGGTCAAGGTGCAGCTCAGCACCGGCCGCACGTACACCGCGAAGGTCGTCGGCACCGACCCCGCCAAGGACCTCGCCCTGATCAAGCTCCAGGGCGCGAGCGGGCTCAAGACGGCCACGCTGGGCGACTCCTCGGCGGTCGCGGTCGGCGACCAGGTCGTCGCGATCGGCTCCCCCGAGGGCCTCACCGGCACCGTCACCAGCGGCATCGTCTCCGCCCTCGACCGCGATGTCACCGTCGCCAAGGAGGACGGCAGCGGCCAGAACCAGGGGCAGGGCCAGGGCCAGGGCGGGCTCGGCGGCGGGCAGTGGCCGTTCGAGTTCGGCGGCCGCCAGTTCAACGGCGACACCGGCGAGTCGACCACCACGTACAAGGCCATCCAGACCGACGCCTCGCTCAACCCCGGCAACTCCGGCGGCGCCCTCATCAACATGAACGGCGAGATCATCGGCATCAACTCCGCGATGTACTCGGCGAGTTCGTCCGGCGGCTCGGACAGTTCGAGCGCCGGCAGCGTGGGGCTCGGCTTCGCCATCCCGGTGAACACTCTCAAGGCCGACCTGGCCTCCCTGCGCTCCGGCGGCAGCTCCTGAGGGCCCGGCCGTGCGGGGCCCGGCCCCCGGGCGTGCAAGGCTGAGATCCGGAAGGCACCGCCGTACGCCAACGAGAGAACCGGACCGACCGGGGAAGAGGACCACGACCGATGAGCCCCGCCGAGGACGCCCCGCAGCGCATCCTGATCGTCGACGACGAACCCGCCGTGCGCGAGGCCCTGCAACGCAGCCTCGCGTTCGAGGGCTACGGAACCGAGGTCGCCGTCGACGGTCTCGACGCGCTGGCCAGGGCCGAGGCCTACGCCCCCGACCTCATCGTCCTCGACATCCAGATGCCCCGGATGGACGGCCTGACCGCCGCCCGCCGGCTCCGCTCCGCCGGCACCACCACCCCCATCCTGATGCTGACCGCGCGCGACACCGTCGGCGACCGGGTCACCGGCCTCGACGCGGGCGCCGACGACTACCTGGTCAAGCCCTTCGAGCTGGACGAGCTCTTCGCCCGGATCCGCGCCCTGCTGCGCCGCAGCTCGTACGCGGCCCCGGCGGGCACCACCGCCTCCGACCCCGACGAGCTGGCCTTCGCCGACCTCCGGATGAACCTGGCCACCCGCGAGGTCACCCGGGGCGACCGCCGCGTCGAGCTGACCCGTACCGAGTTCACCCTGCTGGAGATGTTCCTGGCCCACCCGCGCCAGGTCCTCACCCGCGAGCAGATCC
This sequence comes from Streptomyces sp. NPDC015144, assembly GCF_043079735.1. Taxonomy (NCBI): domain Bacteria; kingdom Bacillati; phylum Actinomycetota; class Actinomycetes; order Kitasatosporales; family Streptomycetaceae; genus Streptomyces; species Streptomyces sp. NPDC015144. The sequence continues at coordinate 57,148 of NZ_JBIBUU010000002.1, read as the reverse complement.
TCAAGGCCGTCTGGGGCTTCGACTTCGAGCCCAGCTCCAACTCCCTGGACGTGTACGTGATGTATCTGCGCCGCAAGACGGAGGCGGGCGGCGAGCCGCGCCTCGTGCACACCGTGCGCGGGGTCGGCTACGCGCTCCGCGCCGGTGGCGGTGACGGATGACCGGCTCCCTGTCCCGTTTCCGGGCCCTGCCGCTCCGCTCCCGGCTGGCCCTGCTGGTGGCGAGCGCGGTCGCGGCGGCGGTCGCGGCGGTGGCGGTGGCCTGCTGGTTCGTCACCCGGGAGCAGCTGGAGAACCAGCTGGACACCTCGCTGCGGAACGTCTCGGCCAGCGACGACACCGTACGGAGCCTGTTCGCCGCCTGCACCCACCCCGACCAGGCCGCTCCCCCGCCGTTCAAGGGGTCGTACATCGTGCAGCTGGTCACCGCGGCCGGCAGCACCTGCACCTCGGCCGGGGCCTCCCCGATCGAGGTGACGGCCGCGGACACCGCCGTAGCAGCCGGGGAACAGCCCGAGGCCCTGCACACCGCCACCACCAGGAACGGCGGCAAGGTACGGGTGCACACCTACCCGTACGAGACCCGCACCCCGCTCCCCGGGCTGGTCACGGGCGGTCTCGCGGTCTCGGTGGCCCGCCCGCTGAGCGAGATCGACGACCCGCTCTCCTCGCTCGCCTGGATGCTCCTGGTCGTCTCCGGCATCGGTGTCGTCGGTGCCGGGGCGGCCGGGCTCTGGGTGGCCCGCACCGGCCTGCGCCCGGTCGACCGGCTCACCGGCGCCGTCGAGCACGTCGCCCGCACCGAGGACCTCACCGTCCGCATCCCGGTCGACGGCGAGGACGAGATCGCCCGGCTCTCCCGCTCCTTCAACTCGATGACCGCCTCCCTGGCCAGCTCCCGCGACCGCCAGGCCCAGCTCATCGCCGACGCGGGCCACGAGCTGCGCACCCCGCTGACCTCGCTGCGCACCAACATCGAGCTCCTCGCCCGCAGCGACGACACCGGCCGGGCCATCCCGCCCGACGACCGCAAAGCCCTGATGACCTCGGTGAAGGCGCAGATGACCGAGCTGGCCTCGCTCATCGGCGACCTCCAGGAACTGGCCCGCCCCGACGCCCCGGCCCCCGGCCCGCTCCAGGTCGTCGCGCTGCACGACATCGCGGACACCGCCCTGGAACGCGCCCGGCTGCGCGGCCCGGAACTGACGCTCCGGGCCGACCTGGCCCCCTGGTACGTACGGGGCGAGCCCGCCGCGCTGGAGCGGGCGGTGGTCAACGTCCTGGACAACGCGGTGAAGTTCAGCCCGCCCCGGGGCACCGTCGAGATCGCCCTGCGCAACGGCGAACTGACCGTACGGGACCAGGGCCCCGGCATCCCCGCCGACGAACTCCCGCACGTCTTCGAACGCTTCTGGCGCTCCCCGTCCGCCCGCCAGCTCCCCGGCTCGGGCCTGGGCCTGTCGATCGTCGCCCGCACGGTCCAGCAGGCCGGCGGCGAGATCACCCTCCGCCCGGCCCCGGACGGCGGCCCCGGCACCCTCGCCACGATCCGCCTCCCGGGGGCCCCGACACCCCCACCGGGTCTGTGAGGCGGGCCGCTCGGAGGCGGCGGCGGAACTCCGCGGCGAACTGCGGAACGCCGCCCGCGCCCAACCGGTCCAGGCGCCCGTGCAGATCCCGGGGCTCGCGCCGGTAGGAGCCCGACTGCACCCGCAGCACGGCAGTCACCTCCGCAGGGGCGAGGTCCAGCATGTCCAGCAGGAAGTCGTCCGGGCAGAGCACCTCAATCTCGTACGGGGCCGAGGCCTCGGCCGGAAAGTCCTTGAGGTTCAACGTGACCACGGCATGCGCCTGCCCTCGCACCGCGGCCGCCAAGACGTGTCGGTCCTTGGGGTCGTTCGCCATCGCGGGGACGAGCGCCGCGTAACCCGACACGAGGCTGTCGGGAAACGCGCCCGCCATCGCCTCGACGAGTCCCCTTGGCCTTCAGCGCTCCGATCCGTTCGCCCACGTTCCTGGTCAGCTCGTCCAGGATGTCGGTCGACCAGAGCGGCTCGTACAGCTCGGCCTCGGCAAGGCGGAGCAACGTGTCCCTGAGGTAGTTCGGGAAGAGAACACAGGTGTCCAGGACGACGCGCTGCACATCACTCCAGGCGGCTCGGTTGCTTCAGCTGATCAGTTGTCGTAGAGGCCGGCTTCCTCGGTCAGACCGACCAACTCGTCCAGTCCTCGGCGACGCCGTGAGCGCCTCTTCTCCTTGTAGTCGAGAACGTCCGCCAGGAGCACCCTGCGGTGCCGCCCCGGCCTCGAAAACGGAATGCCGCCCTCGTCGAGGATCTTGACAAACGTCGGTCGGCTGACTCCCAGCAAGTCGGCGGCCTCCTGCGTCGTCAGCGTGGTGTTCACTGGCGCGACCGTCACGGCCTTGCCCTCCGCCAAGGCCCGCACCACCACCTTCAGCGCTTCGTAGACCTCCGGGGGCAGGGTCCGGGTCGTCCCGTCGGGACCGCGCAGCAGGGCGGGCTCCGCGGCTTGCGGGGTCCGGTCCAGGAAGGCCCGGAATTCGGCCACCTCCGCGCGGTGCTCGGGCAACAAGGTCCGGTCTTCGACGGAGCTGTGCATGGCTCTTTCTCCTTCGTAGATGACCCCAGCATCACACAATTCGAAAGAAACGCAAGCGCGGGTCCAGGAGCGCCCGCCCGTCACCAGCGGTCGTAGACGCTGAAGGGGCGCGCGCCGTCGTAGCCGCGGACCACGATCAGCAGATCGCCGTGGGTGAGCAGGGCGCGGAGTGGGTTGCCGTAGTCCGCGACCTGGTCGCGGAAGGTGCGGTCGTCCTTCTCGTCGCCGGTGGCCGCGTCGTGGACGTACAGCGTGTCGCCGTGTTCCCAGTCGGTCCGGACGGTCGTCACCCTGCCGTCCGTCACATCCAGCGCCTCGACGTTGCCGGGGCCGTCCCCCACGTCCCTGCGCCACAGCTCGTCACCGCTCGCCAGGTCGAAGGCGACGAGCCGTTCCCGGGCGCCGCCCGGCCCGTTCCGGTACGAGGTGATCGTGAGGAGCCGCCCGTGGTCGACTGCGGTGCGGACGATCCTGCCGCGGTCGCCGACGACGGGGATCGAGCCACGGGGGCGGCCGTCCGGGGAGAAGGAGAGGACGGCCTCGCCGCCGGCCCGCACCGTGGGCGGGTCGGCGGACACGACGGAGAGACCGGCGCCCCGGTCCGCCCCGCGCCGGGTGTCCAGCGGCACCGTCCACCGCACCTCGCCGTCGGCCGGGCCGAACGCGGTGAGCACGGCTCCGTCCGCGCAGTCCATGGCCGCCACCAGCCGCTGCGCGGAGAGGCCGAGGTCGCCGAGGGCGCAGCCCTTCGGCAGCGCGGCCGTCCAGCGGGCGGCGCCGGTCCTCAGGTCGACGGCGCGCAGACGGCCACCGTCGTGGCGAGCAACGCGGGAGGCGTCACGGACGGTGTCGCGGGAGGTGTCGCGGGAGGCCTCGCGAGAGTCGAGGAACACGCCGAGTCCGTGGCCGACGCCGACGACCGCTCCGCCGCCCGTCCGCTCTCCGGCGGTGCGCCACAGCTCGCGGCCGTCGGCGAGGTCGACCGCCACGACGGTGCCGCAGCCCTTGCCGTTGCCCCGCTCCTTCACGGGGCCCGCCGCGCGATGGGCGAGCAGGGTGACCGCGGTCGTGGTGTCGGTGTCGACCGCGCACACCTCGGTCCGGCCCGGAACGGCGTGTTCCCAACGCTTCGCCCCCGACCGGACGTCGTACCCGGTCATGCCGTCGAAGCGGCTGCGGACCACGGTGTCGTCGACGAGCCACACCCCGGCACCGCCCCCGGAGGGCGCGCTGTCGTACGGGGTCTGCCAGGCCGTGACCATGGAGAAAAAGGGCAGATGACCCGAGTTGGCCAGGAAGGTGGTGCCGAAACCGCCGAGGGCGGCGAGCGCGACGCCGAGGGCGATCAGCGGACGGTACGCCGTCCACCGCCGGCCCGCAGCCGCCCCGCCGCCACCTCCGCCCTCACCCCCGCTGCCGTTCCCGGCCCCGTTCTCGTTCCCACGCGCCCCCGCCATACGGATCCCCGCCCCTGGCCCAGATGTACGAAAGATCCACAGCGTAGGTGTTTTCCGGCCATCCCCGCGCGGGTACGGTCCCCCGCCCCCGCCTCAGGCCCCCACGGTCCCGTCGACGCCCTCGCGCAGGAAGTCCGCGTGCCCGTTGTGGCGCCCGTACTCCAGGAGCACGTGCACCATCACCATCCGCAGCGAAACCTCCTCGCCCCACCTCGGCTGGTACCCGACCAGGTCCAGCGAATCGGCCTCCCGCTCGATCCGGCGCGCCGTCGCCACCTCGGCCTCCCAGGCGGCGAACGCCTCCTCCCGCGTCGAGGAGCTCGCGTCGTACGCCGCCTGGAAGTCCATCTCGTCGGACCAGACCAGGGGCACGTCGTTGTCCTCGAACACCCGGCGAAACCACGTCCGTTCCACCTCAGCCATGTGCCGCACCAGCCCGAGCAGCGAGAGCATGGAGGGCGGCATCGACCGCTGCCGCAGTTCCTCGTCGGTGAGCCCCTCGCACTTCATGGCGAGGGTCGCGCGGTGGTAGTCGAGGAAGGCCCGCAGTGTCTCGCGCTCGCTGCCGAGGTGGGGCGGGCCCGTCCGATGGTCGTGGGTCACTGGCGTACTCCTCGTCGTCCGTAAGGGCGTTGATCAGTATCCGCCGCCCCGGGACCGCCGAGGGAGGAGTTACGGGGGCCGGGCCCGACGCGCCCGGCTCGCGCCGCGGCTACCGGCCGACGGAACGCCAGATGCGGTCCGCCATGACCCGCTCGACCTCGGCCAGGTCCACGTCCCCGAGGGAGAGCCAGCGGCGGGCGACCGCCGTGACCGGCCCCAGGATCAGCGATTCCAGCACGGGAAGGGGAAGGTCGACGAGCTCCCCCGAGCTCTGCCGGGCGTGCAGCCAGCCCGCGATCGGGGCCAGCCGGGCCTCCTGCGCGCCCCGTATCCGCCGGGCGTGCGCGTCGATCTCGCGGTCGGCGGCGACGGAGTGCATGAGCCGGGCCGCGCCCGGGTTGAGCTGGACGAAGCGCAGATAGGCCCGCACCAGCGCGTGCACCCCGTCCCGGGCGTCGTCCACCTCCTTCAGGGCCGCGCCCAACTCGTCGAGGAGCCGGCCCAGCCAGGACTGCGCGAGGGCGAGCACCACGCCCTGGAGGCTGCCGAAATGGTGGTAGATGCTTCCCGCGCTGACGCCACTGGCCGAGGTGATCGCGCCGAGCGTGAGACCGGCCTCGCCCCTGGCCTCGTAGAGGTCGAGCGCGCAGTCGAGCACCTGCGCGGCGGTGGCCTCACCGCGTTGCTGCTTGGGGCTCATCGTTGCCGTCCTCGCTCCTGGAACCAGGGCCTCACGTCTCGTCGGCCCCTCCTACGGTGTCCCGGCCGGACAGCCTAGTGAAGTTTCCGAAATTATTTCCGGAAGTAGTTCCAATTACCGCGTTCGGTACCTCAGACTGAACCCCGCTCACCCCAACTGACTTAGGGGCAAGGGCATTTCGGACGGGCCGGCTCGGCCTCGGGGGCCACGGCGCGGGACACACGGGGGAACGCTCGGACATGACCAGCGCGCATCACGACGACCACGGGGGCGGTGGCGGCGGTCTCGACGGCGACATAGAGCCGCTGGCCGCGAACGATCCGGCCCGCATCGGGCCCTATCTGCTGCTGGGCAGGCTCGGCTCGGGCGGCATGGGCCGGGTCTATCTCGCCCGCTCGGAGGGTGGCCGTACGGTCGCGGTCAAGGTGGTGCACGCCGAGCACGTGGCGGACCCGCAGTTCAGAGCCCGTTTCCGGCGCGAGGTCGACGCGGCGAGGCGGGTCGGCACGCGCTACACCGCGCCCGTACTGGACGCGGCCCCCGACGAGGAGTACCCCTGGGTCGCCACCGGATACGTCCCCGGGCTCTCCCTGGAACAGGTCGTACGCGGCCACGGCGCGCTGCCCACCGCGTCGGTGCTCGCCCTCGCCGACGGGCTCCTGCGCGCGCTGAAGGACATCCACGCGGCCCGCATCGTCCACCGCGACCTCAAGCCCTCGAACGTGATGCTCACGGCCGAGGGCCCCCAGGTCATCGACTTCGGCATCGCCCGCGCCGTCGAAACCTCGGTCGAGTCCCTGCTCACCAGTACGGGGATGGTGATCGGCTCACCGGGATTCATGGCCCCGGAGCAGGTCCTCGGGGAGGACGTGGGCCCGAAGAGCGATGTGTTCGCGCTGGGTTGCGTCCTGACCTACGCGGCGACCGGCACGCTCCCGTTCGGCCGCGGGGCGAGCAACCAGCACGCGGTGATGTACCGCATCGTCGAGGGCGCGCCGGACCTCGACCGCGTCCGTGACGCGTCGCTGCGCGCCCTGATCGGCCGGCTGCTGACCAAATCGGTCGACCAACGCCCCTCGGTGGACGAGCTGTTGGCGGACCCGGACCGGCCGCGCCCCGCGTCGGGCGCGGCATCGTGGCTGCCGCCCGAGGTGGTCGGCCACCTCGCGCGGCGGTCCGCGCGGCTGCTGGACGCGGAGGCCGCGCCGGTACGCCGGGAGCAGGTGGACCGGAGCACGGTCGCCCTCCGCCCACCGGCCCCCGAAGCGGAGTCGGCGCCCGGTCCCGATCCGACCGCTCCCGCCGGGGCGTCGGCCGACCCGGAGCCGCCGTCACCGCCCCCCTCCCCGTCACCGTCGCCGTCACCTCGGAAGGCGAAGTCCAAGCGGGAGCGGCGGCGCCGGGCGCTGATCGTGTCCGTCCCCGTGGTCCTGATCCTGGGCGGGGGCGGTGGGACGCTGGCCGTGCTGCAGCCGTTCGGCAGCGACCGGAACGACCACGCGTCCCCGCCCGCCGCCTCCTCCGCCGGCCCGACGGGCACGGCCTCCCCGACAACACCGCCCTCCTCCCCGTCCGCCACCCCGCCCCGGGACCGAAAGAGTCCCCACGCCTCCGACGACAAGAGCGGCAAGGCCCGCGACGGCAAGGACGGACGCGACGGGAACGACGGGGAGAACGGCCGCAACGCGACCGGACAGAGCGGAGGCTCGGGTTCCTCCGGCTCCACCAGCAGCGGGGCACGCAGCGGCGGAACCGGCGCGGGAACCGGCAGCGGATCCGGCGACGGGTCCGGGTCCTCCTCGGGCTCCACCTCCGGCTCGGGCGGCTCCTCCGGGGGTTCCACGGGCGGCTCGGGCGGCTCGGGCGGGGGAAGCTCGGTTCCCTCCTCGTTCGTGGGCACCTGGAAGTACGGCGAGACCTACAACACCGGGCAGCCGGGCACCGTCACCATCTCCCGGACGGGTGTGGTGCGCATGTCCGACTACCCGTACAACAACTGCCCGTACGAGGGAAAGGTGACCTCTACGACGAGCAGCCGCGTCAACGTCGGCGCCCTCCAGCTCGTCGGCGCGAACCCCGGCTACTGCTACCGGTCGCTGGACCCGTCATTCTTCGTCCTCAACCCCGGCGGCATCCGGCACAACGTCGGCCCCGCCAGCGGCGACGGCTACTTCTACAAGCGGGGCTGATCCGGCCGGTCGGCGTCTCAGACCCCCGGGTTGCGCCGGATCAACGACTCGACCAGGCCCGGTCGGGTCGCCGGGAAGTCCAACGGGACGATGCCGAGGCCGGTCCAGCCGGCGGCTTCCGCGCCGTCGAGGAAGGAGTGCACCTGCGGGTTGAGCCGGTCGGCGTTCCAGCGGGGCGGCAGCAGGGCGGCCGTGCTGACGTAGTTCATGAACAGCTTGCCCGGCTGTCCGGCCGCCTTGCGGAACTGGGCTTCGATCTTCGGGTACTTGGCGAACGGCTCCGCCATGTAGTCGTCCTGGATGTCGAAGAGTCCCGGGTCCGCGTACCGAACCCCGGGCAGCCCGCCGTTGTCGGCGAGGAGGACGACCTTGCCGCGCGACTCCCCCAGCGAGGGCAGCGAGGAGCCGATCCGGAACAGCGGGCGCCAGCCCCGGTTGTCGAGGTAGTCGTCGAAGACCGCCCCGAACGCCGCGTCGCTCTCCTCCGAGTACTCCTGCTTGACCCGCATCAGCACGGTCTCGGTGGGATGCGCCGCCAGGAAGTCCCAGCAGGCGCCGAGCACATCGCCGAACATCAGGTTCTGGTACGAGGCCCCGTGGTGGATCGCGAACGACCCGCCGGTGATCCGGCACCGTACGTCGAGGAAGCGGATGCCGCTGTCCAACTGCTCGGCGATCGTGGTGTTCTGGCACTCGGTCCAGGGTCCGCCGTACCGTGCGCCGGAGTCGTGCGACCCGGGGATCGTGAGGGCCCGCAGCGCGGTCGCGTCGGGTATCGCGCCCATCCACCCCTGGGTGGTGAGGGCCTGCCGGTCGTCGGCGCGCGCGGAACCCGCGCCGATCAGCACGGTGGCGGTGGCGGCCAGGGTTCCGGCCAGGAAGTTGCGGCGGGTCGCGGTGTGCGGGGCGTGCGGGCGGTACGGGCTCATGCGGGCGCTCCTCCGTCTGCCGTGGGGTCAGCCGTCAGATTATGACCGGCACACGTCACATCGGGAACAGCGTCAACGGCGGCCCCGGGCGCCCGAAAGGCCTCATTATCCTTACTTACCACCGATCCACCGATCCGTCCGGCGGACGAGCCCGCACGAAGGAGCCGACATCAACGCCACCTCCCGGCACCGCGACACCACCGGGCGGGCCGCCAGAACCCTCGCCCTGACCGGAGCCGCGATCCTGACCCTCGGCGGCTGCGATGCCCTGAACACGGACAAGACTCCGGAGCGCGTCCGGAACGGCACCAACGAACTCGATCTGGAGGTCACCGGCCGCCCGACCCCCGGCAGCCTCTCCGTCACGGAACAGGTCCTGGCCCGCCTCAAGGCCCGGGACGCCGACGGCCTGGCCGCGCTCGCGGCGTCAGTCGGCGACCCCGAGTCCGACGCGAAACGCTGGACGGCCCGATGGAGCGGCCCCGCCCAGCACCCGGCGACGGCCGACTTCTTCCAGGGCGAGCGGGAGAGCACCGTCGACATCCGCTTCACCGACGAACGGTCCACGCTTTCCCTCGTGCTGAGGGACCACGACTACGACGACGCGTACGACGTCGTCCTGAACGACGAGGGCTGACGCTCCGACCACCGCCCCCGGCTGGACCGCAACCGGCCCCCTCACCCCGCTCGCCCCCAGGACCTCCTACGGGCTCTACGGGTGGACCAAGGGCAACTCGGGTTCAGCGGGCCACGTCACCTTCACGCCGGCCAACCTGGAAGGGCTCACGCCGGGAAGGGCCTTCTACCAGCGGTCCACAGGAGTCGGCGCGAGGAAGTGGCCGTCACCATCTCCCCGGCCTGTGGGCGGGAATGACGCGATGGCGCTGCTGTCCGGCTGCCCGGCAAGTGGGGAGTGACCACACCGCCCGTCCGCGTGGGCGCTTCAGGTGTGGCTGACCTTGACGACCACGGTGCGGCACATCTTGTCGGCGAGCGTCTGCCGCTTGCTGTCGAACAGCGGCAGGAACCAGCCGATATAACAGGGCAGGCTGTCCACGATGTGCGCGAGCTTGCGCACGAACGCCATCCCCATGCCGAGCGTGCCACCATCGGCCTCACGACGCAGGCTGATGCCCAGGACCCGCTTCCCGGTCGTCTGCCCGGTCGAACCTTCCCGGTAGAGCTGGAATATCGCCATGACCAGGGTGTAGACGACACCGACCGCGAAGAACGCGCCGGGCTCCGCCGTCGCCGGATCGTCGCTGCGGGCCAGGTCGATGAACCCCATCCCGTACATCGGCCCCAGAATGATCAGCCCGTCAAGCAGATAGGCGCCAACCCGACGCCCCCAATGCGCCAGCGGCGGCACGCCCACCCCGTACCCGCCCTGCGGATACGCCCCGTACGGCGGATACCCGTACGGCGCGTGCCCGGGCATGTTCTGCGGCGCCGGGGCCTGGTATCCGGGCTGGGCAGGTGAATTTTGCGGGTCGTACGGGGTATGCGGGTCGCCGAAACTCAAGGTGCTCTCCATGGAACGGAAACAGGCTGCGCGGGGAAATACAAAGGAAATGGCGGTCATCCTCTCCACGGCCGAGTTCAAGGCCACGGCCTGCGGGCAGGAATGACACGATGGTGCTGTGCTGCCGTCTGGCTGCCCGGGGGTGCGGTCGTTTTTTGATGTGACACCTGCCCCCTCATGTGTCAAATATTTTTGCAATGGGGGTGACCATACCGCCCGCCCGCGTGGGCAGTTCAGCTGTGGCTGACCTTGACGACCACGGTGCGGCACAGCTTGTCGGCGAACGTCTACCGCTTGGTGTCGAACAGCGGCAGGAACCAGCCGATGTAACAAGGCAGGCTGTCCACGATGTGCGCAAGTTCGCGCACGAACGCTACCCCCATGCCGAGCGTGCCACCATCGGCCTCACAAGCAGGCTGATGCCCAGGACCCACTTCCCGGTCGTCTGCCCGGTCCACGGCACCACTGAGCGTTGTCAGTACTGCCCCTCCAGGGCGAGGCATTTCTAAAAACGATCAGTGACCAGTCATGACAGGCGTGACTGCCGAAGTTCCAAGATTTCCCTTGCCTCCAGTGGAGCCTCCTCTACCAGAATTCCCGCTTCAGCAGCTTGTGGCATCTCCCGAAGAACCATCAGCGCGGCCTCAGGCATCATTCCCCGCACATAGGCTTCTTTTAGCCGCTCCAACCAGATGAGTCCGGCTTGGTAGCCCTCAACGTCGGCTTCATCGCGGGGTTCGAAACTCGCCGCACCTTCGCTGTTTGATGCCCAGAGGTAGCCCAGAATTCCGCTGCGACTGCGAGCCGGGAAGTACAGGACGCGACCTGACGCCTCACGCCGATAGCCCTGCTCAAATTCTTGGGTATGCCTGAAGATCCTGTTCCGGTAAGGGATCTCGAACCGCCCCCACGAATCGGACGGCGCACCATCATCATCGAAATGACTTTCTACGCCAGTTTCAGTGGGTTTCCCAAAATAAGTCGGATCTTCTGGCCCCGTATCTGAATCGAGGACCACAGACAGGTCCCTCAGGGCAGAAGCCAACCTGGGTGAATTCTTGGCATACACAGAAGGTTGAGGATTACCTTTGAGGTCATAGGCCATCCACGCATCGGAAAAGGTAGTCAAATCAGTGGTGACGAAATCAAGGAACGCAGAAGTGCCGAGTTGGAACAGGTTTTCCTGGAGGTAATCACCCTCCTCACCCACAAGCATTCCGGCGCACCGGATGGAGGTATCTACCGATCCTATCGACCCTGCGTCGACTCTCGCTTCGATGACACGCGCAAACCTTTGAGCGACCTCATCTCGACCCCCACCTTCCGCAGGGATTTCACCACGAAATAGGTAACCGCCCGACGCACCCGCCTCGGAGACGGAAATTTTAAAGTTGGGCCTCCCACAGGCCAGGCGATGCGCATGAAGAATCGAGTAGGCGTTGAGTGAATCACGGATACACCGAATGATGAGTCCTTCCTCACTGTCACACCCCCAGGTCCAACGGGCTACCGGCGTACTGGTAATCACGACGATCCTTTCGGGAAGAATTTAGCCTCGGGAGGGACGAACAAATTCCCGTCCGGCGAACGAAATATGAACTGGACATCATTTTTGGCGTGCAAGCCATGCAGGCGGCCGAGCTGAGTAGCTATTTCAGCCCTCGACGCCTTGGTCTCCACCAAAAAAATTTTCACGTCCGCATGAGAGTCCGTGAGCTGCCGGATCTTCTTGAATACATTCCTGACAACCTTACCCGGGTCGGCCGGAGATTCCGGACCTGTCATATCTTTCAGTTGCCACCCGTATACGGTTCCGTCCACATCACGTGCCATCACATCGAGATCCGTCTTTCCACCCGTGAAGACACCGGGCTTTATTTCATACCCATCCTGCTTGATCTCAAAAACTATTTTATCAGCCCCTCCAGAATGCAATCTCTCACCGAGGCGCAGTTGCTCAATCCCTCCTGAAATCCCATCAAGCCTACTCAGGCCGGACACTACCTCCCTGTATCCTTCGAAAGCTCCAAGCTTTCCAGACGCAATTATCTCGGATATTTCCTGTCCAGCTGGATTCTTGGACAAGTTGTTCAAGGCCCGTTCAATGTCGTCAGGCTTCACACCGGTGCTGGTCAGCTGGCCACGTACCTGCGCCTCCATTTCACCGCCGAGTTCCAGAGGGCCTGAGTGGTCCTGAGGCCTGTCCCACCCGCCAGGATCGCTGATGTCACGAGCGAATCCATCCGGCCCTCCGCCCCCGACGCCACCTCCACCTCCTCCGGTACCGCTTCCCGCAGGTAGGTCGTGGCTCAAGCTGTGCCTGGTTCCTGGCAGCTCGGTGTGATGGATGGTGGTGTCGAGATGGTTGTGGGGTGGGGTGGGGCTGGTGTTGCCGGGTGAGGTGTGGTCGGGGGTGTGGTGGGCGACTGCGCCGGTGAGGGCGGGTTCGTGGACTTCGGCTGGGGGCTGGGCGTTGAGGTTGCGTTCCTTGGTTGCCTGGTCGGCGCGTTGGAGGAGGGTGCCGTCCTCTTTGTAGAGGTTGCCGTCACGGTCGAAGTAGGCGGCTTCGCCGGCGAACGGGGAACGGACGGCGCCTTCGGGGAGAGCCACCGCACCGTCGGGGAGCTTGATCGTGCCGTTGGGGAGGGCGGTCGCGCCGTCGGGGATCGTGGCGCCCTCGGGGAGGTGCAGGGTGCCGTCCGGGAGGCGGAGGGTGCCCTCGGGGACAGTAATGACGTGGTCCGGGAGAGGCGGGAAGGTGGTGGTCTCCAGGCCCTTCAGCCCGGTCATGACGTCGCTGACCTTCGTGAGTCCGGCACCCGCACCCTTGAAGACGTACGTCATGGGGTCGACGACACGGGCGGTCTTGCCCGCGACGGAGAGGGTCTTGGCCAACGCGCCGGCCTTGCCGGCACCCGCTGCGGAGCCGCCGGTGCCGCCGGTGAAGACGGTGGTCAGGACGTTGAACGTGACCGCCCCCGCCGCACGGGACGGGTTGGAACCCCACTGGTCCCAGGCGATCAGGGCCTTGCCGGTCTCCTTCATCGCGGCGCGTGAGTCGCGTACCCAGGAGGGCAGTTTGTCGTCCGGCGCCGCCCAGAAGATGCCGTTGACGCCAGGAGTGATGGCCAGCGTCACGCCGGTGGCGAGCTTGGCCAGGCCGGTCCATGCCTGCTTCATGGAGTCCCAGCCCTCGGCGCAGACCAGGATGCCGAGACCTTCGAGGGTGCCCCCGACCCCGTCGACGATGAAGCCCTTACCGAAGTCGTAGGCGTGGCGCCACACCTTCCACCACGGCACCGACTCCTCGACCGGTTCGCCCCACGGCAGGCTCGGCGCCTGCTTCAGCGCCTCGGCGTCGTACCCGTACGTCCCCGACCTGCCCGAGCCGTCACCGCTCTTCAGCGGATGCCCGCCGACCAAGGCGACGATCTTCGCGTGGCAGGCCCGCTCCACCTCCTGGAACGCGGCCCACACCTCGGCGATCTCGTTGCGGCGCCGGTTGTTCTCCTCGACTAGGTCGCCGTCCTCGGCCCAGTCGTCGTCCCCGTTCACCTTCACCCGGAAGGCCACCGCGTCCCGTTTCAGCGCCTTCAACTTCTCCACCAGCGGGAACGCGTCGTCCGAGTACGTGCCGAGCGCACCGGCGACCACACACAGGTCCTCGCTCAGCGACAGCCCCTTCGCCGCGACCGGGGCCGTCGTCGCGAAGAGCTGCTCCGCCTCCGGCGCCCGGTAGAAGGCACGCAGTCCGCCGAAGCTGCGATGCACGTCCCCGGCCGCCTCGGCGATCTTCGCCCCGTGCCCCGACAGCTCGGTCACCTTCACGTCGAGCAGAGCCAGATCACCCGTGAAGACGGGTATCCCGATCGGGTCGACCGGCGCCGGCCCTCCGCCGCTCACCGCATCCCCCGCATACGACGCAGCTCGTCCACCCGTACCGCCCTGGCGGCGTTCTGCGCCCGCTCGGCCGCCTCCAGGTCGCCCCGCACGTAGGCGTTCGTCGCGTCCACCGCACCCAGCACCGCGGCCTCGGTCCGCTTCCCCATCGACACGAAGTCCCGCTCACGCACATGCAGAAACTCCGCCAACGCCGCCGCCACCGGGCCCGCCGCCGCGCGCGACAGCGGTGCCTTCCCCGGCACAACCGGCCCCTGGAGCGGTGTGGACGCCTGCGGGCCCGGCACCGCCGTACCCGACGCCGATGCCGCCTCCGACACCGTCTCCAGCAACGCCGTCAGCGCCTTCTGCAGGTCGTCGGCGTGCCCGCCCACCGTCCCCAACTGCCCCTGCACACCCTGTGGACGGATGTCCCAACCCACCACCGCAAGCCCCCCGGAACGTTGCATTCGAACGCTCGCCCCCTGGCTGGACAACCGTTCCCGAGGCCATCCCTATCAAGCCGAACATCGCTGTTGCAATCAGCAAATTGACAATCGGCCAACTACGTCCGAGATCGTGCGCCCACAGGAACTTCGGAGTGCCGAAGCCGAGCCCGAGCCTCCCGGTTCGTTCGCCACTGCGACCTCTACGGCAACGGTTCCTCGGCATCCACGGGGAGGTCGAACCCCGGGCGTACGGTCCACTCGATCCAGGCGTCGCCATGGCTCAGCGAGAGCCCACAGGGTTCGCCGCGATGAAGAGCAGCGAGGGCGCCCACGCATCCGCCGCCCTCGACCCAACTCAGCGCGCGGTGGCGTTCGAACGGCGGCAATCCGACCGCCAAGGCCCGGATGTCCAAGCGGATGACGCGGATCGCCTCGGCGGGGTCGAGCGCCCTGTGCTGGAACACCTCGGCGATCTCGTCGGCCGCCAACGTCCGATAGGTGACCCGTTCGCACCAGAAGACGCGTGTCACGGACGATGCGGGGCGCTGGCGGTCGAGCACGGGCCTCTCCTGGCGCCCATCGAAATCGCCTCGCGCCCGCCGCCGGCGTGACGAGCCGCGAACGCGAGGCGATCCTTTGAAACTCCACCCAACGGGCGCAACACTGAGCGGAGTTGTGTCCCCGGGTGCCGACTCGCCAAGGGCAGGCCAACCAGGAACGCATGCTGAAATTAGCGTTTGATGAGAACCCGTATCAAGCGTTTGGTATCTAACGAGTGAGAGGGAGAGGGCCAACACGGAGGGGCAGACGGTCTCTTCCAAGCCACGCACACACGCTTCGGGCGGCCCCACCTGCGCCGATGAGAGCCGCCCGAAGCATGAACGCTATGAATCAAGCCAGATCGTCGAATTCGCCTTCCTTGACGCCTCCGAGGAAGGCGCGGAGCTTGGCACGGGTGGTGCGGACCACCACGTCAGGGTTGTCGCTCTCGCGCAGCAGAATCTCACCACCGTGCTCCGCCAGCTCCAGGCAGTCATTGCCGTCCGCGTCGGCCGACTTGGACGACTTGCGCCACTGAATATCCATGTTTCTCACGCCTTCACACTTGCTCGGCGACTTCCTTGATGAAGTCTCTGGAACTCTGCGGGTCGAGCGACCGCCCTTCCGTTCGGTCGAGCACCGCTCGAAAAACCCGGAGCCGCGCCTCGGCGTCCACGAATCCGGACCCCATCGGGGTGTCCGTCTGCACGGTGTCGAGCTGCGGCACCGGACCATAGACGTAGTTTGCCGAACTACTGGCGTTCGGAAAGCCACCTGCTGCGAACGGAATCACCCTGACGGTGACGTTGTCGCGTTCCGACTCCTTCAGCAGGTGATCGAGCTGACCACGCACCACCTTGCGGCTGCCGAACCGCATCCGGAGCGCCGCCTCATGGATCAGGAACGTGCAGATGGGCGGGTTCGCCCGATCGAGCACGTCCCGGCGCCTCAGCCTGTGCGAAATCCTGCGCCGGAGCATCGTCGGGGTCGGAGTCGGCATCGCCTCCGCGTAGACGGCCCGCACGTAGTCCTCGGTCTGAAGAAGGCCGGGCATGTGCATGATCTGGACCGATCGAAAACCCGTCGCGTGGTGCTCCAACTCCGCCAGGTCGAGCGCGCTTCCGGAAAGCTCTCCGCGGTAGTCCTCCCACCACCCCTTTATCCGCTCCTCGGCCATGTCGGCGAGTGCATCGACATAGGCCGCGTCCGAGCACTCGTAGTGCCCGGCCCATGTGCGGACTCTCGTACCGCTCACGCCGAACCGCCCCGATTCGGTGTTGCTGATCGTGGTGCGGTCCGTGCCCAGCAGAGTGGCGGCCTCGGTCGGCGTCAGGCCGGCATGCTCACGCATCCTGCGCAGCTCCGCGCCCAGTCGACACTGCCGTGCGGTAGGGGGTTTCCTCGGTGGCATCAACCTCTCCTCTTGTCGAAACCCAGTCTGGCCGCATCCCTCGAAGGGGTCCACTTCTAGCAAGAATGATGGGTTCTGTCACAACAATTGATACGCCCACGCTACCGTTCTCAAAGATCGCGCCGCACGCCGGTAAGCCCGAAGTGCAGCCGTACGCAGGCATGTTCAGCCACGCCCGCGTGCGGCCATCGCCACGGACGACGAGTGACGCACGCACGTTCGCTTCGCATCGCGTTGGGAGAACGACATGACCTCCGTCCACACCACCGCCCATCCTTCGCCGCCGGGTCCGCCGGGTAGCGAGATCTACCGGCTGACCCTGCCCAACACGTCCGGGGCGGCCAAGGTGTCGCGGGACTTCGTGGCGTCGCTGCTGGGCGTCAGCAGATGCGGCGGGCTGGCCGGACTGGTCGACGACGCGCGGCTGTGCGTCACGGAGGTGGTCGCCAACGCGCACCGGCATACGGCCACGGCGCTGATCCAGGTCCATGTCGCCGTAGGGGACGAGCGGGTCACCGTCGCCGTGGCGGACGACGACCACTGGGCCCTGCCCCGGTGCCCCGAGCAGCGCGGCGGGTCATGTCAACCGGAGGGCGGACGCGGGTTGCTGCTGGTGGAGCGGGTGGCGGCCGCGTGGGGGACACGGGTGCTGGGCGAGGGTGTGCCGTACCGGAAGGCGGTGTGGTTCACGCTCGGCGGGGACGGCGGCAGAGTACGGAGCTGAGCCGGGCCGAGTCGAACCGGGGCGAGTCGGGCCGGGACGAGTCGGGCCGTACCCGGCCGGGAACGCCGAACGGGGCGGCGGGCCGGGTTCGGCCGCCGCCCCGTTCGGGTTCGAGCGGTGTTGCTGGGTGGATCAGTCCTACTTGATGACCGTGATGCGGTCGGCCGCCGGCGGGGCCAGCGGGGCGTCGGCCGTGGAGTGGGCCACCAGGTAGTCGTTGAACATGTCCAGGTCGGAGGCGCCGACCAGCTTGTTCGTGCCCTGGCCGAGGGCCGCGAAGCCGTCGCCGCCGCCCGCCAGGAACTCGTTCATCGCGACGCGGTAGGTCTTGGCCGGGTCGATCGCCTCACCGTTCAGCTTGATGGTGTCGGTGACCACGCGGGCCGCGCCGGACTTCGTCATGTCCAGGGTGTAGGTCAGGCCCTTGGAGATCTGGAGGATCTTCGGGCTGGCCTCGTTGGAGCCGCTGACCTGCTGCTGGAGCGCGGCGACCAGCTGGGCGCCGGTCAGGTCGACGACGTTCATCATGTTGGTGAAGGGCTGCACGGTGAAGGACTCCCCGTACGTCACCACCCCGTCGCCCTCGGCGCCGCTCGCCTTGTACACCAGGTCGGCGCGGATGCCGCCCGGGTTCATGAACGCGACGACGGCGCCGCCCTTGTCCGCCGGGGCCAGGCCCTCCAGCTGGGCGTCGGCGATCAGGTCGCCGAGCGGCTTCTCGTAGGCGCTGGAGCCACGGCCGTTGATGTCGGCGGTGATGTAGCCCTGCGGCCGGTTGGAGATCGGGGCCGCGAGGGCGTTCCAGCGCGCGATCAGGGCCGTCATGTCGTTGGCCTTGGGCTGGTCACGGCTGACGATGTGGTTGGCCGACTTCGGGTTCTTGGCACCGGCCGACTTCACCGACGTACGGACGATGTCCTTGGTGCGGCGGTCGTAGGTGAGCGTCGTCTCGGTGTAGAGCTTGCCGAAGGAGGACGCCGAGGTGACCAGGCGCGGGTTGCCCGCCGGGTCCGGGATGCTGCAGACGTACGCCTGGTGGGTGTGGCCGGTGACCAGCGCGTCGACCTTGGGCGTGATGCCCTTGGCGATGGTGGTGATCGGGCCGGAGATGCCGTCGCCCGGGCCGTTGCTGTCGCAGTCGTAGTTGTACGAGGACGAGGCCGGGGCACCGCCCTCGTGGATCAGCGCGACGATGGACTTGACGCCCTGGCGGTCCAGCTCCTTGGCGTACTTGTTGATCGTCTCGATCTCGCTGTGGAACTTCAGGCCCTTGACGCCGTTGGCGGTGACGATGTTCGGGGTGCCCTCCAGGGTCACTCCGATGAAGCCGATCTTGACGCCGTTCTTCTTCCACACGGTGTACGGCTTGAGGATCGGCTTGCCGGTCTTCTCGTCGGTCACGTTGGCGGCGAGGTAGGGGAAGTCCGCGCCCTGGAACTTCTTGCCCTTCTCGTAGCAGCCCTCGACCGGGTGGCAGCCGCCGTTCTGGAGGCGGCCCAGCTCGGTGGCGCCCTCGTCGAACTCGTGGTTGCCGACGCTGGTGACGTCCAGGTCGATCCCGTTGAGCGCCTCGATGGTGGGCTCGTCGTGGAAGAGGCCGGAGAGCAGCGGGCTCGCGCCCACCATGTCGCCGCCCGCAGCGGTGATCGAGTACGGGTGGCCCTTGCGGGCGGTGCGCAGCGAGGAGGCGAGGTACTCGACACCGCCGGCCGGGACGGCCTTGACGGTGCCGTCGGCCTGCGTCTCGTTGACCGTGCCCGCCGAGCCGGCCGGGGGCTCAAGGTTTCCGTGCAGGTCGTTGAAGGACAGCAGCTGCACGTCGACGGTGGGGCCCTGGCCGTGGTTGCCCTGCCGGCCCTGGCTGTTGCCCTTGCCCGGGTTCTCCTGGGCGCCGGCCGGCATCGCGGCGATGAGCGCGCCCACGGTGGCGAGCCCGGCCGCGGCGGTGAGCACCCGCCGGGACGCGCGGTTCTTCTGCGGTGTCGCTGACATCGGTCCCCTTGTGATTCTCAGCGGGAGGTTTTCGATTTATGACAAGTCCGGAGACTTCGTGCGCAGCCTAGGGTCAACGCGCGTAGCGCGACAGGTTTGGCGGGTTACGAACTGGTTGCCATGTGGTGCGGCCGGGGGCCCGCGTCCGGGCAGTGGCCCGTCCCGCCCCTGGGGGGCGACCGTCCGTCAGACGGCGCGCACGGTACGTACGGAGTGGCGCGCGCGGGCGGCCCCACCGGTCCGGTCGACTGAACCCGGGGGCCGACCGTACCCGCCGTGCCCGCCGGGGCCGCCCGGTGCCAGGGCCGTCGCCGTACGCTCGTAGCCATGACGACTGACGCAGCTCTTCCCGCCCCCGGCCGTGAGATCCGGACGCTCGACGTGCTCTCCCCCGAGGAGGCGGAGGCCGTATCCGAACTGCTCGCCGAGGCGGCCCGGTCCGACGGCAGGCAGGCCGTGTCCGAGCAGGGGCGGCTCCAGTTGCGGGGCGGGCGGCGCGAGGGGGTCCGGCATCTGCTGCTGACCAGCGGTCCCGACCTGGTGGGGTACGCCCAGCTGGAGGACACCGACCCGGTGGAGGCGCCGGCCGCCGAGCTGGTCGTGCACCCCTCGTACCGGGGGCAGGGCCACGGGCGGGCGCTGGGCGCGGCGCTGCTCGCCACCACGGGCAAGCGGCTGCGGGTGTGGGCGCACGGCGGGAAGTCCGCGGCGCGCCATCTCTCGCAGGTGCTGGGGCTGGCGCTCTTCCGTGAACTGCGCCAGCTTCGGCGGCCGTTGACCTCACTGGACATCGCGGAGCCGGTGCTGCCGCCGGGCGTCACCGTCCGCACCTTCGTGCCCGGCGAGGACGACGCGGCCTGGCTGGAGGTGAACCGCGCCGCCTTCGCCCACCACCCGGAGCAGGGCTCGCTGACCCAGCGCGATCTGGACGACCGCAAGGCGGAGCCCTGGTTCGACCCGAAGGGCTTCTTCCTGGCCGAGCGGGACGGCGAGCTGATCGGCTTCCACTGGACGAAGGTGCACGCCGAGGAGCATCTCGGCGAGGTGTACGTGGTCGGCATCCGGCCCGACGCGCAGGGCGGCGGCCTCGGCAAGGCGCTCACCGCGATCGGGCTGCGCCACCTCGCGGCGGAGGGGCTGCCGACCGCGATGCTCTACGTGGACGCGGACAACAAGGCGGCCCTCGCGGTGTACGAGCGGATGGGGTTCACGACCCACGAGGTGGACCTGATGTACCGCACGGAGTCCTGAGCCCGGGTCGGCGGGTACGGCGCGGGGCCCTGAGCCCTGGTCAACCCCTGACGGGGCGGCGTCCCTTGACGCCGCCCCTTTCTTACGTCACCCTTTCACTACTCAATTAGTGAAAGGGTGAATATGGCAGAGTCCGCAGCGGTCGAGTACCGCATCGACCGGCGTAGCGGCATCGCCACGTACCTCCAGATCGTCCAGCAGACCAAACAGGCGCTCCGCCTCGGCCTGCTGAAGCCCGGTGACCGCCTGCCCACCGCACGCGAGGTCGTCGAAGCCACCGCCATCAACCCGAACACCGTCCTCAAGGCGTACCGGGAGCTGGAGCGCGAGGGCCTCGTCGAGGGGCGGCGCGGGCTCGGCACCTTCGTCACCCGGGGCCTCGGCGGCGCGGCGGCCGCCGACGACGCGCCGCTGCGCGCCGAGCTCGCCGACTGGACCCGCCGGGCCCGCGCGGCCGGGCTGGAGAAGGACGACGTGAGCGCGCTCTTCACCGCCGTACTGGACAGCACATTCGAGGGGGATCGAGCCTGATGACAGGCGTTGCGATCGAGGCCGACGGCCTCGGTGCGAAGTATCGGGGCGGGGCCAGGAAGTGGGTGCTCCGCGACTGCTCGTTCCGGCTGCCCGCGGGGCGGGTGTGCGCGCTCGTCGGGCCCAACGGGGCGGGCAAGTCGACCCTGCTCGCCCTCGCGGCCGGGCTGATGCGGCCCTCGGTGGGTTCGGTGCGGGTGCTGGGCGGTACGCCCGCCGAGGCGCGGACCCGGATCGGCTTCGTGGCCCAGGACAAGCCGCTGTACCCTCAGTTGACGGTGGACGGGATGCTCAGGGCGGGGGCCGATCTGAACCCCGCCACCTGGGCCCCGGAGACCGCCGAGCGCATCGCCGGTGACCTGCCGCGCAAGGCCCGGGTCCGGCAGCTCTCCGGCGGCCAGCGCACCCGGCTCGCCCTGGCCCTGGCGCTCGGCAAGCGGCCCGAACTGCTGCTGCTGGACGAGCCGATGGCCGATCTCGACCCGCTCGCCCGCCAGGAGCTGATGGGCGCGCTGATGGCGGAGACCGCCGAGCACGGCACCACCCTCGTGATGTCCTCGCACCTCCTCACCGAACTGGAGGGCGCCTGCGACCACCTGCTGCTCGTCGACGGCGGCCGGATCCGGCTCGGCGGCGGGACGGACGACCTGCTCGCCGCGCACACCCTGCTCACCGGCCCGGTACGGGACACCGCGCCGCACACCGCCGTCGAGTCCCGCACCACGGGACGGATACAGACCACCCTGATACGGAGGGAGGGCCCGGTGGACACCGGAGTCTGGCAAACCGCGGAACCCTCGCTGGAGGAACTGCTCCTCGCCCACCTGCGCTCGCCCGAGGCCCCCGCGCTGCTGACGCCGGACGCCCTGCCTTCCGGGGAGGTGGCGGCCCGATGAGCGCCCTCGCCCTGAGCGGCCCGGTCCGGGTCACCCTGCGCCAGCACCGTACGACCCTGTGGACCGTCGGCGCGCTCGCGCTCGCCGGGATCGCCGCCGTGGTCATCGCCTGGCAGGTGGTGGCGTCGGCCACCGACACGTTCGCGGACACCGGCTGCTCGGTCAGCAAGGTGACCCACGGCTGCGGCATCGCCGTCCGCCACTTCCTCAGCGTCGGGTTCTACTTCCACCGGCTGCTGGAGTACTCCGGGCTGGTCATGATGCTGCTGCCCGCGTTCGTGGGCATGTTCGTGGCCGGCCCGATGGTCGCCCGCGAACTGGAGAGCGGCACGTTCCGGCTGTCCTGGAGCCAGGGGATCTCGCCCGCGCGCTGGCTGGCGGCCAAGCTCGCGGTGCCCGCCGTGGCAACGGTCGCCGGGGTCTCGGTCCTCTCGGCCGTCTGCACCTGGGCCGTGCCGCGGGCCGACCGGACGCAGTACCCGATGGAGACGTACGACCGCACCGTGTACGGCGCCACGGGCACCGTCCCGGTCGGCTACACCCTGTGCATGCTGGCCCTCGGCGCGCTGGCCGGGCTACTGCTGCGGCGCACCGTCCCGGCGATGATCGCCACCGTGATCGCGTACGCCCCGCTGACGGCGCTCCTGAACCGGGTGCGGGAAGATCTCTGGCCGACCGTCCGCACCACCGAGAACCAGTGGTTCAGGGACAACACGACCTGGCTGGTCGACTCGGAGACGCTCACCGCGTCCGGGAAGCCCCTGGACCCGGCGGTCTGCGGGGAACCCGGCGCACCCGCCGCGTGCAAGGGCGCCGTCGCCTACGTCGACTACCACCCGCTCGCGCACTTCTGGCCGCTCCAGCTCGTCGAGACCGGCATCCTGCTGGCCGTGGCGGCCCTCGCCGTGGCGCTCGCGTTCCGGGTGCTGCGCGGTCTGCACGCCTGACGCCGGTGCGGTACGGGCACGCCCCCGGGCGCCCGTACCGCACCGCGCACCGCTTCCTGCACGTCATGTCGCCGTTACCAGCCATTCAGACGGGCTTGCGAACCTCTGGCAATGCAGCCAGCTGTGCCGACCCCCCGCAACGGGAGGAAACCCGGCAACGGGAGAACCCCCGGCAAGGGACGGACGGGCGAAACCGCTCTCCTGTCCCCCACGGCCCCCACGAACCCCGTGAACCCCGCCCCTTCCGACGCGCCTACCGAGCCGTCCGCGCGGAAGAATGGGGCCATGAGCCAGCAGCCCAGCTCCGAGGTAACGGTCCAGCCCGCCACGCAGCCGTCGGTCGGCTCGCTCGCCGCCCAGCGGCCGCGCGCCGTGGCCTCCGCGTCCGGCTCCGCCGCCCTGTCCACCGCGGCCGACCTGGACCCCGACATCGACGCGGACGCCGACGCGTACGAACCCGACGTCGACGGCGACGAGCTGCCGCACGACCGCTTCCTGGACCGGGAACGCAGCTGGCTCGCGTTCAACGAAAGAGTGCTGGAACTGGCCGAGGACCCGGCGACCCCCCTCCTCGAACGGGCGAATTTCCTCGCGATCTTCGCCTCGAACCTGGACGAGTTCTTCATGGTCCGGGTGGCCGGTCTGAAGCGCCGCATCGCCACCGGGGTCGCCACCCGGTCCGCCTCCGGGCTCCAGCCCCGCGAGGTCCTGGACCTGATCTGGACCCGCTCGCGCGAGCTCATGGCCCGGCACGCCGCCTGCTACCAGCAGGACGTGGCCCCCGCCCTGTGCGACGAGGGCATACAGCTGATCCGCTGGCCCGAGCTGACCGAGAAGGAGCAGGCCCGGCTCTTCACCTTCTTTCGGCAGCGCGTCTTCCCCGTACTGACCCCGCTCGCCGTCGACCCGGCCCACCCCTTCCCCTATATCTCGGGGCTCTCGCTCAACCTCGCCGTCGTCGTGCGCAACCCGGTCAGCGGCCACCGCCACTTCGCCCGGGTCAAGGTGCCGCCGCTGCTGACCCGCTTCCTGGAGGCGTCGCCGCAGCGGTACGTGCCCATCGAGGACGTCATCGCCGCCCACCTCGAAGAGCTCTTCCCCGGCATGGAGGTCCTCGCCCACCACATGTTCCGGGTCACCCGGAACGAGGACCTGGAGGTCGAGGAGGACGATGCGGAGAACCTTCTCCAGGCCCTGGAGAAGGAGCTCATGCGGCGCCGCTTCGGCCCCCCGGTCCGGCTGGAGGTCGAGGAGTCCATCGACCCGTACGTGCTCGACCTGCTGGTCCGCGAGCTGAAGGTGTCCGACGCCGAGGTCTACCCGCTGCCCGGCCCGCTCGACCTGACCGGGCTCTTCGGCATCGCCTCGCAGGACCGGCCCGAGCTGAAGTACCCCAAGTTCATCGCCGGCACCCACCGCGACCTCGCCGAGGTCGAATCCGCCTCCCCGCCCGACATCTTCGCCGCGCTGCGCGAACGCGACGTGCTCCTGCACCACCCGTACGACTCGTTCTCCACCTCCGTGCAGGCCTTCCTGGAACAGGCCGCGAGCGACCCCGACGTCCTCGCGATCAAGCAGACCCTGTACCGGACCTCCGGCGACTCCCCGATCGTGGACGCCCTGATCGACGCCGCCGAGTCCGGCAAGCAGGTCCTGGTGCTCGTGGAGATCAAGGCCCGCTTCGACGAGCAGGCCAACATCAAGTGGGCCCGCAAGCTGGAGGAGGCCGGCTGCCACGTCGTCTACGGCCTCGTCGGGCTCAAGACGCACTGCAAGCTCTCGCTCGTCGTCCGGCAGGAGGGCGACACCCTGCGCCGCTACTCCCACGTCGGCACCGGCAACTACCACCCCAAGACGGCCCGGCTCTACGAGGACCTCGGTCTGCTGACCGCCGACCCGCAGGTCGGCGCGGACCTCTCCGACCTCTTCAACCGGCTCTCCGGATACTCCCGCCGCGAGACCTACCGCCGTCTCCTGGTCGCCCCCAAGTCCCTGCGGGACGGGCTGATCGCCCGGATCGACAAGGAGATCACCCACCAGCGGGCCGGGCGCACCGCCTACGTCCGCATCAAGGTCAACTCGATGGTCGACGAAGCGGTCATCGACGCCTGCTACCGGGCCGCCATGGCCGGGGTGCCGGTGGACATCTGGGTGCGCGGCATCTGCGCGATCCGCCCCGGCGTCCCCGGCCTCTCCGAGAACATCCGGGTCCGCTCGGTCCTGGGCCGCTTCCTGGAACACTCCCGGATCTTCGCCTTCGGCAACGGCGGCGAACCCGAAGTGTGGTTCGGCAGCGCCGACATGATGCACCGCAACCTCGACCGCCGGATCGAAGCACTGGTCCGGGTCACCGACCCCGCCCATCGCGCCGCGCTCAGCCGTCTCCTGGAGACCGGCATGGCCGACACCACCTCCTCCTGGCACCTCGGTCCCGACGGGAACTGGACCCGGCACGCCACGGACGCGGACGGACGGCCGCTGCGGCACGTACAGGAAATGCTCATCGACGCGCGGAGGCGCCGGCGTGCGACGCCATGACCACCAGACGACGACCCAGGCGGACCTTACGGCGGGCGCCGTCCTCGCGCCCTACCTCCAGGAACAGGCCGCCGAGTTCCTGCGCAGCCTGCGCCTGCACCGCGAGAACAGCGCCCCCACGGACGCCGGTGCCCAGGCCGCCGAAGCGCTGCGCCGATCCTCGCGCCGGATCGGCGGCACCCTGCACACCTTCCGGGCGGCCCTGGACACCGCCTGGGCCGAGCAGCTCCGTACCGAACTGGCCTGGCTCTCGGGCACCCTGGCCCGGGAACACGCCTACGCCACCCGGCTCACCCGGCTCCTCGAAGCGCTGCACACCCTGTCCGGCGCCCCGCTGCCCGCCGCCCGCAAGGGCTCGGGCGACTCCCCCGACAAGGAGCGCGCCGCCCTCGGCGTCGGCGCCGCCCGCGCCGGGGCCCTGCTGGAGCGCCAGCTGACCCTCGCCCGGACCCGGGCCCACTCCGCCGCCCTCCAGGCGCTCGGTTCCTCCCGCTTCCACGCGGTGGCCGACGCCGTGGCGCTGCTCGCCTCCGAGGTGCCGCTCGCCCCGGCGGCGGCCGCCCCGGCGGAGGAGATGCTGCACGGCCCCGCCGACCGGGCCGAGCAGCAGCTGCGGGACACCGTCGCGGCGCTCCCCTCCGGCGGCCACGCGGCCCAGCCGTACAACGAGGCGCAGGACGCGCCGTGGCACCGCACCCGGCTCCTGCTGCGGCTCCACCGGTACGCCCACGAGGTGGTGCGGGGCGCCCCCGATCCGGTGCTGGCCGCGCCGGGGCGGGCGCTCGACCTGCACCGGGACGCCTCGGAGGCGGCCGCGGCGGCGGCCTCCGCGGCCCGCACCCCGCGGATCGCCCCGGCCACCGCGTACGCCCTGGGAGTGCTCCACGCCGACCAGCGCCATGCGGTGGAGGCGGCCCGGGGCGTGTTCCGGACGAGCTGGCCGTACGCGGTGGCGGCCGCGGGCGCGCCGTGAGCGGTCCCACGAAGAACGGGACCGGGAAGCCGGTGCGGGCCGCCGGGTGCGTGCTGTGGCGCCGTACGGACTCCGGCGGGCTGGAGGTCTGCCTGGTGCACCGGCCGCGTTGGGCGGACTGGTCGCACCCGAAGGGGAAGCTGAAGCGCGGCGAGTCCGCCCTGGCGGCCGCCCGGCGCGAGGTCCTGGAGGAGACCGGGCAGCGCTGCGTGCCCGGCGCCGCGCTGCCCACGGTCCGCTACACCGTCGGGGACCGGCCCAAGGAGGTCGTCTACTGGGCCGCCGAGGCGACCGGCGGCGCTTTCGTGCCCGGCGACGAGGTCGACCGGGTCTGCTGGCTCGCCCCGGCGGCGGCCCGTGCGCTTCTCACCCGGGAACGCGACCGGGAGCTGCTGGACGCCCTGCTCGCGACCCTGGCGGACACGCCCGGCCCCTGACCCGGCCGGAACCGCGCCGCCCCGCACGGTTCACCTCCCGTTCACTCTCCCCCGTAGGCCGCTTCACCTGGTCTGCCTAACTTCGTCAGTGCACGGTGCGCGGCGCAACGGCCCGGCACCCACCCAACGCACGCCGTCGTAAGAACCAACAAGACCTCGGCGGCTCCTGGAAGGAACACCCGAAAGTGAAGCTTCAGCGCAAGAACCGGCTTCGTGCCACCGCGCTCGGTGCCCTCGCCGTCTCCAGCGCCCTGGTCCTCACGGCGTGCGGTTCGGACGACAACAGCGGTGGCTCGACCGGCGGCAACGGTGGCAAGACCAACGCCGCGTCGAACATCAAGTGCGACGACGCCAAGGGCCAGCTGCCCGCCTCCGGCTCCAGCGCGCAGAAGAACGCCATGGACCTCTGGGCCAAGAACTACATGGCCGGCTGTTCCGGCGTCGAGATCAACTACAAGTCCTCCTCCTCCGGTGAGGGCATCGTCGCCTTCAACCAGGGCACCGTCGGCTTCGCCGGCTCCGACTCGGCGCTGAAGCCCGAGGAGGTCGCCGAGTCGAAGAAGATCTGCAAGGGCGGCCAGGGCATCAACCTCCCGATGGTCGGCGGCCCGATCGCCATCGGTTACCACCTGGAGGGTGTCGACAGCCTGGTGCTGGACGCCCCCACCCTCGCCAAGATCTTCGACAACAAGATCACGAAGTGGAACGACCCGGCGATCGCCAAGCTCAACAGCGGCGCCAAGCTCCCGGACAAGCCGATCCAGGCCTTCCACCGCTCCGAGGACTCCGGCACCACGCAGAACCTCGGCAAGTACCTCGGCGCCGCGGCCCCGAGCGACTGGAAGTACGAGGCCGAGAAGAAGTGGCCGGCCCCCAAGGGCCAGGCCGCCTCCGGCTCCTCCGGTGTCGCCGCCCAGGTGAAGCAGGTCGACGGTGCGATCGGCTACTTCGAGCTGAGCTACGCCACCGACCAGTCGATCTCCACCGTCGACATCGCCACCGGTGGCTCCGCCCCGGTCAAGGCCACCTCGGAGAACGCCTCCAAGGCCATCGCCGCCGCCAAGGTCAAGGGCACCGGCAAGGACCTGGCCCTGGAGCTCGACTACACGACCAAGGCCGAGGGCGCCTACCCGATCGTCCTGGTCACGTACGAGGTCGTCTGCGACAAGGGCAACAAGGCCGAGACCCTTCCGACGGTCAAGTCCTTCCTGAACTACACCGCCAGTGACGAGGGCCAGAAGCTCCTCACCGAGGCCGGCTACGCGCCGATCCCGGCCGAGATCAACGCCAAGGTCCGCGAGACCATCGCCTCCCTCTCTTAACGACGAGGCACGGGTGACCCCGCGCACGTCACGCACGTAACACCCGCAACATCCGCAGGACCAGCGACACCCGGCGGACCGGTCCGGTACACCCTTCCGGACCGGTCCCGCCACCACCCATCCGGTGCACCGCCGCCAGGGGAGCCAGCCGCTCCCCCACACAGACCGGAAAGACCATGGCTTCCACCACACCGATAGACACGCCGCCGGCCCCGCCGGTGGCGCGCAAGCGCGCCGGGACCTCGTCCGGGCGCGTGGGCGACAAGGTCTTCCTGGGCCTCTCCCGGGGCTCGGGCATCCTGTTGCTCGTGATCATGGCGTCGATCGCCGTGTTCCTGACCTACCGCGCCTCGATCGCCATCTCGAAGAACGAGGGCAACTTCCTCACCACCTTCGACTGGAACCCGGCGGGCAGCCCGCCGGTCTTCGGCATCGCGGTCCTCCTCTTCGGCACCGTCGTCAGTTCGGTCATCGCGATGGCCATCGCCGTCCCCGTCGCCGTCGGGATCGCGCTGTTCATCTCGCACTACGCGCCGCGCAAGCTGGCCGCGCCGCTCGCGTACGTCGTCGACCTGCTCGCCGCGGTCCCGAGCATCGTGTACGGCATCTGGGGCGCGCTCGTCCTGGTGCCCTACCTCGAGGGCCTGAACCTCTGGCTCGACCAGTTCTTCGGCTGGACGTACGTCTTCGAGAAGACCGAGCTGGGCGTCGCCCGCTCCCTCTTCACCGTCGGCATCCTGCTGGCGATCATGATCCTGCCGATCGTGACCAGCGTCAGCCGCGAGGTCTTCCTCCAGGTCCCCCGGATGAACGAGGAGGCCGCCCTCGCCCTGGGCGCCACCCGCTGGGAGGTCATCCGCCTCTCGGTGCTGCCCTTCGGCCGCTCCGGCGTGATCTCCGCCTCGATGCTGGGCCTGGGCCGCGCGCTCGGCGAGACGATGGCCGTCGCCACGGTCCTGTCGCCGAGCTTCATCATCTCCGCGCACGTGCTCAACCCGGGCGGCGGAACCTTCGCCCAGAACATCGCCGCGAAGTTCGACGAGGCCAACGAGTTCGGGCGGGACGCCCTGATCGCCTCGGGTCTCGTGCTCTTCGTCCTCACCCTGCTGGTCAACGGCGCGGCCCGGCTGATCATCGCCCGCCGCAAGGAATACTCGGGGGCCAACGCATGAGCCAGGCAGCCAACACCGGCATACAGGAGCGGCCCGCCACGGCGGCGCCCGCCCGTACGAACAGCCTGAGCAGCCGGACGCTCCCCCGCTGGTCCCCCTTCGCCTTCGCCGCCGTCGCGCTCGTGCTCGGCGTGGGCACCGGCATCGCGGCCGGCTGGCAGAGCCGCACCCAGTGGGGTCTGTTCTCCGCCCTCCTCTTCGTCGTCGTCTCCTACGTCGTCACCTCGGTCGTCGAGAACCGCCGCCAGGCCAAGGACCGGCTCGCGACCAGCATCGTCTGGGTCTGCTTCCTGCTGGCGGTCGTCCCGCTCGCCTCGCTGCTGTGGACGACGATCAGCCGCGGCGCCGAGCGCCTCGACGGCTACTTCCTGACCCACTCCATGGCCGGTGTGCTCGGCTCCGAACCGACCGGCGGCGTCTACCACGCGCTGATCGGCACCCTGGAGCAGGTCGGCATCGCCACCCTGATCTCCGCCCCGGTCGGCATGCTGACCGCCGTCTACCTGGTGGAGTACGGCAAGGGGACACTGGCCAGGGCCGTGACCTTCTTCGTCGACGTCATGACGGGCATCCCGTCCATCGTCGCGGGCCTCTTCATCCTGTCGATCATGCTGATGACCAAGACCCAGCCGTCCGGTCTGATGGGTGCCCTGGCACTCGCGATCCTGATGATGCCGGTCGTGGTCCGCTCCACCGAGGAGATGCTGAAGCTCGTCCCGAACGAGCTCCGCGAGGCCTCCCTCGCCCTCGGCGTCCCGAAGTGGCGCACCATCCTGAAGGTTGTCCTGCCGACCGCGATCGGCGGCATCACCACCGGTGTGATGCTCGCGATCGCCCGTATCGCCGGTGAGACCGCGCCGATCATCCTGCTGGTCTTCGGAAGCCAGCTGATCAACCCCAACCCCTTCCAGGGCGCGCAGTCCTCGCTCCCCTTCTACATCTGGGAGCAGTACCGGGTCGGCACCGACCAGTCGTACGACCGTGCCTGGGCAGCGGCGCTGGTCCTGATCGCCTTCGTCATGATCCTCAACCTGGTGGCCCGCGGCATCGCCCGCTGGAAGGCCCCGAAGACCGGCCGCTGACCGCGGCACGAAAGAAGCAGTGATTCCGATGGCCAAGCGCATCGACGTCAGCGGACTGTCCGCCTACTACGGCTCCCACCTCGCCATCGAGGACATCTCGATGACCGTGGAGCCCCGCTCCGTGACCGCCTTCATCGGCCCGTCCGGCTGCGGCAAGTCCACCTTCCTGCGCACCCTGAACCGCATGCACGAGGTCACCCCCGGTGGCCGCGTCGAGGGCAAGGTGCTGCTGGACGACGAGAACCTCTACGGGCCCAACGTCGACCCGGTCACCGTGCGCCGCACGGTCGGCATGGTCTTCCAGCGCCCGAACCCGTTCCCGACCATGTCGATCTTCGACAACGTCGCGGCCGGTCTCCGGCTGAACGGCTCGTACAAGAAGAGCGAGCTCGCCGAGATCGTCGAGAAGTCGCTGCGCGGCGCGAACCTCTGGAACGAGGTCAAGGACCGGCTGAACAAGCCCGGCTCCGGCCTCTCCGGCGGCCAGCAGCAGCGGCTCTGCATCGCCCGCGCGATAGCCGTCGAGCCCGACGTGCTGCTGATGGACGAGCCGTGCTCCGCCCTCGACCCGATCTCCACCCTCGCCATCGAGGACCTGATCGGCGAGCTGAAGGAGCGCTTCACGATCGTCATCGTGACGCACAACATGCAGCAGGCGGCCCGCGTCTCGGACCGCACCGCGTTCTTCAACCTCGCGGCGGTCGGCAAGCCCGGCAAGCTCATCGAGATCGACGAGACGGAGCGGATCTTCTCCAACCCGTCCGTCCAGGCCACCGAGGACTACATCTCGGGCCGCTTCGGATAACCGCTCCACCCCGGCGGTACGGGGAACCCGGCCCACGCGCCGGACCCGTACCACCGGCACAGACGGCCTTGGGGTGCTGCATGGCGGTGCCACCGCAAGGCGAAGGGGCCGCCCCCACTCCCCGCGAAGGGAGTGGGGGCGGCCCCGTATGCGTCCGCCCGCGCGGGCCGTCGGCCGTCAGCCGTCAGCCGAAGAGCAGGTACACGACCCCGTAGCTCGCGGCCGCGACCAGCGCCGCGGCCGGCATCGTGATGAACCAGCCCATGATGATGTTCTTGGCGACGCCCCAGCGGACCGCGTTCACCCGCTTCGTGGCGCCCACGCCCATGATCGCGGAGGTGATGACATGCGTCGTGGAGATCGGCGCGTGGAACAGGAACGCCGAACCGAACATGATCGACGCACCCGTCGTCTCGGCGGCGAAGCCCTGCGGCGGGTCCAGCTCGATGATCTTCCGGCCGAGCGTCCGCATGATGCGCCAGCCACCGGCGTACGTACCCAGCGACAGCATCATCGCGCAGACCAGCTTCACCCAGACCGGGATCGGGTCGCTCGGGCTCTCGACATCGGCGATGACCAGCGCCATCACCACGATGCCCATCGTCTTCTGCGCGTCCTGCAGGCCGTGGCCGAGCGCCATGCCCGCGGCCGAGACCGTCTGCGCGATGCGGAAACCGCGCTTGGCCTTGTGCGGATTGGTCTTCCGGAACATCCACATGATCGCGACCATCACCAGATAGCCGACGACCAGACCGATGACCGGCGAGACGAACATCGGGACGACGACCTTGTCGATCACACCGTCCCAGTGGACCATCGTCCCGCCCGCGAGGGCCGCACCCACCATCCCGCCGAACAGGGCGTGCGAGGAGGACGAGGGCAGCCCGAAGTACCAGGTGACCAGGTTCCAGATGATCGCGCCGACGAGCGCCGCGAAGAGGATGCCCATCCCCTTGGAGCCCTCGGGCGTGGCGATCAGGCCCTCGCTGACGGTCTTGGCGACCCCGCTGCCGAGGAAGGCGCCCGCGAGGTTCATCACCGCGGCCATCGCCAGCGCCGCACGCGGCGTGAGCGCACGGGTGGAGACGGAGGTGGCGATGGCGTTCGCCGAGTCGTGGAAGCCGTTCGTATACGTGAAGCCGAGCGCGACCCCGATGGTCACGATCAGCGCAAAGGTGTCCACTGCGGTCAGGACTCCTTGACCGCGATGGTCTCCACCGTGTTCGCGACGTGCTCGAACGCGTCGGCCGCCTCTTCCAGCACGTCCACGATCTGCTTGAGCTTCAGCACCTCGATGGCGTCGTACTTGCCGTTGAAGAGATGGGCGAGCAGTTTGCGGTGGATCTGGTCGGCCTGGTTCTCCAGGCGGTTGACCTCGATCCAGTACTCGGTGAGATTGTCCATGGTGCGCAGACCGGGCATCGCCTCGGCGGTCAGCTCGGCCGCCCGGGCCAGAACCTCGATCTGCTGCGCGATACCGCTGGGGAGTTCCTCGATCTGGTACAGCACGACCAGGTCGACGGCCTCCTCCATGAAGTCCATGATGTCGTCGAGCGACGACGCGAGGTTGTAAATGTCCTCACGGTCGAACGGCGTGATGAAAGAGGAGTTCAGCTGGTGGAAGATCGCGTGGGTGGCATCGTCCCCCGCGTGCTCCGCTGCCCGCATGCGCTCCGCGATCTCGACTCGGGAGGCAGAGTCCGCCCCGAGCAATTCCATCAGGAGTTTCGAGCCCGTGACGATGTTGTCCGCGGACGCGGAGAACATGTCGTAGAAGCTCGTCTCCCTGGGGGTCAGACGAAAGCGCACGTGGGGTCCTCGGGGTGCTTTGGATTCGGTCAGGCTGATGCTAGGCGCATCATCCGGCCACGGCTAACCGGCGTTCTTCAGTGTCGCGCATCGGACACCACGATCAGCACGGACCCCCGGTCACGTTTCAGATGAATTCGTTAGGATATACCCACCAGGGGTATGTATACGGCAGGGTAAAGGGAAAACGGGAGGCAGTAATGACCACGACCGAGACCACCGTGACCGGTGCGGAGACGGAAACCCCGGTCACCGATCACGACCGCGGCATACACGGTTATCA
This sequence comes from Streptomyces sp. NPDC015144, assembly GCF_043079735.1. NCBI lineage: Bacteria > Bacillati > Actinomycetota > Actinomycetes > Kitasatosporales > Streptomycetaceae > Streptomyces > Streptomyces sp. NPDC015144. The sequence goes on along the minus strand of NZ_JBIBUU010000002.1, from coordinate 24,086 downwards.
CCACCAGAAGGCCGAGCACCTCAAGCGGCTGCGCCGGATCGAGGGCCAGATCCGCGGCCTCCAGCGCATGGTCGACGAGGACGTGTACTGCATCGACATACTGACCCAGGTCTCGGCGTCCACGAAGGCGCTCCAGTCCTTCGCCCTCCAGCTGCTGGAGGAGCACCTGCGGCACTGCGTCGCCGACGCGGCGGTCAAGGGCGGCGAGGAGATCGACGCCAAGGTCGAGGAGGCCACCAAGGCCATCGCCCGCCTGCTGCGCACCTGACGGCGGGGGCCCCGTCCGGGCGCGCCGCCGCGCTCACCCCCGGTGGTCGCCGTGCCGGGGGCCGGCGGACCGCTCGGCCCCCGCGTGGACGTCGAGCACCTCGTCGATCCGGGCCGCGCTGAGCCGCTCCCCGATCGCGGCCGACGCGGCGATCATCAGCTCGCCGCAGAGCTCGATCTCGGCGAGGGCCACATGGTCGGACACCGTCCGCACGCCGCGCGTCACCACGTCACCACTCACCTCTCGCTGCCGTCGCGGGCTTCCCAGCGTAAGGAGCCGACCCCCCACCGCGCATGGCACGGACGGACCATTTCCCGCTCCCGGCATGGCTAGAACCCCGCTACTTCTCCCGGATCCGCCCCGTGTAGATGTCGTCCCCGTCCGGCAGCCGTACGGAGACCGGGGCCCCGAAGCCGAACAGCAGGGTGGTCGACACCACCTCCACCGCCGGGCCCTGCGCCGCGAAACCGAAGCGGTGGCGGACCTTGCGCAGCCGCCCCTGCTCGTCGAGGTACGCGTCGAACGGCACCGCGTCCGTGCGGAACCCCTTCGCCGCCGAGGCCAGCGCCGCGCGCGAGCCGGGCCCCGCCCGGCGCGCGGCCAGCGCCAGGTCCGCCGTCCCCCGGTAGTGCCGCACCCGGACCCCGGCGACCTCCGTCCACCCCAGGTACGTCACCTGCCGCGCACCGCGCAGCAGCTCGGCCGCGGCCATCGGGTCGGTCGCCCCGCCGGTGACGAGATTGCCGTCGGCCAGCGTCGTCGTGTCGACCCTCACCCACTTGTCCTCGGGCACCCCGGCGCCCCGGTTCTTCATGTAGAGCGCGCCCGGCGCCAGCAGCTCCGTGATCGGGCGGTGCGCGTCCGTACCGGCGGCGTCCTTCGGCAGCACGACGGTGAGCCGGCCCGTGCCGGTGCGGAAGTCGTACGCGCCCCGGCCCCTGATCGTCACCCGCGTACCGCCCGCCGCGGTCTCCATCGACGTACGCACCTCGGCGCTCCCGGCCGACACCCCGGCGGTCCCGGCCACCACGGCCGTCCCCGTCCCGCCGACGGTGGCGGCAAGGACGTCGGCCGCGCGGCGCACCTCGGCGAGGGAACCCGAGCCGCCCTGCTCGTCGGCGACCGCACGGTCACCGCCACCACCGGCCGAGCATCCGGCGGCCGCCGCCATCACCCCCACCACGACCAGGGCACAGACAGCACGCACCCCACTCCTGGACCTGTGCTGCCGCACCACCATCGCCTGCCAACCCCCAACGCCGTCACCTGCCCGAGAGGCCCGTCCGTCCGGATAACGACGCCCCGTGTCCCCCGTCACGCGGCCCCCTCGGGGCTCACCGCCCGGGAGGTACGGCCAGTACCGTGGTCGAGTGCATGACCGACACGTCGAAGAGGTCCCGCCGACCACCCCCACCACCGCGTCCACCGCCCACGCCCCCACCACCGTGGAACGCGGCTCCTTCTGCATCGCGCGCTGCTCCTGCGGCTGGTCGGGACCGGCCCGCCGCTCCCGCGACCGGGCCCGCACGGACGCCGCGGACCACCTCGCGGCCCCCTGACGCCCCCGGCTCCCCACTTCCCGGCCTCCGCCCCCCACCGTGATCCCGGAGCTCCGATGAACCTTCCCCTCCCACCCGCCCGGCGCACCCTGCTCGCCGCGGGCGCCGCGGCGGTGCTCGCCGGTGTCACCACCGCGTGCGACGGCCCCTCCGCCACCCCGGGCGGTACGTCGGACGACGCCGGGGGCACCGGGAGCGCCACCGGCTCCCCGTCCGCACCCTCAGCCCCACCGAAACCTTCCGCCACCGCCCGTACGGACTGGTCCGCGCTGGCCAGGAGCCTCGACGGCAGCCTCGTACGACCGCAGGACGCCGCCTACCGGACCGCCCGTCAGCTCTACAACACCCGCTTCGACGGGCTGAAGCCGGCCGCCGTCGCCTACGTCCGGCACGCGGCGGACATCCGCGAGTGCCTCTCCTTCGCCCGCCGCACCGCCACCCCCGTCGCCATCCGCGGCGGCGGCCACTCCTACGCGGGCTGGTCGAGCGGGAACGGCCGGCTCGTCCTCGACGTGTCCTCGCTGGACCGGGTCTCCCCGGACGGCACGATCGGCGCGGGCGCCCGGCTCGGCGACATCTACCGGAGCCTGGGCCGCAGCGGGCTGACGATACCCGGCGGCTCCTGCCCCACCGTCGGCATATCCGGCCTCACCCTCGGCGGCGGCCACGGCGTCGCCTCCCGTGCGTACGGCCTCACCTGCGACAGCCTCACCTCCGCGACCCTGGTCACGGCCGACGGCACCACCCTCACCGTGGACGCCGACCACCACCCGGACCTCTTCTGGGCGCTGCGCGGCGCGGGCAACGGAAACTTCGGCGTCGTCACCGAGCTGAGGTTCCGCACGCGTCCGGTCCGGCCGGCCGTCACCGCGTACCTGACCTGGCCGTGGTCGCGCGCCCGGTCGGTCGTCGCGGCCTGGCAGGAGTGGGGCCCCGCACAGCCCGACGAGATCTGGACCTCCGCCCATCTGGACGCCGGCCCGGCGGGCGCCGACCCGACCGTGTCGGTCTCCGCGTTCGGCCTGGGCACGTACGGCGACCTCCAGAACGCCGTGGACCGCCTCGCCGACCGGATCGGCGCCCCGGCCTCCTCTGTCTCGCTGCGCCGCCGCGGCTATCTGGAGGCGATGCTCGGGTACGCGGGCTGCGCGGGCATCAGCGAGGCGCAGTGCCATCTGCCGGGAACGACGCCCGGCCGCACGCCCCAGGGCGCGCTCCGGCGCGAGACGTACGCCGCCGCCTCCGACTTCTACGACCGCTCACTCCCCCCGGCGGGGATACAGGCGCTGCTCGACCGGACCGCGGCGTTCACCCGGATCACGGTGGCGCAGGGCGGCGGGAACGGTTCGGTCTCGCTCACGGCCCTGGGCGGGGCGATCAACCGGGTCTCCCCGCAGGCGACGGCCTTCGTCCACCGGGGTTCGCGGATCCTCGCGCAGTACATCGGCGCCTGGGACCCCGGCACGGCGGGCAGCGCGCAACAGGAGTGGCTGAAAAACACCCATGCGGTGATGCGCCGTCATGCTTCGGGCGCCGCCTACCAGAACTACAGCGACCCGACGCTGACCGACTGGCGCCGGGCCTACTACGGCGCGGCAGCCGACCGCCTCACCGCGCTGAAGAGGACGTACGACCCGGACCGCCTCTTCTCCTACCCGCAGGCGCTCTGAGGCCGGGGGCCGCGCGGCCCCCGCACCGCAAGTTCCCTACGCGGCGAGGTCCCTGCGCCGTGAGGTTCCTACCCGGGACGGCCCCACGGTCCCTCCCGGCCCGGTTCCTACGCGGCGAGGTCCTTCTCGCCGTTCCCGCCGCACGCGCCCGGCCGCGGCTCGGGGATCCCGAACGCCCCGGACCGGCCCCCGGCCCCGGCCACCGGCCCGGACCGCCGCGACCGTACGAGCCGGCCGAGCCGCTCCGACCGGGAGACGGCCGCCACCAGCGGGGTCAGCAACATCCCGGCCAACGGGGCCAGCAGCAGGGCGACCGCCGTGCCGAGCGCGAATCCGCCGATGACGTCGGTCGGGTAGTGGACGCCCATGTAGACCCGGCAGAACCCCTCCAGGAGGGCGAGCCCGATCGCGGCGATGCCGAACTTCCGGTTGGCCACGAAGAGTCCGACGCCCAGCGCCATCGCCATCGTGGCGTGGTCGCTGACGAACGAGAAGTCGTTCTTCCCGTTGATCAGGACTTCCAGCCCCTGGTGGTCCCGGAACGGGCGGGGGCGCTCGACGAATCCGCGGATCGGGATGTTGATCAGGAGCGCGATCCCGGCGGCGAGCGGCGCCCAGACGATCCCGGCGACCGACGCGACCGCGTCGTCCGCCGTACCGCGCCGCCGCACACTCCACCAGCACCACAGGACCACCAGGACGAGCCCGAGCAGGATCCCGTACTCACCGAGGAACTCCATCACCCGGTCGAACCAGGGGGGAGCGGACTTGGCGAGCCCGTTGATGTCGTAGAGCAGGCCGACGTCGGGGTTCGACCCATCGACTGCGACTCCAGCCATCTGCTGCGGCCCCTTGTCCTGTCTGCTGCCGCGGGCACCCATGTGTGCGCCGCTCTGACGAACCCCCGTGTCGGTTCGGTTCCGGCCGCCGTCGCACGGTCGACGCGTCGATACGCCGTCGGCCCGGTCCTCCCAGGGAACGAGACCCCTGGTACGTGTGTTCCGCTCTCCACCGAATGATCACCATGACGTTATCGAAGAGAGACGCATCACCGCAGCTCAGGGCTGAGGTTTCACGGAGAGTTCCGGCCACCGCCGCCCCGAGGCCATGCCCCGCGCGCCGCCCGTGCCGCCGCTCATGCCGCCGACCGGCTCTTCGGAAGGGCCTTCGGGAGGGCCGCGGCCCCGTCCTTGGTCACCCGCGTCGCACCGAAGTAGTCCGGCGCGTCGATCTTGTCGAAGCGGATCACGGCCCCCGTGTACGGAGCGTTGATCATGTACCCGCCCCCCACGTAGATCCCCACGTGGTGGATGGCCCGCGAATTGGACAGGTCGTTCGAGAAGAACACCAGGTCCCCGGGGAGCAGCTCGTCCCGGGAGGGATGCGGCCCGGCGTTGTACTGGTCGTTCGCCACCCGGGGCAGCTCGATGTCCACCGTCCGGTACGCGGCCTGGGTCAGCCCCGAGCAGTCGAACCGGCCGTTCTGCTCCGGCGTGCCGTTGCCGCCCCAGAGGTACGGCGTCCCGAGCTTCTTCTGCGCGAAGTAGATCGCCCCGGCCGCCTGCTGCGAGGGCTGCACCCGGCCGACCGGACGGGCGAAGCTCTTCTCCAGGCTGCGGATGATGGTGACGTAGTTCTGCGTCTCCGAGATGGACGGAACCCCGCCCGCCCTGATGACCCGGTAGGCCCCGGCGTTGTACGCGGCCAGCATGTTGTCCGTCGGGTCGCCCGGGACCTTCTTCACATAGCCGGCCAGCTCGCAGTCGTACGACGCGGCGGACGGGATGGCGTCGGCCGGATCCCACACGTCGCGGTCGCCGTCACCGTCACCGTCGATGCCGTGGGTGGCCCAGGTGCCGGGGATGAACTGGGCGATGCCCTGCGCGGCGGCGGGGCTCTGCGCACGCGGGTTCCACCCGCTCTCCTGGTAGAGCTGGGCGGCCAGCAGGGCGGGGTTGATCGCGGGACAGAGGTTGCCCCACTTCTCCACCAGCGCCTGGTACCGCGCGGGCACCGCCCCCTTGGCCAGCGCGACGGCCCCGCCACCGGACCCCATCCCGGCGGCGGCCGAGTACGTACCGACGACGAGGAGCGCCACGAAGGTCATGGCGCTGCCCGCCGCGATGCCACCGACCACCCAGAATTTACGCACCCCTCAACCATCCCCCATCCGGGGCGTGTTCATGGGCGGTTTCGACGGTGTGTACGAGTAATCCGCGTCATGCGGGGTCGATCCGTACGCAGCTCCGGCGCATGGGACCGCACGACGGGCGCACCGGGTGCACCGGCCGGATCAACCGGCGCACCCGGCACCCGCACGACCGTCAGGCCCCGGCGGACCAGTGGTCCGAGCGGACGTTGGGGCTCGGCAGCGGATACACGTCCTTGTACGCCGGGCCGTTCGGCTTCGACGCGGACTCGGCGACCTTCGACTCCTTCACACAGGGCGTGTCCGCCTCGAAGAAGACCTGCCCCTTGGCGCGCACGCTCACGCTGATGCCGAAGCCGTCCTTCGTCACCGCGTAGACCGCCGGGAACTCGGTGTCCTTGTTCTTCGCCCGGATACGGAAGTCGCTCGCCCGCCAGGTCTGCTCGACCTGGTCCAGGAACGCCTGCCTCCGGTCCGCGGACACGATGGTCATGACGGTGCGTCGGCGCGTCACGTCGCAGCTGCCCTTGGTCGTCGGACCGTGCGCCCACTGGACCTCGGGGTCGATCTTCTTCAGTACGTCGTCGAGCATGCCGTCGGCCCGGTCGGCAGCCTCCTGCATGTCCATCTTGTTCCCCTTGGTGCTTTCGGAGCCTGCGGAGCTGGTGGTCGAGGTGTTCGCACCGGCCTCCGGGTGCGCCTTCTCGCTGCCACAGGCGGACAGCGCGAACCCGACGGCCAGAGCCACGGCGACGATCTGGAACCTTCGGCTCATCGGTACTCCTCAATCTTGAGCCGGTCGGCGTGCCCGGACACGATAAGCGCGATGCTGTCGGCGGAGACGGCGTCCCGCGACGGGGTGAAGTAGTTGGAGTGCGAATCGAAGCTCATGGGCTTGCCCGGGTCCACCGGGAACCGCCTGGCCCCGAACGCCTTGCTCGCCGGGTCCTTCCCGAACCAGAGGTTGTCGTCGCCCGGGTCGGCCAGGTCACCGGCGATGACCGCGCCGGCCGGCCCGCCCAGGATCATCCCGATCCCGCCCACGACCACCTGGGTCTTGGACGGCAGCTTGGTAACCGGGTCGTTCTGCGCGGCGCCGACGAAGACGTGCTCGGCACCGACCCCGAGGTCCACGGCCCGGTCCACGCCCACTCCGGGGCTGCCGACCAGGATGATGTCGTCCACCCCGGGAATCCCGCCGATCCGCCGGGCGGCGGCACCGACGGTGCGCGAGCCGTAGGAGTGCCCGATGGCCGTGATGTGCGGATCCTTGTTCTGGTTGGTCGCGACGATCCCGCTCATGAAGTCGTTGTACGCCGCGCCGCCCACCTCCGCGCGCTTGGTGCCCGCCACCGCCAGGCTCTGCAGCCCGTCCGGCGTCTGCGGGGCGTCGTAGCCGAGCCAGACGATCGCGGCGCTGGACGGGTCGTACCCCTGGGCGCCGATCGCGGTGTCCTTGGCCCGCCGCAGGCCGCTCTTCGCGAACTCCTCGTCGAGGGCGGTGTTCAGCCCCGGCACGTAGGCCGACACGTTCTTCGAGGTGTCGGGGTTGCCGTACGAGACGATCGCCCGCCCGTTGCCCTCGTCGCTGATGCCGATGAGGTACATCGGGGGCTGGCTGCCCTCCTTGAGCTGCCGGTCGATCTCCTTCAGCCCGGCCAGCTGCTCGCGGGACTTCTTGTCGGTCTGTCCCTCCAGCTTCTGGATCAGGCCGGGCAGGTTACGACGGTTGGCGGCGTCCCGGTCCGCCACGGGGATGCCGTCCAGACCGCCGATCTGGTCCGGGAGGAGCTCCAGGTAGCGGTCGCGCTGCTGCTGCGTCAGCCCCTTCCACCAGTACGCGCGTCCGGCGGCGCTGCCGTTGCGGGGGATGAGCCCGTCGAGGTACTGCCGCTCGCTGTCCCGTACCGCGGACTCGACGCGGCTGCCCGAGCCGGGCAGTCCGGTCAGCGGATTGCTCCCGCCGGGCTGGGCCACCTCCCAGGCGGCGTTGATGAACTTGCCCTTGTTCCACTGGTCGCCGGCCTTCTTCGCGGCCTGCGCGTACTGGTCGACGACGCCGCGACCGGTGGTGACGGGGTGCGCGATGGTGTCGACGGCGCCCTGGACGTCACCCAGCAGGCCGTCCTTGCCGACGACGCCGGAGAGGAAGCCGCCGTTCGGACGGGGCTCGTAGTCCGAGATCACGGGTTGTCTACCCGCGTTGACTCCTACAGAAGAACCGCCGTCCGCACTCGAACCACCACTCCCAACGGAACCACCGGCACCATCGGAACCGCTGGCACCACCGGCACCACTCCCGCTGCCGCCACCATCGGCGCCCCCGGAACCAACGGCGCCTCCGGAGCCATCAGCACCCCCGGAGCCGGACCCTCCGGACTGCGACGAACCCGACGCACCCGAGCCGCCGGTCACGGTCGCGCTGTCCGTCCCGGAGCTGTCGCCGCTGCCGCCCTTCCCCCCGTGGCCGCCTTCGGCGACGGCGGCGGGCGGCGGGCAGGAACTCCCGGTCAGCCGGCACACGGCGTCCTGGATCCGGCCGGACACCTGACCGCCGATCCCCGTCGCCACCAGCGCGCCGACAAGGGCCACGACCACCAGGATCGTGCCCAGGTACTCCATCGCGGTCTGCCCGTGGTCCCGGCGCCGCTGGGCCAGCAGCCGCCCGAGGCTGAACCCCTCGTGGAGCACCCGCTGCTCGGGGGCGAGCCTGAACCACGCGCGCGACCGCGCCCGGCACAGCAGTACGAGAACGAGGACCGGAAGGACCATCCGGGTCACGCCGCGGCCGTCCTCCGAGCTCAACGTGGCCAGCGCCCCGAGCAGGAGCCAGGCGTGCACGGCCACCAGCCCGCGCCAGACCCAGACACCCCCGGTCCGCACCCGGAACGACAGCACGAGCCCGACGATGCCGGGCAACGAGGCGTACAGCAGCATCCCCAGCAGATGACCGTCGACCGCCTCGACGGACGAGGCGGTGAGCAGCGCGTTGAACACACCCACGACCGTGACGGCGAAGAGCAGCCGGACGAGGACCAGAACTGCTTGCAGGGGGCGCGACAGTGACTGTCTGCCGGGACGGTCATCGGGGGCGCGCAAGGCAGCACCGCCCGGTACCGCTAGTTCCTGTATGCCAGACACGGCGAGTCTCCCCAACTTTGTGAGTGGGCGCAGCGACAGTTCCCCCCGGTATCCGTATGCGACCACAACACCCCAGGGCCCGGCATGGGCCCTGGGACCCAATGCCGGACTCAATGCCTGCTCGGCCCCTCACCACCACCACCTCGCTTTTCAGGGCGAGTTGGAACACACGTCCCGCCGCCCCCTCACCGCTCCGGGGCCGCTTCACCCCCTTCAGCGCCCTTCAGCCACGCGCCGCGCGGGGAGTTGAGCCCGACTAGAGCGGGCGGCTTCCCCACCCCTCCCCACCCCTCCCAGGAACGCGAAAGCCCGGTCCGCCCCGACCGCCGGAGCCTCCGCACCCCTGCCCCGTAGCCCCGCGGGGAGTGCCGATCAGAGGGTTCCGACGGCGTCAGCCGGACGTCAGTGGGGCGTCAGCAGAACGTGAGCGATCCACAGGATGCTTTTGATGTCAAGAGGTCGGAGCAAGCGGTTCACCGCAGGATTCGGGCCTTGTCTCACGCTCATCCTGGGAGAAATCCATGCGCTCGATCCGCACCCGCAAGCACACCGCCGCCCTCGGCGTCGTCACCGCCGTCCTCGCCCTCGCCCTCACCGCCTGCAACGAGGGGGACGGCACGGACGCCGCAGGCGCCGCCGGCAACACCTCCTCCGCCCCCTCCGCCGAGGCCACGCAGGCCGGCGGCGACGCCAAGGGCACGGACGGCTCGAAGTCCGGCGGCAGCGCGCAGAACGCCGGCGCGAAGACCGACTCGTCGACCGGCGGCGGCTCCAAGGACAGCGGCAGCTCCGCCTCCGGCGGCAGCGGCGGTGGCAGCGGCAACACCAGCGACAGCTACGCCTACAAGCACCCGTGCAAGGCCAGCGACCTGTCGATCCGCGTGTACCCCCGCGAGGGCTCGAAGACCCAGCACGTGATCGAGGTCAACAACACCGGCGCCAACTCCTGCGGTCTGAGCTACTTCCCGCAGGTCAGCCTGGGCGCCTCGAAGGCCTCGGACCACAGCGGCGACATCATCCCGGCGGTTCCCGGCGGCCTGGGCGGCGCCCCGGCGTACCCGGTCAAGCCGAAGACGGCCGCCATCGCGGTGATCGACCTGAACCCCAAGGGCGGCAACGGCGTGACCTGGATCAACGAGATGAACGTGCTGGCCGACGGCGACCACATGCCCAACGCCGACACCCAGAACTTCGAGCTCGGCCCGGACGTCAAGGTCCTGGACCCGAAGCTGGGTCTGTACGAGGCCTCGGTCGCCGACGCCGTGAGCTCCATGGAGTCCGCGGGCAAGTGACCCCGCCGCACCCCGAAACACCCCGTAGGGCCCGGATCGCGTCTCGGATCCGGGCCCTACGGGGTGTTCGACGCGACCTCCCGCCCCCGCACCGGGCGGGTCGCGGCCTCCGGCGGCCGGCCCGCTGTCAGAGGGGCTCGGTAGGGTCCGGGCATGCCTGCATTCCGCGACTTCAATTTCAAGCTGCTGGTCATAGAGAAGCTCATGTACGAGGACCGGACGCTCACCCCGGCCTTCAGCATCGACGAACTCCTGAGCGCGAGGGGCGCCAGGAGCGCGATGGACTACGTGTACGAGCAGGGCCTCGAGTTCACGGTGCTCGACGAGTCCCGCGCCTACTTCGAGGAGCTGGAGATCAGCGAGGAGCTGCTCGCCACGGTGGAGACCCTCCTCGTCGACGGCGGCAACCGGGTGTACTACCACTGCTCCCCGGTCTGGGACGGCGAGGACGAGCTGTTCGACGTCGCCTCGCTCGACGATCTCGACCTGCTGCCGAACCTGCGGCGGGTCAGTGGCGCGCAGGACTGCGGGATAGGCGTCGCGTTCGACGAGAAGCTCCTCGCGGCCCGGGGCATCGCCTCCGACTGAGCCGCACACACTCTCCCGCTGTCGCCCCGTCAGGTGATCCGACAACGTGTCCGGTGGCTCCGCCACGGGCACGATCAACGTCATGAACGACGGCATGAGCGACGAGCCGGGCAGGATCCTCCGCTGGAACTTCTTCATCGGCGGACACCTGAGTTCCTCGGTGCCCGTACGCCTGGTCCAGCGGACCGGGGCGGGCCAGCTGGTGTGGATGGAGACCGGCACGCCGATGTGGCGGACGAAGCTTCCGCGCGGGGCCCATCTGCGGGACATAGCCCCGGACGACCGGCCGGCCGGCGGCTACCCGGTCGTCGCCGACCACTGGCCGATGGGCAACGCACTCTTCTACCAGCCGGACGGCGCAGCGCATTCGGTGCTCTGGCTCTTCGGACGTGGACGAAAATTCCGCGGCTGGTACGTCAATCTGGAGCGCCGCATCCATCGCGGCGACGACATCGACGTGTCCGACCACGAGCTCGACATCAACGTGGCACCGGACCGGACCTGGAGGTGGAAGGACGAGGAGTCCTTCGCCGAGAAGACCGGTCACCCCGTCTACTGGTCGGCCGCCGAAGCGTCAGCGATCCGGGACGAGGGCGCCTCGGTCGTCCGACTCGCCGAGGCCGGAACGTTTCCCTTCGACGGCACCTGGTGCGATTTCCGGCCGCCGCCCACCTGGACCACGCCGCCCCGGCCGCCCGTTCCCCGCCACCCGCTGCTCTGACGTACCCCCAATTCCGTACGGCATCCCCTGTCACGGCCGCACTGACCAGGGGATCCACGCATTCTCAGCCAGTGTGGCGAGATGGCAATCATTGCCCGGGGTCACACCCCGTGATACATAGAGTAACCATACAAATTCAGTCATACGCCGTTCCGCCCCACGGGCCCGAGACAGCCCGACCGGCCACATGTGCGAGGCCGGAGCAAAGAGAGCCGTCGAGCCGTCGCCCGAGACCGGTTTCATCAGCGAAGATAGAGAGCGACCCGTGCCGTGGGGCAGGGGCAATGAACTACCCAACAGGGGCGGTGACTTACATGATCCTGGCAGCGGAAAAGGGCGACATCACCACCATCATCGGCGGAATCGCCCCGAACTGGGGACCGTTCGGGACCCTCGGCAACGAGGCCCGCGTAATGATCGAGGTCGTGATGGCGGTCGCGATCCTGCTCTGCCTGGGCATCGCGATCTGGGGTGCGGCCAAGCAGCGCATCGGAGCGACGGCCCTGCGCGACACCTTCAGCGCGGAGCAGGGCAAGGGCCTGATCGTCGCCGGGCTGACCGGTGTGTTCATCATCGGGTCGCTCGGCACGGTGTTCACCATCGTCTACGGAATGGCCGTCTGACCCGCTGTCATCCCCCGTCCGGGGCCCGTCCGGCCCATCCACCACCACCCGTCGTCCGTCCGTCGTGCCCACCGGCAGAGGTTGCGTCCCTGATGTCGAGTCACCACACCGCACCCGCGCGGAAGCCCACCCGGCTACCGTCGTACTACCCGGTCCAGGAAACGGTTGAGGGGGCGTACGCGGCATGAGCCTCGGCGACGACAACGGCTACCGCAGCGACTCAGGTCGTACGGACGATGCGTACAGCACCATCGGCGGCACACGGCAGACCCGCACCCGCCTCCCCGACGGCGAGGGAGGCGACGGCTACGGCCCCCCTCGCCGCCCGGCCCGCAAGCCGCGCTCCATGATCATGATGGTCGGCGTGATCGTCCTCCTGATCGCGGCCATCGCGTTCGCCAACATGGGCGGGGGCGGCGGGGACGACAACAACGACGGCCGTGGCCGCGCGGACGGCACCCCGAACACCTCGTCCACGGCCGCCACCGGAACGAAACCGGTGAACGGAAAGAACGGCACCATCGCCTCCGGCTTCGCCCACGACGGGCAGGGGGCGCAGAGCGCGGCGGCGAATTATGCGGTGGCGCTGGGCTCTGCCGAGATGTTCGACAAAACCAAGCGGGACAGCATCCTCGGAGCGGTCATCGCCCCACAAGTCGTCGGCAAATTTCGTGCCACTCTCGATGACGCCTATTCCGCGAATCTGTTCAAGAACCTGGGACTCAACGAAGACGGATCGACGCCAGCTGGATTCACCTTCATTTCACGCACTACGCCTGTCGGCACCAAGGTGACGAAGGAGTCTCCGGACAGAGCCACAGTGGAGGTCTGGTGCACCGGACTGATCGGGTTGGCAGGTGAAGGATCGACCAAACCAGTGACCGACGGCTGGTTCACCATCACGATGGAGCTGGAGTGGGTCGGCGGAGATTGGAAGGCCGTAACTCACTCCCAAAAGGACGGACCTGCTCCTGTCGGCGGCGACACAAGGGCATCTAGTGCTGAGGAGATCGCTGGCGCGGTCAACGGCTTTGGAGGGTTCACCTATGCCCGATAGTCCCCGTCGTGCCAGGTCTCTCGCCGCACTACTGACGGCTGCGCAGGTATCGGCCGTTCTCTGGGCCTCCCGCGCTGCTGCTGACCCCACCCCCGACCCAAACCCGAGTTCCAGCCCCAGCCCTGGCCCCAGCTCCAGCTCCAGCTCCAGCAACAATCCCTGCGACCTTATTCACGGTCCCGCCAAGGACTACTGCGAATCCGGCGACGCCGGCACCGGCCGTCCCCCCAGCACTCTGACCGACTCGCAGGACCCCCTCGCCTCCCTCGCCCGTGGGTGCGCCGACGCCGCCGCGTGGATCGTGGACAAGCTCAGCGAGGCCGTGAAGAGCACCGCCAGCGTCGACTTCACGAACACCAAGTTCCTCCAGCAGTACGCGATCGTCTTCGCCGCCTCCACCGTCCTCACGCTCGTCCTCTGGCTCCTCGCCGTGGCCAAGCGCGCGATCCGCGGCGTACCGCTGACCACCGCGATCTCCGAAGCCGTCGGGTACCTGTGGCTGACGGTCCTGGCGTCCGCGTTCACGCCGCTCATCCTCTACACGATCGTCTCCGCGACCGACGGCGTCACCGACGTCATCGCCGGGTCCTCCGGCGGGCAGACCGACGTCTTCTTCGGCTCGTTCTCCGAAGCCCTCAAGAAGGGCTCCGACATCGGCGGCGGCCCGATCATGCTGATCGTCGTCTCCCTCGTGTCGATCCTGGCCGCGGGCGTCCTCTGGCTGGAGCTCGTCATCCGGGCCGCCCTGCTCTACGTCGGCGCCCTGCTCGGCACCGTCGTCTACGCCGGACTCGTCGACAAGAACATGTGGGGCCACGTCCGGCGCTGGGCGGGCATCATGATCGCGGTGATCATGGTGAAGCCGGTCATCGTCGTCGTCCTCGGGCTGGCCGGCGCGCTCTCGCAGGACGACGGGCCCAACGCCGTCTCCGCCGTGGTCTCCGGCCTCGCCATCATCCTGCTGGCGATCTTCGCCTCCGCGATGATCTACCGCTTCGTCCCCGGCTTCGGCGACGAGATCCAGGGCGCCCGCACCAACCGCAAGCAGGCCACCGACGGCGCCCAGGCCGCCGCCCTGGTCAGCTCCCCCGCCGCGCTCGTCTCCCAGGGCATCAAGACGCACAGCAGCCGGGGCGGCCAGGGCGGCGCCGACAGCACCGGAGGCGGCGCCCGGCCCGCCAACCCCGCCAGCGGCGGCATGGCCGCCCACAGCTCCCGCGGCTCCGGAACGGGTACGGGCGGCACCGGCTCCGTGGCGCCGTCGCCCCGCAGCGGCTCCTCGCCCACCTCCGGCACCCCGCACGGAAGCCGCCCGCACCGCGGCGGATCAGGCAGTTCAGGTAACAACAGCACGGGAGGTGGAGGGCGTTGACGACTCCGTCCCACACGATCGCACCCCGCCGCACGTATCTCATCGGCCGGGCCCGGCCGAACGCGATCGTCGGCAAGAACCGCGAAACCGGCGAGATCGCCCTGATCATCGCCGGGGCGTTCCTCGGCATGATGTGCGGCCTGCTCGTCCCGGTCCTGTCGCTGCGGATCGTGCTCCTCACCGGCTTCCCGCTGCTCGCCCTGGCGATCGTGTACCTCCCGTACAAGCACCGCACCTTCTACCGGTGGTTCGAGATCAACCGCAGCTACAAGCGCACCCTGCGCCGCGGTACGACGTACCGTTCCGCGGCCATGGAGGCGGGCGTCGGCAGCGACGGGCGCGAGGTCGAGATCGGCCCGCCCCCCGGCATCGGCCGGATCAGCTGGCTCGCCGCCCCCTTCGGCCCCGACGAGATCGCCGTCCTGCTGCACGCCGACCGCCGCACCGTCACCGCCGCGATCGAGATCGAGGGCCCCGGCGTCGGCCTCCGCGACAGCGAGGACCAGGAAGCCCTCGTCGACCGCTTCGGCACCCTGCTCAAGCACGTGGCCAACGGCGACGGCTTCGTGACCCGCATCCAGATGCTGGCCCGCACCCTGCCCGCCGACCCCGACGCGCACGCCAAGGACGTCGCCCAGCGCGGCGACACCGCCTCCCCCCGCTGGCTCAAGGACTCCTACGACCAGCTCCAGTCGATGGTCTCCACCTCCAGCGAGCAGCACCGCGCCTACCTCGTGGCCTGCATGCACTACACCCGCGAGCTGGCCGCCGAGGCCAACGCCATGGCCCGCGCCGCCCGCCCCCAGGCCGGCCGCAAGCTCGACCGGGACGCCGGCCTCGCCGTCGTCATGGCCCGCGAGCTCACCGACATCTGCGCCCGCCTCGCCGAGGCCGACATCCGGGTACGCCAGCCGCTCGGCCAGAGCCGCCTCGCCTCCCTGGTGCACTCGATGTACGACCCCGACCACCCCATCGACCACATCCAGGCCATGACCAAGCGCAACGCCTGGCCCGCCGAGCTGGACGCGGTCGAGCCCACGTTCCTCCAGGCCAAGACCCGCGAGTCGGTCACCCGCGCCCCCTGGTGCCACTCCACGGCCTGGGTGAAGGAGTGGCCGATGACCCCCGTCGGCGTCAACTTCCTGGCCCCGCTGCTCGTCCACACCCCCGACGTGATCCGCACGGTCGCGGTCTGCATGGACCTCGAACCGACCGAGGTCGCCATCGAGCGGATGCTCACCGAGAAGACCAACGACGAGGCCGAGGCCAGCCGCCAGGCCAAGATGAACCGCACCGTCGACCCCCGCGACATCGCCGCGCACGGCCGGCTCGACCAGCGGGGCGAGGACCTCGCGAGCGGCGCGGCCGGCGTCAACCTGGTCGGATACATCACCGTCTCCTCCCGCTCCCCCGAAGCCCTCGCCCGCGACAAGCGGACCATCCGGGCCTCGGCCGGAAAGTCCTACCTCAAGCTGGAGTGGTGCGACCGCGAGCACCACCGCGCCTTCGTGAACACCCTCCCGTTCGCCACCGGCATCCGCCGCTGACACCCGATCCCGAACGGTCGGGACTGCCCCGAACGGTCGGGACCGCCCCGAACGACCCGGACGGCAACCACGCCGTCCGATGAGCAACGCCCCAGACCGTCCGAACCACCCGAACGACCCGAACGACCCGAACGAAAGGGAGGTCGGTCACGCCATGCGGGATCCGCTGTCCGCGCTGTCGGACGCCTTCACCGCCTTCCTCTTCGGGAAGGTGGAGACCACCAGGCTGCCCGTCCGCACGTCCACGGGGCAGGCCCAGGCCGTCTACCTGCCCACCGCCGCCCCCGGCCTCGGCGACTCGGGCGTGATCATCGGCCGCGAGGTCTACTCGGGCAAGGGCTACATCTACGACCCCTTCCAGCTCTACGGGCAGCAGCTCCCGGCCCCGCACTGGCTGGTGCTCGGCGAGTCCGGCAACGGCAAGTCCGCGCTGGAGAAGACGTACGTGCTCCGCCAGCTCCGCTTCCGCGACCGCCAGGTCGTCGTCCTGGACGCCCAGGGCGAGGACGGCGTCGGCGAGTGGAACCTCATCGCCCAGCAGCTCGGTCTCACCCCCATCCGCCTCGACCCGACCTCCGCCCTCAACGGCGGAATCCGGCTCAACCCGCTCGACCCCTCGATCACCACCACCGGCCAGCTCGCCCTGCTCCGGACGATCATCGAGGTCGCCCTGGGCCACGGCCTGGACGAGCGGTCCGGCTTCGCCCTGAAGGTCGCCCACTCCTACGTCAACGAGACGATCACCGACCGACAGCCGGTCCTCACCGACATCGTCGAACAGCTCCGCCACCCCGAACCCGAGTCCGCCGAGACGATGAACGTCGACATAGACGACGTGCGCGCCTGGGGCCTGGACGTCGCGCTCGTCCTGGACCGGCTGGTCGACGGCGACCTGCGCGGCATGTTCGACGGACCGACGAGCGCGGGCATCGACCTCGAAGCCCCCCTGATCGTCTTCGACCTCTCGCACATCGACCGCAACTCGATCGCCATGCCGATCCTCATGGCGATCGTCGGCGTCTGGCTGGAGCACACCTGGATCAGGCCCGACCGGAAGAAGCGCATCTTCCTCGTCGAAGAGGCCTGGCACATCATCAACTCGCCCTTCGTCGCCCAGCTCTTCCAGCGCCTGCTGAAGTTCGGGCGCCGACTCGGCCTGTCCTTCGTCGCCGTCGTCCACCACCTCAGCGACGTCGTCGACGGGGCGGCGGCCCGCGAGGCCGCCGCGATCCTCAAGATGGCGTCGACCCGCACGATCTACGCCCAGAAGGCCGACGAGGCCAGAGCGACGGGCCGGGTGCTCGGTCTGCCCCGCTGGGCGGTCGAGATCATCCCGACCCTCACCCCCGGCATCGCCGTCTGGGACGTCAACGGCAACGTCCAGGTCGTCAAACACCTGATCACCGAGGCGGAACGCCCCCTGGTCTTCACCGACCGCGCGATGACCGAGTCCTCCGTCGTCGATCCGCTCCCCGACTCCCTCCCGGAGGACGTACGCGCCGCGGACCTGGAGGCGGAGGAACGGGCCGCCCGGATCGAGCGGCAGCAACGGCTGAACGAGTCGTCCGAGTCAACGGTGGCATGACATGGCAGGGCGCCCTCACGAACGCACCGGCGACTCCGGCCGGTACGGCCGCAGCCATGGCCGTACCGGCCCCGGCCGCACCGACCACGAGCGCCCCGGAGGGAGCGGCGGCATCCCCGACGGCCTCCTGATCGGCCTGCTCGTCTTCCTGCTAGGGCTGGCCGCGCTGGCCTGGACGACCACCGGTCTGGCCGGTCTGTTCGCACACGGCGCCTGGCCGGAGGGCGTCACGCTCACCGAAACGCCCCGCGCGATGCGCAGCCTCGCCTCCGCACCGCACGACCTGCCGGCCGCCTGGCCGGACACCCCGGCGGGCGAGCTCTCCGGGTACGGGCTGTTCTGGGGCATGTTCATCGGTGAACTGCTGGTGCTGCTGGTGCTGACGGTGTTCGTGCTCGGTACGGTGGCCCGCTGGCGCGCCGTACGCGCCCACCAACGAGCCGAACGGAACACGTACGGTCCCGAGGAGAAGAACACCCCCGAGGAGTTCGACGGCCCCGCCTACGAAACCCGGGCCCACCACAACAGCCCCCACAGCGACAGCAGTCTCAACGGCCCCGCCCCCCACACAGCCGTCCCCGCTCCCGCCTCCACCCCAGCGCCACCCCAGCAACGCCGCCCCCCGCAGGAACAGCCGCCCCTCCCCGATCCCGCCGCCCCCGTGGAGCAGCCCTCCACCCCGTCCCCCACCCCCCTCGTCGTCTACGGACCGCCCCCGACCCGCCGACCCGCCGTCGTACGGGCCGTCCACGAGGCCCCCGGCCCAGCGCTCGTCGTCACCTCCGACCCCACCGTCTGGGACGAGACGAAGGACGCCCGCGCCAAGCTCGGCCCGGTCCTCCTCTACGAC
This sequence comes from Streptomyces sp. NPDC015144, assembly GCF_043079735.1. Taxonomy (NCBI): domain Bacteria; kingdom Bacillati; phylum Actinomycetota; class Actinomycetes; order Kitasatosporales; family Streptomycetaceae; genus Streptomyces; species Streptomyces sp. NPDC015144. The sequence continues at coordinate 5,664 of NZ_JBIBUU010000002.1, read as the reverse complement.
CCGGGCCACCTCTGCGACACCCCGGCCCGCCTCCACTGGTCGCCCACCACGGGCTGCGAGAACCCCGAGACGGCCGCCGCCCGCGCCACCGCCCTGCTGGCCCCGGTCCGCCCCCAGGCCAAGATCGACGCGGCCACCGCCGACACCGCCGAGACGCTCCTGCGATGCTGGCTGCACGCCGCCGCCGTCGACGGCCGCCCCTTCCGCCAGGTCCACCGCTGGGCCCAGGGCAGCAGCGCCCACGAACCGGTCCGCCTGCTCCGCACCCACCCCAAGGCCGCCTCCGGCCTCGCCGGCCTCCTGGAATCGGCCCTGACCGCGCACCCCGAACGCCGCGAGATGGCCCAGCAACTGACGGCCCGCGCGTTCGCCGCGCTGTCGACCGTCCACATCCGCGAGGCATGCACCCCGAACCGCGCCGATTCGCTCGTACTGGAATCCTTCGTCGCCGAGGGCGGCACCCTCTACCTGGTGGGCGAACCGATCGAGGACCCCCGCTCGGGCCCCGGAGCGATGCCCCTGCTCACGGCGCTCGCCGCCCAGGTCATCGAGCACGGCCGCAACCTGGCTGCCAGGTCCCCCGAGGGCCGGCTCGACCCGCCCCTGACCCTGGTCCTCGACGACATCGCCGCAGTGGCCCCCGTCCCCCGGCTCCCCGAACTGCTGGCCACCGGCCCGGCCATCGGCCTGCCGCCCCTGGCCCTGCTCCGCTCCAGGGAACAGGGCCGCTCCCGCTGGCCCCAGGAGCTCACCCCGACCCCCTGAGCCACACAGAACAACCTCAGTACGAGAACCTCGACGCGAGAGCCCCAGGCCAGGAACCTCAACACGCGAACCTCAGCACACGAACCTCAGCACGGGAGCCTCAGGCCGGGAAGGGCCTCTCCACCACATGCTCGATCTCCCGCGCGGACGGATCGCCCGGCACCGGCACCGTACTCCCGGTCGGGACGAAACCGATCCGCCGGTAGAAGGCCGCCGCCCGCGGGTTGTCCTCGTGCACATACAGCCGTACGCGCTCGATCCTCGGCTCCGCCAACGACCAGGCCCACTCCGTCGCCGCCCGGAACAGCTCCTCGGCCAGCCCCGCACCCCGCGCCCCGGACCGTACGAACACACCGACCACATGCGCCTGGTGGACGTCGACCCGCTCTCCGAACGCCAGCTCCGCGTCCGGCCGCTCGATCAGCACGGTGACACTCCCGTCCCACCGCCCGTCCGGCGCCACGGCGACGAACTGCCGCACCTCACCGCTCCCGGCCTCCGAAGCGTTGAGCGCCCGCTCCCGCCAGAACGCGTCGGAGCGGGTCACGCCCTGCTCGTACGTCTCCAGAAACGCCACCGGCGCGACCGGATCGCGCAGAGCCGCCAGCCGCAACTCCTTGACCTGCGGCCACTCCTCGGCACGCACGGTTCTCACCACATGTTCCATTCACCGATCCTGTCGCCCGCCCGGGACCTGCGCAAACGACATTCCCGACCCGCCGACGGCCCATGTCGTACCCCGGTACCACGCGCACCGCCAGATACCCTCCCCGGTCCGACGCCGCCCGGCGCCCCGCTCCGTAGCGTCGAACGCATGATCAGGGCATACGGACTCACCAAGAAATACGGCGACAGGACGGTCGTCCAGGACCTCGACTTCACGGTCCGCCCCGGCACCGTCACCGCCTTCCTCGGCCCGAACGGCGCCGGGAAATCCACCACGATGCGCATGCTGCTCGGCCTGGACACCCCCACCCGGGGCCGGTCCACGATCGGCGGCCGCGCGTACGGCACCCACCACGCACCCCTCACCGAGGTCGGCGCGCTCCTGGAGGCCCGCTCCGTCCACCCCGGACGCACCGCCTTCCACCACCTCATGGCCCTGGCCCACACCCACGGCATCCCGCGCCACCGCGTCGAGCACGTACTCGACCTGGCCGGACTGACCGCCGTCGCACACCGGCGCGTCAAGGGCTTCTCGCTCGGCATGGGCCAACGCCTCGGAATCGCCGCCGCTCTCCTCGGGGACCCGTCGACGCTCGTCCTGGACGAACCCGTCAACGGCCTCGACCCGGAAGGCGTCCGCTGGATCCGCAACCTCCTCAGGTCCCTCGCCGGGGAGGGCCGTACGGTCCTGATCTCCTCCCACCTGATGAGCGAGACGGCGCTCACCGCCGACCACCTGATCATCGTCGGCCGGGGCCGCCTCCTCGCCGACACCACGGTCACCGACTTCGTCGCCTCGGCCGGCGGCGCCCAGGTCAAGGTCGTCACCCCACGGGCCGACGCCCTGCGCCGGCTCCTCACCCCCGACCCCGCCGTCACCGTCACCACCACCGCCCCCGACCACCTCACCGTCCGGGGCACGGACGCCGCCCACATCGGCCGCACCGCCGCCGCCCACGGCATCCCCGTCCACGAACTCACCCCGCAGACCGCCTCCCTGGAACAGGCCTTCATGGACCTGACCCAGGAATCCGTCGAATACCGGATCACCACCGCCCCAGAACCCACCGGAGCCCCCGTATGACCACCGAAACCCTCCCCACCACAGCACCGGGCCCGTACCGGATCACCCCGGCCCGCATCCTCCGCTCCGAGTGGCACAAACTCCGCTCACTTCGCTCCTCCTGGACCACCCTGGCCTCCGCGTCGGTCCTGATCCTCGGCGTCGGGCTCCTCATGGGCACGACCTACACCAGCGACGGCGGCGACTCCGACATCGACACCGTGGTCCTTGTCCTCTACGGCTCACTGCTCGCCGCCCCGTGCGTCGCGGTCCTCGCCGTCCTCATGACGGCGGGCGAGTACGCGACCGGCATGATCCGCGCCTCGCTCACCGCCGTCCCCCGCAGGCTGCCGGTCCTCTGGGCGAAGGCGGCGGTCCTCACTGCCACGGTCTTCACCACCATGCTCGCCACCTGCCTGCTCACCTTCGTCCTCGCCCAGATCTGGCTCCAGGACACCGACCAGGCGGCCTCCCTGACCGACCCGGGCGTATTCGGGGCGATCACCGGCACCGCCGTCGGCATCACCCTGCTGAGCCTGATCGGCCTCGGCCTCGGCGCCCTCCTCCGCTCGGTCCCCGGCGCCATCGGCGCCTACATCGGCGGGGTGCTGGTCCTCCCCCAGATCCTCGCCGCACTCCCGTACGAGAGCCTGAGGACCGCCCTGGCGTACGGGCCCACCCGGGCCGCCGCCGCCCTCGGCTCCGCCACCCCGTCGCCGGGCGACGCCTCCACCGCGGGCGCCCTGCTCGCCCTGTGCCTGTGGGCCGGTGCGATCCTGGGCTGCGCCGCCCTGCTGCTGCGTCGACGCGACGCATGATCCGGGAGGGGGCGGGGGACGGCGAGGACGGGCACGTGACGACGGACGACGAGACGGGCCGCACACCCGGCACCGACCGGGCCACCACCCCGGTCACCCACGCCCTCGACCGTCTCCTCCGACGCGTCCGCGCCCTCGACCACCGCCGCCCGATGGTCTGGAACGTGCTCCTCACCGCCTTCTGGACGCTCGTCGCCCTGCTCGACGTCACCACGGGCGGCTGGCGGACGGTGGCCGTGAACCCGGAGGTGCCCGCCTCACTGGTCCTGCCGGTGAGCGCGGCCTTCTCCGTACCCCTGCTGTGGCGGCGTACGCACCCGATGGCCGTGCTGGTCCTCATGGCACCGGTCGCGCTGGTGAACGTCTGGTGCGGCGCCGTCGTCCAGGCCGCCTACCTCCAGCAGATCGCCGTCTTCAACATCGCGCTGCGCCTGCCGGGGCGGGCCCTCGCCGGTGCCGGGGCCCTGATGGCCGTACCACTCCTGGCCGCCGGGGCACTCCAGCCGGACGGCTGGAACCAGACGGCCGTCCCCCACCTCTGGGCGTTCGCGCTCGCGGCGATGCTGGGGCTCGTGGTCCGTACGCGCAAGGGGTACACGGAGGCTCTCGTCGACCGGGCCCGCCGGCTGGAACGGGAACGCGACCAGCAGGCCCTTCTCGCGGCCGCCGCCGAACGGACCCGGATAGCCCGCGAGATGCACGACATCATCGGCCACAACCTGTCCGTCATCACCGGCCTCGCCGACGGCGGCGCCTACGCGGCCGCCCGCAGCCCGGAACGCGCCGCCCAGGCCCTGGAGGCCATCGGCACGACGAGCCGCCAGGCCCTCACCGAGCTCCGCAGGCTCCTCGGTGTCCTGCACGACCACCCCGCCGCCGAGGCCGACCGCGCCCCGCAGCCGACCCTGGACGACCTGGACGCGCTCCTGACCGGCGTACGGGCGGCCGGCCTGCCGGTGACCCTGCGCGTCCACGGCACGCCTCCCGCCCTCGCCCCCACCGCCGGACGGCAGTTGACGGCCTACCGGGTGGTCCAGGAGGCTCTGACCAACACGTTGAAGCACGGCGGAACCCAGCCACCGCCGTCCGCGGAGGTCACCCTGACCTACCGGCCCGGTGAACTGGAGGCCGTCATCACCGACACCGGCACCGCCGCCCGTCCGGGGCCCGGCGCACGGGGCGGCGGCCAGGGCATCGCCGGAATGCGCGAGCGCGCCTCTCTCTACGACGGCACGCTCGAAGCGGGCCCGCTACCGGCCTCCGCGCCCGTCCCCGGCTGGCGGGTACGGCTCCGGCTCCCCTTGGAGGACACCCCCTCGTGACGACCGTGCTCATCGCGGACGACCAGCCCATGCAGCGCTTCGGCTTCCGCATGCTCCTGGAGAGCCAGGACGACATGACCGTGACGGGCGAGGCCGCCAACGGCCTCGAAGCCCTGGAGCTCACCCAGCACCACCAGCCGGACGTCGTCCTGATGGACGTCCGGATGCCCCTGCTCGACGGCATCGAGGCCACCCGCCGCATCGTCAGAACGGCTCCCCGCACCCGCGTCCTGATCGTCACGACCTTCGACCTCGACCGGTACGCGTACGACGGTCTCCGCGCCGGCGCCAGCGGCTTCCTGGTCAAGGACGCCCTGCCGGAGGAGATGCTCTCCGGTATCCGGGCCGTGGCCTGCGGCGACGCGGTGGTCGCCCCCAGCCTCACCCGCCGCCTGCTCGACGCATACGTACAGCACCTCCCGGTCTCTCCGGGTGGCCCCGCATCAGTGGACGCGCGCCTCGCCCCGCTCACCGAGCGGGAACGGGAAATCCTCACCGTCATCGGCCAGGGCTGGTCCAACACGGAAATAGCCGAGCGGCTCCACCTCGCCGAATCGACGGTGAAGACCCACGTCGGCCGCATCCTCGCCAAGACCGGCTCCCGCGACCGCGTCCAGGCGGTCATCCTCGCCTACGACACCCACCTGGTCACGCCCCAATGACCCACAACACCCCCTGGGCGAAATACTCCGGGGGAAATGGGGGTAAACGCAGAAAAGCCCCGTGTCCACAAAGGACACGGGGCTTTCCCGTAAAAGAAGTTCGGCGGCGTCCTACTCTCCCACAGGGTCCCCCCTGCAGTACCATCGGCGCTGAAAGGCTTAGCTTCCGGGTTCGGAATGTAACCGGGCGTTTCCCTAACGCAATGACCACCGAAACACTATGAAATTCTGAACCAACCGGACAACAACACGGCAGTTCGTTATTTCAGAACAAACACAGTGGACGCGAGCAACTGAGGACAAGCCCTCGGCCTATTAGTACCAGTCAGCTCCACCCGTCACCGGGCTTCCACATCTGGCCTATCAAC